>NZ_JBNCKO010000009.1:0-134376 GCF_049841595.1 Micromonospora sp. DT228
CGGGTTGCCACCCGACCCGGTCGTGACCACCCGTGACCTGCCGGCCATGTGGAAACGCGCGGGCCTCGCCGCCCTCGTCATGACGGCCGCCACCGTGTTCGCGTTCGTCGGCGGTCGACGATGACCGACAGTCCACCGAACGAGCCGGCCGGCGCCCGGTTCCGCGAGTTCCAGGACCGCGTCGACCAGGCCGTCGGGCAGCGCCGGGGCGGCCGGGGTCGCGGTCACGACGGCGAGCAACTGACCGTGCCGGTGGCCGACTTCACCTCCTATTACGGCCGCCCGATCCTCAAACCGCCGGTGTGGAAACACGACATCGCCGGCTACCTGTTCACCGGAGGCCTCGCCGCCGGCGGCGCGCTGATCGGCGCGGGCGCCCAACTGACCGGCCGCCCCGGCCTGCGTCAGGTGGGGCGGTGGACCGCCCTCGGCGGCGTCACCGCCAGCGCGTACCTGCTGGTGCACGACCTCGGGCGCCCCGCCCGGTTCCACCACATGCTCCGGGTCGCCAAGCTGACCTCGCCGATGTCGGTCGGCACCTGGATCCTCACCGTGTTCGGACCACTCGCCGGTGTCGCCGCGATCACCGAACTGGCGCCGCGGCTGCCGCAACACGGCGTGCTCGGCCTCGCCCGCCGGCTGATGCCCCCGGTCGGCAACGTCGCCGGCCTGGCCGCCGCGGCCACCGCCCCGGCGCTCGCCACCTACACCGGGGTGCTGCTCGCCGACACCGCCGTACCGTCCTGGCACGACGCGTACCCGTCGTTGCCGTTCGTCTTCGCCGGCAGCGCGCTCGCCGCCGCGGCTGGGGTCGGACTGATCGCGGCGCCCGCCGTGGAGACCGCCCCGCTGCGGCGACTCGCCCTCGCCGCGGCGACCACCGAGGTGGTCGGCGGTCGCCGGCTGGAGCGGATGGGCCTGACCGGGGAGCCCTACACGCAGGGTCGTAGCGGCCGACTGATCCGGGCCGGGCGGGTGCTGCTGGGCGTGGGCACCGTCGCCGCGTTGTTCAGCCGGCGTAGCCGGATGCTGTCCGCGCTCTCCGGCGCCGCGCTTGTCGCGTCGTCGGTCGCCACCCGGTTCGGCGTCTTCGAGGCCGGGATGGCGTCGGCGCGCGACCCCAAGTACACGGTCGTGCCGCAACGGGAACGGCGCGACCGCAGGGAGGGCCGGTCGCCGGCCGAGAAGGGGACATAGCTCGACCAACAGGCGCCAGCCAATGAGCCAGCAGACGGGGGACTCAGCTCATGGCACACACCGCAACCGATCAAGGAAGATCCGCGCCGACGCGGGGCCGATGGGGTCTCGTCGTCGCCGCGGTGCTCGTCCAACTCGCGCTCGGCGCGGTGTACGCGTGGAGCGTGTTCAACAAGCCGCTGCAGGACGAATTCGGTTGGGCCAAGTGGGAGGCCGTGCTGCCGTTCGAGGTGGCGATCGGCACGATCTTCATCGGCAGCCTGATCGGCGGGCGCATCCAGGACCGGCGCGGCCCACGACCCGTCGCGCTCGGCGGTGGCGTGCTCTACGCGGTCGGCAACATGCTGGCCTCGCTCACGTCGTCGGAGGACGACCTGTGGCTGCTGGTGCTCACCTACGGCGTGCTGGGGGGAATCGGCCTGGGGGCCGCGTACATCACCCCGATCGCGATGCTCGCCAAGTGGTTCCCGGACCGGCGCGGCCTGATCACCGGCATCGCGGTCGCCGGCTTCGGCTTCGGCGCCGTGATCGTCGCGCCGGTGGCGAAGAGGCTGCTCAACGGCACCGACGATCCCACCGACGTGTTCTTCCCGCTGGGCGTCGCCTACCTGATCGCGATCCTGCTCGGGGCGTCCTTCTTCCGTAACCCGCCGGCTGGTTACCAGGTGCCCGGGTTCACTCCGAAGACCGCTGGTCGCGCCCTCGCCGGCACCCGCGTCTACACCCTGCGGGAGGCCCTGCGCACCCGACAGTGGTACCTGCTCACCGGGATCCTCGCGCTCAACGTGGCCTGCGGCATCGCACTGATCTCCCAGGCGTCCGATGCCGCCCAGGTCATCACCGGGGCGAGCGCGGCGGCCGCCGCCACGCTCGTCGGCGTCCTCGGCCTGTTCAACGGCGCCGGGCGGGTGGCCTGGGCGTGGTTGTCCGACCGCACCGGGCGGATGCCGGCGTTCCTCGGGATGCTGCTGCTCCAGGCGATCTGCTTCTTCATCCTGCCGCACGCCGCGTCCCTGGCGCTCTTCGCGGTCCTGGCCGCCCTGGTCTACCTCGCCTACGGCGGTGGATTCGGCACGATGCCCGCCACCGCTGCCGACTACTTCGGCACGCCCAACGGCGGCGCCATCTACGGTGCGATGATCGTGGCCTGGAGCATCGGCGGCGTGGTCGGCCCGCTAGTCACGTCGCTGCTCTACGAGGCGAGCGGCAAGAGCTACACGCTGCCGTTCACGGTCATCGCGATCGTCGCCCTGATCGCCCTGGTCCTACCGCCGATCACCCGAATGCCCTCCGAGCCAGGGCTACCCGGGTCACCGGGCGGCGCGGGCCGCTGAGCCGGCCGGCGAGAGCGACGTGGGGGGGGGGGGGGCGGCCCCCCCCCCCCCCCCCCACGTCGACATCACTCGCGGGAGAACCCGCCCTTGGGCGCGATGATCTCCAGGTTGGTGCCGTCGGGGTCGTTGAAGTACGCGACCTCGGTGCCGACGGCGGCCGGCGGGTTCACCTCGCCGGGCGCGAACGTGTACGGCTGCCCGAGGAACTCGATCCCGGCCGCGCTCATCCGGTCGAAGACCGACCGTACGTCGTCGACCTGGAAACACAGGTGCATCGAGCCGGGCCGGTTGGCGGCGACCTGGGCGGCGTCACCGACCGGCTCCTGGAACTGGATCAGGTCGATCCCGAGGTTGTCGAGGTTGAACGTGGCGTACCGCAGCTTCGTCGTCGGCAGCCCCTGCGACTGCGCGAACCCGGCGCCGTGCATGCTCTCGTCCCGCACGACCGGCTCCGCGCCGAGCAGAGCCTGGTAGAACGCGACCGAGCGGTCAAGGTCACTCACCGCGATGCCGACGTGCGCGGCCGACGTGAGGCCGATGGACACCGTCGAGGGATTCGGGAATGCCATGCTGACTCTCCTTACCGGCGTTCTTCGTCGCCTTGGTGTTGCTGATCCGCCTTGGTGTTGCTGATCTTGGTCTCGTTACCCCCGTGGGACCGATTCATGCGGCGACGTGTCCGGCCGCACACGCCCCGCCTGCCCACATCAGGCAGGCGTCAGGCTCTTTCGATGCGTGGGTGGCGACGGTCGGTCAGCCGCAGCCCGACGCCCCGGACGGCTTCGATGCTGGCCCCGGTGTCAAGCTCGTGCAGCTTGCGTCGTAGCCGCTTCACCAGGGACTGCACGTCCGCCCTGCGCTCGCGCCCCTCGTCCCGCCAGACCGACCGGTGCAGGTCGGCGTAGCTCCAGACCCGGACCGGCTCGGTGGTCAGGCAGATCAGCAGGTCGTGCTCCAGTCGGGTGAGGTCGACCTCGCGATCCCGGTAGCGGGCGACGGACCGGGCGGAGTCGATCACCAGGGCGGTGTTGGCGGCGGGCGTCGGCCCGGACGAGGTGGTGGACGGCTGCTGCGGCGCGGCGATCAGTCGGCGTAGCTCGTCGAGGTCGGCCACCAGCAGCAGCGGCGCGATGCCGTCGAGGCGTTCGGCGAGCCGGATCCGTTCGGCCGGCGACGAGGTCACCGCGATCAACAGCGGGAACGGCTCGTCGGCCGGATCGCCCCGATCCAACGTCGCCTCGTCGTCCTCGGCCACAGCACCGCCCGGGATCGATGGGCATCCCTGCCCAGCTATCGTCATGGTCCTGACAATGATTGGCAAGCGCGTCGCCAGCGGGGCAACTCTTAGCGACAAGTTGCTCACGGCAAGTTCTTGATCGTCCGTTCTTCTCGATCATAGTGTCCAGTCGGGCAACCGGCGTGACCCGCGCGGTGCATGGGAAGGCATGGGGGTTCGATCTCTCGGCCCGCCGAGACGATCCTCCCGCACCCTCACCATGGCCCATTGACACCCTGGGTCGTTCTGAGGGAGGCAGCACCAATGTTCAGACGTCCACAATGGGGGCGCGCGGCCAGATCACTGGTCAGCGCCGGGGCGGCGACGATCCTCGCCGCCACATGCTTGGTCACCATCGGATCCGGCGCGCAGGCCGCGCCGGGCGGCGCGGTGGGGGCGGGAGACAAGATCCGACCGGAGCTCGCACAGCAGCTCCAGGCCAAGAGTGAAGGGGACTTCTGGATCCGGTTCAAGGACCGGGCGGACCTGAGCAAGGCCAGCGCCATCAAGGACTGGTCGAAGCGCGGCACGGCGGTCGCGGACGCTCTGCGCAAGACCGCCGCGGCGAGCCAGGGCAAGATCCGGGCCGAACTCGACAGCTCGGGTGCGAAGTACCAGACCTTCTGGGTCACCAACGCGATAAAGGTGAACAGCGGCTCCCTGGCGATGGCGCAGACGTTCGCCAACCACGCCGAGGTCGAGGGCCTCTACGCCCCGGTCACCTACAAGGTGCCCGAGACGATCAAGGGCACCGACGAGAAGACCGTGAACGCCCTGGAGTGGGGCATCGCCAACATCAACGCCGACGACGTCTGGTCCCAGTTCGGCGTCAAGGGCGAGGGCATCACCATCGCGAGCATCGACAGCGGGGTCCAGTTCGACCACCCGGCGCTCGTGAACTCCTACCGCGGCAACAACGGCGACGGGACGTTCGACCACAACTACAACTGGTTCGACGCCGCCGGCACCTGCGAGACCGGCCCCTGCGACGACGACGGCCACGGTACGCACACGATGGGCACCATGGCCGGCTCCGACGGCGCGAACCAGATCGGTGTCGCCCCCGGGGTCAAGTGGATCGCGGCGAACGGTTGCTGCCCCAGCGACGCCGCTCTCATCGAGTCCGGGCAGTGGATGCTCGAACCGCTCGACCTCAACGGCCAGAACGCCGACGCGAGCAAGCGACCCAACGTCATCAACAACTCGTGGGGCACCCGGGAACCGTCCAACGAGCCCTTCATGACGGACGTGACGGACGCCTGGGCCGCGTCCGGGATCTTCGGCGTCTGGTCCAACGGCAACAGCGGGCCGGCATGCCAGACCAGCGGCTCGCCCGGCAGCCTCGCCGACAACTACTCGACCGGCGCGTACGACGTCAACAACAACATCGCCGGCTTCTCCGCCCGGGGCACCGGGCAGGACGGTGAGATCAAGCCCAACATCTCGGCCCCCGGCGTGAACGTCCGCTCGAGCATCCCGGGCAACGCCTACGGCAGCAGCAGCGGCACCTCGATGGCCGCACCGCACCTCGCGGGCGCGATCGCGCTGCTGTACTCGGCGGCCCCGTCGCTCATCGGCGACATCGACGCGACCCGTGCGCTGCTCAACGGCACCGCGATCGACAAGGCCGACGCCCAGTGCGGCGGCACCGCGGCCGACAACAACGTCTACGGCGAAGGCCGGCTGGACGCCCTCGCGTTGCTCACCGCCGCGCCGACCGGCGACATCGGCACCCTGGCCGGCACCGTCACCGACGCGGCCACCGGCGCCCCGATCGCCGGCGCGACAGTGACGCTCACCGGTCCGACCACCCGTGAGGTGACCACCGGCGCCACCGGCACCTACTCGACCCAGCTCCCGACCGGCGACTACCAGGTCACCGTGGCGGCCTTCGGCTACGGCAGCACCACGAAGCCGGCGACTGTCACCAAGGCCACGACCACCACGCTCAACGTCGCGCTGACGCCTGTGGCGAGTGTCAACGTCACCGGGGCGGTCACCGACGGCTCCGGCCACGGCTGGCCGTTGTACGCGAAGGTGACGGTCACCGGGGTGGCCGGCGTCTACGACTACACCACGCCGTCGAACGGCCGGTACAGCCTCAAGCTGCCGGCCGGGCAGACCTACACCCTGACGTACGAGTCGCAGTACCCGGGCTACCAGACCGTCACCAAGCAGGTCGTGGTCGGCTCGGGCAACGCCACCGCCAACGTCGCGGTGCCGGTGGACAGCACCGTCTGCACCACCGCGCCCGGCTACACGACCGGCTCCGACGGTGAGTACGAGACCTTCGACGCCACGACCACGCCGGCCGGCTGGACCGTCGTGGACAACGCGGGCAGCGGTCAGGTCTGGACGTTCACCGACGACGGCGACCGGGGCAACCTGACCGGCGGCGCCGGCAACTTCGCGATGATCGACAGCGACAACTACGGTGCCGGCACCAGCCAGGACACCTCCCTGGTCAGCCCGGTGGTCGACCTGACCAGCGTCACGGCCCCGGTCATCCGGTTCAACCAGGACTTCAACCAGCTCAACGACGACACCGCCGACGTGGACCTCAGCATCGACGGCGGTGCCACCTGGACGAACGTGCTCCGGCAGGAGACCGACGTCCGGGGCCCGAAGCTGACCGAGATCCCGATCCCGCAGGCGGCCGGTCAGGCGCAGGTGCAGGTCCGGTTCCACTACTACGACGCGTCCTACGAGTGGTGGTGGGAGGTCGACAACGTCCTGATCGGTAGCCAGATCACCTGCGTGCCGGTCGACGGCGGGCTGGTCGTCGGCAACGTCCGCGACAAGAACGACAACAGCTACGTCAACGGCGCGACCGTCACCAGCAAGGACCGGCCGGCCGAGAAGGCCGTCACCGTGGCGACCCCGGACGACCCGGAGTTGGCCGACGGCTTCTACTGGATCTACTCGACGCTCACCGGCACGCACCCGTTCACGGCGACGGCCGGCAACTACGTCAGCCAGACCAAGCAGGTCGACGTCGAGGCCGACTGGGCGACCGTCGCGAACTTCCAGCTCGCGGCCGGCCGGCTGTCGGTGACGCCGACGCAGGTGAGCGCCACGCTCCAGATGCCCAGCGGCAAGGCCAGCAAGACGTTCACGGTGACCAACACCGGTGGCGCGCCGGTCGAGGTCAAGTTCGCTGAGCGGGACAACGGGTTCGAACTCCTCCGGGCGGACGGGTCCAAGGTCACCCGGCAGCAGGTGCTCGGTGGCTCCGGCGCGCCGGAGCAGCGGCTCACCGCCGCGACGTCCTTCGCCGCGAAGGCGTCCGGCAAGGCGGCCAAGGCGGGCACCGCGGGGGTTGGCCCGCAGGCGGCGCCGTGGACCGACATCGCCAACTACCCGTCCACCATCATGGACAACCGGGTGGTGAACCTGGCCGGCAAGGTCTACTCGCTCGGCGGTGGCGACGGGAGCACCTCCACCACCAAGAACTACGCCTACGACCCGGTCGCGCAGACCTGGACGGCGATCGCCGACCTTCCCGGTGCCCGCAACGCCCCGACCGCGGGCGTCGTGGAGGGGAAGATCATCGTCAGCGGCGGC
This sequence comes from Micromonospora sp. DT228, assembly GCF_049841595.1. Taxonomy (NCBI): domain Bacteria; kingdom Bacillati; phylum Actinomycetota; class Actinomycetes; order Micromonosporales; family Micromonosporaceae; genus Micromonospora; species Micromonospora sp. DT228. The sequence goes on from NZ_JBNCKO010000009.1 coordinate 7,372, forward strand.
TGGGGTGACTCGGGGCCGGACTCGGCCACCTGGTCGTACGACCCGGGGGCCAACACCTGGACGGAGCTGGCCGACAACCCGGCGCCGCGATCGGCGGCCGGTCAGGCCGTCGTGGACGGCAAGCTGTACGCCATCGGTGGCTGCACCACCGCCGCCTGCACGCCGATGTCGAACAGTGTGGTCCGGTACGACCCGGCCACTGACACCTGGACGACGCTTGCCAACTACCCGAAGTCGGTGGCCTTCGCCTCCTGCGGCGGCATCGACGGCATCGTCTACTGCACCGGCGGCAACGACGGGGCCGCCGCGCTGAAGTCCAGCTACGCCTACGACCCGGGCGCCAACACCTGGAGCACGGTCGCCGACGCGCCGACCGACAACTGGGCCAGCTCGTACGCCGTCGCCAACGGCAAGCTCCTCGTCGTCGGTGGTTCGCAGGGTGGGGCCATCAGCAACGCGGGCTTCGCCTTCGACCCGGGCACCGGTTCGTGGTCGAACCTGCCGAACGCCAACACGGCGCGTTACCGCGGCGGGGCGGCGTGCGGCTTCTACAAGATCGGCGGCTCGTCCGGCAACTTCGACGCGGCCCCGGACAGCGAGGCGCTGCCCGGCTTCGAGGGCTGCGCCGAGTCGGCGGCCGACGTGAGCTGGATGGCCATCGACAAGTCGGCGGTCACCCTCGCGCCGGGGGCGAAGGTCACGGTCACCGTCACGATGACGGCGAACGTGGACCAGCCGGGCACCTACTCCGGCGCGGTCGCGATCGCGGAGAACACGCCGTACTCGGTCGCGCCGGTCGCGGTGACCATGACCGCGAACCCCCCGAAGACCTGGGGCAAGCTCATGGGTACGGTCACCGGCACCAGCTGCCAGGGTGCGACCTCGCCGCTCACCGGCGCGGTCGTGCAGGTCGACTCGTGGGCGTCGTCGTGGACCTTCGCGACCGACGCCGAGGGCAAGTACGCCTACTGGGTGGACCGCCGCAACAACCCGATCACGATGATCGTCGCCAAGGACGGCTGGAAGCCGCAGACCCGTCAGACGAAGATCAACAGCACCACTCCGACCGTGGAGGACTTCGGGTTGGCGCCGATCCGGTGCTGACGCCCGAACGGTAGCGATCACGTCCGGCCCGCCTGGTGTCCGACCAGGCGGGCCGGACCGGGTCCGGCGGATCAGACCGGGACGAGCCGGAAGCCGACCCCGCGTACCGAGTGGATCGTCGCCGCGGCGTTCAGCCTGGCGAGCTTGCCGCGCACCCGGCGGACCACCGAGTGCATGTCGGAGCCACGGCCGAGGTGCCGGTTGCCCCAGACTTCGAGGTGCAGGCGCTCGTAGGTCCAGACCTGCCCGGGCGCGTGCACCAGGCAGAGCAGGACGTCGTGCTCCAGGCGGGTCAGGTCGATCTCCTGGTCGCGCCACCGCAGCACCCGCCGGTCGGAGTCGACGGTCAGGTCCGGTGGCGGCGGCGGTGGACTCGGCGCGACGTCGGCGAGCACGCCCGTGACCGGGGGAGTCGGAACGGGAGGTGTCTCGACCACCCCGAGGAACTCCCGCGCCTGGTCGACTGTCGAGACGATCAGGAAGGCGTCGCTTCCGCCGAGTAGTCGGGCCAGCTGTCGGCGTTCGGCCGGTGACGACGCGATGCCGATGACCAGGCTGTCGACAGAGTTTCCCTGCATTCCCCCAACCCCTTCCGGTTCCCCAACTCACTCCGGATGGATTTTTCGCACCGTCGACGCGAAACATCGATCGGCGTCCTGACCCTAGTGGCGGCTGATCTCGGCCGGGTAAAACATCGTCGATGCAAGCAGATGAATTCGACCACGTCGCGGTGGTCGTCAGCCGGTCTCCGGCGGTCCGGAAGCAGTTGTGACAGAACCAAGACAATCCGCGCACGGCGTACGGACCTGCCGGGGCGAGCATTGTCGCCATGTCCATCGGATCGTCGTACCCCGTCGGGCGGTCGACGCCCGGCCCGCAGCCGGCGCGACCCCTGCGGCACGCCCGCGCGGCCGTGCCGCTGGGTCTCCGGCTGTTCGCGGCGTCGCTGTGCGGCCTGCTCGCCCTGACCCTCACCGCGGCCGTCTTCGTGCGCACGTACCCCGGTCAGTGGTGGGACGGCGCGCTCCTGCCGCGCGCCGAGCGGGGTGGGGGCTACGAGCAGCAGACAGTGCTTGTGGGTCCGGCCAAGACCGTACTTGCCGCCTTCGGTAGCCCGACACTCCTCGCCGCCCTGCTCGGCGCGGTGCTGGTGGTGGGTGCGCTCCGGCGGCGGCTGGCGGCGGGCGTGGTCGGCGTGGGCCTGGTCCTGTGCGCGGTGGTGGTGGCCGGCGCGGTGAAGTCGGCGCTGCCCCGTCCGGACCTCCAGATCGAGAGTTCGACCACCCACAACAGTTTCCCCAGCGGTCACGTCACGGCGGCCACGGCGCTGCTGCTGGCGTTCATGCTGGTCCTCCCCGGGTGGGCCCGGCGGTGGCTGGTGGTGCCGGGCGCGGCGGGTGTCGCCCTCATCGCGGCGGCCACGATGATCGCGGGCTGGCACCGGTTCAGCGACGCGCTCGGCGGCGTACTGCTGGGGGTGGCGTTGTTCTGCCTGGCCGCGGCGGCCCTGGTGGTCTGGCGCGGGGACCAGGGCGGGGACGGCCGACCGGGTGGCGGCGGCCCGTGGCGCGGGCTGGCCGAGGGGGCGGCCGGCCTGGTCGTGCTGGTCGGGGCGCTCGCGGTGGTCGTGCCCGACCTGGCCACGTCGGTGCGGCGCGGTGCGCTCGTCGCCATCGTGGTGGTCGGCTTGGTGACGATGGTCCTGGTGGGCTCCGTGGTGTTCCTGGTACGCGCCACTGATCTCGCCGGTCCGCGTCCCACGCGGTCACGACCATCGACCGGATACCAAAAGATCTCATGATGGGATACTTGGCGACATGTCCCAGGTGCTGCTGATCGAAGACCACCAGACGGTGCGCGACGGGCTGCAGCTGGCGCTCACCCGGCAGGGCCACACCGTGCACGCCGTGGGGACCGGTGAGCAGGGGTTGGACCTGCTGCGCACGACCTCGTCCGACGTCGTGGTCCTCGACCTCATGCTGCCCGGGATGGACGGGTTCGAGGTCTGCCGCCGCATCCGGCAGCTCGGCGATCTGCCGATCATCATGCTCACCGCCCGCAACGACGACATGGACGTGGTGGCCGGCCTGGAGGCCGGCGCCGACGACTACGTGGTCAAACCCGTGCAGGCCCGGGTGCTCGAGGCGCGCATCCGCGCGGTGCTCAGACGGACCGGTGGCGAGTCCCGACGTCCCGCCGGTGAGCGCGCCGGCGTGGAGGAGTACGGCCCGCTGACAATCGACCGGGCCGCGCTCGTGGTCAGCAGGGACGGGACGCCTGTCGGCCTGGCGCCGACCGAGCTGCGCCTGCTGCTCGAACTCTCGCACACGCCCGGCCAGGTGCTCAGCCGCCAGCAACTGCTGGAGGCCGTGTGGGAGCACGGATATCTCGGGGACTCGCGGCTCGTGGACGCGTGCGTCCAGCGACTGCGCGCCAAGATCGAAGTCGACTCGTCGGCGCCGGTCTTCATCCAGACCGTGCGCGGTTTCGGATACCGGTTCGGGCCGTTGTGACCCGCTGGGCCAGTGCCCGGATCCTGGGCCTGCGGGTGCGGCTGCTCCTGACCTTCGCGCTGCTGGGCGTGACCACGACGGCGGTCGTGGCCAGTGGCAGCTACGTCCAGGCCCGGACCGTCATCCTGCAACAGGCGCAGGACGCCGCCGTGATGTCGCTCACCGACCAACTCGCGAAGGTCTACCCGATCGTCCAGCTCCCGCCGACCCAGGCCGACCTCGACCTGCTGGCCCAGCGGCTCTCCGACCGGCAGGGCTTCGCGGTGGTCGTCTACCGGAACATGCGGTCACAGGGCGGTACGGAGATCGCCGACCCGCTCACCCCCGAGCTGCGCCGGGAGGTCGGTGACGGCCGGATCGCCTGGCAGCGTGTCTCGCACGACGGACAGCCCTGGCTGCTCATCGGCACCCAGTTGGCGCTCGAGGAGTCCGACGGCACGTCCCGGTCGTCCGGGCTGGAGGTCTACTCGGTGCGCAACCTCGTCCCCGAGCAGCAGAGCATCAACCGGCTCGCCACCCGGGCGTGGCAGACCGGCGGACTGTCCCTGGTCCTCGCCGTCCTGCTGGCCCTGCTGGCCGCCCGCGGCGTCCTGCGACCCGTCCGCGACCTGGGCCGGGCGGCCCGCCGCCTCGGCGAGGGCGACCTGAGCACCCGGCTGACCGTCCGGGGCGCCGACGAGCTGGCCGATGTGGCGCAGACCTTCAACGACACCGCCGGAACGCTGGAACGGCAGGTCGGGGAGCTGCGGCGGATGGAGTCCGACGCCCGCCGCTTCGTGGCCGACGTCTCGCACGAACTCCGTACGCCGCTGGCGGCGATGACGGCGGTGACCGACGTGCTCGACGAGGAGGCGGACCACCTGCCCGGCGACGCGGGCCGGGCCGCCCGGCTGGTCAGCCGGGAGACGCAGAACCTCACCCACCTGGTCAACGACCTCATCGAGGTCAGCAGGTTCGACTCCGGCACCGCGCGGCTCGCCCTGGACGACGTGGACGTGGCCGCGGCGGTGACCGCGACCCTGCGGATCCGGGGCTGGGTCGACCGGCTACGCGCCGACCTGCCACCGGGAGTCGTGGCCCGGCTGGATCCCCGCCGGCTCGACGTCATCGTCGCCAACCTGGTCGGCAATGCCTTCCGGCACGGCGCCGAGCCGGTGTCGGTACGCCTGCGCGCGGACGCGGACTGGGTCACCATCGAGGTCGCCGACCAGGGTCCGGGGCTGGACCCGGCGGTCCTGCCGCACGTGTTCGACCGCTTCTACAAGGCCGACACCGCGCGGACCCGCTCCGAGGGCAGCGGCCTCGGCCTCGCCATCTCCTGGGAGAACGCGCGCCTGCACCACCACGGCGACCGGCGGGGGAGCCTCGTCGCGGGCAACGCCCCCGGTGGCGGCGCGGTGTTCACCCTCCGCCTGCCCCGCGACCCGGCGGACGACCGAGGTGCCCGGTGACCAGGCGCGCGCTGCTCGCCGGTGGCGTTCTGCTCACGCTTCTCGCCACCGGCGGCTGCGGAGTACGGCCCAGCGAGGTCATCACCGGTCGGCCCGCGGTCAGTGGCCCGTCCCGGGGCATCGGGCTCTACCTGCTCGCGGAGGGCGAACTCGTGCTGGTCCTGCGCCCGGCGTCGGCGGACGCCTCGCCCGCCAACGCGCTCGCCCTGCTCGCGGCCGGTCCGCTGGGATACGAACGCGGCCAGGGCCTCACCAGCGAGGTGCCGGCCGGTCTCGACCCGGTCACACTGACGTCGGGGGCCAACGGGTCCGGTGACCTCACCGTGCGTACGACCGGCGCGGCCCGGTCCCTGTCGTCCAGGGCGGCCGACCAGATCATCTGCACGGTGGCCTACGCCGCGGCCCAGGTCGGCCTGGCGGGGAACTCCACACCGGTCGCCATCGTGGGGTCCGACGGCGCCCGACCGGCCCGGCCGTGCCCGCTCAGCTGACCGGATGCCGACCACCGCTGCGCGCCAGGTCGACAGGTCGCGCCTGCCGGGGCAACCCGGTGTGGCGGCCCCGGTCCGCGTCGACGAGCGCGCCGGCGATCAGGATGTCGATGAGCGCGGCGAACCCGAGACCGGCCTGCGCCCAGATCTGCGGGAACTGCGAGGCGGCGGTGAAACCGGGGAACGTGTTGACCTCGTTCACGATGGGCTCGGGGGACCCCTCGGCGGGCAGGAAGAAGTCGACCCGGAGCAGGCCCCGGCAGTCCAGGGCGCGGAAGGCGCGGATCGCCCGGTCCTGGAGCACCTCGGTGGTCTCCGCGTCGAGCGGGGCGGGGATCTGGAAGGCCGCCCCGCCGTCGTACTTGGCGTCGTAGTCGAAGAAACCGGGACCGGTCACCCGGATCTCCAGCGGCGGGCCGGCCTGCACCCGCCCGTCCGGGTGCTCGAGGACGGCCACGTCGATCTCCCGCCCGCGCGCCCCCTGCTCGACGAGCACCTTCGGGTCGACCTGACGGGCCTGCTCCAGCGCGGCGGGCACACCCGCCCACTCGTCCACCTTGACCACGCCCAGGCTGGAACCGGCCCGCGCCGGCTTGACGAAGACTGGCAGGTCCAGCCGTTGCCGGTCGGTGGACGACAACTCCTCGCCGGGACGCAGGGTCACCCCCGGGCTGACCCGCAGGCCCTCCGCCGCGAGGAGTCGCTTGGTGACACCCTTGTCCATGCCGGCGGCGCTGGCGAAGACACCGTTGCCGACGTACGGCACGCCGAGCCACTCCAGCAGCGACGCCACAGTGCCGTCCTCGCCGTACGGGCCGTGCAGGGCCGGGAACACCACATCCTGGGTACGCAGCACGCGCAGCGCCTGGGGGAGCGTCGTCGGGCGGCCGCCCACGTGCCACCCGCCGGCACGGTCGATGAGCACCTCGGTGACCTCGTACCGCTCCCGGTCCAGGTTGGCGAGGATGCTCGCCGCCGAGCGGCAGGACACCTCGTGCTCGCCACTCTGCCCGCCGTACAGCACTGCCAGTCGGGTTGTCATGAATTCCGTGCCCTTTCGTGGAGGTGGTCGCGGGCCACCCGGGGCCCGATCCCGGTCAAGATCTCGTGCGGGTTGGTGTCGGCCCAGCGCGCCCACTCGACGACAGTCGGTGGGGCCTGGTCACCCTCGCCGGGGCCGAAGACCACCACCGGGTCGCCGATCGTCACCGGTTGGTCTCCGGCGTCGACCACGCACTGGTCCATGGCGACGCGCCCGACGACGGGGCACCGTCGGCCGCCGAGCCACACCTCGGCGCGACCGCCGGTGACGCGGGGCAGCCCGTCGGCGTAGCCGAGCGGCAGCAGCGCCAGCGTGGTCGGCGCGCCGGTGACGTGGTCGGGCCCGTAGGAGACGCTCGTGCCGGCGGGCACCCGCTTGACGTTGACCACACTCGTGCGCACCGTCATCGCCGGGGTCAGCCCGAACTCGCCCGGACCGCTCGCCCCGAAGGGGTCCACGCCGTACAGCGCGATCCCGATCCGGCAGAGGTCGTAGCGCGTCCGCGGTGCGGACAGCGCGGCCGCCGAGTTGGCCAGGTGCACCAGGTCCGGGTCGAGGCCGGCCGAGCGGGTCGCCCGCAACGCCTCCTCGAAGGCCGCCACCTGCCGACCCAGCTCGGGTGCGCCCGGCAGGTCCGCGTCGATGAGGTGGGACCACACCCCGCGTACCCGGATCGCGCCCTCCCGCTCGTACTTGCGGGCCCACCGCACCAATTCCGGCCAGTCGTCCCCGGCGGCCCCGTTGCGGGACAGGCCGGTGTCCGCCTTGAGCTGCACCATCGCCGGTACGCCGAGCAGGTGGGCCGCGTCGACGACGGCGTGCAGGTGCGTGGTGGTGGACACCCCGACGTCGACGCCCGCGGTGATCAACGCCCCGAAGTCGTCGTTCGGCCGGTGCAGCCAGCTCAACGTGGGCGCGGTCACCCCCGCCGTACGCAGGGCCAGCGCCTCGGCCGCCGAGGTCACCCCCAGCCAACGGGCGCCGGCGTGCAGCGCGGCACGGGCCACCTGCACCGCGCCGTGACCGAACCCGTCCGCCTTCACCACGGCCATCAGGTCGGTGCCGGTGAGCGACGTGATGGCCCGCACGTTGTCGGCGATCGCCCCGAGGTCGACCACCGCCTCGGCCAGGGCGCTCATCCGGCCGCCCCTCCCCGGCGGGGACCGGGGAGCGCGAACAGCCAGCGCGCGTGCACCGCCACCAGCCCGCGGTGGACGGCCAGGCTCAGACCGATCACCAGCCCGCTCAGCAGAATCGGATAACCGAGCACGATCAGGCCCTGGGCGGACCGGTCCAGCCCGGAAACCGGTACGAGCAACAGCCGGTGCAGCAGGGCCAGGACCGGCATGTGGATGACGTAGATCGGCAGTGTGATGCGGCCGAGCCTAGCCAGCGGATCGCTGATCGCCGACCACCGGGCCAGCCGGGCAGCGGCGGTTATGCCGAAGATCACTGCGACCGCGGAGACCGCCGTCCATACGCCGAACCACTGCTGGGCGCCGGCCGCCGCCATCGCGGCGAGCGCGAGCGCGTAGGCGCCCGAGGTCAGCACGAGCCGACGCCTGCTGGCGGTGGCCGCCCACCGCTCGATCTGCGGTCGCAGGGACAGGCCGGCGAGGAAGAAGACCAGGTTCTGATAGAGGCCGGCCCGATTGCCGGGGGTGTCGAGCAGGCCGGCGGCGGCGATCGCGGACAACGCCGCGGCGGGCACGAGGACCAGCGCCCGGGGCACCCGGCGGGTCGCCTTGGCGACTGTGAAGTACAGCGCCAGCGCGTACAGGTACCAGAGGTTCGACGGCGTGATGGTGAGCTGCTCCAGCAGGCCCAGGGCGGAGGTGGCACGGTCGGTCGGCAGTTGCGGGGCGGCGGCGAGGACCGCGGTATGGATCAGCAGCCAGACGACATACAGGTAGAGGAAACCGGCGATGCGGCCGCGGGCGACGACCCGCCACGGCCGCTGGGCGGCGTTCGCCGCGAAGACGCCCGAGATGGTGAAGAACAGCGGCATCCGCAGCGGCAGGAACTGCTCGCCGAGCGTTCCCCACAGGCCCGGCACCGGTACGCCGACGTGCCAGTCGATCTGCAGGTAATCCTTGACTACGACGTGCCACAGAACGACGAGGACGATGCAGACGCCCTTCGCCGCGTCGGCCCACCGCGCCCGGTGTGACTGTCGGTCGGCGGGGACCGTCCGGGTCCAGTACCGGTGGCGGAACCGGACGCGCGTCGCCTCGGGCCGCGTGTCGACGGGCCGGGACTCGGTGGGAGACAACTGTTGGATCACTCAGCAGAAGCTGCCAGCCGGATATCCGCGCGTGATCCACGAATTGTCATGATCTGGTAATGGACGCGGCCAGCCCTCGACACGTCCCCTAGGCTCGTTGCGGAGGTGCCACATGAAGCTTGGGCTGCACTACTGGAACTACTCGACCCCGGCCGACCCGACCGCGATCGCGCCCACCCTGGCACAGGCGGCCACCACCGCCGAGCAGGCCGGCGTCGCGTCGTTCACCGTGATGGACCACTTCTTCCAGATGGACGCGGTGTTCGCGGCCGAGGAGCCGATGCTGGAGGCGTACACCACGCTGGGCTACGTCGCGGCGAAGACCCAGCGGATGACGCTGGGTGTGCTGGTCACCGGTGTGATGTACCGGTACCCGGGGTTGCTGGCCAAGACCGTGACGACCCTCGACGTGCTCTCCGGCGGCCGGGCCCGCCTGGGCATCGGCGCCTCCTGGTACGAGCGGGAGCAGCTCGGGCTGGGTGTGCCTGTCGTCCCGGTGGCCGAGCGGTTCGAGCGGTTGGAGGAGACGCTGCGCATCTGCCTGCAGATGTGGAGTGCCGACGACGGGCCGTTCAACGGCAAGCACTACCAGCTCGCCGAGACCATCAACTCGCCGCAGCCGTTGAGCCGCCCGCGCCCGCCCATCATGATCGGTGGCGGGGGCGAGAAGAAGACGCTGCTGCTGGTGGCGCGCTATGCCGACGCCTGCAACCTGTTCGGCCGTGCCGGCGTCGACGACGTGGCGCGCAAGCTGGACGTGCTGCGCGGGCACTGTGCCTCCGAGGGCCGCGACTACGACACCATCGAGAAGACGGTGGTGGCCTCCCGGTCGCCGCTGGACGACACCGACGCGTTCCTCGCCGAGGTGTCCGACTACGCCGCGCTCGGTGTGAGCGAGGTGCAGGTGACGCCGGATCGGCACCCGGTCGAGTTCGCCACGCGGCTCGGCGACGAGGTGCTGCCGCGGTTGGCCGACATCGGCTGATCCCGCTGCGCGAAATTCGGTGGTCGTGGGGCTGTCCGCGGTCCGGAGTCCGTGCCGAGCCGTTGCCGTTCGGCGTGCAGGAGGCCGGACAGAACGACACGGTCGCCTCGCGTACGGGCAGGATGGCGGCATGTGTGTCGCTTGTAGCGACGCAGAACCTCGATGACGGTGATTCCGGGAAGGACCACCTTCATACCGGGGTTCTGCGTCTTCTCGTTGCACCGCAACGGATCCGGGCGCGTCCGGACCGCCGATCGAGTCAGCTACTCCAAGTCCTTGCTCGGAAGGGCCCGGTGGAGGATCAGCAGGGGGTCAGCTGCCAGGTCACCTTCGTCACCTTGACCGGTATATACAGGTCGCCCCCGGTCCCGCCGGCAGGAGCGCAGTTTTTGAAGGGAATCGACGAGCCGAAAGTGAACCCGGATATCACGGCGTCGCGACCTGTGCCGTTGTAGAAGTTGAATCCCTGGATGCTGCCGGTCCACTCGCTGTTGGTCGTCAGAGACGGCGTCTCCACGGGACCCTGCGGCGGGTGGTTCCAGTTGGGCCAGATGCAGAGCATGCCCTGCGGGCAGTTCCCGGACCCCCAGCTTTGTATCGACACTCCGGGTGCTGCCGCCGAGGCGGTGGGGGCGGCGGCCAGCACGCCTGCGACGGACGCGGCGATGGCGATGGCGATGGATTTCAAGAGCACGGTTCACCTGCTTTAGATAGATATTTGTAGATGCGATTTAAGCTACCGGTGGAAAATTGACACGTCAAGCACTGAAACGACGTAGTCCGGCGGGTCAATCGGAAGCCGGCGTCCACCTGTGTCTGATGACGATTGAGGTAGTTTCAGGGTGGTATCTGTCGGATGGCACCACGGCCTGCCAGCATCCGACCACCGCCCATGGTGGCACCGACCGTGCTCTCACCCGACGGCGCCACTGTGGAAACGCTTGTCGTCAGCCAGACCGACTCGCCGCCCACCGACCCGGCGGTCGAGCTGGGCCGCCTGGCCGCCGGCGAGCGGTACCGCGGGCGCTGATCGAGCAGCGGGGCTGTGGCGCCGGCACGGACCACCTGCGGTGGAACCGGAGACGACAGCCTGAGCACGGCCGAGGGCTGTCCTCCCGTACTGCGGAGAACAGCCCTCGCCGTGATCGAACAGGCAACTTGGTGACGGGTCAGGCGACAGTGGCGGGGAACCGCTCCCACACCCGGTGCGCGGCCATCAACTGCTGCACCGCCGCCAGCGCCTCCGGACCGGAACCCGCCGTCACGACGCCGGGCGTGCCGGCCACACCGGCCTGCTCCAGCACCGTGACGCCGGCGCCCCAGGCGCCCACGGCCTTGGCGTGCCGCCAGGACTCCTCGACGAGGAGCAGCACGCGGGGATCGACGGTGGCCGGCGTACCCGCCGTGGCGTCGCGGGCCGGGACGGCATCCGGCGCGGGTGCCGGCGCTCCGGCCAGCAGGACCGCGTCGAACTCGACGGACCGGCCGGTGGCGAAGGTGCGCTGCACCGGCATACCGCCCACCACGCCAGCGTGCGGGGCGATCAGCAGCGGCACCATGCCGGCCGCGAACACGGCCCGCCGGACCTCGTCGACGCCGTCCAGGTCGCCGTCGGGGTCGACGACGATGCCGACCATCCGACCGTCACTCGGCCACTCCCGGCCGACCTGTGACAGCGCCGGGCTGGGCGTGACGTCGGCGAGCGGCTCCGTCGGCTGCGGGGCGGGCAGACCCAGCCCGGTGGCGACCTGCTCGCAGAGCACCGGGTCGATGTTGGCCAGGCACTGGAGCTGACGCTCCTTGATCGCCTGGTGGTAGCACTTGCCCAGCTCGAAGGTGTACGCCCGGATGATGTGGTCCTTCTCCACCGGCGACATGCTCGACCAGAACAGGCGTACCTGGCTGTAGTGGTCGTCGAACGAGGCGGGGTTGGCCCGTACCTTCGGCGCCTGCGCCACCGTGACCGGCACGTCGACGAAGGCGTGCTCGGCGTCGCCGGCCGGGAACGGGTTGCCGCCGTCGAGCGAGTTCGGCCGGTACGGTGCCACGCCGGCGTGCACGGCGTGCTGGTGGAAGCCGTCGCGCAGCATGTCGTTCACGGCGGCGTGCGGGCGGTTGATCGGGATCTGGGTGAAGTTGGGTCCGCCCAGTCGGGTGAGCTGCGTGTCGACGTAGGAGAAGAGCCGGCCCTGCAACAGCGGGTCGTTCGTCACGTCGATGCCCTGCGGCAGGTGGCCCAGGTGGAAGGCGACCTGCTCGGTCTCGGCGAAGAAGTTCGTCGGCGTCCGGTTGAGCACCAGCCGCCCGATCGGCTGTACCTCGGCCAGCTCCTCCGGCACGATCTTCGTCGGGTCCAGCAGGTCGACGCCGGCGAAGGTCTCCTCCGGGGTGTCGGGGAAGACCTGGATGCCCAGCTCCCACTCGGGGTACGCGCCGGCCTCGATCGCGTCGTAGAGGTCGCGCCTGTGGAAGTCCGGGTCCATGCCCCCGAGCAGCTGCGCCTCCTCCCAGGTCAGCGAGTGCACTCCCAGCTTGGGCTTCCAGTGGAACTTCGCCAGCACCGTCTCCCCGGCCTCGTTGACGAGGCGGAAGGTGTGCACACCGAAGCCCTCCATCGTCCGGTACGAGCGCGGGATGCCCCGGTCGGACATGTTCCAGATGGTGTGGTGCTGCGCCTCGGTGTGCAGCGACACGAAGTCCCAGAAGGTGTCGTGGGCGCTCTGCGCCTGGGGGATCTCCCGGTCCGGGTGCGGCTTGCCGGCGTGGATGATGTCCGGGAACTTGATCGCGTCCTGGATGAAGAAGACCGGCATGTTGTTGCCGACCAGGTCGAAGGTGCCCTCGTCGGTGTAGAACTTGGTCGCGAAGCCGCGGGTGTCGCGGACCGTGTCGGCCGAACCCCGCGAGCCGAGCACTGTGGAGAAGCGCACGAAGACGTCGGTCTCGCGCCCCTTCTTGAGGAAGCCGGCCCTGGTGACCGCCTCGGCGGTGCCGTACGCGGTGAACACCCCGTGGGCGCCGGCGCCCCGCGCGTGCACCACGCGCTCCGGGATGCGCTCGTGGTCGAAGTGCGTGATCTTCTCGCGTAGGTGGTGGTCCTGCAGCAGCACCGGGCCGCGCGGCCCGGCCTTGAGCGAGTGGTCCGTGTCGCGCAGCCGCGCTCCGTTCGCGGTCGTCAGGTAGGCGCCCTGCTGCCCCTTCGCGGTCGCCGGAACGCCGGTCTCGGCGCCGGTCGGCGTACCCGTCTGCGGTGCCCCCTGCGCCGGCTTCGGTGGTAGCGGGTCGTGTGGCGTCGTCGGCTCCTCGACGCTCGGTGGCGCGCTACCCGGCGCGCCGGGGACATCCGGGGTGAGGGCGTCGGCGATCTTGCCGGAGGCCGTCTTCACGGCGTTCTTGACCGCCTTGGCGGGCTTGCTTGTTTCCACGTGACGAACCCCTCCAGGGAGCGTGTGCGGGCAGGCGAGAGCCCTGCTACCCCTGGTCAGAGGGTCGAAACACCATCGATCCCGGCAACCTGCGCCGGAACTGGTGATTTCGCCGATGCGCGGACCGGCGGACCGGCCAAAACTCATGTACGTCGATTTCCCTCGACCCTAGGGAGTGCCCGACGTGTCCTCACCAACCACCACCCGTCCCCGTTCCGTCGCAGCTCGGCTCGCGGTGACCGCCGTCCTGGTCGCCGGCGGCGTTCTCTCCGGCCCGACCGGCGCCGCGCAGGCCGCCGGCCCGTACGAGCGGGGCCCGGCCCCGACCACCTCGATCCTGGAGGCCAGCCGCGGCCCGTTCGCCACGGCGTCGCAGAGCGTGTCGTCGCTGAGCGTCACCGGCTTCGGCGGCGGCGTCATCTACTACCCGACAAGCACCAGCGAGGGCACCTTCGGCGCCATCGCCATCTCGCCCGGTTACACCGCGGCCTGGTCCAGCATCAGCTGGCTCGGACCGCGCATCGCCTCGCACGGCTTCGTGGTGATCGGCATCGAGACCAACACCCGGCTGGACCAGCCGGACAGCCGGGGCCGGCAGCTTCTCGCCGCGCTCGACTACCTCACCCAGCGCAGCTCGGTGCGTACCCGGATCGACAGCAGTCGACTCGCGGTGGCCGGGCACTCGATGGGTGGCGGGGGCACCCTGGAGGCGGCCTCGTCGCGGCCGTCGTTGCAGGCCGCCGTGCCGCTGGCACCGTGGAACACCGACAAGAGTTGGTCCGAGCTGCGGGTGCCCACACTGATCATCGGCGGGGAGAGTGACACCGTGGCGCCGGTGTCGTCGCACTCGGTGCCGTTCTACAACAGCATCCCGGCCTCGGCCGAGAAGGCGTACCTGGAGCTGAACGGGGCGAGCCACTTCTTCCCGCAGACGACGAACACGCCCACCGCCCGGCAGATGGTGGCCTGGTTGAAGCGGTTCGTCGACGACGACACCCGCTACGAGCAGTTCCTCTGCCCCGGCCCGAGCGGCTCGCAGATCGAGGAGTACCGCAACACCTGTCCCAGCTCCTGAGCGTGGTCGCGGGGCGGTCGCCGGTGGCGGCCGCCCCGTCGGCGTGCGGACGAGGGCCATAGAAGGTCTTGACGCGATACCCGAGAAACGTACACTGCGAGTGTAAATAAACACCCGCCACGACAGAGGGATGGGTGATGGAGCGAGGCCTCGAACTGCACCACATCGGCGTCCGTTTCGGCGGCCTCACCGCCCTCGACGACGTCTCGCTGCGGGTCCCACCCAACCGGGTGGTGGGCGTGATCGGGCCCAACGGCGCCGGCAAGACCACGCTGTTCAACGTGATCTGCGGGTTCGTCGCGCCGGAGACGGGCTCGCTCACCCTCGACGGCCGGCCGCTGCGACCCCGGCCGCACCGGCTGACCCGGCTCGGCATCGCCCGGACCCTCCAGGGCACCGGCCTCTTCGCCGGTCTGACCGTGCTGGAGAACGTGCTGACCGGCGCGTCGCACACCGCCCGGGCGGGCTTCGTCCCGGCGCTGCTCGGGCTGCCGGCGAGCGACCGCGACGAGCGCCGACTGCGTCGGCACGCCCTGGACATCCTCGACGACCTGGGCATCGCCGAGCACGCCGAGGCCGCGCCGACCACGCTTCCCTTCGCGGTACGCCAGCGCGTCGCCCTGGCCCGCGCGCTCGCCGCCCGGCCCCGGCTGCTGCTGCTCGACGAGCCCGCCGGTGGCCTCGGCGCCGACGACATCGCCGAGTTGGCCGAGCTGGTCCGGCAGCTGCCCCGGCGCGACGACGACCCGTGTGCGGTGCTGCTCGTCGAGCACCACATGGACCTGGTGATGGCGGTCTGCGACGAGCTCGTGGTGCTCGACTTCGGCAAGGTCATCGCCGCCGGCACCCCGGACGAGATCCGCGACGACCCGGCGGTCACCGACGCGTACCTCGGCGCCACCGTCGAGGAGGTTTCCCCATGACCGCCACCGACCTGCTGGTCGTGCGGGGGCTGGTCGCCGGTTACGGCGCCGCGCCCGTGCTGCGGGCCATCGACCTCACCGTCCCGGCCGGCACCATCGCCGCTGTCGTCGGCGCCAACGGCGCCGGCAAGACCACCCTGCTGCGTGCGCTCTCCGGCATGATCCGCCCGGCCGCCGGCCAGGTGCTGCTCGCCGGGGAGGACCTACGCGGCACGCCTGTGGAGCAGCTCGTCCGACGCGGCATGGCGCACGTCCCGGAGGGGCGGGGCGTGATCAGTGAGCTGACTGTCGACGAGAACCTGCGCCTCGGCGGATTGTGGCGCCGTGACCGGGCCGACGCGCGGCGTGCCCTCGACGAGGTCTACGACCTCTTCGAACCGCTGGCCCGACGCCGCCGGCACCTCGGCCACCAACTCTCCGGCGGTGAGCGGCAGATGCTCGCGCTCGGCCGGGCCCTGGTCGGCCGACCCCGCCTGCTGCTGCTCGACGAGCCGTCACTCGGCCTGGCGCCGCGGGTGGTCGCCCGGACCATGGCCCTGCTCCGCCAGCTACGCGACCGCACCGGCCTGACCGTCCTGCTCGTCGAACAGAACGTGCGCAGCGCGCTCGCCGTCGCCGACCAGGGCGTCGTGATGTCCCTCGGCCGGGTGGTGATCGCCGCACCGGCGGAGCAACTGCGTGACGACGTCGACCTGCGCCACGCGTACCTCGGTTTCTGACCACCACCTCGTCCCCGGAAGGAGGACTGTTGGACCGCTTCGTCTTCCTCACCATCGACGGCCTGTCCCGGGGCGCGGTGTACGCCGCGTTCGCGCTGGCCCTGGTGCTCATCTGGCGGGCGGCGCGGGTCGTCAACTTCGCCCAGGGGGCGATGGCCGTCGCCGCCGCGTACGTCGCCTACACGGTCAGCGCCACGACCGGCTCCTACTGGCTGGGCTTCGTGGTCGCGATCGTCGCCGGCCTGCTGCTCGGCGCGCTCGTGGACCGCGTCGTGATGCGGCACGTCGACCACACCTCACCGCTCAACCCCGTGATCGTCGCGCTCGGGCTGGTGCTGTTGATCCAGGCCGTGCTGGGCATGGTGTACGGCAACGAGTTCCGTCCCGCCGAGGCGCCGTTCGGTAGGTCCGCGCTCACCGTCGGCGGGGTGGCCGTGCTGTCGCCGTTCGACCTGTTCGTCTTCGCCACGATCGCGGTGGTGGTCAGCGGCCTGGCCTGGATGTTCGCGCGTACCCCGGTGGGGTTGCGGATGCGTGCGGCGGCCTTCGCCCCGGAGGTGTCCCGGCTGCTCGGGGTCAACGTCGGTGGCATGTTGACCCTCGGCTGGGCACTCGCCTCCGGGGTGGGCGCGCTGGCCGCCATGCTGGTCCTGCCGACCGAGTTGGGCCTGCACCCGCACGCGATGGACCTCGTGTTCGTCTCGGCGTTCACCGCGGCGGTGGTCGGTGGGCTGGACAGCCCGCCGGGCGCGGTGGTCGGCGGCCTGGTGGTGGGTCTGCTGCTCTCCTACGTGAGCGGTTACGCCGGCAGCGACCTCACGCCGCTCGCGGTGCTGGTCCTGCTGCTGGCGGTGCTGCTGGTCCGGCCCGGTGGGCTGTTCGCCCCGGTCGCGGCGAGGCGGGTGTGAGCGCCACGAGGGCGGCGGCGCCGCCGAAACAGCAGCTCGTCGACGTGGGCCGCACCGTCGACCGGCGACGCGGCTCGACCCTGCTGCGCCACCTCGCGATCGTGCTCGTCGTCGGGCTCCTGCTGGTCGGGGTCAGCTACGCCGTCGAGCCGTTCCGTAACTTCCAGCTCGCCACCGTGGCCGCCTACCTCTGCGCGACCGCCGGGCTGACCGTCCTCACCGGACTCAACGGTCAACTGTCGCTCGGCCACGGCGCGTTGATGGCCACCGGGGCGTACACCCTGGCGCTGTGCCAGAACGCGTTCGCGGACCGGGGGATGACCGGCGGCTGGCTGCTGCCGCTCTCGTTGGGCGCGGCGATCGTCAGCACTGTCGCGGTCGGGGCGGTGGTCGGGGTTACGGCGGCCCGGCTGCGCGGTCCCTACCTGGCCGGGGTGACCCTCGCGGTGGCCGTCGTCGTGCCAGCGCTGGCCGTCACCTTCGACGGCGTCTTCAACGGCGAGCAGGGGCTGTCGGTGCCGGTGGAGCCGCCGCCGCTGTCGCTCGGCCCGTACTTCCCCTACGAGCGGTGGCAGCTCTGGCTCGCCGGCGCGGCCACCCTGCTCGCGTTGCTGCTGCTGGCCAACCTGACCCGCAGCCGGTACGGGCGTACCTTCCGGGCGGTTCGGGACGACGAGGTGGCGGCCCGCCTGGCCGGCATCCACGTGGCCCGTACCCAGGTCCTCGCATTCGTGGTCAGCGCCGCCACCGCCGGACTCGGCGGGGCGCTGCTGGCGGTGCTCGCGCAGAGCGTCTCACCCGGGGCGTTCTCGCTGACCCTGTCGCTGTTCCTGCTGATGGCGGTGGTGATCGGCGGCCTGGGTCGGCTCACCGGCGCGCTCTGGGGGGCCATCCTGCTGGTCGCCCTGCCCGACCTCACCCACTCCGCGACCGAGTTGCTCACGCTCTCGCCCGCGGTGGCGCAGCGGCTGGAGGGAAACCTGCCGCTGGCGATCTTCGGCCTCACCCTGATCGTCGTCATGATCGCCGCACCCGGTGGCATCCAGGGGCTGCTGTCGCGTCTTGGTCGGCGCCTGCGGGCCCGGCGTTCCTGAGCTGCTCCACGCCCGGCCCCGGTCGGGCGCACCACCACCCACACCGTTCCCCGAACCGGACCGAGAAAGGTCGGTGTTCTCCATGCACCGTTTGGCACAACGTGGTCTCGCGATCGCCAGCACCATCGCCCTGTTGGCCGCCGCCGCCGGTTGCGGTGGTGACGACGGCTCCGGTCCCGGCGGGGCGTCGGTGCCGGGCGTCACCGACACCGAGGTCGTCGTCGGCACCCACATGCCGCTCACCGGGCCGGCGTCGGCCGGCTACTCGAAGATCGCCCCGGCGACGAAGGCGTACTTCGACTACGTGAACGCCAACGGTGGCGTGCACGGCCGGAAGATCACCTACAAGATCATGGACGACGGCTACAACCCGGCCAACACCCAGCAGGTGGTCCGTCAGCTCGTCCTCCAGGACAAGGTCTTCGCCGTCCTCAACGGTCTCGGCACGCCCACGCACAGCGGAGTGCTCGACTTCCTCAAGAGCAACCGCGTGCCGGACCTCTTCGTCGCCTCCGGCAGCCGCACGTGGGACCAGCCGGACAAGTATCCGGGCACGTTCGGGTTCAACCCGGACTACACGGTCGAGGGCAAGATCCTGGCCACCTACGCGAAGGCGAACCTGGCCGGCCAGAAGGTCTGCTTCCTCGGGCAGGACGACGACTTCGGCCGGGACAGCCTGGTCGGCGTGGAGAAGGTGCTCGGCGCCGGGACGGTGGCGGTCAAGCAGACGTACGTCACCAGCAACACGAACGTGGCGCCGCAGATCGGCGCGTTCAAGGCGGCCGGGTGCAAGGTCATCGTGCTCGCCACCGTGCCCGGCTTCACCGCGCTGTCGATCGGCACCGCCGCGCGGCTGGGCTTCAAGGCGCAGTGGCTGGTCTCCAACGTCGGCGCCGACTATCCGACCCTGGCCAAGCAGCTCGGTTCCGCCGCGCCGATCCTGGAGGGCATGGTCGGCACCAACTACCTGCCGATGCAGAACGACACCGCGAACCCGTGGATCCAGCTCTTCACGAAGATCAACAAGGAGCACAACGGGGACGCGCCGTTCGACGGCAACACCGTCTACGGCATGTCGGTCGGCTACCTCTTCGTGCAGACGTTGCTCGCCGCCGGCAAGGACCTCAGCCGGGAGAAGGTGCTGGACGCCGTGCAGAAGGGCGGCTTCCAGGGCCCCGGGCTGGTGCCGCTGCGCTTCTCCACCAAGGACCACTCCGGGTACGGCGGTCATCGGCTGAGCCGGGTGAGCGGGGGAGTGCAGAGCTACTTCGGGCCGGCGTACGAGACCGACGAGGCGGACGGACCGGTCAACGAGTACACCGCCACCCCGGCCGCGCCACCGGCGAACGGGGTGCCCACGGTCTCCTGAGCCCACGCCTCCGTACCGCGCCTCCGTACCGCGCCGCCGTACCGCACCGCCGTACCGCACCGCCGTACTCCCGCGATCTTGCACTTTCTGTCCCGGCAGAAGGGGCATTCCAACCATATCGACAACCGAAACTGCAAGATCGGCACTAGGGGTGTCCGGCCGGGCGTGGTTGCGCGTGACCACGCCCGGCCGGCTTCGTGGTGTCTTCGAGGCGTTGACCGATGCCATTGAGCGCTCCTAATATCTGCACTGTGAATGCATATTTTGTTCGGCTTGCGGGCCGCGTCGCCATCGTCACCGGCAGCGCCATCGTCACCGGCAGCGCCATCGTCACCGGCGTCGTCGTCGGTGGCGGTGGCGTCTCGCGCACCGGCCGAGCCGGATGAGCGCGCCGGCGGTCGGTCCGGGGCCGCTGATCACCGCCTGTCTAGAATTGTCGGTGCGTCAGGAGACGCCGTGGCGGTGAGAGGGCGGGGGCGGATGGACGGGGTCGAGGTCGCGAGCCGGGTCGACGGGCGCACCGCTCGGGCCGAGCGCACCCGCGCGGCCATCGTCGAGGCTCACCTCGCGCTCATCGGCGAGGGGGACCTGCGCCCGACCGGGGAACGCATCGCCGAGCGGGCCGGCATCTCGCTGCGGACGCTCTGGACCAACTTCAAGGACATGGAGACGCTCTTCGAGGCCAGCGGCGCGGAGGTGCTCCGGCAGCAGGACGCCGCCCATCGGCCGATCTCTCCCGGGCTGCCGCTGGCGAAGCGGGTCGACGCGTACTGCCGGCAGCGGGCCCGGTTGCTCCAGCTCATCGCGGCGTCGGCGCGGGCCGCCCAGATGCGCGAGCCGGTCTCCGAGCAGTTGCACCGCAACCGCCTCAAGCACATCCAACGGGTCCGCGACGAGGTCGAGGAGCTCTTCGCCGTCGAGCTGGACGCGGCCGGGCCGGAGCGGGAGCAGTTGCGCAACGCCCTGGTGGCGGCGAGCACGTGGCAGGCCTGGTCGATGCTGCGCTACGGCCTCGGGCTGGGCGTGGACCAGGCGCGCGCCGTGATGACCCGGACGGTGGGCGCCCTGCTGGCCGAGGTCGCGGCCGGCTGATTCCGGCTCGGCCCGATTTCGCCAACTCTTTCCATTCGGTTACCAATAGGTGACACTTCATGCATGGTTACTGCATCGAGAGTGCAACTAACCGTGCTGCGTGGCCGGGACGACGAATGCCGCGCTGTCCGGCGCCTGCTCGACGGCGTGACCAACGGCGGCGGTGCCCTGCTGCTGCACGGCGAACCGGGCTCGGGCCGCACCGCGCTTGTCGGCTACGCCCACCGCCACGCCGAGGGCTGCACGGTGCTCGCCGCGAGCGGGCTGGCCGAGGAGGCCGCGCTGCCGTACGCGGGTCTGCAACGGCTGCTCGACCCGCTGCCACACCACGCCACGGCCCTGCCGACGCCGCAACGCGACCTGCTCCGGCGGGCACTGGGCGGGGACGGTTGCCCGGACAACCGTCGGCTGGCCCTGTCGATGGCGGTGCTCGGGATGCTCGCCGAGGCGGCACGGGACCGCCCGCTGCTCGTCACCATGGACGACGTCGACCGGGGTGACCCCCTGACCGCGCAGGTGCTGGCCTTCGTGGCCCGCCGGCTGCGGCAGCTACCGGTCGTCGTCCTGCTCACCGCGGACGTCGCGGTCACTGTCGACGGGATACCGGCGCACCGCCTCCGGCCGCTCGACACGCGCAGCAGCGTCGCCATCCTCACCGACCGGCTACCCGAGCAGCCGGCCGCGTCGGTGGTGACCGCCCTGGCCGCGATCGGCGGCGGCAATCCGCAGGCCCTGGTGGACCTCGCCGAGGTGCTCAGCCCGGCACAGTGGCGGGGCGAGGAGCCGCTGCCCGCCGCGCCGCCGGAGGACGGCGCGCTGGGCCGCGCGTACCGGGCCCGGCTGGACCGGTTGCCGCCGGACACCAGGCGGATGCTGCTGCTCGCCGCGCTCGACCAGGACGGCGCGCCGGGCACGCTGATCCGGGCCGCCGCGGCCGCCGGCACCGAGATCGAGGCGCTCGCCCCGGCGGAGGTCGCCGGCCTGGTCCGCGTCGAGCCACAGGGCGTCACCTTCCCCCAGCCGCTGGTCCGCACGATGATCGCGGCCGGTGCGCCACTCGCCGCGCGCCGCGCCGCACACCGGCTGCTCGCCGCGGTGCTGGTCGCCGACGGGCAGCGGCTGCGCCGGGCGATGCACCTCGCCGCCGCCGCGGCAGGCACCGATCCGGCGCTGGCCGTGGAGCTGGAGGAGGCGGCCTCGGGCGGGACCGGCGGCTGGGCCGCCGCCTCGGCGGCCCTGCGTTGGGCCGCCGAACTCAGCGATCATCCGACCCAGACGGCTGCCCGACTGCTGAGCGCCGCCCACTATGCCTGGGTCGGCGGGCAACCCGAGACGGCCCGGCTGCTGCTCGACCGCCTCCGCGCGGTGTCCACGGACCCGGAGGTGCGGGCCCGCGCCGACCTGCTGCGCGGGGAGTTGGAGCTGCGGTGCGGTGCGGCGTCGGATGCCTCGGCCCGACTGCTGGCCGCGGCCACGGCGGTGGCCGACACCGACCGTGCCCTGGCGCTGTCCGGGCTGGTACGCGCCGGCGAGGCCGTCTGCTTCGCCGGCGACCAGTACCGGTACGCCGAGGTCGGCCGGCGGGCGCTGGCCCTGCGGCGGCCGACCGACCCGCCGGCGATGGAGCTGATGGGCAGCTTTGTCGCCGGGGTGGCGGCGACCCTGCGGGGCGACCACGAGCGGGCCGGCCCCACGCTACGCCGCGCCGTCGTCCTGGGAGCCCGGTTGAACGGGCCGGCGCTGACCCCCACGGCGCTCACCTGTGCGGCGGCGGCCGGCCTGGTGGTCGCCGTGGACGGCGCGGCGCACCGGCTCGCCGAGCGTGCCGTCGCGCTGGCCCGGGATCGGGGCGAGGTGTCCACACTGCCCCGGGCGCTGGAGTTGCGGGCGGTCGCCGAGTACTGGCAGGGCCGGCACGAGGCGGCGGCGGAGACCTCCCGCGACGGGTTGCGGGTCGCCCGCGCCACGGCTCAGGTCAACTGCGCCAACATCCACCTGGGCATGCTCGCCGTGCTCGCCGCGATAAGGGCCGACCGCGACACCAGTCTGCGGCAGATCCGTGAGATCGGTGAGTCGCCGACGCCGGGCAGCCGTCCGCACGCGCTCGCCGGGTGGGCACTTGCGGTGCTGGACCTCATCGATGGACGGCACGCCGAGGCCGCCGACCGGCTGGCGTCGCTGGCTCGGCTCGGCACCGGTCGCGGTCAGGTCCTGGTGCAGGTGATGGCGACGCCGTATCTGGTGGAGGCGGCGGCGCACCTGGCACACCGACCGGCGGCCGCGGCGGCGCTCACCGTGTTCGACAGATGGGCCAGCGGCACGGCGAGCCCGCTGCGCCGGGCCCTGTCCGCCCGGTGTCACGCGCTGCTCGCACCCCGGGGCAGTGTCGAGGCGGAACACCATTTCCAGGTGGCGCTGCGGCTGCACCCGGCGGAGGCCGGCACGTTCGAGCTGGCCCGTACCGAGCTGCTCTTCGGCCAGGAGTTGCGGCGCAGCCGACGCCCGCGCGACGCGCGTACGCATCTGCACCAGGCCCGGGAGATGTTCAGTCTGCTCGGGGTGGCGTGCTGGGCCGAGCGGGCCACCACCGAGCTGCGGGCCGCCGGGGAGTCGGTCGGCCCGCCGGACCTGCCGGCGGCGCGGCTGCTGACCGGCCAGCAACTGCGGATCGCGGAGCTGGTCGCGGAGGGCGCCACCAACCGGGAGATCGCCGCCCGGATGTTTCTCTCGATCCGCACGGTCGACCATCACCTGCGCAACGTGTTCCACCGCCTCGGCATCCGCTCGCGGACCGAGTTGGCCCGCGCGTTCGCGGGCGAGCGGCACGCCGGGCTGGCCTCCGACCGATGACCGGGGGTCCGCTCTGGACGGCCTAAACTATCACCGCTAGTTTGATGGCCATGGACCTCACCCTCTCCACCGAGCAGGCCGCGGTCCGCCAGGTGGCCGCCGAATTCGCCGACCGTGAGCTGGTGCCGCACGCCGCTGTCTGGGACCGGCGGGAGTCGGTCGACCCCGCCATCGTCGGCATGCTCGGCGACCTGGGCTTCCTGGGGCTGACCATCGCCGAGGACGACGGCGGTTCGGGCGGCGACCACCTCGCGTACTGCCTGGTCCTGGAGGAGCTCGGCCGGGGCGACTCGGCGGTGCGCGGCATCGTCTCGGTCTCGCTCGGCCTGGTCGCGAAGTCGATCGCCGCCCACGGCTCGCCCGAGCAGCGGGCCGAGTGGCTGCCCCGACTCTGCGCCGGCACCGCACTCGGCTGTTTCGCGCTGACCGAGCCGGACAGCGGCTCGGACGCGGCCGCGCTGCGGACCCGCGCGGTCCGCGACGGCACCGACTGGCTGCTCACCGGCACGAAGACGTTCATCACCAACGGCACCACCGCCGACGTCGCGCTGGTCTTCGCCCGCACCGGCGGCCCCGGGCACCGCGGCATCACCGCGTTTCTGGTGCCCACCGACAGCCCGGGGCTGGTCCGCCGGGAGATCCACGGCAAGCTGGGCCTGCGCGGTCAGGCCACCGGCGAGCTGGGCTTCGACGAGGTACGCGTGCCCGACACCGCCCGCCTCGGCGCCGAGGGCGGCGGGTTCCGGCTGGCCCTGGCCACCCTCGCCAAGGGCCGGATGTCGGTGGCGGCCGGGTGCGTCGGCATCGCCCAGGGCTGCCTCGACGCGGCGGTCGGCTACGCCGGGCAGCGCACCCAGTTCGGCAAGCCCATCGCGGGGCACCAGCTCGTCCAACAACTGCTCGCCGCCATCGCCGTGGACACCGCCGCCGCCCGGCTGCTGGTGTGGCAGGTGGCCGACCTGATCGACCGGGACCAGCCGTTCGCCGCCGAGGCGTCGATGGCCAAGCTCTTCGCCAGCGAGGCCGCCGTCCGCGCGGCCAACAACGCGGTCCAGGTCTTCGGCGGGTACGGCTACATCGACGAATATCCGGTCGGCAAGTACCTGCGTGACGCGCGGGTCGCCACCCTCTACGAGGGCACCAGCCAGATCCAGCAACTCCTCATCGGACGCGCGCTCACCGGCGTCAACGCCTTCTAGTCTCCGGGAGACCTGCCATGAGAGTCTTCAGCTCGTTCGAGGAACTGGCCAGCGCGGTCGGCGAGACCCTCGGGCCCGGTCCGTGGGAGCGGATCGAGCAGAGCCGGGTCGACCTCTTCGCCGACGCCACCGACGACCACCAGTGGATCCACCTCGATCCGGTCCGGGCCGCGGCGGGGCCGTTCGGCGGGACCGTCGCCCACGGGTACCTGACGCTGTCGCTGCTGCCGGCGCTGGCCGGCCGACTCTACCGGGTGGAGGGGGTGGCGATGGGTGTCAACTACGGGCTGAACCGGGTGCGTTTCCCCGCTCCGGTGCGCGTCGGCGCCGCCGTCCGGGCCGCGGCCACCATCGCCGAGGTGTCCCCGGTGGCCGGCGGCGTGCAGGTGGTCGCGACGGTCACCGTGGAGAGCGACAGCGGCGGCAAGCCCGTCTGTGTGGCGGAGACCGTCAGCCGGCTCTACCGCGCGACGAGTTGATGATCGCCTAGCTCGTCGTTGCGGCGGGCTCTGCCTTGCGGAGAAGTTCCGGAACTTGCGGCTCTCCCATCTCCGCCGCTCCGCCTTACTCGTCGGCTCACCACATCGCGTTCCGGCCGAATGGCCGCCCACCTGGACGGCTGTCTTCTCGGCAGATGAACGGCACCCTGAAGGTCTCGTAAAACTTCCGGAAACTGTTGCTCGTCGATCAGCGGCGCTGACATACTCCACATCCATCGGAGTCAATGATCGAGGGCTCGCGCCTCTTCCCAGGCGCCCCGGCGTGCGTGGTCTCGACCCGATACCCCACCACCCGCCGGGGTGCGGCGTCAGACGCCCCATCCCGGGTCCCACCGGAAGGAAGAGACATGACCGAGAGGTGCCACGGGGACACCCGCCCACCGGCGGGCCCACGAGCGCGTACGGCTATCGTCCTCGCCGCCGCGGCGCTACTCGCCGCGACAAGTGCCGCGTTCCTGCCGACCACGGCGAGCGCCGGAACCACACTTGGCGCGTCCGCCGCCGAGAAGGGTCGCTACTTTGGCACCGCGGTGGCCGCGAGCCGGTTGAGCGACAACGCGTACACCACGATCTTGAACCGTGAGTTCAACATGGTCACGGCCGAGAACGAGATGAAGATGAACGCGACCGAGCCGCAGCAGGGTCGGTTCAGCTACGGCGCGGCGGAGCAGATCGTCAACCACGCGCGCAGCCGGGGCATGAGCGTGCGGGGTCACACCCTGGCGTGGCACTCGCAGCAGCCGGGCTGGATGGAGAGCATGAGTGGCAGCGCGTTGCGACAGGCGATGCTCAACCACGTGACGCAGGTGGCCACGCACTTCCGGGGTCAGGTGGTCGCGTGGGATGTGGTGAACGAGGCGTTCGCCGACGGCAGTTCGGGGGGTCGCCGCGACTCGAACCTGCAGCGCACGGGCAACGACTGGATCGAGGCGGCGTTCCGGGCGGCGGACGCGGCGGATCCGAACGCGAAGCTCTGTTACAACGACTACAACACCGACAACTGGACGCACGCGAAGACCCAGGGTGTCTACAACATGGTGCGGGACTTCAAGGCCCGTGGCGTGCCGATCGACTGCGTGGGTTTCCAGTCGCACTTCAACAACAACTCGCCGTACGTGAGCAACTACCGCACCACGTTGTCGAGCTTCGCCGCTCTGGGTGTGGACGTGCAGATCACCGAGCTGGACATCCAGGGCGCTCCGGCGAACACCTACCGCAGCGTGGTGGAGGACTGCATGGCCGTGCCCCGCTGCAACGGGATCACGGTGTGGGGCATCCGCGACAGTGACTCGTGGCTGGCCTCGCAGACGCCGTTGCTGTTCAACAGCAACGGTTCCAAGAAGGCCGCCTATGACGCGGTGCTCGCCGCGCTGAACAACGGCCCCGCGGTGCCGACGACGGCCCCGCCGACAAGTGTCCCGCCGACCACGGCGCCGCCGACCACCGCTCCGCCGACCACGGCCCCGCCGACCACGGCCCCGCCGACCACCGCTCCGCCCACCACGCCTCCGCCCGGCGGCGGTTGCAGCGCGACGCTGCAGGACAGCACCCGATGGGGCGACCGGTTCAACAGTCAGGTGACCGTCAGCGGGGCGAGCAACTGGAGCGTCGTGGTGGCCGTCACCCCGCCACAGAAGGTGTCCGCCACCTGGAACGGCAGCCCCAGCTGGGACGGCAGCGGCAACGTCATGACGATGCGGTCGAACGGCAGCGGCAACGTCTTCGGCTTCACCACGATGGCCAACGGCAACTGGACGCGCCCACAGGTGCTTTCCTGCACCGCCTCCTGAGCGGCACCACACGCGGACGAAGGCGGCGACGCAACTCGTCGCCGCCTTCGTCCGCCCAGGCCGAAACCGGATCGGTGGGTCCAACGGCCCGCCAGGTGGGAGACGTCAGCTCAGCGCGGCGGCCTTGGCCAGGAGCACCGAGCGTTCGCGGTTGTTGGCGCAGAGCCGGGCCGCCAGCTCCCACTCGGTACGCGCTTCCGGTCGGCGGCCGAGGCGGGTCAGTAGCTCACCGCGTACGGTCGGGAGCAGATGGGAGCCGGGGAGCCGGTTCGCGGCGACCAGCTCGTCCACGATGGCCAGGGCCTGCGCCGGACCCGAGGCCATGGCCACGGCGACGGCCCGGTTGAGCTCGACCACCGGCGAGGGCGCGGCCCGGCCGAGTGCCTCGTAGAGCACCACGATCCGGTCCCAGTCGGTCTCCTCGACCGAGGGTGCCGCCGCGTGGGTGGCGGCGATCGCGGCCTGCACGCCGTACGGGCCGCGCGTCGATGCCCGGGCCAGCGCGGCCAGCCCGCGGCGGATTGCCGAGGTGTCCCACAACCTGCGGTCCTGATCCGCGAGCAGGACCGGCGCGCCGTCCGGGCCGGTCCGGGCCGGGAAGCGCGCGGCCGTCAGCTCGCACAACGCGAGGAGGCCGTGCACCTCCGGTTCGTCCGGTTGCAGCGCCGCGAGCGTACGGGTCAGCCGGACCGCCTCGTACGCGACGTCGGGGCGCAACAGCCGCTCGCCCGACGTGGCTGTCGACCCTTCGGTGAAGATCACGTAGAGGACGCGGAGCACGCCGCCCAGGCGTTGTCGACGCTCACCGGCCGGCGGCAGCTCGAACGGCACCCCGGCCGCCGCGATCGTCTTCTTGGCCCGGGTGATGCGGGCCTGCACGGTCGGCACGGACACCAGGAACGCGCGGGCGACCTCCTCGCTGGACAGGCCGGCGACCACGCGCAGGGTCAGCGCCACCCGGGCCTCGGGGGAGAGCACCGGGTGGCAGCTGACGAACATCAACGCCAGGACGTCGTCGTCGATCCGGTCGGGATCAACGTTGTCGTCGACCGTCGAGTCGACAGTCGGGTCTGCCGCCAGCAGGGCGTAGCGGTCCTGGAGGGCGACCCGGCGGCGGATCGCGTCGATCGCCCGCCGCCGGGCCGTGGCCATCAGCCAGCCGGCCGGGTTGGCCGGAGAGGCGCGCGGCCACGACACCAGCGCCTCGGCCACCGCCTCCTGCGCGGCGTCCTCGGCCAGCCCGAAATCGCCGGTGAACCGGGTCAGCGCGGCGACGATCCGGGCCGACTCGACCCGCCAGACGGCCTCGACGTCGGCCGTACCCATCAGATCTGGCCGTTGCTCTCGCTGCCGTGCGGGACCTCGTCGGGCTCGGCCACCCGCCGGACCTCGATCTTGGACCCGCGGCCCGCCGGGAACCGCTTCGCCCACTCGAGCGCCGGGAACCGCTTGGCCCACTCGACCGCCTCCTGTTGGGTGGCGACATCGAGCAGGAAGTAGCCGCCGAACAGTTCCCTGGTCTCGCCGTACGGCCCGTCCGTGACCACCGGGGCCTCGCCGCTGAAGTCGACCACGACGCCCCGGCCCGGATCGTCCAGCCCTTCGGCCGCGACGAGAACACCGGCCTCCATCATCTCCTCGATGAACCGGCCGGTCGCGGCCATCGCCTCGTCGATGTTGGCCATCATGGCCGCGTTCGTCTCGTCGGTGCCCCGCATGATGAGCATGTACTTCGACATCGCGTTCTCCTCGTCCGGCGGGGCCGCCTCCCGGCCCTCGCACCTCCATGTCGAACGAGCGGCCCGCGGATCGACACGGCGCCCCAATGATCTCTCGCCGCGGCGGGGGGGGGGGGGGGGGGGGGGGCCCCCCCCCCCCCGCGACAGCATCATCAGGCGAGGGCGCAGGCGGTGCCGTTGAGGGTGAACGCGGACGGCCGGCCCGCGTTGCCGGTGTGGGTGGCCTGGAAGCCGACGTCGACCGAGGTGCTCGGCGCGATCGTCGCGTTGTAGGAGACGTTACGCGCGGTCACCTCCCCGCTCGACGGGGAGTAGCTGGCATTCCAGCCGTTGGTGATGGTCTGCCCGCTCGGCAGCGTGAACGCCAGCGCCCAACCGTTGACCGGAGTGCTGCCCGTGTTGGCCACCGAGACGGACGCGGTGAGCCCGTTGCCCCAGGCGTTGACCGAGTAGGTGACACGGCACGCGCCGGAGGGGGGCGGGGTGGTCGGTGGCGGCGTGGTGGGCGGCGGCGTCGTGGGTGGCGCGGTGGTGGGTGGCGCGGTGGTCGGTGGTGCGGTGGTCGGCGGCGTGTCGCCGCCGATGCTGCCGGGCACCGACCGGAGCGCGTCGTACCAGGCCACGGCCATCTTGCGGTAGCCGGTGGCGTTGGGGTGCACCCCGTCGGCCAGGTCGCTGAGCGTCAGGGCGCGGTACATGTCGACCAGGTGGACGCGTTTGCCGGCGGCGGCCCTGGTCTGCACGATCCCCGGGATCGCCGCGTTGTACCCGCGGACCACGTTGTCCGCGCCCGACTTCGGGATGATCGTCGCGACGAACACGTCCGCGTTCGGGGCGGTGGTGGTGATCCGGTCGACGAGGGTGGCCAGCCGGCCCGGGGCGCCGGAGGTGTCGCCGTACATGTCGTTGGTGCCGATGTGCAGCAGCACGGTCCGGGGATTCGTGGCCCGCAGCCAGTTGACGACGTTGGCGTCGATCTGGGCGATGGTCCATCCGGAGTGGCCCTGGTGGTCGTGGTCGCCAAGGCTGGCGGGGCCGTTGAACTGGGAGCCGACGAAGTCGATCCGGTAACCACCGGCCGTGAACCGCTGCCAGAGCTCGATCCGGTATCCACCCGGGACGTTGAACCCGTCGGTGATCGAGTCGCCGAGGGGCATGACGCGTACGCCGCCGTTGGATTCCGCGTTGGCCGGAGTGGTCGCGATCGGTACGGCCGCGGCCACGGCCGCGACGGCGGCCAGGGCCGCCCACCACAGGCGGGCTCGTCGGGGCCTCGGCGTCGTCGCGGTGGCGGTGGGTGGCGGAGGGACGGGGTGGCCGAGCGTTGCACTGCTCATGGGACTTCCTCTGGTGGTGAGGGTGCGCGACGACGGCGGCCACCGGGAAGACGGTCGCCGCCAGGACGCGGTACGCGGGGGAGTGGGCTGCGGGAAACGACAGAGAACCCGGACATCCGCACTGGTGGTCGTGGCGCTGACACGTGTCATCGGTGGTCGGAGGAGACAGACCGATGAGTGGCGGAAGTGTGCCCTGCACCTCGCCTGACGCACCTTAACGTGTTATCGCTAACACCGGCAATAGATCGGTGTCCGACTATGAGTTGTGGGTCGGCAGCCGTCCGGCCGGGCGCAGCATCGAGCCGAGCCAGCGCAGCTGACGTCGGACGTGCACGGCCTCGCCGCCCTCGTGACCGTTGAACGGGTAGACGTGCATCTCCCGCGCGGGCGGCACCGGCGGCCGAGCCGCCGCGGCGTACTGGTTGTAGGCGGCGAAGCCGGTGCTGGGCGGGCAGACGGTGTCCCGCAGCCCGATCCCGAAGTGCGCCGGGGCGGTCGCACGCCTGGCGAAGCTCACCCCGTCGACGTAGGACAGGGTGCGCCACACCGCCTCCTCGGCCTCCCGGTGCACGGCCAGGTAGCGGGCGATCTCGCCGTACGGCGCGGGTTCGCTGAGCTGGACGGCCCGCCGCATGTCGCACAGGAACGGGGCGGTGGTCAGCACCGCGCGAAGGTCGCCGACCAGGCCGGCCACCGCCAGCGCCAGTCCGCCGCCCTGGCTGTTGCCGACCACGGCGACCCGGGCGCCGTCGACCCCCGGCAGCGCGCGGACCGCCTCGACCGCCCGGACCGCGTCGGTGATCAGACGCCGGTAGTGATAATGGCGCGGGTCGAGGATCCCCCAGGTGACCGGCCAGGGCCCGCCGGGTGCGCCGTGCGGGTCGGGGGTGTCCCCGGCGCCGTACTGGCCGGCCTGGCCCCGGTTGTCCATCAGCAGGTGGGCGTACCCGGCCGTGGGCCAGGTCAGACGCTCGTGGGGCAGGCCGCGACCACGGCCGTAGCCGGCGTACTCGACGACGGCGGGAAGTGGCCCCGACGCCCCGGCGGGGCGGGTGTACCAGGCCCGGACCGGGTCGCCGCCGAAGCCCGCGAACGTGACGTCCCAGGTGTCGAGCAGCCGCAGGTCGGTGGGCTCTGGACGGACGTCGACGAGGACCGGCCGGGCGGTCGCCTCGGCGAGGGTGTCGCGCCAGAACGTGTCGAAGTCGTCGGGTTCGACGAGCTCCGGCGCGTACCGCTGGAGTTCGTCGAGCAGGGCGGCGGCGTGGGGCACGGGTCCTCGCAGGGGCTCGGGTCAGTGCGGGCTGGCGGGGGGCGCGGTGCTCTCCCGGACGACCAACTCGGTCACCAGGTCGATCCGGCTGGTCGCCGGCTCGTTGCCCCTGGTCAGGTCGAGCAGCATCTGGGTGGCGATGCCCGCCATGTCGCGCAACGGCTGGTTGATCGTGGTGAGGGCCGGGTCGGTCCAGGTGGAGACCGGCAGGTTGTCGTACCCGATCACCGACAGGTCCTCGGGCACTCGCAGGCCGCACTGACGGGCGGCCCGGAACACCCCCATGGCCTGGGTGTCGGAACCGGCGAAGATGGCCGTCGGTCGGGACGGCAGGCGGAGCAGTTCGAGCCCGTGGGCGTGCCCGGCGCCGGCGGAGAAACTGCCGTAGCGGATCAGCTCGCGGTCCACCACGAGCCCGGCTTCCTCGTGGGCCGACTGGAAGCCGGCCGCGCGGGCCCGGCTGCAGAGCACGTCGGGCGGCCCGGAGATGATGGCGATCCGCCGGTGGCCCAACTCCAGGAGGTGCCGGGCGGCCAGCAGGCCACCGTTCCAGTTGTTCGAACCAACAGTGGGTACGGAGGCCGAGGTCGCGCTGTCGGTGTCGACGACGACGAACGGGATGCCCTGACGCCGCAGGTGCTGCTGTTGCGCCTCGGCCAGATGGGAGAGGACGAACACCACGCCCAACGGGCGGTCGGCGAGGATCGCGTCCAGCCAGCGGGCCGGGGGGCGGTGCGCGCCGTTGAGCTGGGCCACCGACAACCCGATGCCGGCCGCGGCGGTCACCGCCTCGACGCCGCGCAGGATCTCCATGGCCCACCCGGTGTCGAACTCGTGGAACACGAGATCGATCCGCCCGCCGCTGGTCGAGGGCCGCCGGGTCCGGCGCTGGTACTGGTGGCGGTCGAGGCTCGCCTCCACCCGCGCTCTGGTGCCGGGGGCGACGTCGCCGCGTCCGTTGAGGACCTTCGACACCGTGGCGACCGAGACGCCGACGTCGTGGGCGATTGTCGCGATGGTGGTGGACGCGGGTGGATCGAGCGGACGGTGCTCTGTCATCGCAGCCCCAGACAGCATCCGAAATTTTCGGGAGACCTTAACACGATTGGCCGATCACGCCAGCCGTTGCGGCGGTCGTCCGGGCCGTTCGCGGGCCGTTTCGCGGAGAATTCGCGACGGAGTGCCGATGGCGGAGTCACCGTGTGCAGGAAGTGGCCGCCGGAGTCCAGCTGAGACCCTTGACACTCATCGATGGGACACTTAGGTTGCCGAAAAGGTTGCGCAGGCTTCCGGAAAGTTTCGGATCGCGTGGACGTCCGCCACGGAACTGGTTCCACCAGGACACGGGGATGTGGCCGGAGCTAAGGGGTCAAGGCATGAGAAGTCAGTTGCCCGTGCACAGCGACGCCGCGCCGTGGCGTGATCCGCGGCTGTCGCCGACCGAACGGGCCGAGGCGCTCCTGCCGTTGATGACACTCGAGGAGAAGGTCGCGCAACTCATCGGGGTCTGGGTCGGCGCGAACGCCTCCGGCGAGGGCGTCGCCCCCCACCAGTCCGACATGATCACCGAGCTTCCACCGTGGAACAGCCTCATCCAGTACGGGTTGGGCCAGCTTACCCGTCCCTTCGGCACCGCGCCTGTCGACCCGGTGCTCGGCGCCCGGTCGCTCGCCGCCTCCCAGGCGCAGATCGTCGCCGCCAGCCGGTTCGGCATCCCGGCCCAGGTGCACGAGGAGTGCCTCACCGGGTTCGCGGCCTGGCGGGCCACCGTCTACCCGACCCCGCTGAGCTGGGGCGCGTCCTTCGACCCCGAGCTGGTCGAGGCGATGGCCGATCGAATCGGGCGCTCCATGCGCGCGGCAGGCGTGCACCAGGGGCTCGCGCCGGTCCTCGACGTCACCCGCGACTACCGCTGGGGCCGCACCGAGGAGACGATCGGCGAAGACCCCTACCTGGTGGGGACGACAGGCGCCGCGTATGTGCGGGGGCTGGAGGGCGCCGGAATCGTCGCCACCCTCAAGCACTTCGCCGGCTACTCCGCCTCCCGGGGCGGGCGCAACCACGCGCCGGTGCCGATGGGTCGTCGGGAGCTGACCGACGTGATCCTGCCGCCGTTCGAGATGGCCCTTCGCCTCGGCGGCGCGCGCTCGGTGATGAACTCCTACGCCGAGGTCGACGGCCTGCCCGCCGCCGCCGACGAGGAGCTGCTGACCGGCCTTCTCCGCGACGAGTGGGGCTTCACCGGCATCGTGGTCGCCGACTACTTCGCCATCCGTTTCCTGCAGACCCTGCACGGTGTCGCCGGCGACGCCGCCGACGCGGCCCGGCTCGCCCTGCGGGCCGGGATCGACGTCGAGCTGCCCACGGTGGACGCCTTCGGCGCCCCGCTGGTCGAGGCGGTCCGCAGCGGCGACGTCGACGAGGCGCTCATCGACCGGGCGCTGCGACGGGTGCTGATCCAGAAGATCGAGATCGGCCTGCTCGACGAGGACTGGCAGGAGCTGCCCGACGACGTGGCGAACCTGCGACTCGACGACGAGGTCAGCCAGGACGTGGCCGTCCGACTGGCCCGGGAGTCCGTCGTCCTGCTGCGCAACAGCGGCGTCCTCCCGCTGCCCGTCGGCTGCCGGGTCGCCCTGATCGGCCCGGTCGCCGACGACCCGATGGCCATGCTGGGCTGCTACTCGTTCCCCAACCACGTCGGCATCCACCACAGCGAGCACGGGCTCGGCCTGGAGATCCCCTCGCTGCGCGACGAGCTGGCCCGACGCGTCCGGATGCTCAGCCACGAGCCGGGCTGCGCCATCACCGGCGAGGACACCGCGGGCATCCCGGCCGCGGTCGCCGCGGCGGCCGCCGCCGACGTGTGTGTGCTCGCCGTCGGTGACCGCGCGGGGATGTTCGGCCGGGGCACCTCCGGCGAGGGCTGCGACGCCGTCGATCTGCGGCTGCCCGGCGTCCAGGCGGAACTGGTCCGTGCCGTCCTCGCCACCGGCACCCCGGTCGTCCTGGTGCTGATGACCGGCCGCCCCTACGCGCTCGGCCCGGAGTTCGACACCGCCGCGGCCGTGGTGCAGGCGTTCTTCCTCGGGCAGCTCGGCGGGCAGGCGCTCGCCGAGGTGCTCACCGGCGCGGTGAACCCGTCCGGGCGGTTGCCGGTAAGCGTTCCCCGTGCTGCCGGCGGACTGCCGGGCACCTACCTGTCGCCGCCGCTCGGGCGCCGCACCAAGGTCTCCTCGGTCGACCCGACCCCGGCGTACCCGTTCGGCCACGGGCTGAGCTACACCACCTTCGAGTGGTCCGACGCCGGTGTGGTCGATCCGGCCGACGAGACGCCGGATTCCCCGGCGGCCTGGCCGGTCGACGGCGAGGTGCGGGTGCGGATCACCGTCACCAACACCGGTGACCGCGCCGGCACCGAGGTGGTGCAGCTCTACCTGCACGACCCGGTCGCGCAGACCACCCGCCCGGTGGTCCGGCTGGTCGGCTACACCCGACTGCCGCTGGAGCCCGGCGAGGCGGCGCACGTGACGTTCGGCGTACCGGCCGACCTGGCCTCGTTCGCCGGGTTGTCCGGTCGGCGGGTCGTCGAGCCCGGCGAGGTGGAGCTGCGCTTCGGCCGGTCCAGCGGCGACGCGGTGGCGACCCTGCCGCTGCGGCTGACCGGCGTCGAGCGCCAGGTCGGCCACCAGCGGGACCTGCTCACGTCGGTGCGGGTGGAGCCCCTCGTGGCCGTCCCGCATCCCGCCTAGGAGAGGCCGAGGATGACATCGACCTTGCGGCCACCGCCGCCGGCGCCACCCCGGTCACCGGCGGAGGCGGCCAGCCCCGCCCCGCGGTCGCCGCGACGCCGCCGGAGCTGGCGGCAGGCGCTGCGCCGGGACTGGCAGCTCTACTCCCTCGCCGTCCTGCCGCTGCTGTTCTTCCTGGTCTTCCGCTACCTGCCGATGCTCGGGAACGTGATCGCGTTCCGCCGGTTCAAGCCCGGCGGCAACGTCTTCGGTGAGTACTGGGTCGGCCTGCGGTACTTCCGGATGTTCCTGAGCGACCCGACGTTCTGGGAGGTCTTCACCAACACGCTCGTGCTCGGGACGCTGACCCTGCTGTTCTGCTTCCCGTTGCCGATCGTGCTGGCGCTGATGCTCAACGAGGTACG
This sequence comes from Micromonospora sp. DT228, assembly GCF_049841595.1. Taxonomy (NCBI): domain Bacteria; kingdom Bacillati; phylum Actinomycetota; class Actinomycetes; order Micromonosporales; family Micromonosporaceae; genus Micromonospora; species Micromonospora sp. DT228. Next base: position 42,691 of record NZ_JBNCKO010000009.1, read on the forward strand.
CGCCCGCCGATTCAAGCGCTTCGTCCAGTCGGTGTCCTACCTGCCCCACTTCCTGTCGATCGTGATCGTGGCGGCGATGGTCATGCAACTGACCTCGGTCGGTGGCGCGGCCAACCAGCTCGTCGGCCTGTTCGGCGGGGAGCCGGTGGCCTTCCTGCAGAAATCGGAGTGGTTCCGCACCATCTACGTCTCGTCCGAGGTCTGGCAGACCGTCGGTTGGGGGACGATCCTCTACCTCGCCGCCCTCACCACGGTCGACGAGGACCTGTACGAGGCGGCCCGGATCGACGGCGCCAACCGGTGGCGGCAGACCTGGCACGTGACGTTGCCGGGGATCCGGCCGACGATGATGACGTTGCTGATCCTCAACATCGGCAGCTTCCTGGCGGTCGGGTTCGAGAAGATCCTGCTGCTCTACAACCCGCTGACGTACCCGACCGCGGACGTGGTCTCCACCTACCTGTTCCGGATGGGCTTCCAGTCCAGCAACTTCAGCTACGCCGCCGCCATCGGCCTCTTCGAGGCGGTGATCGGGCTGATCCTGGTCCTGACGGCGAACCTCATCTCCCGGCGCACGGTGGGGACGAGCCTGTGGTGATCCTCGGTACGAAGAGCGACGCCCCGAAGACGCGGGGCCCGGTGGACAGTCGTGGCTACCGGATCTTCCGGATCGTCAACACGGTCGTCCTGGTCGGCGTCGTGATCGTGACGCTGTTCCCGTTCCTCAACATCGTGGCCCGCTCGCTCAGCGAGGAGGCGTACATCATCGCCGGGGAGGTGAGCATCGTCCCGCGCGGGTTCGACCTGACCGCGTACAAGCTGTTGATGTCCGACGGGTTGTTCTGGACGAACTACCGCAACACGGTGGTGTACACGGTGGTCGCCACGCTCATCTCGATCGTGCTGACCACCTGTTACGCGTACGTGCTGTCGAAGCCGCAGCTCAAGGGACGCGGCGTCCTGGTCGGCATCGCGCTGTTCACCATGTTCTTCTCCGGCGGCCTGATCCCCAACTACGTGCTGGTCACCAGCCTGGGGATGAAGAACACCATCTGGGCGGTCGTGGTCCCCAACGCCATAAGCGTGTTCAACCTGCTGGTCATGAAGGCGTTCTTCGAGAGCCTGCCCAGCGAGCTGGAGGAGGCCGCGGCCGTCGACGGGCTGAACACGTACGGCATCCTGCTGCGGATCGTGTTGCCGCTGTCGAAGGCGATCATCGCCACGATGGTGCTCTTCTACGCGGTGTCCTTCTGGAACTCGTGGTTCGCCGCGTTCCTCTACATGGACCAGCAGGACCTGCTGCCGGTCACGGTCTACCTGCGCAACCTCATCGCGGGCGCCACCAGCGCCGAGTCCGCCGCCGCCGACGCCGACAAGGTCCAGGCCGCAGCCACCCTCGAGGCCGTGACGATCGTGCTGACCACCCTGCCGATCCTGGCGGTCTACCCCTTCGTCCAACGGTACTTCGTCCGCGGCGTGATGCTCGGCGCGGTCAAGGGGTGACGCCGACGCCACACCGATCCACATTCGAATTCCCACCACCGAAAGGACGAGCCATGCTCCACAAGACGTGGCGCCGGGTGGCGATAGCCACCGCGGGTCTGCTCGCGCTCACCCTCAGCACCGCCTGTTCCGAGGACCCCGGCGAGTCGACGGACCTCTCGGAGAACAAGGTCGGGGCGATGGCCACCTACGGCGTCGGCGACCAGTTCAAGGCCACCGAGGCGCTCTCCTTCTCCACCCTCTACAACAACCACACGTTCTATCCGCTCAAGGAAGACTGGGCGTTCTGGTCGGAGCTGACCAAGCGGACCAACGTCAAGATCGACCCGGTCGCCGTGCCGCTCAGCGACTACGAGCAGAAGCGCAGCCTGCTGATCGGCGCCGGGGACGCCCCGCTGATCATCCCCAAGACGTACCACCCGCAGGAGGACGCGTTCGTGTCGTCCGGGGCGATCCTTCCGGTGAGCGACTACCTGGATCTGATGCCCAACCTCAAGGACAAGATCGCCAAGTGGAACCTCAAGCCGGAGATCGACAACCTGCGACAGGCCGACGGTAAGTTCTACCTGCTGCCCGGCCTGCACGAGAAGCCCACGCAGGACTACACGGTGCTGGTGCGCACCGACATCATGCAGGAGCTCAACCTTCCCGTCCCGAAGACCTGGGACGACCTCTACACGGTGCTCAAGGCGATGAAGGCCAAGTACCCGAACGTCTACCCGTACTCCGATCTCTTCAGCAAGCCCAACCCGACCGGCGCCCTGCTGAACCTCCTCGGCTCGTCCCACGGCACCTACGCCGGCTGGGACTACCAGCACGCCACCTGGAACCCGGCGGAGAAGAAGTTCACCTACACCGGTTCGTCCGAGCAGTACAAGCAGATGGTCACGTTCCTGCACAAGCTCGTCGCCGAGGGTCTGCTCGACCCGGAGAGCTTCACCCAGACCGACGACCAGGCCCGCCAGAAGCTCGCCAACGGCAAGTCCTTCGTGGTCACCGGCAACGCGCAGACGCTTGTCAACAACCACCGGCCCGACCTGGCCAAGACCCTGCCGAACGCGAAGATGGCAAAGATCCCGCTGCCGATCGGCCCAGCCGGCGAGGTCAACCCGTTCCCCCGGCTGGAGAACGGCATCATGATCTCCTCGAAGGCGCGGGAGAGCAAGAACTTCGTGGCCATGATGCAGTTCATCGACTGGCTGTGGTATTCGGACGCAGGTTTGGAGTTCGCCCGCTGGGGCGTCGAGGGCACCACCTTCACCAAGGACGCGTCCGGCAAGCGCACGCTCGTCCCTGACGTCAGCTTCCTGGGGCTCAACCCGAAGGCGTCCAAGCACCTGCAGAAGGACTTCGGCTTCCAGAACGGCGTCTTCGCCTACGGCGGCGCGCCCGACCTGGTCCGTGGGTTCTTCTCCCCGGAGGAGCTGGAGTTCCAGAAGGTGATGGACGCGCGCAAGCCGAGGGAGGTCCCCCCGCCGCGTCCGTTCACCGACGAGGAACGCGAGCAGGTGTCGCTCTGGGAGACCCCGCTGAAGGACTTCGTCACCCAGAACACGCTCAAGTTCGCCCTCGGCCAGCGGCCCCTCAGCGAGTGGGACGCCTACGTGGCCGAGCTGAAGGCCAAGAACTCCGAGCAGTACATCGACCTGGTCAACAAGGCGTACGAGCGGTTCCAGAAGAACAACGGCTGATCAGCGGGGAGTCCGGTCGGGCGGTCCAGCAGGCCCAACCGACCGGACTCCCCGGCGACCACCGGCCCGGGGCGTGCGTCGACCCGCTCGCCCGCGGGCCGGACGACCAGAGGGCGGCAATGCGCAGTTGCGACCGGAGGGGACAGCCTTGAGCGCCGCGCGCACCTGGCGACAGTTCGGCGACGGGCCACTGTCGCGGATCACCTCCCGGGTCTACATCCTGCTCGTGGTCGAGCTGCTGATGCTGCTCACCACCCTGCCCGGCCTGCTGCCGATGCTGCTGCTGGGCCGCGACGCGAGCAACCTGCCGCTGGCCGCCGTCGGGCTGGTGCCCGTCGGCCCGGCCCTCTCGGCAGCCCTGTACGCCCTGCGCCACCAGCGCGCCGACCTGACCGACCTGCGGCCCGCCGCCGTGTTCTGGCGCGGCTACCGGGCCAACCTGGCCGGCGTGCTGCGCGTCTGGGTGCCGACTCTGCTGTGGCTGACCGTGCTCGCCGTGAACCTCGCCTACCGGGGCGCGGTGGGACTGCCGGGTTGGTGGGCGGTGCCGCTGGTCCTGCTCGCGGTGGGCGTGACGCTCGGTGCGGCGAACGCCCTGGTGATCACCTCGCTGTTCGACTTCCGCACGCGGGACGTGCTCCGACTGGCCGTGCACTTCCTCGTGCGTACCCCGGGTGTCACCGTCGGCAACGCGCTGCTGGTGGCCGCGGCGGCCGCGGTCACGACGGTCTTCTCCGAGGCGGTGCTGGCGATGCTCGGTTCGGTCGCGGTCCTGGCGCTCCTGCGCGTCAGCGACCCGATGGTCCGGCTGATCCAGAAGGAGTTCCTCCGATGAGCCCGCCCGGCAGCGGCACGGCGCCCCTCGGGGGCGACGACAACCGGACGTGTGCGAGCAGGCGTACGGTGTCCTTCTGCTAGGGGAGGATTGATGAACGCCGAAGAGTGGGTGGATCTGGAGCAACTGATGTTCGTCGAGGAGCCGCTGGGCACGGACGAGCCGGGCTTACACCCGGCCTGGCTGCCGCCCGAGGCGTTCCGGACCCTCGGCGCGCGCCGCGTTCTCGTCCACGGTGACGGGTTGCTCGTCGACACCGTGCTCGACGAGGTGTCGCGGGCCTGCGCGCGCTACGGCGGGCGGGTGTGGCACAACCCCTCCTGGGACGTCGACGTCGACCTGGTGCTCGCCGTGCGTGGCGTGGGCGAGCTGCCCGGCCCGGCGGTGGAGGCGGCAGGTGACGAGGTCGGCGACGGGACGCTCGGCAAGGAGGGCTTCCTGCTCACCCACGCCGGTCCGGTGACAGTGGTGCTGGCCGACGCGCCCGCCGGCCTGCTGTACGGGCTCTTCCACGTGGTCCGGCTCTGCGCGGCGGCCTTCGAGCCGACCCGCCCGCCCGAGCGGCACCGGCCCGCGCTGCGCCGGCGGATGCTCAACCACTGGGACAACGTCGCCGTGCACCCGGTGATGGGCCAGGTCGAACGAGGGTACGCGGGCGGCTCCATCTTCTGGCAGGACGGCCGGACGCGCGGCGACCTCGCGCGGATCCGCGAGTACGGACGACTGCTGGCCGCGAGCGGCGTCAACGCCATCTCGGTGAACAACGTCAACGTCGCCCGAACCGAGGCGCTCCTGCTCACCGAGCGGCTCGGCGACGTGGCCGAGATCGCCGACGTGCTGCGCCCGTATGGCATCCGGGTGCACCTCTCGGTCACCTTCGCCGCGCCGCTGGTCCTCGGCGGCCTGCCGACGGCCGACCCGCTCGACGAGGAGGTGCGGGCGTGGTGGGCGGAGACCACCCGCGACGTCTACGACCGCATTCCCGACTTCGGCGGCTACGTGGTGAAGGCCGACTCGGAGGGGCAGCCCGGCCCGTTCAGCTACGGCCGCGACCACGCCGACGGGGCGAACCTGCTGGCCGACGCGCTCGCTCCGCGCGGGGGAGTGGTGCACTGGCGGGCGTTCGTCTACAACCACCACCAGGACTGGCGGGACCGCTCGACCGACCGGGCCCGCGCCGCGTACGACCATTTCGCCCCACTCGACGGGCGGTTCCGCACAAACGTGGTCCTGCAGGTGAAGTACGGCCCGGTGGACTTCCAGCCCCGGGAGCCGGTCTCCCCGGTGATCGCCGCGATGCCCGCCACCCGACTGGCCGTCGAGTTGCAGGTCACCCAGGAATACACGGGCCAGCAGCGGCACGTCTGCCACCTCGGTCCGCTGTGGAGCGAGGTGCTGCGGTTCACCCCCTGGGGGCCGGGCGGACGCTCGGTGGCCGACGTGGTGGCGGGGGCGGCGGGCGCCGGTGGTGGCCTCGTCGCGGTCGCCAACACCGGCGACGACAGGTTCTGGACCGGGCATCCGTTGGCGCAGGCCAACCTGTACTCGTTCGGGCGGCTCGCCTGGAACCCGGGGCTGGACCCGACGGCGGTCCTCGACGAGTGGATGACGCTCACCTTCCCGCCGTCGGCGACCGCAGACCCGGACCTGGTCCGGCGGACGCTGCACGAGATCATGGACGAGTCGTGGCGCACCTACGAGCGGTACACCGCCCCGTTGGGCGTTGGCTTCATGGTCAACCCCGACGGCCACTACGGTCCCGGCGTCGACGGGTACGAGTACTCGCGATGGGGCACCTACCACTTCGCCGACCGCGACGGCGTGGGCGTGGACCGCAGCCGCGCGTCGGGCACCGGCTTCGCCGGCCAGTACCCGCCGTACTGGGCCGAGGTGTACGAGACGCCGGGGAGTTGCCCCGACGAGCTGCTGCTCTTCTTCCACCATGTGCCGTACCAGCACGTGCTGCACAGTGGATCGACTGTCATCCAGCACATCTACGACACGCACTTCGCCGGTGTCGAGGAGGTGGCGGCGATGCGCCGGAGGTGGCAGACGCTGAACGGGATGATCGACCCGGCCGTGTACGAGCGGGTGGCCGAACTGCTCGACGAGCAGGTGCGGTCCGCCACCGAGTGGCGCGACCAGATCAACACGTACTTCTTCCGCAAGTCCGGGGTGCCGGACGAGCGGGGGCGGCGCATCTACTGAACCGGCCGGCCGGCCGGCCGGGCGGCGGTGTCGCGGTCACCAGGGGTGGACCGTGCCGTCCTCCAGCCGGTTCACCGGCAGGTACGCCGGCGAGTACGGGTAACGCGCCGCCGCCTCCTCGTCGATGTCCACGCCGAGCCCGGGAGTCTCGGCCGGGTGCAGGTAGCCGTCGGCGAAGTGGTAGCCGTGCGGGAACACCTCGTCGGTCTGCTCGGTGTGCCGCATGTATTCCTGGAGGCCGAAGTTGGGGATGGAGATGTCGAGCTGCAACGCGGCGGCCATGCAGACGGGGGAGAGGTCGGTGGCGCCGTGCGATCCGCTGCGGACCTGGTGCAACGCCGCGAGGTCGAAGATGCGGCGTAGGTGGGTGATCCCGCCGGCGTGCACCACTGTGGCCCGGATGTAGTCGATGAGCTGTTCCCGGATGAGCTGGGCCGCGTCGAAGATGCTGTTGAACACCTCCCCGACGGCGATCGGGGTGGTGGTGTGCTGCCGGATCAGCCGGAAGCCCTCCTGGAGGTCGGCGGGGACCGGGTCCTCCATCCAGGTCAGCGCGTAGGGCTCCAGGCTGCGACCGAGCCGGGCCGCCTCGATCGGGGTGAGTCGGTGGTGCACGTCGTGCAGCAGCCGCAGGGTCGGGCCGAACTCGTCGCGTACCTGGGCGAACACCTTCGGCACGTGCGCCAGGTAACGCGGGGTCGACCAGGTCGCCTCGCTGGGCAACGCCGCGTCCGCCGGCTCGTAGAAGAACTTGTCGGTGCTGACCCCGTACGTCTTGGGCAGGCCCGGCACCCCACACTGCACCCGGACGGCCCGGTAGCCGAGGTCGACGTAGCGGGCGACCTCCACCAGCACCTCCTCGACGGTCTCGCCGTTGGCGTGGCCGTACACGGTGACGCCCTCGCGGGACCGACCGCCGAGCAGCTGGTAGACCGGCAGGCCGGCGACCTTGCCCTTGATATCCCACAGCGCCGTGTCCACGGCGGCGATGGCGCTCATCGTGACCGGGCCGCGTCGCCAGTACGCCCCCTGGTACAGGTACTGCCAGGTGTCCTCGATGCGGGCCGGATCCCGGCCGATGAGCAGGGGCGCCACGTGGTCACGCAGGTACGACGCGACGGCCAGCTCCCGGCCGTTGAGGGTGGCGTCCCCGACCCCGGTCACCCCCTCGTCGGTAACGATCTTGAGAGTGACGAAATTGCGGCCCGGACAGGTCAGGATGACCCGGGCATCGACGATCTTCACGTGATCTCCTTCGTGCCCGGGGGTGTCGTCTACTGACGCACACCGAGGGGCGGGAGGGATGTGAACGTCCGGCACGTTTCGAGAACATCCCGATAATAGCCCGCGAGCGGCCACCGGCGGCCGGGCCCACCGGTGTCCCCGGTCGTGCAGGTGGGCCCGGAATCCGTTGCAGCGAAAGGTTTCCGGAAGTCTTGACAATCGAGTGTCCTCGATTGAAGCTGACTTCGTCACGCGAGCCGCGGTCAAGGGTCGGGCGAAGGGCAGTCCTCGACTTCAGTCCCCTTCCACGCGCCTATCTCCCGAGGGATCGCGATCGATGACACTCAAGACACGGCTGCTCGGCGCCGCCATGGCGGCCCTGACGATGGCCGCCGCCGCGCTGACCTTCGCCGCCCCGGCGTCGGCGGCGACGCTGACCCAGGTGCCCGGCTTCGGCACCAACCCCACAAACCTCCAGATGCACCTGTACGTCCCGGACCGGGTGGCCACCCGACCGGGGATCCTGCTGGCCCTGCACTACTGCACCGGCTCGGGTCCGGCATTCCACTCCGGCACCCAGTACGCGTCCCTCGCGGACCGCTACGGATTCATCGTGATCTACCCTTCGGTGACCCGCAGCAGCAAGTGCTGGGACGTGGCCTCGCCGCAGGCCCTTCGCCGTGGCGGAGGCAGCGACCCGGTCGGGCTCATGGCGATGGTCGACTACGTGCGGCAGCGCTACGCCGCCGACCCGGCGCGGATCTTCGCCACCGGCACCTCCTCCGGAGCGATGATGACGAACGTCATGCTGGGCGACTACCCGGACGTGTTCGCGGCGGGCGCTTCCTTCGCCGGTGTGCCGTTCGGCTGCTTCGCCACCGGGGGCAGCTCCGAGTGGAACAGCGAGTGCGCGAACGGGCAGCTCATCAAGACCCCACAGCAGTGGGGAGATTTGGTCCGTGGGGCGTACCCGGGCTACACCGGCCAGCGACCACGCATGCAGATCTGGCACGGCACCAACGACGAGACGCTGCGATACCCGAACTTCGGCGAGCAGGTCAAGCAGTGGACGAACGTGCACGGGTTGAGTCAGACCCCGACGTACACCGACTCGCCGCAGTCCGGCCACACCCGCACCCGGTACGGCGGCAGCGGCACGACGGCGCCGGTCGAGGCGATCAGCATGCAGGGCGTCACGCACAACCTGCCGGTCGACGCCGCGCAGGTCATCCGCTTCTTCGGCCTGGACGGCGCCACGCCGACCACGCCGCCCCCAACCACGCCGCCGCCCACGACTCCGCCGCCCCCGACGACTCCGCCGCCGACCACGCCGCCCCCGACGACTCCGCCGCCGACCACCCCGCCCCCGACGACTCCGCCACCGACCACGCCGCCGCCCGGCGCGGGCGCCTGCCGGGTCGGCTACACGGTCAACGCCTGGAACAACGGACTCACCGCGAGCGTGGCCATCACCAACACCGGCACGGCCGCCGTGAACGGGTGGGCGCTGGCCTTCACGCTGCCCAGCGGGCAGGTCATCACAGGTGGCTGGAACGCGCAGTACTCACCGACGAGCGGCGCGGTGACCGCCCGCAACGTCTCCTACAACGCCACCATCGCCCCGAACGCGTCGGTCGAGATCGGCTTCCAGGCCACGCACGCGGGCGGCACCGGCAAACCCTCGTCGTTCGCCCTCAACGGGGCCACCTGCTCGGTCTCCTGATCGAGCACCACCACCGAGAACGGAGTCGTACGAGATGAGAAACGTGACATGGAGGGCGGCGTCGAGAGTCGCCCTCGCGCTGACCGGCGCGGGCGCCCTCGCCGCCGGCATGGCACTGGTCCTGGTGACGCCCGCCTCCGCCGGCACCACCCTGGGTGCGTCCGCCGCGGAGAAGGGTCGCTACTTCGGGACGGCGGTTGCCGCGTACAAGCTCTCGGAAAACGCGTACACCACGATCTTGAACCGTGAGTTCACCATGGTGACGCCCGAGAACGAAATGAAGATCGACGCCACCGAGCCGCAGCAGGGTCGGTTCAGTTACGCCAATTCCGAGCAGATCGTCAACCACGCCCGCAGCCACGGGATGCAGGTACGCGGCCACACCCTGGCCTGGCACGGCCAGCAGCCGGGGTGGATGCAAGCCATGGAGGGCACCGCGCTGCGCAACGCGATGCTCAACCACATCACGCAGGTGGCGACCCACTTCAAGGGACAGATCTATTCCTGGGACGTGGTGAACGAGGCGTTCGCCGACGGCAACTCCGGTGGTCGTCGGGACTCGAACCTGCAGCGCACCGGCAACGACTGGATCGAGGCGGCGTTCCGCGCCGCGCGCGCGGCGGACCCGGGCGCGAAGCTCTGCTACAACGACTACAACACCGACAACTGGACCTGGGCCAAGACGCAGGGCGTCTACAACATGGTGCGGGACTTCAAGGCCCGTGGCGTGCCGATCGACTGCGTCGGTTTCCAGTCACACTTCAACAACGACTCGCCGTACGCCAGCAACTACCGCACGACGTTGTCGAGCTTCGCGGCTCTGGGTGTGGACGTGCAGATCACCGAGCTGGACATCCAGGGCGCGTCGGCGAACACGTACCGCAGTGTCGTCGAGGACTGCCTGGCCGTGGCCCGGTGCAACGGCATCACGGTGTGGGGCATCCGCGACAATGACTCGTGGCGGGCCTCGCAGACGCCGCTGCTGTTCAACAGCAACGGCTCCAAGAAGGCCGCCTACGACGCGGTGCTCGCCGCACTGAACAACGGCACCCCGCCGCCCACGACGGCCCCGCCCACAAGCGTCCCGCCGACCACCGCGCCGCCCACCACCGCGCCGCCCACCACTCCGCCGCCGGGGCAGGGTGGCTGCACCGCCACGGTGACGGTGAACCAGTGGACCGGCGGCTTCGTGGCGAACGTCCGGGTGACAGCCGGCTCGTCGGCTCTCAACGGCTGGACCGTGACGACCACCCTGCCGTCCGGCGCGACGGTCACCAACGCCTGGAGTGCCAACCCCAGCGGTAACACTGGCACGACCAACTGGACGAACGTGTCCTACAACGGCCAGGTCGGCGCCGGGCAGTCCACCGAGTTCGGTTTCCAGGGCACCGGCACCGCCGGCAGCCTGAGCCCCACCTGCGCGGCCAGCTAGAGGAATTACCGGCCGGTGCGGAGGGCGACCCACCCACTCTCCCGCCCCCCGCACCGGCCCCACCCCAGCCCTCGTTGATCATGAGGTTATTGCCCCCACAAGCGGCGTGTCAGGACGCTAACCTCATGATCACCCGGTGCTGTGGCGGAGCGGACAGCGCGCGAAGCAGGCCGGCCTGTCGCTGCCGGACATCCGGGCGTTCCTCGCCGCAGGGAACCCCGCCGTTCGCAAGGACGTGCTGCGCCGCAACCACGGCGCGCTGCGGGCCAGGATGGCGGCCCTGCGGTCGGCGCTCGACCTGTTGGAGGCCGGGCTGAACTGCTCACACGAGGACGTCACGACCTGCCCGAACTACCGGAGCCAGTTGGCGGAGCTGGTGGAGGTCGGGGGCAGGTCCTAGTCGCCGGAGTGTTCCATCCGGATGCGCCCCCCGCTGCCTCTTTCCTCCAGGTCCCCACAGTGCCGGCACGGTGGCGGGCAGCACCGACATCGCGACCCTGACGTGCGCGCGGCGTTTGTCGCGCCCAACCCGCACGGCCGCCCTGATCAGGTGTGATGTCCTGGCTGGTCCCGGACATAAGCCCGATAGGGGGTGCTGTGGACGTGGTGGAGGAGCGGTTCACCGAGTTGTACAGGCGTCATCACGACGACGTGCGGCGGTACGTGGCGCGTCGGGTCATCGGGCCCGACGTCGGTGACGTGGTCGCCGAGGTGTTCCTGGTGGCGTGGCGTCGCCTGGCCGACGTGCCGCCCGCCTCGGTGCTGCCGTGGCTCTACGGCGTGGCCCGGCTGGTGTTGGCGAACGAGGCGAGGGGGCGACAGCGGTGGCGGGAGTTGACGCTGCGGGTCGCGGCCGAGCCGGGCCGGTCGGTGCAGGACGACCACGCCGACGAGGTGATCAGCCAGCGGGACGTCGTGACCGCCTTCGCTCAGGTGTCCGATGCCGACCAGGAGATCCTGCGGTTGGTGGCCTGGGAGCGGCTGACCCCGACCGAGGCGGCGGTGGTGCTCGGGTGCACGAGAGCGACGTTCGCGATGCGGTTGATGCGTGCCCGCCGTCGGCTGCGGGCGCGGTTGGATGTGACAGCTGACGGGACGAGCCAGCCATCGGCCGAGACGCCGTCGATGACCGTGGGTGGGTGAGATGAAGACCCTCGATGACGTACGCCGGTTGTTGGGCGACCTCGACCCGGCACGCGACCTTGTTCCCGCCGACGAGCGGCGTCGGGCTGCGGACCTCGCCCGAATCCTCGCCACGGATCGTGCGCCGTCCGCCGGTCGTCGTGTCCTCCCGCGACGCCGTTTCGTGCTGGCGGCCGGCGCGGCGGCGCTGGCGTTGGCAGCCGGGGTCGTCACGCTCGAGGCGGTGCGGGAGCCGCAGCCGGTGTGGGCGGTCACCCCGGCGATGCTGACCTACGGCCCGGCGTCGACCACGGAACGGGCCGACGTCCGGCTGCGCCGCCTGGCCGAGGTGGCGGCCGCACAGCCGGCGCCACCGAGGCCGGCGGGCACGGTGGAGCACCTGGAGTCGGCGAACTGGTTCCTCAACTCCTCGATCTCCGGCGGCCGGACGACGTCCGCCGTCGTACCGCAGCAGTGGCGGTCGTGGCGCACCGACGACGACGCCGGCCGGATGGTGCGGAAGGAGCTGCCGCCGGTCTTCCGCTCCGATGCCGACCGGAAGGAGTGGCAGCGGCGGGGCGGCCGGGTCGACTCGTCACGGGAGACGACCGACTACGCCGCTGGTGAGTTCACCCCGGGCTGGCCGGGCCCGGTGCCGACGGACGTCGCGACGCTGCGGGAGTGGTTGGACGCGGGCAGCCCACCCGAGGAGCCGGTGCAATATCTGGAGGACGTCGCCCACCTGACCGGGGTGCGGCTGCTGAACCCGGCGCAGCGGGCCACGGTGCTGCGCCTGCTGGCCGACCTCCCGGGCATCACCGTGACCGGGACCGTCACCGACCGGGCCGGCCGCGCCGGTGAGGCGTACTCGATCACCTCCGACGCCCATGGGCTGCCCGCCCAGTACACGGTCATCGTCGACCCCGACTCGGGTGTGCCGCTCGGCTACGAGGAGGTGCTGACCACGACGGCGGGCAGGTTGAACGTGACGATCCCCGCGGTGATCACCTACCGAACGTATCTGGTCGCGGAGTATGCCCCGTGGCCAGGCTGAACGGGGTCAGCCGTCGATGCGGGTGATGTTGCGGATCTTGTTGGACGCGTCCAGGGCGGCCACCTTGTACGCCTCGGCCAGCGTCGGATAGTTGAACACGGCGTCGATGAGGTAGTCGATCGTGCCGCCGCAGCCCATCACCGCCTGCCCGATGTGGACGATCTCGGTGGCGGCGGTGCCGAACACGTGCACGCCGAGTAGCCGGCCGTCGTCGGGGGAGACGAGCAGCTTGAGCATGCCGTAGGAGTCACCGACGATCTGGCCGCGAGCCAGCTCCCGATAACGCGCGACGCCGACCTCGAACGGAGTCGAGGCGTCGGTGAGCTGCGCCTCGGTCTGCCCGACGAAGCTGATCTCCGGGATGGTGTAGATGCCGATCGGTTGAAGGCCGTGCATCTCCCGGATCGGTTCGCCGCAGGCGTGCTGGGCCGCCAGTCGACCCTGCTCCATCGAGGTGGACGCGAGCGCGGGAAAGCCGATCACGTCGCCGACGGCGTAGATGTGGTCCACCGCCGTGCGGTAGTTGGCGTCCACCTTGATCCGGCCGCGGCGGTCCGCCTCCAACCCGGCGGCCTCCAGGGCCAGGTCGTCGGTCTGCCCCTGCCGGCCGGCCGAGTACATGACCGTGTCCGCGACGATCTTCTTACCGCTCTTGAGGATGCACAGCGCGGCGGTCTGGTGCTTCTCCACGGCGGCGACCTCCTCGCCGAAGCGGAACGCCACCGACAGGTCGCGCAGATGGTATTTGAGCGACTCGATCACTTCGTCGTCGCAGAAGTCGAGCATCCGCTCGCGGCGCTCCACGACTGTCACCTTGGTGCCGAGCGCGGCGAACATCGACGCATACTCCATGCCGATCACACCGGCGCCGACCACGACCATGCTGCGCGGGACGGCCTGGAGGTTGATGACGCCGTCGGAGTCCACGATCGTCCGGTCGTCGAAGTCGACGCTGTCCGGGCGGGCCGGGCGGGTGCCCGCCGCGATGACGATCTTGTCGAAGGTCACCTTCGACTCGCGGCCGGAGCCGCCGTCGACCCAGATCGAGTGCGCGTCCGCGAAGCGGCCGGTGCCGGTGATCATCACGACCCGGTTGCGGGCCAGTTGGTTGCGGATGACGTCGGTCTGCCGGCTGATCACGTGCTGGGTCCGGGCGGCCAGGTCGCTGACCGTGATCTCTTCCTTGACCCGGTAGTTGCTGCCGTAGAGGTCTCGCTGGCTCAGCCCGGTCAGATAGAGGACGGCCTCGCGCAGCGTCTTGGAGGGGACGGTGCCGGTGTTGATGCACACCCCACCGATCATGTCGCGGCGGTCGACGATGCCGACGCGCCTGCCGAGCTTGGCGGCAGCGATCGCGGCCTTCTGACCGCTGGGTCCGGAGCCCAGCACCAACAGGTCGTAGTCATACACAACCGCTAGCGTCGCAAGATGTCGCGACTGGCGCCAGACCCCGGAGCCGAGCGTTATTCGTCTGCCACCACGCAGAGGCCACCGTTGAGCGTGATCTCCTGCGGCAGTTGCGTGCCGGAGGCGACGAGCCCCAGCGACACCGTGCCGCCCGGCGGGATCACCGTGTTGCGGCCGGTGTTGCCCACCCGCAGGAGGCCGTAGTTGGGGCGGTCGACGACCTTCGCGCCCCAGATGCCGTGGACCTTCTGGCTGGCCGAGAACCGCCACGTCATCGTCCACCCGTTGACCGCAGTGGTGCCGGTGTTCTTGACGGCGAGGTGCGCCACGAAGCCGTCCGACCACTGCCGCACCACGGACCGGACTTCGCAGCTCGGCGGTGGTGGCAGGGTGGTGACGGTGACCGGGGCCGACAGTGGGGACAGGAGTCCGACCTCGTCGCGCGCCCGCACCACGAAGGTGTACGTGGTGTTCGGCGTCAACCCGCTGATCTGGGCACTGTTGACGGGCGGGTACTGGGAAACATCGCGGACCAGGGTGAGAGCGCCGCCGGCGTCCACCCGGAACACCTCGTACCGTTCGACCGCCCCGTTCTCCACCGAGTGCGCCCAGCGCAGCCGAACCCAGGTGGCGGTGACGTCGAGCGCCACCGGTTGACCCGGCGCGCCCGGCGGTTGGTCGTCCCCCGGTGACATGGTGAACCGCAGGGGCCCGGTCGACGCTGAGCTGTTGCCGGCCGCGTCCAGCGCCCTCACGAAGAAGGTGTACGTGCGTGACGGCTGCAGGTCGGTGAGCCGAATGCTGTTGGTGTCGGTCGACCAGGTCCTGCCGTTGTCCTCGAACTGCGCGGAGACCGGGTAACTGACCACCCCCACGTTGTCGGTCGAGGCAGCCCAGGTCAGCTCGACCCAGGTGGCGTCGATGGCGGCGACGGTGATCGGGCCTGGGGTGGTGGGAGGCTCGGTGTCGGCGGCAGCCGCGAGTGCCGGGGTCGCGCCCGTCGCCACCAGGACCGCCGTGAGCGTGCAGGCGGCCAGTGCGGCGGCCCTGGACCGGACGCCGCGCCACAGATGATCGCGCATGGTTGATCGCCTCGCTTTCGGGTGACCGCAGCGGACCAGTCATCGACTGATGACGATGGTAGGCCAGTGGCGGTCGCGTCGCTGTCCCCCTCAGCCGACGAGGCGGCGTTCCCAGGCCCACGCGGCGATCTCCACCCGGTTGCGGGCCTTGAGCTTCATCTGCACGCTGGCCAGGTGGGTCTTGACGGTGCCGACGGCGATGAAGAGCCCGGCGGCGATCTCGGCGTTTGTCAGGCCCCGGGCGACGAGCTTCACGACGTCGAGTTCCCGTGGTGACAGCCCGGTGTCGCCGCGCGCCGGGGCGGGCGAGCTGAGGTGCTCCAGCAGCCGTACCGTGATGGAGGGGCTGATCAGCGCGTCACCCGACACGGCCGCGCGGACCGCCTCCACCAGCAGCGTCGGGCCGGAGTCCTTGAGCAGGAAACCGCACGCGCCGTTGGCGAGCGCGGTGTGCACGTACTCGTCGAGGTCGAAGGTCGTCACCACGACCACCCGGATCGGGTCGGCGACGCCCGGCCCGGCGATCAGCCGCAGTGCTTCGAGCCCGTCGAGACGGGGCATCCGGATGTCCAGCAGCACGACGTCCGGGCGTAGCCGCCGGGCCAACTCCACGGCGACCACCCCGTCGGCGGCCTCGCCGACCACCTCCATGTCCGGCTGGGCCCCGATGATCATGCCGAAACCGGTCCGGACCATCGCCTGGTCGTCGGCGACCAACACCCGGATCATCGCCCCACCGCCGTCCGCAGCGGAAACGCCGCGTCGAGCACCCAGCCGCCGGCGACGCCGGGCCCGGCGGTGATCGTGCCGCCGAGGGCGCGTACCCGCTCGGTCAGGCCGATCAGGCCGAAGCCGTGCCCCCGGGCGGGCGCGGTGCGCCCGGCCGCACCGTCGTCGGCGACCCGGACCAGCAACCAGTCCTGGGTACGGCGCACGGCGACGTCGACGGAACGGGCGTCCGGCGCGTGCTGGCGGGTGTTCGTCAGACCCTCCATCACCACCCGGTACGCCGAGGTCGAGACCTCCACCGGCAGTCCGTCCAGGTCGCCGTCGACGTGCAGGCGTGCCGGGGCGCTCGCCGTGCCGTTGAAGCCCGCCAGCAGCGGCGGCAACTCGGCCACGCCCGCCAGCGGGGCCAACGGCGCGTCCGGCGGGGTGTCCGGGTTACGCAGGATCCCCACCATCCGGCGCATCGAGGCCATCGTCTCCGTGCCGGCCCGCTCGATCTGCTCCAGCGCGACGATCACCCGTTGCGGGTCCTGTTCGGCGACGAACCGGGCTCCCTGCGCCTGCACCACGATGCCGGTCACGTGGTGGGCGATGAAGTCGTGCAGGTCACGGGCGAACTCCGCGCGCTGTTCGGCCCGTACCAGCGCGATCGCCCGGTCCCGACCGGCCGCCATGATCCGCAGGTAGAGCCCCACCCCGGCGGCGCCGGCTGCGGCGAGCACCTGGAGCAGCCCGAAGATCACCAGCAGGTTCTCGGTGCCGGCGCGCAGCGGCAACGCGGCGACGGCCAGCCCGACGGCCGCCGCCGCCCACGGGGCGAGCCGGGGCGCGCCCCAGCGGGTGACCACGAAGACCACCCCGATCAGCCCGGCCGACTCGGCGAGCCCCCAACTGCCGCCGATCAGGTAACTGCTGCCGTAGAGGAACACGACGGCCGTGGTCACGGCCAGCGAGGCGCCGGCGAGCGCCAACGCGGCCAGCGGCACCACCCGCGAACCCGGCCGGTGCACCGGCAGCCAGAGCGGCACCGTCGCCACCGCCAGCCCCATCCGCACCAGCAGGAGCAGCAGAGCGGCCCTGCTCTCCGGCGCGCCGAACCGGAGGTCGAAGAGGGCGAGCAGCCCCATGGTCACCAGGCCGGCGGCCTGGGCCAGGCGTACCCACAAACGTCGAAGATCCGGCGTGCTCATGGTGACCCAGCGTAGCCAGCGGGCGGCGCGCGCAGATCGGCCGAAAGACAGACCCGGCGCCGGCGATACCCGGCCACGGGCCGATGCGCCCACCCGCCGGTGGCGGCGACGCTTTCCGGGCCACATCGCACGCCACTGGAGGAACAATGACAACCCACGCCCCGCCGGAGACCAGCCACGCCGCGGTCGCCGCGGTCGACCTGGTGAAGGTGTACGGCAGCGGCGACACCGCCGTCCGTGCCCTGGACGGGGTCTCGGTCGGCTTCGGCCGGGCCGAGTTCACCGCCATCATGGGCTCGTCCGGGTCCGGCAAGTCGACGCTCATGCACTGCCTCGCCGGTCTCGACACCGCCACCTCCGGCCGCGTCCTGCTCGGCGGCACGGAGCTGACCGGCCAGTCGGACCGGACGCTGACCCGGGTCCGCCGGGAGCGGATCGGCTTCGTGTTCCAGTCCTTCAACCTGCTGCCGCAGCTCACCGCCGCACAGAACATCACCCTGCCGCTGGACCTCGCCGGCCGCCACCCCGACGCCGAACTCCTCGCGCACCTGGTGCGGGTGCTGGGCCTCGCTGACCGGCTCAACCACCGGCCCAGCGAACTCTCCGGCGGCCAGCAGCAGCGGGTCGCGTTGGCCCGTGCCCTGGTGGCGCGACCCGAGGTGGTCTTCGCCGACGAGCCGACCGGCAACCTCGACTCCCGCTCCGGTGCGGAGGTGCTCACCATCCTGCGCGACTCGGTACGCGACCTCGGCCAGACCGTCGTCATGGTCACCCACGACCCGATCGCCGCCGCGTACGCCGACCGGGTGGTGCTGCTCGCCGACGGCCGGGTCGCCGGTGAGGTCGACAGGCCGGACCAGGTGTCGGTCACCGACGCGCTGCGTGAGCTGGCGGCCCGCGCATGAGGGCGACGGTGCTGCGTACGCAGACGACCGCCGCCGCCCGACGGCCCGGCCGGCTGATCCTGACCGGCCTGGCGATCCTGGTCGCCTCCTTCGTCGTCTTCGGCACCGTGCTGGTGCAGCAGATCACCGAGCGGACCGTGCGGGACAACCTCAGCGGCACCCCGGCCGTCACCGACCTGGTGATCGGCCGCGTCGACGTGCCGCCACCCACCGTGACGGACCTGCGGAAGATCCGGGCAGTACCCGGGGTGGCCGAGGCGGTGCCCCGGGTCGCGACCGGGGTCTCCATCGGCGAGGGGTACCTCAACCTCCAGTCCGATCCGGGCACCGGCCCGCTGACCACGGTCCGGGTGACCGAGGGACGCTACCCGGACCAACCGGGCGAGATCGCGATCACCCCGCGTACCGCCGAGCGGCTCGGGCTCTCGGTCGGCACCACCACCAGCGGTACGGGCGGCGAACTCACCACGCCCGCCCCGCTCACCGTGACCGGTGTGGTGGACGTCGCCGCCGACGCCGGCTACGACGCGTACGCCCCGGAGAGCGCCGTGATCGGCTGGGCGCACCTGACGACGGTGGAGCGCGTCGACGTCCGCGTGGCCCCCGGCACCTCGACGGAGGACGTCCGGCAACGGGTGACCGCAGCGGTCCCCGGCCAGCCGATCCGCTCCGGCGCGCAGGTGCGCGACGCCGAGGCCAACGCGGCGGCGCAACAGGTCGGGAAGCTCTTCGTCCTGGTCGGCATGTTCGTCTCCATCGCGGTCGTCGCGGCGGCGCTCGTGGTCACCTCGACCTTCCGCATCGTCTTCGCCCAGCGGATGCGGCAGCTCGCGCTTCTGCGGGCCGTCGGCGCGAGTCGGGGCACCCTGGTCGGCGCGTTGACCGCCGAGGGCGCCCTGACCGGCCTGGTCGCCGGGGTCGTCGGGGTCGCCAGCGCTCTCACCCTCGGGTACGCGCTGCCGGTGATCCTGCGCGCCACCGGCCACGAGGTGTCCTCGCCCGGCCTGCCGCTGGCGGCGGCGGTCGCGGTGGTGATCGGCGCTGTGGTGATCACCGTGCTGGCCGTGCTGGCCCCGGCGCTCTCGGCCGCCCGGGTCTCCCCGCTGGAGGCGCTGCGGACGGCGAGCGTCACCGCCGGCCGGCGCGGCATCAAGCTGCCGCGTCTGGTCTTCGGGCTGCTCCTGGCCGTCGGCGCGGTCCTGGCGGCGGTCGCCACGATCAGCCGGTTGCCGAAACCGGACCAGTCGACCTACGACCCGTCGAGGCCACTGCTGCTGCTCGTCGCGTCCGGCGCGTTCGCGTTCTTCGCGCTGGTGGCCCTCGGTCCGCTGCTGGTGCGCCCGGTGCTGGCCGTGGTGGGTTGGCCGCTGCGCCAACTCGGGCCGCTCGGGCGGATGTCGGTCGGTGGGATCGGCGGGGCGCCGCGCCGGGCGGCCGCGGTCTCCGTCGTGGTCGCGCTGGGCGTGACCCTGATCTCCGGGGTGGTCATCGGCGGCGCGTCGTTGCAGATCCTCGCCGACCGCGAGATGGCGCTCTCGGCGCCTACCGACTTCGAGGTCACCGGCAACGGTCAGACGCTGCCGCCGGACGTGGTGACCCGGGCCGAGGCGGCGCGCGGCGCGCTGGCCCGGGTGGTGCCGTACCGGATGGTCGGCGACGCCACGCTGCTGCGCGGCGCCGACAAGCTCGGCGACGTCGACTCCGGTTACCCGACGAGCGACCTGGACCTGGCGGCGCTGCCGAGCACCGGTGACCTGGACGTGGCCCAGGGCGCCCTGGCCGATCGTGGCCCCGGTCGGATCGTGCTCAACAGTTGGGTCGCCCGGGACGCGGGTCTGCGGGCCGGCGACACCGTCACGCTCGCCGTCGCCGCTGGCCGGGTCGAGGTGCGGGTGGCCGCCGTCCTGCCCGGCGACGGCCCGCTGCACGCGGGCATCCTCGCCGATCCGGCCGACCTGGACCGGATCGGCGTGCCGGCCGCGTACACGGGTCTGCTGGCCGACGCGGCCGGCGCCGGCGAGGACGGTCGCACCGCCGGCGTGCGGGCGCTGCGCCAGGCCATCGGGGGCAGCGACGGGGTGGGCCTCACCGTGCTCGCCGACGAACGGGACCGCAACGACGCGTTGGTGCGCACCCTGGTCTGGATCGCGGTGGGCCTGGTCGGCCTGACCGTGTTGATCGCGGTCGTCGGCGTGGGCTCCACGACCGCGCTGTCGGTGGTGGAGCGGATCCGCGAGTCCGGGCTGCTCCGCGCGATCGGCCTGTCCCGGACCGGCCTTCGCACGATGCTGACCGTCGAGTCCGGCCTGTACGGGGTGATCGGCGCGACGATCGGCCTGGTGCTCGGCATCCCGTACGCCTGGTTGGCGGTGCGGGCCCTCGGGATCGAGGCGCCGCTGACCGCGCCGCTGCTGCCGCTGGCCGGGCTGTTCGTGGTGCTGGTCGGGCTGACCGCGTTGGCCGGGGTGCTGCCGGCCCGGCGGGCGTCGCGGGTCAGCCCGGTGGTGGCGCTGGGGGCCGACACCTGAGCACCCCCGTGGGCCGGCACCGGTTCGTGGTGCCGGCCCACGGCGACCTGGTCAGTTGGGATTGTCGGCGTGGGTGAGCGTCTCCCAGGCGACGAACAGGTTGTTGGTGCCGGCCGGCCGTTGTTGCAGCGTGAGCGTCTGCGTGTTGGTCATGACGTTGCCCAGCCGGTTGCTCATCGCGTTGAAGCCGACCTCGGTGATCGGGCCGAGGCCCCGGGTGAGGCTGCCGCCGCAGAGCCAGGAGGGCGCCGCCTCGCCGAGCTGGTATCGCGAGTGGAAGCCGAGCGCCTGCCGCAGCCGCTCACCGATCTGTGGGTAGAGGTCCCGTCCCTGGATGCGGGAGGTCTCCGCGACGTGCGAGATGGCGGAGATCCCGTATCCGGTGTGCACGAAGTCGCGGCACGTCTCCTGGGCGAGGCCGGCGACGAATGTGGACTGACCCTGCCAGTAGCCGATGATCTCCGAACTGGTGTCCAGGCCGCTGCCCGGCATCGTGTACGGCAGCGCGCCGTCGCCGGGCAGGTAGACGAAGGCCCGGGTGCGGTTGAGGAAGCGGGTGACCGCCGCGTCGTAGGCGCTGCGGTCGTCCAGGAAGACGGCGATGCCGACGGCCGCCTCCATCATCGTCAGCTCCCAGTTGCCGTTGCTGTTCGAGCCGTTGCGCACCACCGGCAGGTAGACGGTGCGCAGCATGGTGGCGAACCGGTTGGCGTTGGGCCAGCTCGTGTACGTGTACTTGATGATCTCGGCGGCCCGGGGCCAGACCGAGGCGGCCCAGCCGGTCTGCAACGGGCCGTTGCTGCCGGTGTGCGCGGTGATCGTCGCCGACCACGCGTCCATGATCTGGATCGACTTCTGCGCGTACCTGGCGTCTCCGGTGACATACCAGGCGAGCGCGTCGGTGTACGCGGCGATCGCGTCCTCCCGCTCGTCGGTGCAGCCGTTGTTCGGGTTGGAGTAGGACCCGCACTCGACCACCGAGCGGGGAGCCGGGGTGCGCGAGAGGGAGGCGTACCGGCTGCCCATCATCTGGCTGTAGGCCGACGCCCACGGCTGCGCGCCGGACTGCACCCGAGAGCGGACGAAGTCGAGCTGCCCCCGGCTGACCAGCACGCCGGGGTGCGTGAAACCACCGGACGGGGGTGGCGTGGTGCCACCGCCGGTGGGCGGCGTCCAGGTCTGGTTGGCGGTGCCCGTGCAACTCCAGATCTGTAGCGGGGTGCCGTCGGCGGCGCTCTGGCCGGTCGCGTCGAGGCACTTGCCGGAGGTGGGGTTGACCACCTGCCCGGCGGTGGACGACCACTGCTGCGCCCCGGTGCCGTTGCAGTCGTAGATCTGCACCCGCGCGCCGTTGGCGGTGCTGGCGGCGGCGATGTCCAGGCACTTGCCCAGCGCCCGGATCGTGCCGTCGTCGCCGACCGTCCACTGTTGCGCGGTCGAGCCGTTGCAGGTGTAGAGCTGGACGGCTGTGGCGTTGGCCGGGTTCGCGGCGGCCACGTCGACGCACGTGCCGCCGTACCCGGTGATGGCGCCTGTCGCGGCCGCGGCGGCCGGCGCGACGGCGACCAGCAGGCCGATCGGTACGGCGAGCAGGGCCGCGGTGAGCGCGGAGGTCAGTCTGATGCGGGGGCGGCGGGGCGCGGGCCCGGCCAATCGTCGCGCCATGTGGGGGTCCTTCCGGGGCGGCGAAACAACTGTAAAGTGTGTTAATCATTACAGCCATACACACCGATATCAATGTCTTCGTCGCCCCGGATGCTGTTGGGGCGTGTGTCAAAGTCCCCGGCCAGGGGCTTTGACACACGCCCTAAGGGTGCATGGACGCGCCCTTGAGCACCTTGTCCACCACGTTGCGCGGGGCGTGCAGCGCCACGCCGACCAGGTCGAGCTTGTCCCGGCCGACGGCTCGCACGGCGGCCCGGTTGTCCCGGTCGTTGCCGGTGGCGAACAACTCCGACGTGAAGACCGCCATCCGCAACCCACGGGCCAGGGCGCGCGAGTGTGCGCCGACAAGCGTCGCCCGGTCACCGGCGAAGACCAGCACCGGCTGGCCGAACATCGGCAGGTAGGCGGTCCCGTCCGCGTCGCGGTACTCCTCGCCGAGCAGCTCCGGCACGGCGTTCGCGATGCCACTGACCAGAAAGGCCGTGACGTTGAGCCGCTGCCAGCTCGCCAGGTCGTCGCGCAGCAGCACCGCGATCTTGGTGGGGAATCGGATGGGTTCGCTCATGGCGTCGAGCCTGCCCGCCGCGACACCTACCGGTCTTGTACGTTCTTAGCGTGGCCACCCGCCCGCCGGGCTCGCACGTCAGCGCGTGGCGACCCGCGGTAGCCGGGGTCGCCGAGGTCTTCCACGCCCATTTCGTGGACCACGCGTATCCCCGGCACGTCCACGACGTGTGGACGCTGCTGATCGTCGACGACGGCGCGGTCCGCTTCGACCTCGACCGACACCGGCACGGCGCGCTGCGCACCTCGGTCACCCTGCTGCCGCCGTACGTGCCGCACGACGGCCGCTCCGCCACCGCGAACGGCTTCCGCAAACGGGTCCTGTACCTCGACACCTCGGCGCTCGGGGCCGAGCTGGTCGGCCGGGCGGTCGACGAGCCGGACCTGGCCGACCCGCAGCTGCGCGACCGGATCGACCATCTGCACCGGGTGCTCGCCGCACCCGGTGACGAGTTCGAGGCCGAGAGTCGGCTCGCGCTCATCCTGGACCGGCTGCGCGGGCAGCTCCACCGGCGTACCCCGGTCAGTCTCGCACCGCCCGCGGGTGGCCTCGCGGCCCGACTGCGGGAGCTGCTGGACGCCCGGACCGTCGAGGGCGTCACGCTGGGGGAGGCCGCCGAGCTGCTGCACGCCCACCCGACCCACCTGGTCCGTACGTTCACCCACGTGCACGGGGTGCCACCCCACTCGTACCTGACCGGTCGCCGGGTCGAGCTGGCGCGCCGCCTGCTCCTCACCGGGGAGCGGCCCGCCGCGGTCGCCGTCGCGGCCGGCTTCTTCGACCAGGCGCACCTGACCCGCCACTTCCGGCGTCACCTGGGCGTCAGCCCGGCGCGTTTCCCGAGCACGCGGCGACCGGCCCAGCGCTCCGGCGAGGGCTGACGCGATCAGACGAGCTGGCCGCCGACGACGGTGAGCAGCCGCAGTTTCTCGTCGCTCTCCGAGCCGGGCACGGCGGTGAAGACCAGCAACGTCTGGGACTCGTCGGGGTCCACCAGGGTCTGACAGTGCAACTCCAACGCCCCGACCTCCGGGTGCAGGAAGCGCTTCGACGGGCAGGAGTCGGCCGGCACCGGGTGTTCCCGCCAGAGCTGGGCGAACTCCGGGCTCCTGGCCAGCAGATCGTCGACCAGGGCCGCCGCCCGTGACCCCCGGCCGTCGCGGGTGTACGAGGCGTGCAGGCTCGCCACGAGCAGACGGCTCTGCGTGTGGTGGTCCTCCGCCGGGCGCATCCGCCGTGCCGACGGGTCGGTGAACCAGCGGTGGTGCGCGCTGCGGGCCAGCCCGGTGTGCCGGGTCTCGTCGCCGAGCAGGGCGACGGCGGGGGCGGTCTGGGCCAGGGTCTCGCCGAGGTGGTTCACCACCTGGGCCGGTGTGTCGGGCATCCGGTCGAGGATCCGCATCATTCCCGGATTGACGTGGTCGGCCCGCACCGCCCGGTGCGGGATGGCGTGGCCGACGAGTTGGAACAGGTGGTCCCGTTCGGCCAGGGTGAGCCGCAGGCCACGGGCCAGGGCGGCGAGCATCTGCTCCGACGGGCGCGGCCCCCGCTGCTGCTCCAACCGGCTGTAGTAGTCGGTGGACATCCCGCTCAACAAGGCGACTTCTTCGCGGCGTAGCCCACCGGTGCGCCGACGTGGGCCTCGGGGCAATCCGACGTCCTCGGGCTGAAGGGCCTCGCGGCGGGTGCGCAGAAAACTGGCGAGCGGGGCGCGGTCCACGGTGTCTCATCCTTCCACCCGGAGTCGGATGTGGTGGACGCCGGCGGTAGCCGGCACATCAGGTGCAACAGGCGGGCACGGGTGCGATGTTCCGCCGGCGGACAGCCTGGACCACCGGCGCGTTCCGGGCCGCCCGGTGGCCAACGCCACGACCCGTAGAGATGCGCGGTCCGGCGTGGGTGGAGATCGCCTCGCCGAGGGTCGCGCCGGGCCCAGCTCCTGGGGCACACCGCCGGTGACGCCGCGTTGTTGACGAGTACGTCGAGGCCGCCGGCATGTTTGTCGACCAGCCGGACGGCGGCGGCCACGCTCGCGTCGTCGGTCACGTCCAGTGGCACACCGAACGCGTCGACGCCGGCGACCCGCAACTTCTCCACCGCGGCTTCTCGGCGCGAGTCGTTCCGCGCACCGACCCCGACGCTCCACCCGAGGGCGCCCAGGCCGGCCGCGATCTCGTATCCGATTCCCTTGTTCGCGCCGGTGACCAGCGCGATTGTCGTTTGGCTCATGCGTCCGATCCGGTCCGCGCCCCAATGGACCGCCAACACCGCCTGGGTGGGCGTCGATACCTTCCAGGTATCGGCGGGCAAGGCGAATCGGTGGCGCGCAGCTGTACCAGCTGATCGCGCTCGGCCGAACGTCGGCGGTCCTGCCCGAGTCGTGCCGGGCCGACCTGCGCCGCGATCTCGTCGCCGTGCCGGTGCTGGACGCGCCACCCGTGACGACGGTGATCGCGTGGCCACCGCACAGTCGATCGCTGGCCCTCGCCGGGCTGATCCGGACCGCGATCCGCCTCTAGCTAGTAGTGCTACTCGCTGATCGACACCCCGACATCCGGCTCCAATGGGATGACCGATCGGATTGCGCCCTCCGAACGGTCACAAAACCCGGCAGCGAACCGTCACAACCGACGGTTAGTCTGCCAGCGCGTCGTCGCCTCGGCACGTCGCGTCACGCGCCGGTGCAGGCGCGGCACCTCGCCACCACCCATCATCCGGCGCTCAATCGAAGACTTCAGGAGAGTTAGTGACACAGCAATCCATCGCGACATCGGACAAACTCGACGCCGCGGTGCTCAAGGTGGCAGGCGTCGTCGTCCTCGGTGCGATCATGTCGATCCTCGACGTGACGGTGGTCAGTGTGGCGCTGCCCACATTCCAGAGCGAGTTCGACGCGACGTACGCCCGCGTCGCGTGGACGATGACCGCCTACACCCTCGCGCTCGCCACCGTGATCCCGCTCAGCGGCTGGGCGGCCGACCGGTTCGGCACCAAACGGCTCTACATGGTGGCGTTGGCCCTGTTCACCATCGGGTCGGGGCTCTGCGCCACGGCCGACACGATCGGCGAGCTGATCGGCTACCGCGTGCTCCAGGGTCTCGGCGGCGGCATGCTCATGCCGCTGGGCATGACCATCATGACCCGCGCGGCGGGGCCGCACCGGATCGGCCGACTGATGGCCGTCCTCGGCATCCCGATGCTGCTCGGGCCGATCGGCGGCCCGATCCTCGGCGGCTGGCTGATCGACACCGCGAGCTGGCACTGGATCTTCCTGATCAACCTGCCGATCGGCGTCGTCGCCCTGATCTACGCGCAGATGGCGCTGCCGAAGGACGCCCCCGAGCCGTCCGAGTCGTTCGACTTCGTCGGCATGCTGATGCTCTCGCCGGGCCTCGCGCTCTTCCTCTACGGCGTGTCGTCGCTGCCGGAGGCGGGCACCTTCGCCGCGACCAAGGTGTGGGCCCCGATGCTGGTCGGTGGGGCGCTTGTGGTGGCGTTCGTGCTCTACTCGTTCAAGCCCCGGCACCCGCTGCTCGACCTGCGGCTGTTCCGCAACCGCAGCCTGACCATCGCGTCGGTGACGCTGTTCGTGTTCATCATCGCGTTCATGGGCGCCGGCCTGCTGTTCCCGAGCTACTTCCTCCAGGTGCGCGGCGAGACGACGCTTGCCGCCGGTCTGCTGATGGCCCCGCAGGGCATCGGTGCGATGCTCACCATGCCGATCGCCGGCACGTTGGCCGACCGGGTGCCGATCGGGCGTACCGTCCCGTTCGCGCTGGTGCTCATCGTCGTCGGGTTCTTCGGCTTCACCCAGGTCGACCCGCAGACCTCGTACTGGCTGCTCGGCGGGTCGTTGTTCGTGATGGGCCTGGGCATGGGCGGCACGATGATGCCGATCATGACCTCGGCGCTGCGGACGTTGTCGGCAAACGACGTGGCGCGCGGCTCCACGCTTGTCAACATCCTCCAACAGATCGGCGGCTCCGTCGGCGCCGCCGTCATGTCGGTGATCCTCACCAACGAGCTGAACGGCTCCAAGCCGATCCCCGGCCTGGTGGATCCGAGTGGCAAGCCGATCACCGAGGCCGGGCTGGCCATCGCCTCCCAGCAGCGGCCGGAGCTGCTTCAGCAGATGCCGGTGGACCCGTCGCTCATCCAGCGCGGGCTCGACTTCGCCGCGACGTCGTTCGCCAACACGTTCTGGGTCGCGTTCGCGCTTGTCGTGCTCACGCTCGTCCCGGCCGCGCTGCTGCCGCGCCGACGTGAGCCGGCGAAACTCGACGACCCGCAGGGCGAGCAGGTCCGGACGCCCGTCGTCATCCACTGAAACGACGCGCCCGCCGCGCTCAGCACCTCCTCGGGTGGCGAGCGCGGCGGGCGCGGTGCGTCAGCGCAGCGGGCCGTCGCCGGGCCCGTCCGGGTCCTCGACCACGTGGATCGCGGCCTCCTCGGCGCTTGCCCCACCCGCGTCGATGCCGGCGTCCCAGGCCACCGACTCGGCCTCGTCGTCCTCACGGACGCCCTCGTCGTAGGCGACGAGGCGACCAGCGCGGGCCTCGCTCTCGTACCCCCGGCGGGTCAGCTCGTCCTCGTCGTCGCCGCCCTCGGCGTAGGGGTCGACATCCGGCACTTCCTGGGCGAGGTGCTGCGCCAGGGACTCACCCGCTCGCTCCTCGGCCGGCGTCGTGCCGAACCGGTTGGCAGCGGTCCAGTGGTCCTCGGCGACGATGCCGGTGTCGAGGGGGTCGCCGACCCGGTCGTCGTCGAGGGTGTCGGAGGCGTCCAGGACGCCGTCGTCCTCGGCCACGTTCCACTCGTCGACGGAATCCATCCGCTCGGTCTGGCTCACGGCGGTCTCCTCTTCGTCACGGTGCACCAAAGTGCCCAGCCTATGACCGTGCAACGCCAGCGAACGCCGCGGCCTGCCCGCTGTGACGAACCGACCTCGGGTCGCGCCGGTTCAGCGCGCGAGCAGCCCCACCACGGCCTCGGTGAACTGCGCCGGCTGCTCGATGTGGGCGAAGTGCCCGCTCTGCTCCAGCAGCACCAGCCGCGAGTCCTTGAGGCCCGCGTGCAGTTCCTCGGCGCGACGCGGGGGGCAGATGAAGTCGTACGCGCCGACGATCACCACGGCCGGCGCGGTGATCTCCGCCAGGTTCTCCCGCACGTCGAAGGGCGCCGGGTCCTGCGCGCTCGCCGGCGCCAACGAAATCCGGACAGCCGACTGAAACGGTACGAATTCGTCCTGTCGGCCCCAGAAGTCCGCGAAGTAGACCGGAAGCGCGGCGCGCAGGGCGGTCGCCAACGACTCGTCGTCGGTGGCGGCGCCGATCTGCCCGAAGGCGGCCGGGATCGCCGCCGCCTCCGGCCGGTCCGGGTGCCGCTGCGGGTACGCGGCGAGCCCGGCCATCGCCTCGGCCCAGAACTCGGCGCCGGTGACGGGCGAGGTGTCGTACAGGGCGAGACCGGCGACCCGGTCCGGGTGTGCGAGCGCGTACCGCTGGATGACGAAACCGCCGTGCGAGTGCCCGAGGAGATACACCCGGGGTTCGCCGAGGTGCGCGACGACGGCGTCGAGGAACCGGACATAGGTGTCGAGACGGTAGTCGCTGGGATCGTCGAGCCGCCCCGAGGCGCCCGTCCCCACCGGCTCGACGTACACCATCGTGAAGTGCTCTTCCAGGCCCGGCGTCCGCAGGTAGGCCCACTCGATGCCGGGGCCGCCGGAGTGCGCCACGCACACCGGGCCGGTGCCGGCGACGTGGTAGACCTGCCGGACGCCGTCGACGGTGAAGGTGTGGGCACCCGGTGCGAGGGCGCTGACGTCGTGGCGTGTGGAACCCATGAGTTGTCTCCCGATCCGAGATCCGCGCGGCGTGTGCCGGCACGGCAACTGGTGCATGACGCGGACCAGATGCGTGGGTCGACGGGAAAGTTCGCTCGGGCGGGAAATTTCTTTCAGCGCAGCGCGGGCACGGGGTGGAAGAGGGTGAGCTGGCGCACCCGCCCCTCGCGCAGCACCTGCAACCACAGCGCCGCGGGCGGACAGTGCTCCGGGTCGTCCGGCGGGCTGATCAGGTCGGTCTCCCAGATCAGCACGTCGCCGCTGGCCACCACGTTGCGCAGCCGCTGGCGTACGCCGGCGGTCAGGTCGCGGTTCATGCCGGTGACCGCCAGGTCACGGCCGCCGCGCGGGCCACCCGGCACGATCATCTCGGCGTCCGGCCACCAGCTCTCGCGTACGACCCGGTCGAAGTCGCCACCCATCGCGGTGGCGATCATGTCGCGGCCCTCCCGCCACCGCGACGCGCTCGACGCGGCGACGTCGGCGTGCGCGGCGCTCGCCGCCGTGCGCAGGCCGCCGGCGAGCGCACGGCGGGCGTGGCTGAGGCGGCTGCGGACGGTGCCGACCGGCAGGCCGCACACGGCCGCGATCTGCTCGTACGAGGACGCGTCACTGAAGTAGCGCAGCAGCGTGACCAGCCGGTCCGCCTCGGACAACCGCCCGACGGCGTGCCACACCCAGTCGCGCATCGCGCCCCGGTCCAGTGCCTCCTCCGGGGTGGGTGTGTCGGCGGGGCCGGCGAACCAGTCCGGCTCGGCGACCGGGACGGCCCTGGGTCCGCGAAGCGTCATCCGACTGTTGTTGCGGACGATGGCGCGCAACCACGGGCCGACGGCGGCCGGGTCGCGGACCTCGCCGATGCGCCGCAACGCCACCACCATCGCGTCCTGCACGGCGTCCTCGGCGTCCGGTCCGTAGCCGAGGACGCTGAGCGCCACGGCCCGCATCTCGGCCTCGTGCCGGGCCAGCAGCGCACCGAGCGCCGCCGCGTCACCCAGCTGCGCGAGCATCACCAGCTCCGCGTCGCTCTGCGCCACGCCCAGTTCCTCCCCGAAACTCCTGTTCCGTACGCTTGTGCTCGATCAAGCGTACGGCGGTCCGGCGTGCCGATGTCCCAGGCGGTTGGCCGTCCTACGCTGCGGATGAGCTGGCGGCGCGGGTCGCCCGGATGCCGATCTGCCGCAGGTGCGCGATCAACTCAGGCGGCTCGTGTACCTCCATGTCGCAACCGAGGGTCAGCAGGCGCCACGCCAGCCACTCCAACGTGTCGGCGTTGCTGCGTAGCCGGCACGAGGTCGCGTCGATCGCTTCCAGATCGACGGCGGTGCCACTGAGCGGACCCGCCATCCGCTCGACCGGCGCGTGCAGCGTCACCACCGCCCGGTAGACGGGTGTCAGCTCCAGCAGCTTCTCCGTCATGAACGAGGCGGCGTCGGACGCCGGCAGTTGCCGGACGGCGACCCGGGTCCGGGTCGGCCGTAGGTCGGTGATCCGGTCGACCCGGTAGATCCGCCAGTCGTCGCGGTCGTTGTCATAGCCCACCAGATACCAGCGCCGGCCCGCCGACACCAGCTTGTACGGCTCGACGAGCCGTTCGGTGTCCACTCCGTCGCGACGGCGGTAGGTGAACCGCAGTTGCTCCCGATCGTTGACGGCGGCGGCCAGTGCGCTCAGGTGCGCCGGGTCGACCGTTGGACGGCCCCAGGTGAGCAGCGGTTCGGTGGCCGCCCCGAGCACGCTGACGCGGTGACGCAGCCGGGCCGGCAGCACCTGTTCGAGCTTCGCCAGAGCCCGTACCGAGGCATCCTCGATACCGGACACCGCGTGACCGGCGGCGGTGCGCAGACCGATCGCGATCGCCACCGCCTCGTCGTCGTCGAGCAACAGTGGTGGCATCGCCTTGCCGGCGACAAGGCGGTATCCGCCGATCGCGCCCATCGTGGCCCGCACCGGATAGCCGAGGTCGCGTAGTCGCTCCACGTCGCGGCGGATGGTGCGCAGGCTGACGCCGAGCCGGGTGGCCAGTTCGCTGCCGGGCCACTCGCGGGGGGTCTGCAGCAGTGACAGCAGGCCCAGCAGCCGGCCGGGGGTGTCGGACATGGTTCCAGAATGCCAGTCATGTGTGCCAGAACCTGTCCTATATGGGCCGTAGCGTTTCCGACATGACGCCATTCCGCATCGACATCCCGCAGTCGGACCTCGACGACCTGCGTGACCGGCTCGCCCGCACCCGGTGGCCCCGCTCGTTGCCCGGCACCGGCTGGAGCCGTGGGGTGCCGGTGGACTACCTGCGCGACCTGACCGACTACTGGGCGAACGGCTACGACTGGCGCGCGCACGAGGCGCGGCTGAACGACCTTCCCCAGCTCATCACCGAGATCGACGGCTTGGACGTGCACCTGCTGCACGTCCGCTCACCGGAGCCGGACGCGCTGCCGTTGCTGCTGACGCACGGCTGGCCGAACTCCGTGGTGGAGTTCACCGATCTGGTCGGCCCGCTGTCCGACCCGCGTGCCCACGGCGGGGATCCCACCCAGGCGTTTCACGTGGTGGTGCCGTCGGTGCCCGGCTACGGTTTCTCCCAGGCGCCGCCGGCCGGGTTCACGATCGACCAGCTCGCCCGGATGTGGGCGGAGCTGATGGCCCGCCTCGGCTACCACCGCTACGGCACCCAGGGCGGTGACCTCGGCGCGTACATTGCGCCGCGGGTGGCGGCGGTGGCACCGGAGCAGGTCGTCGGCGTGCACGTCGACGGTGGGTTCGGCTTCCCGACCGCCGCCGACGTGCCGGACATGAGCGCGGCGGAACGCGCCGAGTGGGAGCAGATGCAACTGTGGATGAGCGGTGGCGTGGACCATCACGCCCTGTTGCGAGCAGCGCCGCAGACCTTCTCGTACGCCTGGAACGACTCGCCGGTCGGCTTGCTGGCCTGGATGATGCAGAAGTTCAAGGAGTTCACCATGACGGTGCCGACGCCGGAGCTGGCCATCGACCGGGACCATCTGCTCAGCAATGTGAGCCTCTACTGGTTCACCGGCACATCGGGAACGTCGTCGTGGCCCATGTACGAGCGGCTCACCGTCACCGAGGATGGCAGTTTCGCCTGGCCCACCGGCCAGCGACGGGTGCCGTCCGGTGTGTATGGTGGCGGGTCCGCGTTGATGCGCCGCATCGCCGAGCGGGACAACACCATCGTCCACTGGCCGCAGGGTAACCCGGGTAGCCACTTCGTGGCCATGGACGAGCCGCTGGCGCACGCCGCGGACATCCGCACGTTCTTCAGGGGGCTGCGATGATCGAGCTGAGCTGGGCCCAGGTGTCCGCCCGACGTCTTCGGCGACACCGGCTCGCCGCACCGGCGGCGGACGCGGCACCGCCCACCGGCCGCATCGC
The DNA here is from genome assembly GCF_049841595.1 of Micromonospora sp. DT228. Lineage (NCBI taxonomy): Bacteria > Bacillati > Actinomycetota > Actinomycetes > Micromonosporales > Micromonosporaceae > Micromonospora > Micromonospora sp. DT228. The sequence continues at coordinate 74,792 of NZ_JBNCKO010000009.1, forward strand.
CGACGTGGTGTCGGCAATGTGCGGTGCGCACGCCCAGATCGCGTCGGCCGCCGAGCTGTCCATCGGGCTGCGGGTGCCGGGCGCGACCCGCGCCCTGGTCCGCCGGTCACTGTGGACCGATCGCACGCTGGTCAAGACCCGTGGGCCGCGCGGAACCGTGCACCTGCTCGCCGCGGCGGACCTGCCGATGTGGGTCGGCGCGCTGAGTGCGTTGCCGGCTCCGACGCGGGAGCGCAGCGCTGCCCTGTTGACGCCCCGGCAGACCGAGCAGGTCCTCGCGGCCATCGCTGACGCGGTCGCCGAGGCCGACCTGACCACCAAGGAGCTGACCGAGGAGATCGTCGCCCGTACCGGCCCGTGGGCGGGCGACCTGGTCATGGAGGCGTTCCAGGACAAATGGCCCCGGTGGGTCGCCGCGATGACCGCCGCCACCCGGGACGGAGTGATCTGCTTCGGCCCGAACCGTGGTCGGGCCACCACGTACACCAGCCCGACCCGGTGGTTACCCGACTTCGCGCCGATGCCCGGTCCGGCTGCCCTGGCCGCACTCGTCCGCAGTTACCTGTACGCGTACGGGCCAGCCACCCCGGCACAGTTCGCGCGGTGGCTGGCGGTGCCGCCGGGGTGGGCGACGTCGCTGTTCGACTCGCTGGACCTGACCGAGGTGACGGTGCAGGGCACCCGGGCCTGGGTGGCCGCCGACGACACCGGGTTCCCCGACGACCGGCCGTCCGGGTTGCGGCTGCTGCCCTACTTCGACGCGTACGCGGTCGGCTGCCATCCCCGCGAGCGGCTCTTTCCCGGTGCCGCCGCAGAGCGGGCGCTCGCCGGTGGCCAGGCCGGCAACTATCCGGTGTTGCTGGTGGACGGGGTGGTCGCCGGCGTGTGGCATCAACGGCGCTCCGGCCGTTCGATCCACGTCACCGTCGAGCCGCTGCGGCCGCTCGGTGCCGCCCGGCAGCGGGCGCTGGGGGAGGAGGCCGAACGGGTTGGCGAGATCCTGGAGGGCGCAGCTTCGCTGGCCATCGGCACCGTTAGTGTCGGTCCGCACGCCTGAGGTCCCGTCGGGCCACCGCCTGCGTCAGGATGAGGGCGTGCACCCCGAACCGGTCGACCACTCGCCCCGGCGGGCGTTTCCCTGGGCGATCCTGCGGCAGCGCTGGGAGGACCTCACCTTCCTGCACTGGGCCGTCGCCCCGGACATCGTCGCGCCGTTGCTGCCGGCCGGCACCCGTCCGGACACGATGGACGGGATGAGCTTCGTCGGCCTGATCGGCTTCCGGATGGTCGGGCTCGGCTTCGGCCGCGGTCCGGGTGTGCCCTATTTCGGCACGTTCGACGAGACAAACGTCCGGCTCTACTCGGTCGACGACACCGGCCGGCGGGCGGTGGTGTTCCGCTCGCTCGACGCGTCCCGCCTGGTGCCGGTGCTGGTGGCGCGGGCGACACTGCGCCTGCCGTACCTCTGGTCGTCGATGCGGTTGACCCGCGACGGCGACCGCCGCACCTACCGCTGCCGGCGACGCTGGCCGGGCCCGGCGGGTACGACGAGCCGCATGGTGGTGCGGGTGGCGGAGCCGATCGCCGACCCGACCCCGATGGAACACTTCGTCACCGCGCGCTGGGGCCTGCACACCCGGGCACACGGGCGCACGCTGCACCTGCCGAACTGGCATCCGCGCTGGCCGCTGCACCGGGCCGAGCTGCTGCACCTGGACGACGAGTTGGTCGCCGCCGCCGGGTTGCCGGCACCGGTCGGACCGCCGGTCAGCGTTCTCTACTCGCCCGGTGTCGGGGTCAGGTTCGGCCCGCCGGTGGCGGCCCGGCCGTGGGGTGCCGGGCCGCCGCGGCCTCAGTAACGACCGCCCTCCGGCGCCGGCAGCGCGTCCAGGTCGGCCAGGTCCTCGGCGGCGAGCCGCACGTCGCCGGCGGCGCAGTTGTCCACCAGGTACTTCGGGGTCTTGGTGCCCGGGATCGGGATGACCTGGTCACCCTGCGCGACCACCCAGGCGAGGGCGACCTGCGCGGGGCTGACCCCGGCCCGGTCGGCGATCTCCCGGACCCGGGCGACGATGGCGAGGTTGGCGCGCAGCGCGTCCTGCTGGAAACGGGGCAGGCCACGGCGGAAGTCGTCGGCGGGCAGATCGTCGTACGAGGCGAACCGGCCGGCCAGGAAACCGCGACCGAGCGGGGAGAACGGCAGGAAGGCGATGCCCTGCTCGACGCAGTACGGCAGCACCTCGGTGAGCGGGTCGCGGGTCCACAGCGACAGCTCGGACTGCACCGACGCCACCGGGTGCACCGCCTGGGCCCGCACGATCTGGCTCACCGTCACCTCGGACAGCCCGATCTGCCGCGCCTTGCCTGCCGCGACGATCTCCGCCATCGCGCCCCAGGACTCCTCGATGGGCACCTCCGGGTCGACGCGGTGCAGTTGGTAGAGGTCGACGTGGTCGGTGCCGAGCCGCCGTAGGCTGTCGTCGATCGCGGCGCGGATGTGCTCGGGGCGGCCGTTGTTGCCGATCCTGGGGGAGTTGCCGGGACCGCCGGTGGGGGAGGTGGCCACCAGGCCGGCCTTCGTCGCCAGGACGGCACGCTCGCGGTGACCGCCGGCCAGCGCCCGCCCGACCAGCTCCTCGTTCGTGTACGGCCCGTACACGTCCGACGTGTCGATGAGCGTGGCGCCCAGGTCGAGTGCCTGGTGGATGACCGCGATCGACGTGTCGTCGTCGCGCGGGCCGGTGATGTCGTAGGCGTGGGTCATGCCCATGCAGCCGAGGCCGATGACGCCGACCTCGGGGCCTGCGCTGCCCAGCGTGGTGGTTCGCATGCGTCCCACGCTACGACCCGGCACGGGCGGTGCGCACCCGACGTGCCGGGGCGGCTCGGTAGGCCGTGGTGGCTCGGTAGAGCACCGTAAGCGAACGGTAAGGCGGGCGGCGCAGGGTGAACCACATCGGTCGCGGCGAGCGGCCGTTCACCCACCGCGGTTTCCCGAAGGGACAATCCCGTGTCGATGTCGACAGGTCGCCTCCTCCCCGTACTCACCGCTCTGCTCCTGTTCGCGTCGGCCGCCCCGGCGAACGCCGCGAGCGCCGGCCGCGACCAGCCGGCCACCTGGTCGGCGGCCTGGTCGGTCGCCCACCACCACCCCGTACCGGGCAACGACTGGTTCGGCGCGAACTGGTCCGTGCCCGGCTTCGCCAACGAGTCGGTTCGGCAGGTGGTCCGGGTCAGCGCCGCCGGTTCCCTGATCCGGATCCGGGTGTCCAACAGGTACGGCAGCCAACCGCTGCGGCTGACCGGCGCCACCGTGGGACGTCCGGACGCCGGCGCGGCGGTGCGGCCCGGCACCCTGCTGCCGGTCACGTTCGACAGGCAGCGCTCGACCACCGTGCCGGTCGGCGCCGAGACCACCTCCGACCCGGTGCTCCTGCCGGTACGGGCGTTGGAGGCGCTGACCGTGACGCTGTACTTCGCCGACGCCACCGGCCCGGCGACCTACCACCAGGACGGACTCACCAGCACGTACCGCGCGACCGGTGATCACCGCTTCGACCACCGCGCCGCCGCGTTCTCCGGCGAGACCAGCCAGTCGTGGTACCACCTGGCCGGGGTGGACGTCGCCGGGTCGCCCCCTACCCGGGGCACGGTCGTGACGTTCGGTGACTCGCTGACCGACGGCTACGGTTCCACCCCGGGTGCCGACAACCGTTACCCGGACCAGTTGGCCGAACGCCTGGTCGCCACCGGCCGTCCGCTGGCCGTGGCGAACGCCGGGATCGGCGGCAACAAGCTGCTCGCCGACTCGCCGTGCTTCGGTGAGCGGGGCGTCACCCGGTTCCGTCACGACGTGCTCGGGCAGCCGGGCGTGCGGTCGGCTGTCGTCCTGATCGGCATCAACGACATCGGTGGCGGCGGCTTTCCCGACTTCGGCTGTGGCGCGTCGCCCGTGGTGACCGCCGCGCAGCTCATCGACGGTCATCGGGCGCTGATCCGGGCCGCCCACGCCCACCGGATCACCATCATCGGCGCCACGGTGCCGCCGATCAAGAACGCGACCGGCTACGACACCCCGGGCAACGAGGCGGTCCGCGACGAGATGAACACGTGGATCCGCACCAGCGGCGCGTACGACGCCGTCGTCGACCTCGACCGGATCCTCGCCGACCCGGCCGACACCGACGCCCTGCGGCCCGCGTACGACCACGGCGACCACCTGCACCTCAACGACGCCGGGGCGAGCGTCGCCGCTGCCGCCGTCGCCGCCCGGATCCGCTGAACCCGATCGCCCCTCGGGCGGCGGGCTCCGGTCGGAGCGAGGTCAGAAAATAATCAGGGCAACGTGTCGAGAGCGGCGGCGCCGGCTTCGACCACTGGGTGAGGGCCGGGGAGAACTCGGTCCCACCCGAAGGCTGACACGGCCCGGACCAAGGAGTGGATCGATGACGAAGGTGACGACCGGGGCGACGATGTCGTTGGACGGCTACATCGCGAACGCGTCCCACGGTGGCTTCGAGTACCTCTTCCAGTGGTACAGCAACGGCGACGTCGAGACGCCGACGGCCAACCCCGAGATGACGTTCCGGACGTCCGCGGCGAGCGCCCGGCACCTGCGGGACCTCAACGAGCGGACCGGCGTGCTGGTCGTCGGCCGGCGACTGTTCGACATGACGAAGGGGTGGGGCGGCCGGCACCCGATGGACGTGCCCGTCGTGGTCGTCACGCACAGCGTGCCGGAGGGCTGGGAGCCGGAGAACGAGTCCTTCGTGTTCGTCACCGACGGCATCGCCAGCGCCATCGACCGGGCGAAGGCGCTCGCCGGTGACAAGGAGGTCGGCGTCAACGGTGGCACCATCGCAGCCCAGGTCGTCGAGGCCGGCCTGCTCGACGAGGTGCACGTCGATCTCGTCCCGGTGGTGCTCGGCGGCGGCATTCCCCTCTTCGCCGACCTGCGGATCGCCCCACTTCAGCTCGACGGCCCCCTGCGGGTCGTCGAGGGCGACGGCGTCACCCACCTGGCCTACCGGGTACGCCCCACGGCCTGAGCGCCTCGGGGACCGGCCCGGTCGGGTCGGTCCCCGCTCGACCTGACGTCGGTCCGCTGCTCTCCGCGCCACCGCCGGCTCTGGCGGGCACGGGGCGCCAGGCGGTATGCTCCGCGGCGATGATCACTTCCTCTCATTCCAGATTGGGGGTCCATTCCGCGAACGGTGAGTGCTGATGCATTCCCGGGCCGCGGATGCGGATCCTCGACTGTCCTTCTGGCGGCGCGTACGCGAGTTCGCCGTGCCGCCGTCCATGATCGAGCTAGCGACTGCTCGCCGTCAGGTCGGTGACTGGGGCGGGGCATGCGCCGCCGCGCGCGTCGATGCCGATATCAGCCTGCGCGCGGTCGCCCACCGCCACGGTCGAGAGCTGGCGGCACGGCTGCGGGCCGACCTCCGTCACCTGGCCCCTGACCTGCTGCGCTGGCACCTGCCAAGGGTCGCCCCCGATGGTCTGCTGCGTCCGGGCCTGACCATCTCACTGATCCGGTACGACCCGGAGCAGCCCACCGCCGGCGCGGTGCACCTGGTGGCCCGCACTCCACCGGCCTGGGCCGACGCCGGGCAACGGATCAGCCTCGGGCTGTGGGACGAGTCCCGTCGCGGGTCCGGCCCGCATCCCCACCCCGACCAGCGCTTCCGCCTCGACCTGCACCGCCACCTGTTCGACGCGCGCCGGACCGGAGAGTTGCGGGCGCGATCAGGTGCGGGCCGGGCCTTCGCCCCCGCTCCACCCGACGAGCTGGGGACGACTGTTGGCGCGCACCGGGACCGGTACGCGACCGACAGGTGGCCGGCCGAGGCGGCGCTCCTGCTCGGGGCCGAGGGCCGGACCAGCGGGGCCGTCGCGGTGCGGCTCGGCACCGGACGCCGGCTGGTCCTGCGGGTCGGCGATCGAGCGGGGGTGACCTCGGGCGGGGACGGCAGCCGGTCGGTCGTGGCGCGGGTCGGCCCGCCGGCGGGCGGGACGCGTCCGCCGGTGCTGCCCGACGCGGCGACCTGGGTACCTCCCGATCTGGCGCTGCTGCGTGCCGGCCTGATCGAGCCCGCCGGACTGCATCCCCTGGTCGCGGCGGCACTGGTGCCCGAAGGTCAGGCGCCCACCCGCCCGGCGGCGTCGGATCGGACCCCGGCGGCGCGCCTGGTGCCCTGCCGAGGCGCTGCCCATCGCGTCGGCCTGGTCGACGGGGTGCTCACCGCGCTGGACCACGGCCCGGCCGAGATCCGGCGGGAGGAGCTGCTGGCCGCGCTCACCGGGACCCCGCTGCCCTGCCTGCGGGCCATCGACGAGGCGCACCGACAACCGGAGTGCCTACCCGACGTGCGGGCGCGGCTCGACCACGGCGACACCGCCGCCGCGCTGGCCACCGTCGAGGCCCTGCTCGGCCCCGAGGCGCTGCTGCGCGACGGTGCCCTGCGCGACGAACTCGAGGCCGCCGTAGAGCGGCGGCTCACCCACGGCCTGTTCCGGGCCGGACTGATCGAGGCGGGGCGTGGCCCCACCGCCGAGAAACCCCGCCGCTCGGGCGGCCGCCGCCAACGCACGCGGCACGCGACAAGCGGCTGACCGAGGACCCCTCCCCCCGGTACGGCTCCCGCCGCACCCCACGCGAACCCAAAGGTGATGACCATGCCCACGTCCAGTCCTCAGCTCGACGTCGCCGACGACCTGCTCGCCCTGCTCGGCGCGACCACCACCGAACCCCGCACCGACACCCAGTTGTCGGCCCTGACCCTGACCGTGGCGGCCGACCTGCCCGTCCTGCTCTGGGGGGCGCCCGGCATCGGCAAGACGGCGGCCCTGACCCACCTGGCCGCAACCCTGGACCTGCCACTGACGACTGTCGTCGCCAGCGTCCACGAGCCATCCGACTTCTCCGGACTGCCGATCGTCGGCGACGACCCGGCGACCCAGGGTGTCCCGATGGCCCCGCCGGACTGGGCGGTCCGCCTGGTCCGGGCGGGTCGCGGCCTGCTGTTCCTCGACGAGTTGTCCACCGCGCCCCCCGCCGTCCAGGCCGCCCTGCTGCGCCTGGTCCTGGAGCGCCGCGTCGGCGCCCTGCGGCTGCCACCCGGCGTACGGATCGTCGCCGCCGCCAACCCACGGTCGTCGGCCGCCGAGGGATGGGAGCTGAGTCCGCCGCTGGCCAACCGCTTCGTCCATCTCCAGTGGACCCACGACCACGGGATCGTCGTACGCGGACTCGGCGGCACCTGGCCGCGGGCGGCGCTGCCCCGGCTCGACCCGGACCTGCTGCCGGAGGCCGTCGCCTTCGCCCGCCGGGCGGTGTGTGGTCTGCTGTCCGTCCGTCCGGATCTCGTGCACCGGCTGCCCACCACCGACGCCGCCCGGGGTGGGCCGTGGCCGTCCCCCCGGAGCTGGGAGATGGCGCTGCGCCTGACCGCCTTCGCGACGGCGGCGGGTGTCTCCCGGGAGGTGCTGTCGCTCCTGGTCCGGGGCACGGTCGGCGACGGCCCCGGGCTGGAACTGCTGGCCAGTATGGATCGGATGGACCTGCCCGACCCGGAAGACCTGCTGGCTGACCCGGCTGCGGCGACGCTGCCCGAACGGGGTGATCTGCGGCAGGCCGTGTTGGACGCCGTGGTGGCGGCGGTCCGCAACCGCCCGGAGCGGTCCCGGTGGGACGCGGCGTGGGTGTTGTTGGCGCGGGCCGTGGAGACGGGCGCTCCGGATCTGGTGGTGGTCCCCGCGACCACTCTCGCCAGCCTGCGCCGCGAGGACTGGGACGTGCCCGCCATGATCGAAGGCCTCGCCGGGGTGGTGTCGCTGTCCCGGCGAGCCGACGAGGCGGCGACCCGGATCGCGGCCGCCGCCGGGGCCGGGCGATGAACGGGGGCCTCCCGACAACGCTCGACGTCGACAAGCTGTACTCCGCCCGCCTGCACGCCGCCCGGGTGCGCCCCTACCTGGCGACCGCGTTGTTCGCCCTGCACCCGGTGGCGTCGCGGCAGGTGCCGACGATGGCGGTGGACCGGCACTGGCGCTGCTACGTCTCGCCGACGTTCGTGGACCGCACCCCTGTGGAGCGGCTTGCCGGGGTGTGGGTGCACGAGGTGTCGCATCTGCTGCGCGACCACCATGGCCGCGGTGACCGGGTCGCCCGGGATCGAGGGCTGAACGGCCCGGGGGAGCGGCTGCGCATCAACATCGCCGCGGACTGCGAGATCAACGACGACGCCTTCGGTGACGGGCTGACGATGCCCGAGGGCGCCGTCGAGCCGGCGTCGCTGGGCCTCGCCCCCGGGGAGTTGATGGAGGACTACCTGCGTCAGTTCGGGCTGGGTCCACGTACCCAGGGTCTGGTCTGGTTGGACTGCGGCAGTGGCGCGGACGGGTTGGAGCGGGAGTGGGACCTGGGACCGGACGGCGCGCACGGCCTCAGCGAGCAGGAGCGCGACGCGGTCCGGTTCCGGGTGGCGGAGGGCATCACCGGCCACCCGGGATCCGTGCCCCGGGGGTGGCGACGGTGGGCGGAGCAGGCGTTCCACCCACCGCAGCCGTGGCGTGACCTGCTGGGGGCGGCGGTCCGCTCGGCGGCGGTGGCGGCCGGGACCGGTACGGACCACACCTACGGCCGGCCGTCCCGGCGATCCCACGGCCTGCCGGGCGTGATTCTGCCCAGCCTGCGCCGCCGACCTCCGACGGTCTGCGTCATCGTCGACACGTCCGGGTCGGTCAGCGACGCCGAGCTGGGCAGCGCGCTGCTCGAGGTGGCGGCGATATCCCGGGCCCTGGGCGGTCGACGCGATCTGGTCAGTGTGTTGCCGTGCGACGCGGCGGCCCGAGTCGTCCACGCCCTGTGTCGCGCGGAGGAGATCCCGCTGATCGGCGGTGGAGGCACGGATCTGCGGACCGGCTTCACCCGTGCGCAGCGGGTGCGGCCGGACGTCATCGTGGCGCTTACCGACGGGCAGACGCCCTGGCCGAGCGCCCGTCCGGTGGCGCGCACGGTGGTGGGCCTCTTTCCCCGGGGCCGGGGGTCGTGGAGCGAGGACGCGGACCGCGTGCCGCTCAGGCCACCGGAGTGGGCGCGGGTGGTGACCATCGGGCCGCACTGAGTCCGACGAGCGGCCGCCCCTACGGCCGACGCCCCGCCCCTACGGCCGACGCCCGGCCAGCGGGAAAATCGGCGGGCCGACCTTGAAATGCATAGCGGATGATCGATATTGTCTGCCGCAGGCGCCGCCCCGCCCCAGGCCATCACCGTCGATCGACCGAAGCGGGTTCAGCATGCGCGCACTGAGACTTGTCACGACTCTGGCCGTCGCCGGCCTGCTCGCCGGTGCGGTGGCGATGCTCGCCACACCGGCCAGCGCGGCGACCGCCGTGTTCTCCGTGACCAACACCTGGGGCAGTGGCTACCAGGGGCAGGTCACCGTCACCAACGACACCTCCACCCAGATCAGCGGTTGGCGCGTCGAGTTCGACCTGCCGGCCGGCACGAGCGTCAGCCAGTCGTGGAACGCGCAGCAGACGACGTCCGGCAGCCACTACACGTTCACGAACGTGTCCTGGAACGGGGCGCTTGCCGCCGGCGCGTCGACCTCGTTCGGCTTCCTCGTCAACGGCTCCGGCACTCCGCTCAACTGCACGGTCAACGGCGGGTCCTGCACCGGCGGCACGCCACCGACGTCCCCGCCCCCGACCACTGGGCAACCGACCACTCCACCGCCCACCACCCCACCGCCCACCACCCCGCCACCGACCACCGGCACGCCCGTCGAGCGGCACGGGCAGCTCCGGGTCTGCGGCACCACGATGTGCGACAGGTCCGGCGCGCGGGTGCAGTTGCGCGGCGTCAGCAGCATGTGGCTCAACTGGGAGACCGCCCCGTACGCCGAGAACCTGTCCGCGCTGAGGTGGATGCGGGACAACTGGAACCTCCAGGTGATCCGCGCGGCCATGGGCGTGGAGCCGGCCGGGGCGTACCTGAGTGACCCGAACAGGGCGCGGGCGCAGGTGGAGACCATCATCAACAACGCGGTCACCGCCGGGGTGTACGTGATCGTCGACTGGCACGCGCACGAGGCGCAGAACAACACGTCCCAGGCGGTGGCGTTCTTCGGTGACCTGGCCCGCCGCTACGGCCACCTGCCCAACGTCATCTGGGAGCCGTACAACGAGCCGTTGCAGGTGAGCTGGACCGGCGTCATCAAGCCGTACCACCAGGCGGTGGTCTCCGCGATCCGCGCCGCCGACCCGGACAACATCGTCGTGCTCGGCACCCCGACCTGGTCGCAGGACGTGGACGCGGCGGCGGCCAGCCCGGTGACCGGCACCAACCTGATGTACACCCTGCACTTCTACTCGTGCACCCACGGCGCGTCGCTGCGGGCCAAGGGTGACGCGGCGATCCGTGCCGGCCTCGCGCTCTTCGTCACCGAGTGGGGCGCCAGCAACGCCGACGGCGGCCTCGACGGCCGGTCCTGCCTGCCGGAGGCGCAGGCCTGGATCGACTGGATGAGGGCGAACGGCATCTCCTGGACGGCGTGGAAGCTCGACGTCGGCACCGACACCACGAACCTGCTCAGCCCCGGCGCGCCGGTGACCGGCGGGTGGACCAACTACCTGCACGGCCACGCGCCGTTCGTGGTGGCCAACATGAGGTGACCCCCGGCCGATCCTCGGCCTTGCGCACCTCAAGATTCAGTGATGTCGGGGTGTCCGGGTCAACGGGACACCCCGACATCGCCGATCCGGTGTCGAGCACGCATGGACGACGCCACTCGGACGACCCGTCACGGGCGGTCGTGCAGGAACCACGCGTCGCTGCCGGCCACGGCCAGAGCCAACTGCCACTGCTGGTACTGCAGGCTGCCCCCGACGGCCAGGAGTTGTCCGGCCAGCTCCCACGCCTGTTGGCCGGGCCTCGGCGGACGGTCGACGACGAACTGCAGCATCGTCCCCCACGCTGCCACGAGCCCAGCCCCCCAACGCTGGTCCCACTCGCGCATCGCCGCCGCCCAGGCTGCGTCCCAGCCGTCGCCTCCCGCCCCGTGGTAGCCGACCCAGGCCGGCGCCAGCCACTGCGACGCCGTGGGTAGCAGCACCAGTTGCACCCGATCGAAGGTGTGCCAGCTCCCCACTCCCGCCAGATTCTCGTGGTAGCGAGCGGCACGCGCGGCGAGGGACGGGTCGGCCAGCAGGGCGTCGTAGGTCCACCGGTCCAGCGCTGCCGCGGTGATCGTGTCCCCGAGCTGATCGAGGGCCGTTGCCACGAACTCGTCACCCGGCGCTGCCCGCACGCTGTACTCGACGCGCTTCCGGTCCAACGGCTCCTCGTCGACGTACCGCCGGTAGACCGACCACGGATCGACAGTGCGCGACGCCCGGTCCAGCTCGTCGATCTCGGCGGCGTCGGGCTCGTGGTCCAGGCCGCCGGGCAGGGTGAACACCGGCCATCGCCCGGTGACCGGTAGCACCGAGTGGGCGGCCTGCCAGGCCTCCCGCAACCGCGTCGGGTCGACGTCGCCGACGAGAATGGTGCCTCCCAGGCCCTCCTCGACCGGATGGCCCGCAAGCGCCGTCCCCCGTAACGCCGTCGCGATCAGCCGAGGGGTGGTCATCAGCTCGGTCACGGCAGCGACAGTAGCGCCATGGGCCGACAACCTGGAGAGTCGCGGCCCTGGGGAGAACGGTCCGCCACCTTAACGCACCGGAAACACGCCCGGTACCAAACCTGGGAACGCTCGTCGGACAGCCACGACCACCGACACGTGAACCGGGGTGACCATGGCCGACAACACCACGAACGCGCCGACGTTCGACGGACCGATCAGCCGGTCGGGCAACGGCCGGGCAGTGCCCACGCCACGCGCCCACGGGGCCGCGACCCTCGACGACGGCGACCCGGCGGATCTCGCCACGATCGGTGTGGAGGAGGAGTTCCACGTCGTCGACCTGCACACCCGGGAGCTGGTGCCCCGGGCGGGGGAGTTGCTCGACCGGCTGCCGGCCGACTCGTTCACCGCGGAGTTGCACCGCAGCGTGGTGGAGACCAACACCGCGGTCTGCCGCACCCTGGACGAGATCCGCGCCGAGCTGACCCGGCTGCGCCAGCTTGCCGTCCAGGTCGCCGACCGGGCCGGGCTGGGCATCGTGGCGGCCGGCACGGTGCCGTTGCGCGCCGACGGCGACCCGAGCGTCACCCCCACCTCCCGTTACCGGCGGATGCTCGACGAGTACCAACTGCTCGCGCGGGAGCAGCTGATCTGCGGTGCGCAGGTGCACGTCGGGGTGTCCGACCGGGACCTGGCCGTCGCGGTCACCCGCCGGGTCCAGCCGTGGCTGCCGGTGCTGCTCGCCCTGTCGACGAGCTCGCCGTACTGGATGGGTCAGGACAGCGGCTACGCGAGCGTCCGGTCGCTGGTCTGGCAGCGCTGGCCCACGGCCGGCGACCCGGGCGAGGTGACCAGCGCGGCAGATCATGAGGCGCTGGTGGCCGAGCTGATCTCCTCCGGCACGATCACCGACCCTGCCATGATCTACTTCGATGTCCGGCCGTCGGCGCACGTGCCCACAGTGGAACTGCGGATCACCGACGCCAACGCCGACGTGGAGACCATCGTCCTGCTCACCGGGCTGTTCCGGGGGTTGGTCCGGCGGGAGGTCGCCGCCCTGCGCGCCGGGGTGGAGCGCACCGCCGTGCGGCCCCCGGTTCTGCGCGCCGCCGTGTGGCGGGCGGCCCGCTCCGGGCTGGAGGGCGACCTGCTCGACCTGCCCCGCTCGGCCCGGCCGGTACCGGCCGCCGAGGCGGTCCGCCGCCTGGTGACCGACCTACGCCCCCAGTTGGAGGCGACAGGTGACTGGGAGCAGATCCGGGAGCTGACCCGGCACGTCCTGGAGCGCGGCAGCTCCGCCGCGCGGCAGCGCCGGGCGTTCGAGCGTCGTGGCCGGCTGGCCGACGTCGTGGACCTACTCCTCGACGAGACCCGGGGCCGGGTCCGCGAGACGCTGGCCGGTGCCCACACACCGCCGGCGCTGCCCACGTACGCCGATGCCGGCGACGAGGTCTTCGGAGCGGCCGGGCCGGATCCGGCGTACGCCCCGATCCTGGCGGCCCTGCGCCACCTTGGTGCCGGCGCCCTGCGTCAGCGCGAGCACGACCGGGACGAGGAGCAGCGCGCGCGAGGCGTGACGTTCAGCGTGGCCGGCGAGGCGAGCACCCGGCTCTTCCCGGTCGACCTGGTGCCCCGCGTGGTGCCCGCCGCCGACTGGCGGACCCTGCGCACCGGCCTGGTGCAACGCGCCCGCGCCCTCGACGCGTTCCTGCGGGACGTCTACGGTGACCGGGCCGTGGTGGCCGACGGTGTGGTGCCGGCGTGGGTGGTGGAGTCCTCACCCGGGTTGCGCCCGACCGGCGCGCTGATGGGCCGGCGCGGCACCCGCGCCCAGGTGTCCGGGACCGACCTCGTCCGCGACCCGGACGGCGGCTGGTACGTCCTGGAGGACAACCTGCGGGTGCCCTCCGGGATCGGCTACGCGGTGCAGAACCGCCGGCTGACCCAGGCGGTGCTCCCGGAGCTGCCGGTGCCCGACGACCTGCTGCCCGCCGACGAGACGCCGGCGATGCTTCACCGGGCGCTGATCGCCGCCGCGCCCCCCGCGGCCGACGATCCCGCCGTGGTGGTGCTCAGCAGCGGTCCGGGTGACCCGGCGTGGTTCGAGCACCGGTTGCTCGCCGACGAGATGGCGGTGCCGCTGACCGAGACCAGCGACCTGCTGGTGGAGGAGGGGCGGGTCTGGCTGGTCCGGGCCGGCACCCGCAGCCGGGTCGACGTGATCTACCTGCGGATGGACGAGGAGGCGCTGTTGCACGCGCCCGGCGCCGACGGGGTGCCGCTGGGCTGGCCGTTGCTCGCCGCGGTGCACGCCGGGCGGCTCACGCTCGCCAACGCGCTGGGCAACGGCGTCGGCGACGACAAGGCGCTGTACGCGTACGTGCCCCGACTCATCGAGTACTACCTGGGCGAGAAGCCCCTGCTGGGGGATGTGCCGACGTACCTGTGCGGGCTGCCCGAGCAGCGGGCCGAGGTGCTGGACCGGCTCGACGAGTTGGTGCTCAAGCCCGTCGACGGGTACGGCGGCGACCGCGTGGTGATCGGCCCGCGGGCCGAGGCGGAGGAGTTGGACGCCGTCCGGGAGCAGATCCTCGCCGCCCCGCACCGGTGGATCGCCCAGGAGATGGTCTCGCTCACCACCCACCCGGTCTTCGACGGCACGGCTCTCGCTCCCCGCCACGTCGACCTGCGGGCCTTCGTGTTCCTCGGCGAGCGGGCCGAGGTCGCGCCGGTGGCGCTGACCCGGGTGGCGCCCGCCGGCAGCATGATCGTCAACTCGTCGCGAGGCGGTGGGTCGAAGGACACCTGGCTACTCGGTGGAAGCGAGCAGAATTCGGTGTAACGCACGGTTGACCTACCCGTCATCGGTACGCAACCCGGTCCGCCAAACCTGGACCGGTCAGCGGCCCGAGCGGATCCGAGCCGATGAGAGGTGAGTGCCATGTGCGGTATCGGAGGCGAGTTACGCCTCGACGGGGCGCCATCGGACCTGGCCGCCGTCGAGCGGATGCTCCCCGCCCTGAACTCCCGAGGCCCGGACGGTGAGGGGCGGTGGCAGCACGGCCCGGTGGCCCTGGTGCACCGCCGCTTGCGCATCATCGACCTCTCCGACGCCGGCGCCCAGCCGATGGTCGACCCCGAGCTGGGCCTGGCGATGGTCTTCAACGGCTGCATCTACAACTACCGGGAGCTGCGCGACGAGCTGATCGGCCTCGGCTACTCCTTCCGGTCGACCTCCGACACCGAGGTGATCCTCAAGGCGTACCACAGGTGGGGGACGGCCTGCGTCGAACGGTTCTACGGGATGTTCGCGTTCGCCCTGGTCGAGCTGGCCACGCACACCCTCGTGCTGGCCCGTGACCGGCTCGGCATCAAGCCGCTCTACCTGGCCGAGGGGCCGGGCCGGGTCCGCTTCGCCTCGACCCTGCCCGCGCTGCTCGCCGCCGGTGACGTGGACACCGACCTCGACCCGGTGGCCCTGCACCACTACATGACCTTCCACTCGGTGGTGCCCCCGCCGCGCACGATCCTCGCCGGAGTCCGCAAGCTCCCACCGGCCACCGTACGGGTGATCACCGCGGACGGCCGGAGCACCGACACGCTCTACTGGAAGCCGGAGTTCAACCGTGCCGCGGCCGACCCGATGTCCGCCGACGAGTGGCAGGAGCGACTCATGGCGGCGTTGCGCACCGCCGTACGCCGACGGATGGTCGCCGACGTGCCGGTCGGGGTGCTGCTCTCCGGCGGGCTCGACTCCAGCCTGATCGTCGCGCTGCTGGCCGAGCAGGGCCAGACCGGGCTGGCCACCTTCAGCATCGGGTTCGAGGCGGCGGCGGGGGAGAGCGGCGACGAGTTCCACTACTCCGACCTGGTGGCCCGCCACTACGGCACCGACCACCAGCAGATCCGCATCGGCGCCAGCCGGTTCGTCCCCGCCGTGCACGAGGCCATCGCGGCCATGAGCGAGCCGATGGTCAGCCACGACTGCGTCGCGTTCCACCTGCTCTCCGAGGAGGTCTCGCAGCGCATCACGGTGGTGCAGTCCGGGCAGGGCGCCGACGAGATCCTGGCCGGCTACGACTGGTACCCGCCGATGGCGAACGTGGCCCGCGCGGACGCCGTCGAGGCGTACGCCCGGGTGTTCTTCGACCGTCGGCACGACGCGCTCGCCGGGCACCTGGCGCCCGAGTGGATGCTCGACCACGACGCCAGCCTGGAGTTCGTCGCCGCCCACTTCGGCGCACCCGGCGCGGACACCGCGCTGGACGCGGCGCTGCGCCAGGACAGCCTGGTGATGCTCGTCGACGACCCGGTCAAACGGGTCGACAACATGACGATGGCCTGGGGGTTGGAGGCCCGCGTGCCGTTCCTCGACCACGAGGTGGTCGAGCTGGCCGCCGCCTGCCCACCCGCGCTGAAGCTGGCCCAGGGTGGCAAGGGCGTGCTCAAGGCGGCGAGCCGGGGCATCGTCCCGGACGAGGTGATCGACCGGCCGAAGGGCTACTTCCCGGTGCCCGCCATCCGGCACCTCTCCGGCCCACTGCTCGACGACGTCCGGGACGCGCTGACCGCCCAGCCGGCGCGCGAGCGGGGCCTGTTCCGCAAGGACTACCTGGAGGAGTTGCTGGACGCGCCAAACGCCCGGCGGACCACGCTGGGCTCCAACGCGCTCTGGCAGCTCGGGCTGCTGGAGCTCTGGTTGCAGCGGATCGGGGTTTAGATGATCGTACGGACCGAGGTGCCGCGTACCGTCCTGCGGACCCGACCCGCCAGCCCTCGGCCGGCGCTGCCGGTGCCCGTGGGCGAGGACTACCGTCCAGCGCCGTCGCCCGACGGCCGCCGGGTGGCGTACCTCTCCGACCAGGGCGGCAGCCCGCGCGTCTGGGTTCGCGACATCGACGCCGCCGAGGCCGTCGCGCTGCCCACCGGCGACGAGCCGGTGCTGGCGCTGAGCTGGTCCCCGGACGGGCGGTGGCTGGCCTGCGTCGTCGCCCCCGGTGGCGCGCCCCGCACCGAGCTGTGGGTGCTGCGCCCGGACGGCTCACGACGCCGGCAGGTCGCCGGGTTCGGCAGGCGCAGCGCCGCGCTGGCCGGCTGGCTGCCCGACGGCGCGGTCCTGATGGTCACCGAGACCGACGAGCAGGGCCGGGCCGTCCTGGTCGACGCGGGCACCGGGCACCGGCGGGTCCTCGCCGAGGGTGATCTGCTCACGCTCCTGGACGTGACCCCGGACGCCGGCGCGGCGCTGCTGCGCCGGGGCCCCCGAAACGCCCGCTGGCTGGAGCTGCTCGACGTGGCGACGGGCGTCCGGCGGCGGTTGTTGCCGGACACCGGTCGGGGCAGCACCGACCAGGGCTGGTTCGGCCCGGACGGCACGACGGTGCTGGCCCGCACCGACGCGTTCTCGGAGTTGGCCGCGCTGGTACGTGTCGACCTGACCCGACCGGAGCGGACGCCGACGCGGCTGGCCGGGCGATCGGACGCCGAGTTGGAGCAGGTGGCGCCGAGCGCGGACGGGCGTCGTGCCGCGCTGCTGTGGAACACCTACGGCGGGCGCAGCGAGCTGAGCCTGCTCGACCTCACCGACGGCGTGCAGCGGGCCGTCGCCGCCCCCGGGGAGGTGCTCGACGACGCCGTCTTCGCCGCCGGTGGCGACCTGCTCTGCCTGACCGCGCAGGGGCCGGTGCAGCCCCGGGAGGTCTGGCTCGTCGACCCACCGACCGGCGCGCTGCGCCCGCTGCGGCCGAGCACCCCGACCACCGCCACGATCGACGGCGTCGCGCCACAACTTGTCGACCTGCGCGCCCCGGACGGGTTGCCGCTCTCCGGCTGGCTCTACCGCCCGGCCGGGCCAGGCCCCTGGCCGACCGCGATCAGCCTGCACGGCGGCCCGGAGGCGCAGGAACGCCCCGGCTACAACCCGCTGTTCCAGGCCCTCGTGGCGCAGGGTGTCGCGGTGTTCGCGCCGAACGTCCGCGGGTCGTCCGGGTTCGGCCGCTCCTTCGTCGCCGCCGACAACCTCGCCGGCCGCTACGGTGCGATCGCCGACGTGGCGGCCTGCGCCGAGTACCTCGTCGACGCCGGTGTCGCCCGGCCCGGTCAGCTCGGCTGTCTGGGCCGTTCCTACGGCGGTTACCTCGTCCTCGCGGTGCTCGTGAACTTCCCCGGGCTGTTCGCCGCCGGGGTCGCCGAGTGCGGCATCTCCGACTTCCACACCTTCTACGCCGGCACCGAGCCGTGGATCGCCGCCGCCGCCGTCAGCAAGTACGGCGACCCGCAGCGGGACGCGGAGCTGCTGCGTGACCTGTCGCCGCTGACCCACATCGACCGGCTGGACGTGCCGGTGCTGCTCATCCACGGCGCGAACGACACGAACGTGCCGGCCGGCGAGTCGGCGCAGGTGGCGCGGGCCCTGGCCGCCCGGGGCGTGCCGCACGGGCACCTGGTGCTCACCGGCGAGGGGCACGACTTCCTGGCGCGGGCCAACCAGGAGGCGGCCCGTACGGCCACCACCGCCTGGCTGACCCGGCACCTCGCCGCGACCGCGGCCTCCGTCGGCTGAGCTGACCCGGCACCTCGCCGCGACCGCGGCCTCCGTCGGCTGAGGCGTTATCCTGCGCCGGTGGAGGTCACGACGCAGGGCGAGCGGTTGGCCGCGGACCTGGGTCGCTGGTTGGCCGAGCTGACCTTCGTCGACCTGGACACCGACGCGGTCACCGCCCGGGTGATCGACTCGGTGGTGCGGTGGGCCGAGGCGCGGGGCTGGCGGGTCTACCGGCGGGCGCCGAGCGTGCTGCCGTTGCCGCCGCCGATGGAGCAGCGGCACTCGGTCCTCGATGTGGCGTGTGCCCGCCCGGACGGCCCGCCGGTCGTGGTGGAGGTCGACCACACCGACCGGGCCCGTACGGTGCAGAAGCTGCGTGCCGAGGCGGACGCCGGTCGCATCCCACTCTGGGTGCGGTGGGGTGTCGGGCGGTTCACCGCGCCGCCGCCACCGGTGCGGATGGTGACCGTCGAGGTGACCCGGCGGGCCGGGCCCGCCGGGCGCGGGCGGCTGCACAGCCGCACCGGGGACCTCCCCGCGCCGGCGCACTCGACGGGCGGTGGCACGGCGGCCGCGCAGGCGCTGCCCATCCCCCTGACCGACCCGGACACGGGCGACGGTAAGGGCGTCTGAAGCGAATCGTAAGTGGGTGCCGGCAGAGTTCTGGGTGTCACCGGAGAACACGACGAAAACCCAGGAGATTCCGATGCGCAAGCTCATCAACTCGACCTACCTCACCCTCGACGGCGTCATCGAGAACCCGATGTGGACCATGCCGTACTTCGACGAGGAGGCCGCCAGCCTCGCCGGGGCGCTGACCACCGAGGCCGACGCGATGCTGATGGGACGGGCCACCTACGACGGCTTCTCCTCCGCCTGGCCGAACATGGACGAGAGCGACCCGACCACGGGCGCCGCGTTCTTCAACAACGTCAAGAAGTACGTCGCCTCGACCACCCTGGCCAACCCCACCTGGAAGAACACCGAGGTGCTCCAGGGCGACCTGGTCGAGGCGGTCACCGCGCTCAAGGCCCAGGAGGGCAAGAACATCATCCAGTACGGCTTCGGCACGGTCACCGCCGAACTGATCAAGGCGGGCCTGGTGGACGAGGTCCGGTTCTGGATCCACCCGGTGTTGCAGGGTGGCGCCAACCTGACGACGGCGCTCACCGATTTCAAGGCCTCGTTCGACCTGGTCGACACCCGGGTGCACAAGAGCGGCGTGATCGTCGCCTCGTACGCGCCGAAAGCGACCGCCTGAGCGTCGGTCAGAGCTGAGCCCGGGCCTCGCCCGGGCTCAGCTTCGCGCCCTCGGCGAGCAGCGCGTCGAACCGTTCCGGCCCGAGTTCGGCGCGCAGTCGCGCGGTCGTCCGGTCGGTGTCGTCGCGTTCGGCCGGCGCGGCGGGGGACCGCGTGGCGAGTCGGGCGGCAGCCGCGGCGCCCAGCAGCCGGGCGGCCACCTCGGGGGAGCGCACCGCCGACGCCATCCCCTCCAGGGGGCCGACCGCGTCGCGCATCGTCGCCATCGCCTCGGCGGCCTCGAACGCCTCGACGTGCAGGGCCAACGCCGCGTCCGGGTCGCCACCCTGCTCGACCGCGTAGCCCAGCTCCACCAGGACCATCGGCAGATAGAGCGCGGGTTGGCTCTCGCCGCGGCCCAGGTCGGCGAGACGGGTGAGGTGGGTGACGGCCAGGTCGAGCTTGCCGTCGCGGCGGGCGGCCAACCCGAGGCTCATCTCCGCGAAGATCAGCGCACCGGGGGAGCCCTGCTCCACCGCCAGGTCGTACGCGCGTTCGGCGAGTTCCCGGCCCTGGGCGTAGTCGCGGGTCTGCACGGCGATCCAGGCCAACCAGGACAGCTCGGCGCAGACCTGCGGCCAGAGCGCCAACTCCTCGGCCCAGCGCAGGCCCTCCCGGTGCAGCGCGACGGCGCGCTCGTGCTCGCCGCGCATGTCGGCGAGCCCACCCACCCACTCGGTCGCCCGGAGCCGTCCCCACCGGTCGCCGAGGTCGGCGAAGATTGCCGCGCTGCGGGTCGCGGTTTGCTCCAGGGTGGCCTGGTCACCGTTGGCGTGCGCGAGGTGTGCCCGGGAGGCGAGCACCGCCGCCTCGGTCCAGGCGTCGACGACGTTCGTGGGCAGCAGCTCCGCGGCCAGGGCCAGGTCACCGTGCTCGATCACGGCGTTGGCCGCGAACCAGGCCGCGTGGCCGTCCGGGTCGACAGCCACCGCGGCGCGTACGTCGTCAGGTGCGACCGCCTCGCCCTGCGACAGGGCGAAACCGACCCGCCAGGGCGCCGCACGGGTCTCCTGTCCCGGGTCACCGGGCACGGCCAGGGCCTGTCGCGCCTCGGTGAGCCGGCCGCGCAGATACCAGTACCAGCTCAGCGCGACGGCCAACCGCAGCCCGCCACCGTTGACGAGCGCCGATCGCAGGTTCGCCGTCTCCGCGTCCAGCAGCGCCAGCCACCGTTGCTGGTCGGCGCCGCGCAGCTCGGGGTCGGCGCGTTCGGCCAGCTCGGTGAAGTAGGTGGCGTGTCGCGCGCGTACCTCGTCGGCGTCGGTCAGCCGGCCCAGGCCGAACGCGGCGACCGATTCGAGCAGCCGGTAGCGCGGCTCGGCGCCGGAGTCGTCGAGCACCACGAGCGACCGGTCCACCAGCCGCGCGAGGGTGTCCAGGTCGGTGCGGCAGACGTGCTCGGCGGCCTGCGGGGTGCAGCCGTCGGGGAACACCGCCAACCGGGCCAGCACCTCCCGGTCGGCCGGGTCGAGGAGGTCCCAGCTCCAGCCGATCACCGCGGTCAGTGTCCGCTGCCGGGTCGGCACGTCCCGTTGCGCGGTGGTCAGCAACCGGAAACGGTCGTCGAGCCGGTCCACCACGCCCCGCACACCGAGGGCGCGGACCCGGGTCGCGGCCAACTCCAGGGCCAGCGGCAACCCGTCGAGGCGGCGGCAGAGCTGCGCCACCGCCGGCGCGGTCTGCTCGTCGAGCCGGAAGCCGCGCTGCTGCGCGGCGGCGCGGGCGGCGAACAACCGGGCCGCCGCCGAGCGCCGGACCGCGTCCAGGTCACCGTTGGCCGGCACGGGCAGCGGGGGTACGTCCCAGAGCAGCTCGCCGGTCAACCCGAGCGGCTCCCTGCTGGTGGCCAGCACGCTCACCCCGGGCACGTCGCGCAGCAGTCGGGCGACCAGCTCGGCGGCCGGCTCGATCACGTGTTCGCAGTTGTCCAGTACGAGGAGCAGGTGCCGGTGTCGCAGGGCCGTGACCAGGCGGTCGCTGGCCGACAGACTCGTGCCGGCGACCTCATGGGCACCCAGCACCGCGAGCACCTGCTCGGCGACGCGCGGCTCGCCGGTCGACAGCGGGGCCAGCTCCACCAGTTGGACGCCGTCCGGAAAGGACTGGGTGCGGGCCGTCTCGGTGGCCAGTCGGGTCTTGCCGACCCCACCCGGCCCGACAAGTGTGACAAGCCGTTGCCGGGGCAGCAGCGCCCGCAGCTCGGCCAGCGCCTCGGCCCTGCCGACCAGTTCGTCGAGCTGGGCCGGCAGGCTGTTGCGGATGAGCGCGGCCTTCGGCGGTGCGCTCAGGCCGGCGTCCTGGTCGAGGATCCGGCGGTGCAGGGCGACCAGCTCCGGGCCCGGGTCGAGGCCCAACTCCTCGGCGAGCCGCTCGCGCAGGTCGGCGTAGCTGTCCAACGCCTCGGACTGGCGGCCGGCCGCGTACAGCGCGCGTAGCTGCACGGCCCGCAGGCCCTCGCGCAGCGGATGCCGGGCGACCAACTCGGCGAG
This sequence comes from Micromonospora sp. DT228, assembly GCF_049841595.1. Classification (NCBI taxonomy): domain Bacteria; kingdom Bacillati; phylum Actinomycetota; class Actinomycetes; order Micromonosporales; family Micromonosporaceae; genus Micromonospora; species Micromonospora sp. DT228. Next base: position 96,754 of record NZ_JBNCKO010000009.1, read on the forward strand.
GTCGGCGGCGACCAGGTCGTGTTCACCGCGGGCCAGGCGGGCCTCGGCCAGCCGCTCGTGCACGGCGAGGCGCTGCTCGGTGAGACGGGTCGCCTCGGCGCGGACGAACTCGGCGTCGGCCACATCGGCGTACGCCTCGCCGCGCCACAGCCCGAGCGCCTCGGTCAACCGGCCGGCGTCGTTGCTGCGGGCCAACTCGGCGAACCTGTCGGCGTCGACGGTGGCGGTGCGCAGCAGGTAGCCGGGGGGCCGGGACTCGACCAACTCGCGGGCGCCCGGCTCGGCGTCGTTGAGCGCCTTGCGTAACTGGGACACCCGCACCTGAAGGGCGCCCAGGGGGTTGGCCGGGGAGTCCTCACCCCACAGGTCGTCGACGAGGCGGTCCGCCGAGACGACCTGGTTGCGGTTGGCCAGCAGGTCGGCCAACAACGCGCGCACCTTCGCGCCGGGCACCACCACCGGCTCGCCGTCGTCGGTGGCCACGGCGAGCGGCCCGAGCACCCCGAACTGCACGGCGGACATCCTAGCGTTGGTAAGGCGACCGGAAGCCAACCGTAAGCGCGTGGGCGCACCGTGTGGCCATGGACATCTACCACGAAGCACACGGCAATGGACCCGGTCGCCCCCTGGTGCTGATCCACGGAGCGCTCTCCGGCATCGGCACCTCGTTCGGCACGATCCTGCCGTTGCTGGCGAAGACCCGACAGGTGCTCGCCGTCGAGTTGCAGGCCCACGGCCGCACTCCGGACCTCGACCGCCCGCTGACCGTGGAGCACTTCGCCGCCGACGTGGTGGCACTGCTCGACCGGCTGGGCATCGCGCGGGCCGACGTGTTCGGCTGGAGCATGGGCGCGGCGGTCGCCCTGCGCCTCGGCACCGATCACCCCGACCGGGTCGGGCGGCTGGTGCTCGCCTCGGTGAGCTTCGACGACGATGGCCTGCACCCCGGGCTCCTGGACGGAATCCAGGACCTGCAACCCGAGCACCTGCACGGCTCGGAGTTCCACGAGGAGTACCTGCGGACCGCGCCGGACCCGGCCGGGTGGGCCAACCTGGTCACCAAGATGAAGGCGCTGGACGCGAACCTGCCGCAGTGGACGCCCGAGCAGATCCGTGCGCTGGCCGCACCGACAATGATCGTGCTTGCCGACTCGGACATCGTCCAGCCGGAGCACGCGGTGCTGATGTTCCGACTGCTCGGCGGCGCGGTGCCCGGTGACCTGACCGGTCTGCCGGCCTGCCGGCTGGCCATCCTGCCCGGCACCACGCACACCTCGATCCCGCAGCGCGCCGACTGGCTGGCCCCGATGATCGACGAGTTCCTGACCGAGGCCGGGCCGGACGCGTAGGCCGTGTGTCAAAAGTGCTGTCCGAAGTTGGGCGGGGTTGAGGTGCCCGCGGTGGCGGCGGAGAGTCGTCGGGCAGTACCAGCGTCGTTTACGCCAGCGCCTCACCGGCCGACCCGCGACCGGCAGATCCCGTGGCCGGGTCGTACCGTTTACCATGCCCGCGGTTGTTTACTGGGTCGCTCTGGCCTACGTCCAAAAGCCGCCCGTCAACGCTACGTTCCAGATCAAGGCGATTCTCACGACCTCCGCCGTCCGGGCGACGCCCGGAGCCGATGACCTCATCGTCTGGTCCGACGACATGGCGAAGGCCGTCGGACTCGTCGCGGAGACGCCGACGGTCACCGTGAAAGTCGCGGACATCGTCCAGGCGACCGGTTCTGCGACTGCTCATAGCGAGGGTTACGTGCTCGATCGATCATGCTGATGCTGGCAGCCCGGCGGTGGTGGCGCTCAGCAGGCCGTCCGGAGCAGCGCCTCGGGCTCGCCCGGCCCGCGCAGCGCCCGGGCCTGCCGGGCCAGCAGGTGGTGTTGGGCCGCGTGGGCGAGTTGTTCGCCCATCCGGGCGTGACTCGCCGCCTCCTGGTGCCGGTCGGCCGCCCGGTACGCGCCGGCCAGGCCCAGATGGGCGTTGACCTCGGCGCGGCGGTAACCGATCTCGCGACCCAGCCGCAACGCCTGGTGCAGCAGGTCGAGCGCCGCCGCCGGGTCGTGCAGGCCGAGCGCGGCGGTGCCCAGGGTGGCCAGAGCCTCCGCCTCGACGCGGCGTCGACCGATCGCACGGGCGATGCGCAGGCACTCCTCGGCGAGGCGCTGCGCCTTGGCGTGGTAGCCGAGGTCGACGTACGCGGCGGCGAGCTGATCCAGATCCGTGGCGGCACCGTAGTGGTTGCCCACCTGCCGACGGATCACCAGGGCGCGGGTGAGGTGCAGCACCGCCAGGCTGGGCCGACCGAGCGCGCGCAGGCCGACGGCGAGATTGTGCAGCACGTTGGCGATGTCGTTGAGCGGCTGCTCGGCGACGGCCAGGGACGTGTATCCGTCGAGCGCCGCCTGCTGCGCCCGGACCGCCTCGGGCACCTGGTCCAACTCCAACTGGACGACACCGAGGTTGCCCAGGCAACTCCACTCGGCGTACCGGTTGCCCAGCTCGCGGTAGAGCCGCAGCGCCTGCGCGTAGCACTCACCGGCCTCGGTCAGCTGGCCCTCCTCCCGGTGCACGATGCCGAGGTTGTTGAGGATGGACGCCTGCCCGACCCGGTTGCCCAGACGGAGCTGGATGGTCAGTGCCGTGGTGAACCGCCGCCGCGCGTCGGCGTAGTCAGCCCGGCTGGCGCTCAGCGTCGCCAGGCTCGCCTGCATCGCGGCGACCCCCGCGTCGTCGCCCTCATGGTGGGCCTGGGCCAGACCCAGCTCGGCGACCGACCGCCACTCGCCATGCGCCCCGGTCTCCTGGAGATAGCCGCGCATCCGGTCGGCGAGGTGCCAGGCGATCTCCCGCGGGCCGTACTGCGCCAGGTGGCGGATCGCGGCGAGCAGGTTGGCGTACTCGGCGCGGAACCAACCCGGTTGCTCCGGGGGCGCCGCTGCCGCCGTCCGTCGGACCGGCCCGGCGGGTTGCGGGAGGAACGCCATCCGGGGATAGCTGTGCCGCGCCAGCGCGTCGGCGGTGGCCAGGTAACCGTGGAACAGCCGGCTGAGGGCTTCGGCGCGCTGGTCGGCGGTGTCCTCGAGGTGGGACTGCTCGGCGGCGTACAGGCGGATCAGGTCGTGGGTGGCGAACCGACCGCCCCGGGTGGGGCGGACCAGATGACTGCTGGTCAGGGTGCGCAGCAGCGCGTCCGCGACGGGCCAGTCGACGTCGGTGAGAGCCGCGAGGTCGTCGACGGTGAAGCAGTCGGTGGGCGTCGACCCGAGCAGGCGCAGCGCCCGCCGCTCCGCTTTACCGAGCCGCTGGTAGGACGGCGCGATCGCGGCGCGCAGCGTCACTCGCGGATCGCCGGGCACCGAGAGGCCGCCGAGTCGGTCGCCGTCGCGCAGTCGTCGCACGTACGCGTGCGCGTCGGTCGGGCCGGCCGTGGCCAGGTTGGCCGCCACGATCCGCAGTGCCAGCGGGAGATTGTCGCAGAGCGCGGCCAGCTCGCGTACGACGTCCGGCGCCACGGTGAACCCGTGCTCCTGGAACACCGCGGTGAGCAGGTCGACCGCGTCCTGCGGACTGAGCGGGTCCAGACCGATGGCCCGGCCACCGTGCAGCGCCACCAGCGCGCCGAGCGTGCTGCGGCTGGTCACGATCACCGCGCAGCCGCCGGCGCCGGGCAGCAGTGGCTCGACCTGTTCCGCCGAGGCGGCGTCGTCCAGGACGATGAGGATGCGGCGGCCGGCGAGAGCCGCCCGCAGCGCGGTGGCGCGCGCGTCAGCCGTGGCGGGTTGGGCCGCACCGCGTACGCCCGAGTAGGTGAGCAGCTCGGCGAGGACGTCGAGCGGAGGAGCATGGTCCTGCTGCTGGCCGCGCAGCCGGACATACCACTGGCCGTCGGGGAAATCGTCGGCGAGCTGGTGGCCGAGGTGGACGGCGAGGGCGGTCTTGCCGACGCCCGGGGCGCCCGAGATGGACACCAGGGGTAGACGCCCCCCGCTGACGGCGGCGCCGATGGACCGCCGGATGTCAGCGATCGTCGCGGCGCGACCGCGCAGCCCGCCGGCGTCGGCCGGCAGTTGGAACATCGGTGGCGCGGCGAGGGTGACCGTGGGCGGCACCGCCGGTGGTCGCCAGCTCAGCGCGGGGTCAGCGCGGAGCACGCCATCGCGCAGTTGCCGCACCGCAGGCCCCGGGTCGACGCCCAGCTCCTCGGCGAGGATCGCGGCGAGGCGGTGGAAGGCGTCGAGGGCTTCGGCCTGCCGCCCGCTGCGATACAGCGCGAGCATCAGCTGTGCCCACAGCCCTTCGCGCAGCGGGCTGCGCCGGGTCGCCTGTCGCAGCTCCGCGACGATCTCGGTGTGCCGGCCGAGGGTCAGCTCGGTGTCGAAGAAGACCTCGGTGGCGCGCGCCCGCCGCTCGGTCAGCGCCGGCACCTCCTCGCGGTGCAGCACCTCGGAGTCGACGTCTGCCAACGGGTCACCGCGCCACAGCGCCAGGGCGTCGCGCAGCAGGTCGGCACGGCGTTGCGGGTCGGCGGCCAGACCGGCCGCCACGAGCGTGTCGAAGCGCGAGAGGTCGAGGGCGGCCGGGGGCAGGTCGAGGACGTAGCCGCTGACCCGCGTCGCGATCAGCTCGCCCGGATGGTCCTCGATGGTCAGGGTGCTGCGCAGCCGCCGGACCAGTGAGTGCAGTGCGGCTCGCGCGTGGGCGGGTGCCCGCGTGCCCCAGACCCGGTCGACGAGGGTGGGGACGCCAACCGTCTCACCCCGGTTGAGCAGCAGCGTGGCCAGCAGTGCCCGCTGCCGGTTGGCCGGGACGGGGATCGTGCGGTCGTGCCGGGTGACGCGAAGCGTGCCGAGCACGGCGAAATCCCACTCCACGAAGCCCCCAGCGTCGGGACGACCAGACGCCGCCGACCGAGAGCGACGGTAACACGACGGTCCGACACGGCGGCGCGACCGCGACGCACGGTGATCGCCCGGGGGCGGGCCCGTGACAGCGCGATGACAGCGCTTCGACGACGCCCGCTGCGACCGTTTGCTCGGTGACGAGGAGGAACAGGTGACGCAGATGGACTTTCGCATCCTGGGGCCGATCGGGGCCGTCCGGGCGGGTCGGCCGGTGCGTCTGGCTGGCCCGCAGCAGCGCTCGGTACTGGCCGCGCTGCTGCTCGCGCGCGGCCGGATGGTGTCGGTGGATCGGCTGGTACGCCTGCTCTGGGCAGAGCAACCGCCCGCGACGGCGCGTACCCAGCTGCGCAAGCGGATCAGCGAGCTGCGCGCCGTGCTCGGTGCCGACCGCATCCGGTCCTGGCGGGACGGATACGCGCTGCGCGTGGCACCGGGTGAGCTGGACCTCGACCGGTTCCTCGACGAGGTGCGGCGAGCCGACCTGCTGCTGGGTGCGGGGCGGGCGGCCGAGGCATCGACCGCGCTGACCGCGGGTCTCGCGTGGTGGCGCGGGCCGGCGTTGGCCGACGGCACCGAAGAGCTGACCGAGGCCGAGGCGCCGCGCCTGGAGGAGGCACGGCTCGCCGCCGTCGAGCAGCGGGTGACCGCGCGGTTGGCGCTGGGCCACCACCCGCAGGTTGTCGGGGAGCTGGCCACGCTGGTACGCCGGCACCCGTACCGGGAGCGACTACGTGGTCAGTTGATGCTGGCCCTGCACCACAGTGGACGTACCGCTGACGGGCTGGGGGTGTATCGGGACTGGCGGGCCGAGCTGAAGGCGCAGCTCGCCATCGAGCCGGGGCGGGAGCTGCGTGACCTGCACCGCGCGCTGCTGTCCGGGGATGTCCCCTGCTGAGCGTGGTGGTGCCGGGCGGGGGCTGGATGCCCCCGCCCGGCTGGCGTCACAGGCAGGAGACGCCCCAGTAGTGCGAGCTGATCTGGTTGTCGGCGGCGGTGCCGTCGTTGAAGACCTGCCACCCCAGGGTGAAGTCGGCCCAGGAGTCGCCGCGGGACAGGCACATGCTGCCGCCGCTGTAGAACGTCCCGACGTGCATCCGGACCGAGTCGTACGTGTGCTGGACCCCGTTGTTCCACACCGACGTGGCGATGTTGTCGAAGCCGTAGTCACCGCCGCAGCCCCACTGACCGCTCGTCCCGGCGCCGCCCGGGTTGATCCAGTTCTTCGCGTTGCCCGCCCACGCGCACCAGCCGCCGCCCCAGTAGGCGTGCTCGTAGGCGTAGAAGTAACCGTTGCCCGTCGCGGCGGCGGTCCGTGCGTTGTCCGCCGGGGCTCTCCGGGGCAGGTCGACCCGCTCGGCGCGGCCGTCCCGGTCGACCGGTGCGGCCTGACCGGCCGACCCGACCGGGCCGGGTTGCGCGGGGGATGCGGCCGCCGGTGCGCCGGACAGCAGCATGGCGAGCATCGCGCCCCCCGCCATGACCAGGTGGATACGTCTCATCTCTTCCTCCTTCTCGCCGGGCGACCATCGCCTCGGCGTTCATTCCTGTTCGGCGGCGACCACGGCTCGGGCCCGAGGGATCGCCTCGTGCTCCAGCCGGTTCCTGGTCGCCACGTCCTGGTGGTACGCCGCCGCCAGCTCGTCGCCGTGGCGGGCGTCCAGCTCCCGGACCGTCGCGGCGAGGCCGTCCTCGGCGCACCGTGCCTCGGCGACGGCGGCGGCGATCTCGGCCGCCCGGTCGCGGTCGCCGACGCTCTCCCGCAGTCGTTGCGGGCTGTCGGCGGCGTACCCCTGCTGCCGCAGGCACCGCGCCCACGGCCGCAGCGCGGCCGTCCAGGCGGGATCGGCGAGGACCCGGCGTTGCCGCAGGTAGGTCAGGTCGGCGACCACCTTGTTCGCCCGGTACCACTCGGTGAGGTCGCCGTAGAGCTGACGCTGCGCCTCGGACGTGCACCCCTCGGCGCTGCGCCGCATCACCCCGCCGGAGGGGAGCCGTGCCTCCAGGCCCTCCGGTCGGGGGCCGTTGAGCGCCGCCAGCAGCGCTCCCCTGCGCTCGGGGGAGAGGCCACTGACGTAGCGCTGGTTGGGGTCGGCGAGCCGGCGGGCGTCCACCGCGTCCACCAGGTCCAAGCCGAAACCGTGCCGGCGCGCCCAGGCGAGGTCGTCGACGATGTACGGGAAGGTGCGCAGCTCGTCGGCCGGCGGTGACGCGTCCAGCCACATCTGGAATCCCGCGCGGGTCATGCAGTCTCGGGTGAGAAGCGACTCGGCGTGGCTCAGGAGCTGTCGTTCCTCGGCCGTGACGGGTCTGGCCGGGGCCGGGTCACCCGGGGCCGTGCGGGCCGACACCGGTGCGGCCCGGGTCGAGCCGGGCCAGGCTCCCGCGATCGACGACGCGGCCAGCGGCAGTGCGACGGCGACGACGGCGATGACCGCGACGACTGCCCGCCGTGGCGGCCGGAGTGCTCCAGGTGTCAGGCGTTCTCGCATGACCCGAGCAGACCAGCGCCGTGTTCCTTTTCCGTACCGTCGACGTACCGCGAGCACGGTCCGCGTCGATATTCGCGGTGCGCGGCTGATGGCATGCGGTCGATTGAGCGGGTAGAAACATGTCAACCCCTGCGTCCCGGCCCCAGCCTCGGCCGGAGGGGTCAGAGAGCGCTCTCACCGCCCCAGCTGTGCCGGGAGCACGCCTCCGGCCAGCGGAGAGGACGAACCGCATGACCAACCCGTCCCGACGTACCCTTCTGCTTGCCCTTGTGGTGACCACCGCGGTCGTGACGACGAGCACGGCCGCCACCGCCGGACGCCCCACGCACGGCGCACCCGACTTCGGGCCCAACGTGACGATCTTCGACCCGAGCTTGCCGGTCGGCGAGATCCAGCAGACCCTGGACGCGGCGCACGCCCGACAGGTCGACAACGAGATGGGCGCCGAGCGGCACGCCTACCTGTTCAAGCCGGGCACGTACGGCACTGCCGAGCAGCCGTTACAGGCCAGGGTCGGCTACTACACCGAGGTCTCCGGTCTGGGCGCCGCACCCACCGACGTCGCCGTCAACGGCAAACTCGAGGTCTACAACCGCTGCCTGGCCGACGGCGGCACGGGCAACTGCCTCGCCCTTGTCAACTTCTGGCGCACCCTGTCCAACCTGTCGCTCACCATCAACGCCGCCGGCCAGGACGACTGCCGGTCGACGGCGAACTTCTGGGCGGTGTCCCAGGCGGTGTCGATGCGCCGGTTGAACATCAGTGGCGGTGGTCTGTCGCTGATGGACTACTGCACCGCCGGCCCGCAGTACGCCAGTGGCGGGTTCATCGCCGACTCGCGGTTGCCGGCCACCACGAACGGCTCGCAACAGCAGTGGCTGACCCGCAACAGCGAGGTCGGCGGCTGGTCAAACGCGGTGTGGAACCAGGTCTTCGCCGGCGTCGAGGGCGCGCCGGACGACGCCACGTTCCCCGACCCGCCCTACACCACCCTGGAGACGACCCCGCTCAGTCGGGAGAAGCCGTACCTCTTCGTCGACGGCAAGGGTCGCTACCACGTGCGGGTGCCCGCCGCGCAGCGCGACAGTCGGGGCGTCTCCTGGGCCGACGGCCTGACACCGGGGCGGACCCTCGACATCGGTGACTTCTTCATCGCCAAGCCGACCGACTCGGTGCGCGTCATCAACAGCCAGCTCGCGCGCGGCAAGCACCTGCTGCTCACGCCCGGCACGTACGACATCGCCCGCAGCATCGAGGTCCGACGGCCCGGCACCGTGGTGCTCGGCATCGGGCACGCCACCCTCACCGCGGTCAACGGCGCCATCCCGCTGGACGTCGCCGGCGTCCCGGGCGTGATCGTCGCGGGCGTCACGATCGACGCGGGCCTCGTCGAGTCGCCGGTCCTGTTGCGGGTGGGTCGCCAGCACGGCCACAACGCCAGCAGCCCGACCAACCCGACCACCCTGTCCGACGTGTACTTCCGGGTCGGCGGCCCGCACATCGGGCGGACGAACACCGCGCTGGAGGTCAACAGCGACAACGTGCTGATCGACCACACCTGGGTCTGGCGCGGGGACCACGGCGTGGAGGGCTTCACCGAGGGCGTCAACGGGGACACCGACCGGTGGCGCACCAACACCGGTCGCTACGGCGCCGTCATCAACGGCGACCACGTGACCGCCACCGGCCTCTTCGTCGAGCACTTCCAGCGGTACAACACGGTCTGGAACGGCGAGCACGGCACCACGATCCTGTACCAGAACGAGCTGCCGTACGACCCGCCGACGCCTGCCGACTGGATGAACGGCACGGTCGAGGGGTGGGCCGGTTACAAGGTGGGTGACCGGGTGCGGCACCACACCCTGCACGGCGGCGGGGTGTACGTCTTCAACCAGAACAACCCGTCGATCCACACCGAGAACGGCTTCGAGGTCCCGAACCGTCCGGGTGTGCGGCTGCACCACATCATGACCGTCAACCTCAGTGCCGGCACGATCGACCACGTGGTCAACGGGGTGGGTGCGCCGGCCGACATGACAAAGGTCGGCGCGCCGGTCTACCTCGAGCGGTACCCGATCCCGTAACGGCTCTGGCGTGACGGACGGGGGTCGGAGCCGAGAGGCTCCGGCCCCCGCTGCCGTCCCCGCCACGCGTACACCCTTGAATTCCTATCGACCGGGTAGGAAACTTGGCCTGTGTCGATTGGTCCGCTCCTCACGGCCCGTCGGGTCGTGGACCTGATGCGGGTCGCCTCCGGGCTCTGTCCGGGTTCGCCGACCCTCGGCTGAGCGCCCGCTCCCTCGGCTTGCCCGCTGGCGTGTCGCGCCGACCCCCGAGCCAGCTGGTCGCGGCCGTCGCTCCGCACACCCGTCACCGCGCTGTCCCACCGATCCGGCCCGGCCGGATCGGTCCACCCCCATGGAGGTACGCCATGACAACCGATCAGCCACCGCCCACCCCGCCAACCGCCGGGGAGTCCCGGCTCGCGTTCAACGAGGACTGGGTGGCGACGATTCTCGGCCTCGCCCTGCTCGCCCTGGTCCTGCTCGGTGCCATTCCTGCCGGGCTGGTGCCCTGATGGCCGCAGACGAGACTCGCACGGCCGACCCGGCCGCGACGCCTGTCGAACCCAGCACGACTGACGTGACCCGCACGGTGGACGAGACCCGCACGGTGGAGCCCGTGCCGGTCAGTGGGCCACCGACGACCGTCGACCCGGCCGGTCCCGTCGGCACGGCGCGGGACGGCACGTTCTGGGCCTGGACGGCACTCGGCGTGGTGATCGTGGTCGGTCTCGCGGCGTTCACCCGCTATCTGGAGCAGAACGTTCCCGGGTGGGCCGAGGGCACCGCGGTCGAGGATGTCGGGGCGGCGGTCGAGTACCCGGTCTACGCCATCCTGCTGGGCCTGCTGGGCAACGTCGCCGTCACGCTGCTCGGGTGGCGGGACCGGATCGCCGCCGCGTTCCGGACCGAGTTCTTCATCAAGACCGGCCTCGTGCTGCTCGGGGCCTCGATCAACCTCGCCGTCATCGCCAGTGCCGCCGGCCCGGCCATCGCCCAGGCGATCCTGCTGATCAGCGGGGTCTTCTTCTTCACCTGGTGGCTGGCCGGCCGGTTCGGCCTCGACGACAAGCTGCGCGCGTTGCTCGCGTCGGCGGTGTCGATCTGCGGGGTCAGCGCGGCGATCGCCGCCGCCGGCGCGGTCCGGGCGCGTCGGGAACAGTTGGCCTACACGGCGAGCCTGGTCATCATCTTCGCGCTGCCGTCGATCTTCATCCTGCCCTGGCTGGCCGACGTGTTCGGGCTGTCCGACGCGGTGGCCGGCGCCTGGATCGGCGGCAACATCGACACCACCGCCGCGGTCACCGCCGCCGGGGCGATCGCCGGTGAGGAGGCGCTCCAGATCGCCAGCATCGTCAAGGTCACCCAGAACGCGCTGATGGGCGTGGTCGCGGTCGCGCTCACCGCGTACTTCACCTTGCGGGTGGAGCGGCGGCCCGGCGCGGAACGGCCGGGCCTGCGCGAGCTGTGGATCCGGTTTCCGAAGTTCGTCCTGGGTTTCATCGCCGCCTCGGTCATCGCCACCTGGTATCTCGACGGGGCCGGCGCGGATGGCAAGGCCAGCATCGCGATCGTCAACGACCTGCGCGTCTGGTTCCTGATCCTGGCGTTCGTCAGCATCGGCCTGGAGGTCCGGGTCGCGTCCCTGCGGGAGGCCGGGTGGCGGCCGGTGGCCGTGTTCGCCAGTGCCACAGTCTTCAACCTCGCGTTGGCGCTCGGCCTGGCGTCGCTGTTGTTCCGCAACTTCTCGGCCTGAACGGCTCGCGCCCCGCCCCTCGACGTCCCAGGGGCGGGGCGCTCAACTACTTCCGCTTCGCTGGCGAAGAATTTCATCGATCAGTCGTACTCTTGCGGGGCGGCAACCACTCCTGCCACGATGGCCGTCAATGCCTTCCGTCCCGAAGGAGTGGTCCTCATGGCGGTCTCCCGCCGCAGGTTCGTCACGTCGGTGCTGGGCGGGTCCGCCCTCGCCGCCGCCTCCACCACCGAGCTGCTCACCGCCCTGGCCAGCCCCGCCTCCGCCGCAAGTCCCCCCGGGGACGTGGTCGGCAAGGTGACCGTCGGCTACCAGGGCTGGTTCAGCGCCCCCGGCGACTCCGCGCCGATCGGCGGCTGGTGGCACTGGAGCCGCGACCGGTTCCAGCCGCCCTCGCCCGCGAACACCACGATCGTGTCCTGGCCGGACATGCGCGAGTACACGCGCAGCTACCCGACCGCGTACCCCAACCTGGGCAACGGATCGCCGGCCACCCTCTTCTCCTCCTACGACCAGCAGACGGTGGACACCCACTTCCGGTGGATGCAGGAGTATGGCTGCGACACCGCCGCCCTGCAACGCTTCAACCCGACCGGCGACGAGGGGCCGACCCGCGACGCGATGACGCTGAAGGTCCGCTCGGCGGCCGAACGCCACAACCGCAAGTTCTACATCATGTACGACGTCACCGACTGGCTGACCATGCAGTCGGACATCAAGACCGACTGGACGACGAAGATGTCCACGCACACCGCGTCCAGCGCGTACGCCCGGCAGAATGGCAAGCCGGTCGTCTGCATCTGGGGCTTCGGCTTCAGCGAATCGAGTCGACCCTTCACCCCCGGGCCCTGCCTGGAGGTCATCAACTGGTTCAAGGCCCAGGGCTGCTACGTGATCGGCGGCGTGCCCACCTGGTGGCGACTCGGCCGGGAGGACTCCCGCCCCGGCTTCCTCGACGTCTACCACGCCTTCAACGCGATCTCGCCCTGGATGGTCTACCGGACCGACACCCTGGAGGGGCTCGACTCGTACTACAACAACGTCAACATCGGCGACATGGCCGACTGCGCGGCGCGCGGCATCGACTACCTGCCCTGCGTGATGCCCGGTGACCTCGCCGGTGGGCACCGCCGCCACGGCGACTTCTACTGGCGGCACATCTACAACATGGTCCGGCTCGGCTCCCAGGGCCTGTACGTGTCCATGTTCGACGAGTACAACGAGGGCAACCAGATCGCCAAGACGTCCGAGACCCAGGCCACCACCCCGGCCGGCGCGAACATCCGCGCCCTGGACGAGGACGGCGTGGCCTGCTCCTCCGACTACTACCTGCGGATCACCGCCGACGGCGGCCGGATGCTCAAGGGTCAACTCGCGCTCACCGCGGTCCGTCCGACACCACCGACGACCGGCACCCCGCCGCCGGCCACCGGGAACCTGGCCGCCGGCAAGTCAACCTCGGCGAGCAGCCAGGGCAGTGGGTTCCCGTCGGGCAACGCGGTGGACTCCAACGCCGGCAGCTACTGGGAGAGCAGCGGCGGCGCATTCCCGCACTGGTGGCAGGTCGACCTCGGCGCCAGCCACCAGGTCAACAAACTCGTCGTACGGCTGCCCGCCGGCTGGGGCGCGCGGACCCAGACCATCACCGTGCAGGGCAGCGTCGACGGCGGATCGTTCAGCACCATCGCCGGGGCCTCGGCGTTCACCTTCGACCCGGCCACCGGCAACACCGTCACCCGCACGCTGCCGACCACCACGACCCGCTACGTCCGTCTCAGCATCGGCGCCAACACCGGCTGGCCGGCCGCGCAACTCGCCCAGGTCGAGGTGTACGCCTCAGGCGGTACCACGGACAACCCGCCGAGCACGCCGAGCGGCCTCACCGTGACCGGCAAGACGTCGACGAGCGTGTCCCTGGCCTGGACGGCGTCCACTGACGACAACGGGGTGACCGGTTACCAGGTGCGGCAGGGCGGCACCGTGGTCGCCACTGTCACGGGCACCACGGCGACCGTGAGTGGGCTGAGCGCGTCCACCGCGTACACGTTCACGGTGACCGCGCGCGACGCGGCCGGCAACAGCTCCAGCGCGTCCTCCGCGGTCACGGTCACCACCGACGCCCCGGCCAACGCGGACCTCGCGCGGGGCCGCTCCACCTCGGAGAGCAGCCACGTCCAGAGCTACGGGTCGGGCAACGTGGTCGACGGCGACGCGAACAGCTACTGGGAGAGCGCCAACAGCGCGTTTCCGCAGTGGGTGCAGGTCGATCTGGGTTCCTCGCGCACGGTCGGGCGGGTGGTGCTGAAGCTGCCGCCGTCGTCGGCCTGGGGAAGCCGGACGCAGACCATCGCCGTGCAGGGGAGTGTGGACGGGGGGAGCTTCGGGACGTTGTCGGGTTCGGCGGGGCGGACGTTCGACCCGGCGTCCGGCAACCAGGTGACGGTCACCTTCAGTGCCGCGCAGACGCGGTACGTGCGGATCACCGTGACCGGTAATACCGGCTGGCCGGCCGGGCAGTTGTCGGGCCTGGAGGTGTACGCGAGCTGACGATCCGGCCGCACCTGCCCAATCTGGACTTTCGGAAATTCATCAGCGTGATCGATGCCCGGCAGGCACTGCCGCGTAGCTGAAGGTGTTGAGACTGTTCGTGTGACGGGTGGCGTGATCGCAGTGACTGTCTGTTGCGCCAAGTTTTAGGGCCGACAGAGTGTTGCGTTGTGTTGGTCGATAAGAGCGTCAGTTGGCGAGCGGGTTGCGGCGATTTGCTGGCGCGGTTTGCGTACCGGTTCTGCGTGCGAGCCGCGCCAGCAGGCGCTGACCTGCCGAGCTTTGCGCATCCCCTTCGGCGCGTTCGGCGGAGAATATGGCTGCCCATCATGCCCGGCTGCGCGCGGAGCGAGCAATCGCCACGCTCAAGATCTCGAAGGTCCTGGTCACTGGGTTGCCACCCCGCGTGCAGGCGTGATCGTGCAGGCCATCCTTCTTCTACATCACAGCCGCGCCACCCGCAAATTAGGATGAGATGATCCAACGCTAGACAGGGCGCAGCCAGGCGACGCTATCGAAACAATGCCACCGCCACATCTGACCCGCCTGACAAATTCGCCCGCCAATGGAGCGCTTTGCTTCGCACCTCGTCGTGCGCTGCCTGTACTCCCCGACGGTCCAGGATGCCGCACATGGCGGCGTCTAGTGCCCACGAGGCCATTTGTCGGCAGAAAGGGGCCACGGTCTTTGCAGCGTCTTCGGTGACTGGCGAACTGTGCGCCAGCGCATTGCGGATGCGCTGAAGGCGCTCTCGCTGCGCCTTCCATTCACGCTCTAACTCATCCGACCATGACCCTAGACTGGCGCAATTGCTGAGCTGGTCGCTCGTGGACGCTAAAAGGCGTCCCAGACGGCTGTGAACCGGGTAGATCATCCGCAGCATTGGAAGAGCCTTCAGGGCTTCGTCAGCATGGAGGGTCCTCCCTCTACTGGCGTGACGAACGATTGCGTAATAAATCGATTTCAGCTCCTCTTTGTCTCCTTCAGTGGCAATATTAAAATTTCTCGCAGCATCTATGCAGGTGTTCAATAGGCGGTTTATGGCGGTGCTACGAATCCAGGCGTTCTTCCAGTTTCTATCGAGATATTCGTACCACCTCTTGTCGCCTGTCCGGGCGGCTACAAATTCGATGATCCGGACGTCAAGAAGAATTGCGGGGAGTGGGGATTGGTTGCCCGCCTCGTGCCACCAGTGCAGCATCTCGATCGCTTCATGGAGGTCGCGGTCGGCTGCCAGTAGGTGTGAGCCTAGGTCGGGGCCAAGCCGTGCGAGCTCATCTCCGGTGCCATCAAGGTAGACCGCCACGCCGGGCATGTTAAATGAGGGAGCAAATGGGATGAAACCTAGCACCCGTCCGTCAATTGCTTGCAAGTACCCATCCATCGCCTTCCAATTCTTCGTCTTAGTATGGAACTTGGCCCAAGCCACAGCAGCATATGCTAGATCCGTCGCCCGGCCAACGGGGTCGGCAATAGCCCCGGCGCCAAGGTCGACCCGGGCGATGACCACGTCGGGCGATTCTGGAAGGTCGATTAACCAAGACGCTGGGTTTGTCAGTTCCGTCGGCAGCTCGTGGCGCCATGGACCGCCATTTGTCAAGACGGAGCTGACCCACTGCGACTCGTAGAACGTGATCGGACCCACGACTTGAGGTTGCGCGTGAATGCGTGCTTGATCGAAAGCGAGCCACACGACGTGGTGTCCATGGCGGGGTGGCGCGCTTAGCAGGCGTTTGCACAACGCGAGCCGTTGCAGGTCATTGAGCCCTGCGGCATCGCCCCACCTCGGCCATGTTTCGATATCGTTCTGGTCGATGTCTCCGACAGTAATCTTAGCCTCAGTGACACCCGCGGCCTTGTCTGCGAGGATGTAAGCGAGTTTCTGCCCGGTGCTTCTTGGACTTCGTCCGCCAGTTCGCACGAGAGCCATAAAAAGGTCCCGGCGGTATGCCAGCACGGCTGAACTAATTCCAAGATCTTGGCAAGCGTCCGCCAAGTCGAGCCATGCCGCGACGGTGATGGGTGGGGCCGCCCACTGGGTCCGAAGCTTCTTTAAAGCGGTGTCGATCGCCACGCGGGAGTTAGCAAGTTGCTGCGGTGTCCCGTGAATTGCGGCCACGACATCGCTCAAGTGCGTGCCAAGCGCTGCCGTGAGATTCGGACCACAACGACTGATCGCCATCTTAAGGTCCTCGAACGCTGACTCCCACGGCTGTCTGTGAAACGTATGATTGTACGGCCGCAAGACCCAAGCGTGTGCTTCGGACACCGCAAGGACAAGATCGACAACGTCCTTGGTGCTCCATGCTTCATCGTCCGAAGGCAACGCCCATTCCGCAGCCTCAGCAAGCTCGTCAACGCTAGTCGGGGAAAACGGGACTCCTCTGAAGGCAGCATGTCAGCCAGTATGCAGGCATGGCTCGCGACGGCTGAGCCGACATGGTCATCGGTTGCGGCAAGCGACGTCAGCTCATTGCGGGTTGACTCCGGGCCGCACGAAGCTTGACTACGACGAGGGCCCTCCACCGGTGATGGTGTCGACCGTTCCCTTGATTCATTTGTGCTGAGCAGTAGCTGGCCTAGATGTGGGGCGGGCCGATCATGGCCGGCGCGATCACGATCGTTCGGCGGAGTTAGCAACGCAGCTTGACCAGGAGCTTCCGGGCCTTGAGCGTGGCGATTAGTCGCTCGTTGTGGGCGTGAAGCCGGACATCCGTGGGTTTCTGAGTTGGTAGGCGGCGGATGGATTGTCCCCGTACGCCGGATTAGCGTTTATGTAGTGTGTGACCGAGGCCCTGCTTCGTGTTGCACTCCGTTGACGGTGGGCAGTGGGACGACCGAGCCGCTAGCAAGGTACAGCGGTGCGTCAAGGTCACGCGCGCTCATCGCTGCTTGGACACGTGTGGCGACGTTGTCGGGAAGGCGCTGCTCGGCCTCTCGGCGGGAGAAGAAGGCGACGTTCTCCAACTCCTGTCCCGGCAGATCGAAGCCGTCGAGGTTGTCGAACGACCCGCAGTCGAACGTGAAGCTGATGATCGCGCGTGGCCGCTGCCCGGCAGGCGGTGCCCAGTCGACAAGGAGTAGGTTGCCCACCACTGCCGAGATCCCCAGCTCCTCCCGGATCTCTCGGGCGCAGGCGTCATGCGGGTATTCGCCCTCGTCGACATAGCCGCCCGGAAAGGCCCAGTGGTCGCGGTACGTGGGCTTGACGAGCAGCACGTTGCCGTCGGGATCGGTGATGAAGGCTGCGGCAGCGGCGTAGAAGGAAGCCAGGTTGGCGTACCAGGTGGCGGGCTCCGTCCAGGTCACCTCCCTGACGCTAGCGGATCGGCCGAGGTGGGGCTCTCGCGCTATGCGGCCGTTGGCATGGTCGCGAGGATGTGGAGGACTTCGTTGACCTGGGGCGATGCCCGCTGCGGGCTGAGCATGGTGGTGATCTCGCGGACACGCTGTTGAACACGCGCCGACTGGATGCGCGCGGCGTGCTGTGCCAACTCCCGGGCCCATTTGCAGGCGCCGTCGGTGTCTCCAGCGCGGGCATGAGTCACGGCGACTAGCGCGGTGTGCAGGGCACGGGTACGGGTGTTCCCGCTGGCCAGGGTCAGAGCGTCCGGAGCGTGGCCAAGGGCCTGTGCATACAGATGTAGGTCACCCAGGCACCTCAGTGCGGCTCCGGCGAGGTGGGCAGGGCTGAAGTAGGTGACCCAGCGTGGGCCAGGTTCTGCCCCTGTGCGGTCGAGAGCACGCTCGGCTCTGGCGAGCGCCAGTTGGCAGGCACGTCGCTCACCTAACTGGCCGTATGCGGTGGCGGCGGTCGCGTGCAGCCGAGCGAACACGGCGGCTGGCGCACGCCCTGCACCGTCGATGGCCGCTTCAGCGAGGCGGGCCGCGTCCCGGGAGTGGCCCAGGTGCACGGCCTGGGTGGCGAGGTTCGCCAGTAGGTGAGCGCCGTACAGGCGGTCATCGGCGGCCTTTGCGAGCCGCAGGGCGATGGTCACGTGTTGTTGGGCGCTGGCGTGGTCACCCGCGTCGTAGGACATGAAAGCGAGTTGACCGCAGAGCGTCGCGGCCGCGCGCATGAGGTCGCGGCCCACGGCTTCGGTGTAGGTGCCGTGCATCATGAGAGTGACCTGACGTACGAGGAAGTCGGCCATGAGCGTCCGGGTGCGCGGTGAGCCGCTGCCATGACGTCGGTCGAGTGCGGTGAAGTGATCGGCCAACGCGTACAGCGACTGAACGTCGGTGGGGCTGACTGTTTGTCGGCCGCTCCGGGCGACCGTCTCGTCGCGCAGGTCGTATCGCCAAGCGAACGCTGCCTGTAGGGCCTTGCCGCTGTCGAACGGGCGGTTGGCTTGCTGGTTGAGGTGCTTGGCCAGCGTCGTCCAGATCTGCTCGGCGGCGTCGATCGCGCCATCGACGGATGCGGGGTAGACGTATGCTCCGACGTTGTCGGACGCCCCGAAGCCCAACTCAGTGGTGGCGACCGAGCGGCCGAGCTTGCGGGCAAGTATTTCCGCCATGGCGGCCTGAACGTGCTCGCCGGGCCGGCGACCGCGCAACCACCAGTAGACGCTGGCCGCGTCGTACCGCCAAGCACCCTGGTCGCGACCGGCGTGATTGAGCTGGCGAGCGAATGCGGCGTGGGCGTTGCCGTAGCAGGCGGCAAGCAGCAGCCCTTCGAACGCCATGTTCTTCACCGGTCGCGCCATGGTTCCACCTCCAAGCATCAGCCAACTACGTCCGGTGACGAGCCTATGGGTTGATTCGGTCCTCTGGGGACCGGCGCAACCCGGCACAACCCACGCCCTGAGCAGCGCAATGGCACGCATCGCTTGCCATCTGGTCCGCCCCTCGGCGACGAGCTTCGCTGATCACCGAGGACATCGGCGACGGAGGTGGGCATGCAGGGCAAGCCGGCGAGCAAGAGCGAAGAGTCGGAAGCAATCGAGCGTGAGGCGGCCAAACAGCGCCTCCTCGCGCAGGCGGAGGCAGACCGCGTACCGGTGGAGGACACGACCCGCGCGGTCCCGGATCGGCGGTGGCGTCGTGACCAGCGATGACCTGCCGATCGGCCGCCGGGTCGCGCGGTGGCGGGTACGGCGCTCGATGACGCAGCAGCAGCTCGCGGACCGTCTCTGTCGGTCGAAAAGCTGGGTCGACAAGGTCGAGCGGGGTGTGCGCGCCCTGGACCGGTATTCGGTGATCCAGGAGTTGGCCGAGGTGCTGCGGGTCAACCCGGAGGTGTTGCTCAGCCCGCGCCCGCAGCGCACACCGGTCGGCACTGTCGTTGGGGTCGACGACATCCGGGCCGCTCTTGCCCGCTACGACACCCCGCCGGCCCCGGAGCACACGGCGGATGAGGCGCGAAGGCAGGTTGGGTACGCGTGGCTGACCTACCAGCACGCGGACTACCCGCAGTTGGCCCGGGCGTTGCCGGGTCTGCTCGACGTCGTCCGGGGCGCGCGGCCACTGGAGTTGCTGGTGCAGGCGTACCGGATCGCGTCGTCGTTGCTGGTCAAACTCGGTGTGGCCGACCTCGGGTGGCTAGCCGCCGACCGGGCGATGGCCGCCGCCGGCGGCGATCCGCTGTTGTCGGCGACGGCCGTCGTGTCGATCGCCCAGGCGCTCCGCGCGCTGAACCGCGACCAGTTGGCGCTGGTCGCGACCGGCACTGCCGCAAACCGCATCCTTCCGCCCCCGACGTCCACCCACCCGACCCCATCCCGCCCCGGGGATCATGAGGTTGGCGGGCCGTGTGGAGATCACATCGCCCGTCAACCTCATGATCAGCGCGGGACCGGCAGTGCGGGGCAGCGGGCGGTGGGGCAGCGGGCGGTGGGGGAGTGGGCTGTGGGTGGGACGTTGCTGGTGCAGGCCGCCCTGGCCGCTGCCGGGTGTGGTGAGCACCGCCGCGCTGGCGAGCTGATCGACCAGGCTGCGGGGATTGCCGCCACCCTGCGGGGGCACGACGATCCGCACCGCACCAGCTTCGGGCCGGTCGCCGTCGAGTTGGCCCGGGTGCTGGTGGCAGCGCAAGGAGGTGACGCTGCCGAGGTAGTGCGTCGGCACTCGACAGTGGTGCGGCGGGAGGGGTGGCGGCGGTTGCCGGCCGAGTATCGGGGCGCGTACCTGCTCGACGTCGCGCGGGCGTACCACCGCGTGGGTGACCTGCGCGGGGCCGCACGCGCCCTCGTCGACGCGGACCACGTCGCGCCGGCCGAGGTCCGGTGCCGGCCGTTGGCGCGTACCGTGATCGCCGATCTTGCCCGCGTGCGGCCGGCGCCGGCTGGCGTGACGCGACTGGCGGCGGTGGTCGGCCTTACCCGCTGACTGGCCGCACCGGAATGCGGGCCGGTGTGGCTACCACGGCCAGTGCTTGGCCAGGTTGGTCGGGTCGTCGCCCGGCGACACCACGAACGCGCAGGTGCCGCTGTCATCGAGCAACAGCAGCGGGCCGGCCTGCGACGCCAGCGCCACCGACGCGGCCAAGACGGCGAGGCTCGACGGCTTGCGGAATCCGATGTGGGTCACAGCCTGGTTCAACACCACCGGCTCGTCGCGGGTGGCACCATCGACGCCCAGCGTGACCTCTCCCAGGTCCAGGCCACCCATCGACTCGCACGTGGCGGGGTTCGGGCAGCCGGGGAGGTCGACGACCGGTTCATGCCCCGTGACCTGGAACCACGGCGTGCCGTGACAGCCAGCCTCCCGGAATGCCGACAGGACCTGCTCCACTGTCGGCAGCTGACGGACTGGTGGTGGCTGCTCGGGCAGACCAAAGCAAGACTCGGCGCCGGCCGCCCACTCGAGTCCACCATTCTCGGCCGCCTGATGCAGGGGCGTCACCATCAAGAACCAACCCACAGCACGCATCGTGCCATCCCGACGTCCGGACAGGACGTGAGGCGAACCTGTCTGAGGCGTCTGCACCCCCGTAAGCAGGTGGACGGGCTGGTGGGGCAACGGGCAGCATCGCGTGGTGCACATCGCGACGGACGGGGAAGCCCTTGACATCATCACCGCTGCCGACCACTGGCAGTCCTCCTGGTATCCGCCGTCGAACCCTCCCGCGGGCACTCCACACGGATCGACCGGGGTCTGCGCGGTCTCCGGTCAGGTGGTCCTGGTCCGCGATGACGGCAAGCACTGGCAGTTCCCGGGCGGACGCCCGGAGGCCGGCGAGGACTGGTCCGACACTCTGGCCCGTGAGGTGAGCGAAGAGGCGTGCGCGACGGTGCTCGACTCTCGATTGCTGGGCTTCAGCCGTGGGGTGTGCAGGAGAGGGCCGGAGCAGGGTCTCGTGCTCGTGCGGGCACTGTGGCGCGCCGAGGTCCGCCTGGACGCGTGGATGCCCGAGCACGAGATGGTCGAGCGCCGTCTCGTCCCTCCCGAAGGCGTGTGGGACGCGTTGACTATTCCGACCGGCTGGGAGCCGATTTTCCGCCGTATCCTGGTCGAGGCAGATATCCCAGTTGGTCAATCGCCGAGAGGCGGACCGATACACCCCTGACTGCGCCCGAGTTGGCTGGCGACAGCATCTCCGCTGGTCCTGGTAGGGTTGGCGTGGGAACCAATGTTTAGGAGCTTTCGGCTCCGAAGGGATCGAGTCTTCGATCCTCCAGCGAGTCTCAGGCTCGCCTCGCAGGATTTCCGCCAGGCGCACATTCGTGCCACGGCCTCCTGCGATGCCCTTTTCGTAGTGGGCCTGCCTGGCCCTACGAGGCGAGGGGCTTCCCATGACCGCCACCGTCAGCTACGCCGACGAGGCCGCGATCCGCGATCACTACCAGCACATGCTCGACAGTTGGGGCGATTCGTTCGCCTACGCCGAGTGCTTCACCCCCGACGCGGACTACATCATCGCGAACGGGATGATCGAGCATGGCTGGCAGGAGATCATCGACGGCCACGACATCATCTTCTCGGCGTGGGCGCGTAACAGCCGTCTGATCGGTCGGATCGAGAGCATCCGCTTCATCACCAACGATGTGGCGTTGCTGATCGCGCACGGGCACATCGAGTACCTGGACAACCGTTCCAGCGACAGCAACAAGCGCACCGTGTACTCCCTGATCGCCCAGCGATTCGAGGGCCGCTGGCTGTTCGCCGCGTACCAGAACACACCGTTGGCCAATCACTGACCCGCCCCGCCCAACCGCTCCGGTGATCATGGAGTTGGCGGGCGTTGGGGAGATCAGACCGTCCGTCAACCTCATGATCGGCAGGGCAGGGCAGGGCAGGGCAGGGCAGGGCAGGGCAGGGCAGGGCAGGGCAGGGCAGGGCAGGGCAGGGCAGGGCGGACCACGTCGCGCTGGACGAGGTCCGGTGCCGGCCGTTGGCGCGTACCTTCATCGCCGATGTCGCCGGCGCGAAGCCGGCGCCGGCCGGCGTGACCCGACTGGCGACGGTTGTCGGCCTCACCCGGCCCCGACTCGCCGGGTTGGCCTCCCGAATGGTGGGAAAGCGGTGATGATCGACTCGGTCTTGGTGAAGCCGGGGTGTCCGAGCCGCTGGGACACCGCGACATTCCGGAAACCGAGTCGATCTTGAGCACGAGCGCGGGCCGTGCGGGCCGCGCGGCGCGCGCGGCCCGCGCCCGGCCGGGTGTGGCGCGACTGGCGGCGGTCTACCCGCTGACCGGCCGGGAGGAATCGGAGAGGCCCTGCATCCGGCGGACGTCCTCGGCGGGGTTGATGGTCCGCACGGGATCGGGCACCGGCCCGCGCCGTCGCCACTCGCGCGGGTAGCCCAGCGAGACCTCCTCGAACCGCACCTCGTCGTAGAACGTCGTGCGGGGGATGTGCAGGTGCCCGTAGACCATCGTGGCCGCGCCGAAGCGCAGGTGCCAGTCGCGGGTGCGGACGGTGCCGCACCACTGGGCGAACTCCGGGTACCACAGGATGTCGGTCGGCTCGCGCACCAGCGGGTAGTGGTTGACCAGCACGGTCGGCAGGGCCGGGTCGCGTGCGGCCAACCGGCGTTCGGTCTCGGTGATCCGGGCGTCGCACCACGCCTCCCGGCTCGGGTAGGGGTCGGGGTGCAGCAGCGCCTCGTCCGTGCACACCACCCCGGCCGCGTGCGCCAGATCCAGTGACTCCTGCTTGGTGCGCGCCGCCGGCACCCGGAACGTGTAGTCGTAGAGCACGAAGAGGGGGGCGATCGTGGCCGGGCCGCCGACGCCGTCCCAGACCGGGTACGGATCCTCCGGGGTGACGACGCCCAGCCCACGGCACAGTCGGACCAGCTCCTGGTAGCGCGCCTCGCCGCGCAGTTGCACCGGGTCATTCGGTGGGGTCCACAACTCGTGGTTGCCCGGCGCCCAGACGACAGTGGCGAAACGGGTGCTCAGCAGCTCAAGTGCCCACTGGACGTCGGCGTACCGCTCGGCAACGTCACCGGCGACGAGCAGCCAGTCACCGTCGTGCTCCGGGCGCAGCTCCTGCACGAACGAGCGGTTCTCCGGGTAGGCGATGTGCAGGTCGCTGACGGCCCGCAGCCGGGGAGAAGGACTCACGCCTCGAGGCTAGGCGCTCGTGCCCCGATCGGCACACCCCTGTCCGGCGTGCTGGGCGATTCCCACCGCCGGCATATCCGCCGACTCGGCGGGAAAGCCGCGACGTCCGACAGCCCGAGACCGGAGCAGGAGACAAACATGCCTTTCATCACCGTGGGTACGGAAAACTCCGCGCCCATCGACCTGTACTACGAGGATCACGGTTCCGGTAAGCCGGTCGTGCTGATCGCGGGTTTCCCGTTCAACGGGGCGACCTTCGAGAAGGCGACAAACGCGCTCCTCAACGCCGGATACCGGACGATCACCTACGATCGACGCGGTTACGGCAACTCGGCGCAACCAGCCTTCGGGTACGACTACAACACGTTCGCGGCTGACCTCGACGTGCTGATGACCGAGTTGGACCTGAATGAGGCGACCCTGGTCGGTCACTCGATGGGCACCGGCGAGGTGGTCCGCTACCTGGCCAACTACGGCTCCCGCCGAGTGAGTCGCGGTGTGTTGCTCAGCCCGCTGCAGCCCATGCTGGCCAAGGCGAAGGACAACCCGGAGGGTGTCGACACGAGCCTCTTCAAGGGCTTCCAGGACGCCATCATCAAGGACCGCTACGCGTACCTGACGTCGTTCTGCGACGCGTTCTTCAACCCGGATCAGAACATGGGCAAGCGGGTCAGCGAGGATGCGTATCGGGGGCACTGGCAGATCGGCGCGATGGCCTCGGCCAAGGCCACCCACGACAGTGTGGACGCCTGGCAGGAGGACTTCCGCCAGGACCTGCCGAAGATCGACGTGCCAATCTTGATCATGCAGGGTGACCAGGACCGGGTGCTGCCCTATCCGGTGACCGGTCAGCGGCTGGGGCCGATGATGCCCACCGCCAACCTCGTCACTCTCAAGGGCGCGCCGCACGGCATTCCGTGGACCCACGCCGACGAGGTCAACAAGGCGATCATGGACTTCATGAAGCAGCCGGCCAAGGCCCGCGCCTGACCCGTACCGGTAGCCGATCGGACGCCGGCGTCGTGAGACGCCGCGACACCCGGCCCAGGGTTCGCACCGGGGTCGGGTGTCGCCGTCGGTCAGGGCCGGTGCGCCACCACCGCGCCGTTGGCGCCGGGGGCGTCGAACGGCACCGTACGCACGTCGACGAAACCGGCGTCGGTGAGCCAGGCACGGTATTCCGCGCCCGAGTAGTTGCGCCCGCCCTCGGTCTCGACAAGCATGTTCATGCCCATCAACGCCGCCTCCGGAGGCCCGGTGCGCTCGTCGTTGAGCAGCAGCTCACAGACGACGATCGCCCCACCGGGCGGCAGCGCCGCGTGGCAACGGGCCAGCAGCGCCCGGTTGGTGGGCTCGTCCCAGTCGTGCAGGATCATGCTGAGCAGGATGACGTCGTGCCCGCCCGGGAGCGCCGGGTCGACGAGGAAGTCCCCGGCGACCGCCTCGATCCGCCCGGTCAGACCGGCCTCCGCGACCCGCTCCCGCGCCCGTTCGCACACGTGCGGCAGGTCCAGCACGGTGGCCCGCAGGTCGGGCAGGCGGCGGCAGAACTCGATCGGGAACGCGCCCGCCCCGCCGCCCACGTCGAGCAGGCGGCGATGCGCGGAGAAGTCGTACGCGTCGGCCAACGCGCTGGCGGTGAAGCTGGACGTGGAGAACATCGCGTCCCAGAACTGGGCCAGCATCGCCGGGTCGGCGGTGTCGAACATCGACTGTTGGGCCTCCGGGTCCCAGGTCAACGGCCGATCCGTGCGCAGGGCCTCGCCGATGCGGTGCCAGGGCAGGTAGGTGCGCAGGTCCGAGTAGCGCACCTGCGCGCCGAAGTAGTAGGGGCGGCCCTCGACCAGGAACTGCTCGGCCAACTCCGTGTTGCGGTAGCCGTCGCCGGCCTTTTCCAGCAGGCCGAGCGAGGCGCTGGCGGCCAGCAACAGGTCCGCGGGCCGGTCGGGCAGCCCGAATTCGGCGGCGACCTCGTCGACGGTCATCGTCCGCCCGCTGGCCAGCCGGGTGAACAGGCCGAGCTCGACGCCGACGGCGAGGGTCTTGAACCCCCAGACACCGGCCACCAGCCGCATGAGGGGAGTCGGAGTGTTCATCGCGACATGAGATCACAGATCGACCCCCTCCACTATGGGTGCCGGCGGCCGGGTCAGAAGGTGCTGATGTCGAACCGCGTCGCCGTGGCGCTCACCGGGCCACGACCGACCTCCCTGCCGTCGATGTCGAGCGCCCGGTAGGTGCCCTCGCTCGTCAGCCTGTCGCCGGTCACCTGGGCATTGTGCAGCGCCCGAAGCTCGCCGTTGTAGCGCAGCGGCTGCCCCTTCAGGTCGTGCGGCAGCACCTGCCACAACAGGAAGGTGACAGTCCGCCGTCCGGTCGCCTCCCACCGCCCGGTGGCGATGTGGATGCCCTGCGCGAACGACAGGAAGAAGCCTCCGGGCAGAAAGGTGAACAGGGCGACCTCCTCCTCGTGCGGCAGGGTGACCACACCGCGCCAGGTGCCCAGCACCGGGCTGCTCGACCCCCCGTGGCCGGGCGGTGCCGCCTCGGCCACCCCTCCCGCGCTCATCGCGGCACCGAGAGCCAACGCGCCGACTCCGGCGCCCGCACCGGCGGCACGTCGCAGAAACCGCCTCCGGTCAACGTCATCTGTCATGGGAAACACCTCGCGGATCGCTCGAACGGCCAGGACCGAGAACGACCGTATGGCGGTGGCCCTGCCTCCCACATCGATCGATGGGATGCGAGTCCTCCGTGGCCTGTCCGTCCTTCGGCTGAGCCGGCCGGCCGAAGGACTGACGTTCGCGCCGAGTCCACCGTCGTGGTCGGAGCCCTCGGCCCGGCCAGGGGGGCCCGGACACCGGCGCTATGCCCGGATGAGCGTCACCAGCCCGGCCGCGACAAGCACGCCGGCCCAGAGCTGATCCACGTTGAACCACGCCCGACGCAGCACCCCGACCCCGAGCACCTGGTAGACGAGCATCGCCACGACCAGGGCCGTGCCGAGCATCGCTACGGTGTGCACCCCGGCCGCCGTGAGCCCGGACAGCGCACCGATCGGCGCGGCGACCAGGTGCCCGGAATGACCCCCGGACACCGGCGTGGCCACCAGCAGCGGCAGCAGCATCAGCCCCGCGCCGTGCGCCGACGACATGAGGAACGACCAGCCGGCGAGCTGCGCCGAGGACAACCGCATCCCCGCCCAGCGGAAGTGCCGTTCGGAGAGCAGCCGCCAGAGCCCGAACGCGACGAGCAGCACACCGCCGACCACCGCCACGGCGGTGCTCGCCGTCACCGACCGGGTCGCGCTGACCAGCGCCGCGACGACACCCACCGAGGCGAGGTGCCCCGCCGCGATCGGCGGCAGCGACCGCAGCAGCGCCGCCCGGCTGCGCTCCTGCAAACCCCGGGCCACCGCGAACAGCCACCCCATCGCCGGGTTCAGACCGTGGAACGCGCCGAGCGCGGCGAGCGTCACCCAGGTGGTGACGGTCACGGGAAGCAGTACGAGTCGGAGGACGCGTCCCCGCCCTGCAACCGGGTCTGGTGCACCCGCAGCCCGCGGAACTCCTCCCCGTGCGGGAAGAACCGCTCGTCCGGGGTCAGCCCGCCGGCCTCGGTGTCGACGTCGAGCTTCGCCAGCCAGGCCCCCACCCCGTCGGGGTAGAACTGGTCGTCCCAGGTGCCGTAGAGGGAGTTGCTGACGTAGACCCGCCGGCCGTCGCGGCTGACCTCGACCATCTGCGGCCCGCCCGCGAGGGCCTCGTCCGGCGCGGACGGGTGCGCGGTGCGGCGGACGATCCCGCCGAGGCGTACCGAGCCGGTCTGCACGGGGTGCAGCGGGTCGCTGACGTCGTACTGGCGGAGCTGCCCGGTGCCCCAGCACGAGACGTAGAGGAACCTGTCGTCGACGGACAGGTCGATGTCGGTCACCAGCGGCGGCACCGCGCCGAACGGCTTGAGCAGGTCGGGCAGATCGGCCGGGTCGGCCGGCTCCGCCGGGATGTCGATCACCTTGGTGACCGCCCAGGCGCCGCCGTCGCGGTGCCACAGCCACACCGAGGCGGACAGGTCCTCGACGCTGATCACCACCCCGACGAACCCGTACGACTTCGTCGGGTCGTGCGCCGGGCGCAGCTCCAGCGGCATCTGGTACTGATCGCCCAGGTCGACGCGCTGCACGTGTCGACGCTTCGCGAGGTCCCAGAAGTGGATCGCGTGGCCGTAGCGTCGGCCCAGCAACAACTCGCCGACGATCCCGTCCTCGATCATCGACGGGGTGCCCCACTCGCTCGTGACAAGCACGTCCTGGGTGAGGTGCCACCACACGTCGTACGCCAGGAACTGCGGACCCCGGTCGGACTCCCACGCCCCGCGTACGTCGAACGTGGTGTGGTCGAGGATGGCGATGCCGCCCGGCCCCTCCGCGCCGTCCGCGCCGCCGAGGGCGGAGAGGTAGATGCCGTCCGGGCCACAGTGCACGGTGTGCGGGCGCGAGTAGCCGGCCTTCTTCGCCAACTCCTCCGGGCCGATGACCTTGACCACCTGGGGCTGGCGCGGATCGGGCTGCGTGTCGAGCACGTGGATGCGCGACGACCGCAGACCGGGCACGATCAGGTAGCGCCGCTCGACGTGCGGGTGCGGGGCGGTCGGGCAGAGCGCGCTGCTGCACGCGTTCCACCCGAAGTGGTGCAGCTCGTCGCCGAGGTGCGGCAGGTCCGTCCAGCCGACCACGGTGCCGTAGGTGGGGGAGTCGGGGTCGGTGTCCAGCACCACGATGGCGTCCGGACGTGTGGCCGTGCGGTCGAAGGCCGCCACGTAGGCGAGCTTCTCCGCCGGCGCGGCCACCGCCTCCCGCGGGGAGGGATAGAAGGTGGGATCGGGGGTCCAGCGGGTCATCGGGTCTCCGCTCGTCAGGTGGTGGGTACGCCGAGTCGGTCGAGCAGGTGCCGGCGCAGCGCGCCGAAGGCCGGGTCGTCCGGCGTACGGGTGGGCGCCAGGTCGACGGGCAGGTCTGCGGCGATGCGGCAGTCGTCGAGGAGCAGGATCCGGTCGGCGAGCAACAGCGCCTCCTCCACGTCGTGGGTGACAAGCAGGGCGGCGAAGCCGTGCTCGGCGCGCAGCCGGCGCAGCAGGACCTGCATCCGCAGGCGGGTCAGCGCGTCCAGGGCCCCGAACGGCTCGTCGAGCAGCAACAGGTCCGGTTCGCGGACAAGTGCCCGTGCCACGGCCACCCGTTGCGCCTGCCCACCGGACAGCTCGCCCGGCCAGGCGCGGTCCCGGTCGGCGAGCCCGACCTCGGCCAGCGCGCGGTGGATCCGGCCGGCGGTGTCCGCGCCGGACAGCCCGAGCCCGACGTTTGGCGCCACCCGCTTCCAGGGCAGCAACCGGTGCTCCTGGAAGACCACGGCGGCGGTGCCGTGCACGACGATGTCGCCGCTGGCCTCGCCGTCCAGCCCGGCGAGGATCCGCAGGAGGGTGCTCTTGCCGGAGCCGCTGCCGCCCAGCAGCGCCACCACCTCGCCCCGGGCGATGGTCAGGTCGACTCCGGCCAACACGACAGTCGGCCCGAACGCCCGGTGCACCGCGTGCGCGGTCAACACCGGCGTCGTACCGGTCAGGTGGCCCGCAATCCGCGACGCCATGTCAACATCCTCCTCTCCAGCACCCGCAACGCAAGGTCGGATATCAGCCCGAGCAGGGCGTAGACGAGCAGGCCGAGCACCACCACGTCGGTCTGGCTGAACTCCCGCGCCTCCATCATCAGAAAGCCGATGCCGGTCTGGGCGTTTACCTGTTCGCCGACGACCAGGCTGAGCCAGGCCGCGCCGATCGCCAGGCGCAGGCCGAGGAAGAGCGACGGCAGCGCGCCGGGCAGCACCACGTGCCGCAGTCGGGCGGCCTGGCCCAGCCCACAGGTACGGGCGGCCTCCACCAGCCGCTCGTCGATGTCCCGGATGCCGGCGTAGGTGTTGAAGTAGATGGGGAAGAACGCGCCCAGAGCCACCAGGCTGATCTTGAGTGACTCGCCGATCCCCACCCAGATGATCAGCAACGGGACCAGGCCCAGGTGCGGCAGCATCCGGGCCATCTGCACCGGCGGGTCGACCAGGTCGTCGCCGAGCCGCAGCAGCCCCGCCACCGTGCCCAGGACCAGCGCCAGGACGCCGCCGATCAGCAGCCCCGCCCCGGCGCGGGTGAGGGAGTCCAGCAGGTGCACGAGGAGCGTCCCGTCCCGGGTCAGCCGCCAGCCGGTGGCCAGGACGTCGCTGGGCGCGGGCAACTTCTCCGGTGCCAGCAACCCGGTCCGGGCGGCCAACTCCCAGCCCAGCACCAGCGCCACCGGGCTGATCAGCCGCCGGTAGCGCCGGGCCGGCCGGGGACGCCGAGGCGCGGCGGGCGCGGCGGTCACGACCTCGTCGGGTGCCTCGGCGAGCGTGGTGCGGCTCACTGGAAGACCGCGCTGAACCGGTCGTCGACCCGGGACCGCAGGTCGACCGGCCCGGGAATGAGCTCCAGGGCGATGAAGCTGTCGGTGATCGCCTGGAGTTCGTCGCCGATGGCCGGGCTGACCGGGGCCAGCGGCCGGGCGCTGCGGGCCAGGGCGCGGCTGGTGACGTCCTGCGGGATCTTCAGCTCCGGCGCGAGGGTGCTGGCCCGCTCCTCGGGATGGGCGATGCCCCAGTCGGTCACCTCCCGGTAGTGCTGGAGGAACGCCTTGACGTCGTCCGATCGCTTCGTGACGGCGTCCGGCGCTGCCAGGACGTACTCCCGGTTGCTGGCCAGACCCGTCGCGTCCGCGAGGACCTGGACCCCCGGTTGCTCGGCCAGCGCGAAGTACGGGTCCCAGATCACCCAGGCGTCGACCTGGCCGCCGTCGAAGGCGGGCCGCCCCTCGGCGGGCTTGAGGTACTTGACCTGGATGTCCTTCAGGGTCATGTTGTTCGCCTTGAGTAGCTGGACCAGCAGCCAGTGCACGTTGGACCCCTTGT
Organism: Micromonospora sp. DT228; assembly: GCF_049841595.1. NCBI lineage: Bacteria > Bacillati > Actinomycetota > Actinomycetes > Micromonosporales > Micromonosporaceae > Micromonospora > Micromonospora sp. DT228. The sequence continues at coordinate 127,013 of NZ_JBNCKO010000009.1, forward strand.
TCAGCGCCACCGTCTTGCCCTTGAGGTCGGCGAAGCTGCGGTAACCCCGGTCGGCCTTGACGAGCACCGCCTCGCCCTGCGGAATCGGCGCCGAGGTTCCGATGACGGAGAACGGGATCTTCCCGGCCGCGGCGAAGACGGGTGGGGCCTCGCCGACCTGTCCGATGTCGATCGAGCCAGCCTTGAGGGCCTCGGTGAGCGCCGGGCCGCTCTCGAACAGCGACCACTCCACGTCCGGCGCGGCGCCGCGTGCCTTGACCAGGCTGAGGCCGCCGAAGCGCTGGTACCCGATCCGGAGCTTGCCCCCGCCCTCCCCGGCGTCGGCGGAGCCGCCACAGGCGCTCAGGACGGCCGTGGCGAGCAGGGCCACGGTCGTCAGCGCGGCGGTGGCCAGGCGACCGTGGTGCGGGGGACGGCGGACCGAGGGGGTGCGCATGGCGGCTCCTTGGGATGGTCAGGTGTGCCGGGCCGCGTCGACCGGCATGAGTGCGTGGGCGGTAGCCTACTAACCCGATAGGTTTTATGGGTAGGCTGTCGGCGCGATCGTCCCACCCCTCAGGAGGTGCCCGCCGCACCGCGTGCGCCGCCCGTCCCCGCTGGAGGAAAGAGCCGCGATGACCCTCACCTTCCACTGGTTTCTGCCCACCAACGGCGACAGCCGGGACATCGTCGGCGGCGGACACGGCGTACCGACAGGCGCCGCCGGAGGAGCCCGCCCGGCCAGCGTGGCGTACCTGGGACAGATCGCCCGCACCGCCGAGCAACTCGGCTTCGTCGGCGCGCTCACCCCGACGGGCGCCTGGTGCGAGGACGCCTGGCTGAGCACGGCGATGCTGACCGAGGTGACCGAGCGCCTCAAGTTCCTGGTCGCCTTCCGGCCCGGGCTGACCTCACCCACCCTGGCCGCCCAGATGGCCTCGACCTTCCAACGACTGTCCCGGGGCCGGCTGCTGCTCAACGTGGTCACCGGTGGCGAGTCGCAGGAACAGCGGGCCCACGGTGACTTCCTGGACAAGGACGCCCGCTACGCGCGGGCGGACGAGTTCCTGCACGTGGCGCACGCGCTCTGGCGCGGCGAGACGGTCGAGCACGCCGGCACCCACGTACGCGTCGAGCAGGCGCGGCTGCACCGGCTACCCGACCCGGTCCCGCCCGTCTACTTCGGTGGGTCGTCCGCCGCCGCCCTGCCGGTGGCGGTACGGCACAGCGACGTCTACCTGACCTGGGGTGAACCCCCGGCGCTTGTCGCCGCCAAACTCGCACGGGTCCGGGCGCTGGCCGCCGACGCCGGGCGCGAGCTGCGCTTCGGCATCCGGTTGCACGTCATCGCCCGGGACACCGCCGAGCAGGCCTGGGCGCAGGCCCACCGGCTGCTCGACGGGATCGCCGAGGCCGACATCCGGGCCGTGCAGGACGGGCTGCGCCGCAGCGAGTCCGAGGGGCAGCGCCGGATGCTCGACCTGCACGGTGGCTCGCGCGACGGCCTGGAGGTCGCGCCCAACCTGTGGGCCGGGGTCGGGCTGGTCCGCGGCGGGGCCGGCACCGCGCTCGTGGGCAGCCACACCGAGGTCGCCGACCGGATCGCCGAATACCACGCGCTCGGCATCGACGAGTTCATCCTCTCCGGCTATCCGCACCTGGAGGAGGCGTACTGGTTCGGCGAGGGCGTGCTGCCGATCCTGCGCGACCGCGGACTGTGGCGGCACCCCGACGGCCAACCAGGGCCGGCCGACCACGTCGACATCCCCTTCACCCGGACGCCGGCGCCGCAACCCGCAGTGGCCCGCTGACCGCCCGACCCGCGCCACAGCCGCGGCGGGCTGCCGCTCCTCCACGATCTTGCGTTTTCTGTCGCGACATATGAGGGCGTTCTGCTCATACCGGCGACCGAAACTGCAAGATCGGCGCTGACCGCCAGGTCCACCGCGTAGACCCGGCTCGCCGGTCTCTCTGATCTCCACCGCGTACAGGCCGAAGCCGTGCTCGTCCCAGTGCCGCCGATAGGTGGCTAGACGTTCCGCGGTCGCGGCCCGGTCCAGGGTGTGCCCGTGATGGATGTAGCGCATCACCTCGGGCTGCGCGTTGACGTCGGCGAACCCGTCCAGATCATCGCTAGGGTCGGCTGGTGAACCGCTGGCCGACCCGCCGTGCGGCGAGGCTCACCACCGTGCTGCCGACCGCCATCCCGACCAGCACCAAGATCCCCCCGACCGCCCACAACCCACTGTCGTCGGTCCCCGCTGCCCGCCACGACCAGACCGCCGTGAACGCCACACTCATCACCGGCACCACCAGCCACGGGCTGAGCCGCGTCCCGGCGAGCGCGGCCAGCACCACGAGCGACAACACGCAGCCGACCACCTGCCACGGCTCGTACGGGCCGCTGCTCGCGCCGGTCTGGGCGTCGACCGTGTACCGGGTGTCCCAGCCCAGCCAGAGGATCCACACCCCGACCGTTGCCGCCGCCAGAAACAGAACGCCGAGCAGTGCGCGCGTACCCCTCGTCGCCGTCATCCGGCGATCATGCCCTGCCGACCGCCCTCCCGGTAGTCGAAGGCGTCCGACGCGATCCCCGACGGACTGTTGCCTCGGTCGGTGGCGATCCTCTACGGTCTGCTCAGCGGTGGGCGGTGCGGTCCGCATCCGACCGGACACCGCCGGTTGCCCGTCGTTCGGGCCGGGATGGTGGAGTCCCGGGTCGACCCGTCGGCGGCGGCTCGGCGGTCGTGTGACTCCAGCTCGTACTCCCGGGTGTGTTGCTGCCCGGCGCGCGGCTCAGTGCGGAGCCGACGACGAGCGGGGCACGCTTACCCCACCGGGAGAGCCCCGTGTTTCTCAGCCCGCACGAGCAGGACCGCCTGCTCGTCCATGTCGCGGCCGATGTCGCCCGCCGCCGCCGTGAACGCGGCCTGCGCCTCAACTATCCCGAAGCGGTCGCGCTGATCACCGCGTTCCTGCTGGAGGGGGCCCGCGACGGCCAGTCGGTGGTCGATCTCATGTCGACGGGCCGGACCGTGCTCAGCCGCGACGACGTCCAGGACGGCATCCCCGAGCTGCTGAGGGAGGTGCAGGTGGAGGCAACGTTCCCGGACGGCACCAAGCTGGTGACGGTGCACCACCCGATCCCGTGATCCCGGGGGAGATCCTGCCGGCCGCCGGCCCGGTCGAGATCAACGTGGGCCGTCCGGTGACCACAGTGCTCGTGGTGAACACCGCCGACCGGCCGGTACAGGTGGGTTCGCACTACCACTTCGCCGAGTCCAACCCGGCGCTGGCGTTCGACCGGGACGCCGCCTGGGGGCAACGGCTCGCGGTGCCGGCGGGCACCTCGGTTCGGTTCGAGCCGGGCATCAGCCGCAGCGTCGACCTCGTCCCGTTCGGGGGAGCGCGCGTCGTGCCCGGACTGCGGGGCGAGTGCGCCGGTCCGCTGGACGCGCCGGACGCCGGCGGGTCGTCGCGGTGAGCGCCGTGCGGCGGGACCGCTACATCGACCTGTACGGGCCCACCACAGGTGACCGGATCCGGCTGGCCGACACCAATCTGCTGATCGAGGTGGAGACCGACCACTGCGTCGGCGGCGACGAGGCGGTCTTCGGCGGTGGGAAGGTCATCCGCGAGTCCATGGGGCAGTCCCGAGCGACCCGTGCCGAAGGGGCGCTGGACACCGTCATCACCGGCGCCGTGGTCCTCGACCACTGGGGTGTGGTCAAGGCCGACGTGGGGCTGCGCGACGGGCGGATCGTGGCACTCGGCCGGGCCGGCAACCCGGACACCATGCCCGGCGTCCACCCCGACCTGGTCATCGGCCCGGCCACCGAGGTGATCGCCGGCAACGGTCGGATCCTCACCGCCGGCGCGGTGGACACCCACGTGCACTTCATCTGCCCGCAGATCGTCACCGAGGCGTTGGCCAGCGGCATCACCACGATGGTCGGCGGCGGCACCGGACCGGCCGAGGGGACCCGGGCCACCACCGTCACCCCGAACGCCTGGCACCTGGCCCGGATGCACGAGGCCCTGGACACGCTGCCGGTGAACGTGCTGCTGCTCGGCAAGGGCAACACCGTCTCCACCGAGGCGCTCTGGGAGCAGTTGCGGGCCGGCGCGGGCGGGTTCAAGCTGCACGAGGACTGGGGCACCACACCGGCGGCGATCGACGCCTGCCTGCGGGTGGCGGACGCGTCCGGAGTCCAGGTGTCGATCCACACCGACACGCTCAACGAGGCCGGTTTCGTCGCCGACACCCTGCGGGCGATCGGCGGCCGGGCCATCCACTCGTACCACACCGAGGGCGCCGGGGGCGGGCACGCACCGGACATCATCACGGTGGCCAGTGAGCCGAACGTGTTGCCGTCGTCGACAAACCCGACCCGGCCGTACACCGCGAACACGCTCGCCGAGCACCTGGACATGTTGATGGTCTGCCATCACCTCAACCCGTCGGTGCCGGAGGATCTGGCCTTCGCCGAGAGCCGGATCCGGCCGTCCACGATGGCCGCCGAGGACCTGCTGCACGACCTGGGCGCGATCTCCATCATCGGCTCGGACGCGCAGGCGATGGGCCGGGTCGGTGAGGTGATCATGCGAACCTGGCAGAGCGCGCACGTCATGAAGGACCGGGTCGGCGCGCTGCCGGGCGACGGCGCCGCCGACAACCACCGGGCCCGACGGTACGTCGCGAAGTACACCATCTGCGCGGCCATGGCCAACGGGTTGGAGGACGAGGTCGGCTCGGTCGAGCCGGGCAAGCTCGCCGACCTGGTGCTCTGGGACCCGGCGTTCTTCGGCGTACGACCACACCTGGTCATCAAGGGCGGCATGATCGCGTACGCCCAGATGGGTGACGCCAACGCGTCGATCCCCACGCCGCAGCCGATGTTGCCGCGGCCGATGTTCGGGGCGTACGGCGCGGCGGCGGCCGCCACCAGCCTGGCCTTCGTGGCGCCGGCGGCCCTGGACGCGGGACTCCGTCTGGACGTCCGACGCCGGGTGGTGCCGGTGCGCGACGTGCGGTCGCGGGGCAAGGCCGACCTGCCGGAGAACAACGCGATGCCCCGCATCGAGGTGGACCCGGACACGTTCACGGTCCGCATCGACGGGGTGGTGGTGGAGCCCGACCCGGTGACCCGGCTGCCGATGGCCCAGCGGTACTTCCTGTTCTGATGGCGACATCGAGCCTGCTGTTGCTGTTGGCCGACGGGCGCTTCCCGGCCGGGGCGCACGCGCACTCCGGCGGTCTGGAAGCGGCCGTCGCCGCGGGCCGGGTCACCGACCTGGCCTCGTTGGAGGCGTTCCTGGTCGGACGGTTGGCCACCGCCGGCCTGGTCGGCGCGGCCTTCGCGGCGGCCGCGCACCGAGCGGTGGAGCCCGGGTCCGTCGCCCGGTCGGCCCTACTGGCCCAGCTCGACGTGGAGCTGGACGCGCGTACCGCGTCGCCGACCCTGCGGACGATCTCCCGCCGGCAGGGTCGAGCGCTGCTGCGCGCCGGCCGGGCCATCTGGCCGGACGCGCCGTTCGGTGACCTACCCGCGACGTCCTGCGGCGTGCACCAACCGCTGGTGCTGGGGCTGCTCTGTGCCGCGGCCGGGCTGTCCCGCGTCGAGACCGCCACGATCGCCGCGTACGGGACGCTGACCGGTGCGGCCAGCGCCGGCGTACGCCTGCTCGGCCTCGACCCGTACCAGGTCCAGGCCCTGCTTGTCGGTCTTGCCGACGCCTGCGACGGCACGGCCGCCGACGCGGCGCGGGCCGCCGACGACCCACCGGAGCGGCTGCCGGCCGCGGCCGCTCCACTCGCCGACATCCATGCCGAAAACCATGCCACCTGGGAGGTGCGTCTCTTTGCGTCCTGACACTGTTGTGCCGAGCGCTGGGCCCGCTGTCGAACCGATCACCCCGTCACCGAACGGCCAACCGCACGACGAGAGCGTCCCGCACACCCATCCGGAACCGGGGGTCGACCCGCATCCGCCGCTGGCGCGGGCGGACCGTGCCCTACGGGTCGGCATCGGTGGCCCGGTCGGGTCCGGCAAGACGGCACTGGTGGCCGCGCTCTGCCGTGCCTTCGCCGACGAGTTGCGGCTCGGCGTGGTGACGAACGACATCTACACGACCGAGGACGCCGACTTCCTCAGGCGGGCCGGAGTGCTGGACCCGGCGCGGATCCGCGCGGTGGAGACCGGTTGCTGCCCGCACACCGCGATCCGTGACGACATCGGCGCCAACCTGGACGCCGTGGACGAGTTGGCCGAGGCGGTCGGCCCGCTGGACCTGGTCCTGGTCGAGAGCGGTGGGGACAATCTGACCGCGACCTTCAGCCGGGGCCTGGTCGATCGGCAGATCTTCGTGGTCGACGTGGCGGGAGGGGACAAGGTGCCGCGCAAGGGCGGACCCGGCGTCACCGCCGCCGACCTCCTCGTAATCAACAAGACCGATCTGGCGCCGATGGTGGGGGCGGACCTCGCCGTGATGGACCGCGACGCGCGGGCCCGACGTGGCGACCTGCCGACCATCTTCCTGTCCATCGTGGGCGACCCGACGGCGAGCACGGTCGCCGACTGGATCCGGCACGAGTTGGCCCACCACGCCGCCGCGCACCCCCTCGCCGTGCCGGTCGGCCCGCTCTGATGCGGGCGTCCGCCCGGATTGTCGCTCGGGCCGACGGTCGGGGTGGGACGGTCCTGGTCGAATTGCACGGCGAGACGCCACTGCTGCTGCGCCAGACCCCGACCGACGGCGGTGTCGCCACCGTGCACCTCGTCGGCGGGGCGGCCGGGCCGATCGCCGGTGACGATCTGCGCCTGGACATCGAGGTGGGACCGGGCGCGGCCGTCCGGGTGCACACCGTCGCCGCGTCGATCGCCCTACCGGGCCGACCGGGCGCGGTGTCCCGGATGGCGGTGCGGGCGGTCGTGCGGGCCGGGGCCACGCTGCACTGGCTTCCCGAACAGTTGGTCGCGGCGGCCGGCTGCGCGCATCTCGCCGAATCCAGAATCGACCTGGCGGCCGGGGCGAGCCTGCGCTGGCGCGACGAGCTGATCTGCGGCCGGTACGGCGAGACGCCCGGCGGGGCCGTCGTGCACACCCAGGTCGACTACGCGGACCGGCCGCTGCTGCGGCAGTCCCTGGCCGTGGGCCCACAGGCACCGGGGTGGGCCGGGCCGGCGGTGCTCGACGGCGCGCCGGCCACCGGCTCGCTGCTGGTGGTCGACCCGTCGCGACCCGCCGAGCCGCCGCATGTCCGGCCCGACGCGTCCGTCGCCCGGCTGCCACTGGCCGGCGGCCCGGCAACGCTGTGGACCGCCACCGCCCCGGACGCCCACACCCTGCGGGCCCACCTCACGACCTAGTGCAGTCGGCAGCCG
>NZ_JBNCKO010000009.1:134475-287067 GCF_049841595.1 Micromonospora sp. DT228
CGGCGGTGCCGGCGGCCGGGCGGTGCCGGCGGCCGGGCGGTGCCGGCGGCCGGGCGGTGCCGGCGGCCGGGCGGTGCCGGCGGCCGGGCGGTGCCAACTGCTGGGCGGTGCCAACTGCCGAGAGCTGGACGGGGAGGGTCAGCGGTGCGGGCTGCCGGCCGGGCCGGCGTTGGCGTGGTCGCGGTGGCGGGCCGGGTCGAGACGGCTGATCAGGTCGTCGAGCGCGCCGACCAGGTCGCCGGCCGGCGCCCCACCCGGGTCGCCGGCCTGGGTGATGCCCAGCTCGGCGAGGCTGGCGCGGACCCGCTGGTCGAGGCGGTCGTGCTCGCGTCGGCCGCGGGCCGTGAGGTAGGCGCGGATCCGCCGGCGGTCGATCGGATCGATCCGGCGGAAGACGAGGTTACGGTCGACAAGCTGGTCGACAAGCTTGGTGAGGGTGCCGGGAGGCAGTGACGCCTCGGCGGCAACCTCGGTCATCGGGTGGCCCTGGCCGTCGGCGAGCAGGCACAGCACCCGCCATGCCTCGATGGTCAGCGCGTCGTCGGCCAGGACGGCGCCCAGTCGGCGGGAGAGCAGCCGCTCGGCGCGGGTGAGCGAGCGCAGCAGGTCCGCTGGCGCCCCGGGCACGTCTGACATGAAACTCCCTGGTCCGGTGGCCCTGTCATGCTACCGAGTCGTCCCGGTCCGTGGTGAGCTCTGGTCTTCCGTCGTGGACCGGGCAATCATGTGCACATGTCCGCGCCGGCACCGCCGTGGCTGACCGTCGACCGTGCCGTGGTCAGCATCGCCCTGGTCTATCCGATGCGCGGGCCGGCCGGCATGTTCGGCCCCACCTGCGAGCTGTGTGCGCAACTCGCGGTCGAGGAGATCAACAGGTCTGGCGGGGTGCTGGGTCGGGAAGTGCGGCTGGTGTTCGTCGACGGTGGCGCACCGCCGGCCGAGGTTGCTGCCGAGGTCGAGGCGTTGGTGTCGGTGGGGGCCGTGCAGGGTGTGACGGGGTGGCACATCTCCTCGGTGCGCCAGGCGCTGGCACCCCGCGTCGCGCACCGGGTGCCGTACGTCTACACCGCACTCTACGAGGGCGGTGAGCGTACCGAAGGGGTCTTCCTGACCAGCGAGACGCCGGACGCCCAACTGTGGCCCGCGATGCGGCTGCTCGCCGGAGAGCAGGGGGCGCGGCGCTGGTTCGTGGTCGGCAACGACTACGTGTGGCCGCGGCGGACCGCGCGAGCCGCCCAGTCGTACGCGCTACGCAGCGGTGGACAGGTGGTGGGCCAGCACTTCCTGCCGTTGGACGCGCACCAGTTCGACGAGGTGCTGCGCCGCATCGAGCACAGCGACGCCGACGCGGTGCTGATGCTGCTCGTGGGCGCGGACGCGGTGCGATTCAACCGGGCGTTCGCCCGCTCCGGGCTGGACCAGCGCTGTCTGCGGCTGAGCACCCTGATGGACGAGAACATGCTGCTGGCCAGCGGCGCCGGCGCGACCCGCCGGCTGTACAGCACCGCGGGCTTCTTCGCCGGGCTGGTGACCCAGGAGAACCTCGACTTCCACGGCGAGTTCGCCCGTCGGTTCGGGATCGAGGCGCCGCCACTGGGCAGCCTGGGGGAGTCCTGTTACGAGGGTGTGATGCTGCTGGCCGCGCTGATCGGCCAGGCCCGCACCCTCGACGTGCGAGCCATCGAGACGGCCGCCGACACCGTCGCGTACCACGGTCCGCGCGGGCGGTTGCGGTTGCGGCGGCGGCACGTGCGTCAGCGCATCTACCTCGCCGAGGCCGACGGGCTCGACTTCACGGTGCTTGCCCAGCTCTGACCGGCGACCGGGTCGACGCAACCCTTGACAGCCGTACCCGACGCGGCCCTAAGATACTTCCTGCGTGAAGGATCTGCCCTCTACGGGCGGCTGCCACCAATGTGTGTCCACGATCGGCGACATCATTCGCCGACCATTGTGATGGCATTTTTTTCGAGCATTCCAGCGGCCGACACCGTCTTTCCCCGACGGTGTCGGCCGTCTTTTTGGCGACCGTGCCGCGCGGTTGGCGGGAAACACTCAATTAAGGGCCGGGAAACACGATCGCAATGATGCCGGTCGACGCTTTCCCTGCCCGCATCCGCTGCGGTGCCCCGGTGACGTCCACCCGTCGACCCCGGCATCGCCCACCTGAGATCCACCGGACCGCACCGACCGTCCATTCGCCACGTGAGTGCACCGCAGGGGAGAATTGATGTCATTATTCCGGGGCCGCCGCATCCTGGCGGGTGCCATGACCCTGGTCGCCGCGGCAGCGTTGACCGCGTGCGGCAGCAAGACCACCGACAAGGGCAGCGCGGCAGGCGTCGCCGCCGACGTCTCCGGCGACACCGTCAAGGTCGGCCTGCTCAACTCGCTCTCCGGCACCATGGCGATCAGCGAGGTCACCGTCCGCGACTCCATCATGCTCGCCGTCGAGGAGATCAACGCGGCCGGCGGCGTCCTCGGTAAGAAGATCCAGCCCGTCGGCGAGGACGGCGCCTCGGACTGGCCCACCTTCGCCGAGAAGGCGGAGAAGCTCATCTCCGAGGACCGGGTCGCGGCCGTCTTCGGCTGCTGGACGTCGGCCAGCCGCAAGGCGGTCAAGCCGGTGTTCGAGAAGAACAAGGCGCTGCTGTTCTATCCCGTGCAGTACGAGGGTCTGGAACAGTCGCCCTACATCTTCTACACCGGCGCGACGACAAACCAGCAGATCGTTCCCGGGCTCGACTATCTCAAGGCGCAGGGCGCGAAGTCGGTCTATCTGGTCGGCAGCGACTACGTCTTTCCCCGCACCGCCAACAAAATCATCAAGGCGTACGCGGCCGCCAACGGGATGACCGTGTCCGGCGAGGACTACGCGCCGCTCGGGTCCACCGAGTTCGGCACGATCGTCAACAAGGTCAAGTCGGCCGGGGCCGACGCCGTGTTCAACACCCTCAACGGTGACAGCAATGTGGCCTTCTTCAAGGAGTACAAGTCGGCCGGGCTGACCGCCGCGGCGATGCCCGTGGTGTCGGTGTCGATCGCCGAGGAGGAGGTCAAGGGAATCGGCACCCAGTACCTGGAGGGCCAGCTGACCGCCTGGAACTACTACCAGACCACGCCCGGGGCGGCGAACTCGAAGTTCGTGGCCGCGTACAAGGCCAAGTTCGGGGCCGACAAGCCGACGAGCGACCCGATGGAGGCCGCGTACGTGGCGGTGCACCTGTGGAAGGCGATGGTCGAGAAGGCCGGCGCCTTCGACGTGGAGAAGGTCCGCGCCGCCTCCGGGGGGATCACTCTCGACGCGCCGGAGGGCATGGTCACTGTCGACGGCCCGACCCAGCACATCGCCAAGACCGCCCGAATCGGCAAGATCGGCGCGGACGGCCTGATCAGCGAGGTGTGGAACTCCGGCAAGCCGGTGCAGCCGGACCCGTACCTCAAGACCTACCCCTGGGCGAGTGGCCTGAGCTGACGATGCCGGCCCGGGCGGGGCGCGTTGCCGCGCGGCCTGCCCGGGCCCCCCGACCAGCAGTACGGAGTACCCACCGTGACAGTCCTCTTCGGTCAACTCTTCACCGGCATCAGCATCGGCGCGGTGCTGCTGCTCATCGCTCTCGGCCTCGCGCTGACCTTCGGCCAGATGAACGTGATCAACATGGCGCACGGTGAGTTCATCATGGCCGGCGCGTACACCACATACGTCCTGCAACAGAGCATCACCGGGGCCGGCCTGTCGCTCGTGGTCGCGCTGCCGGTGGCGTTCGTGGTCGCCGGCACGATGGGCGTCCTGCTGGAGATGCTGCTCATCCGCCGGCTCTACGCCCGACCGTTGGACACCCTGCTGGTCACCTGGGGGGTGTCGCTGATGCTGCAACAGCTGGCCCGCGACGTGTTCGGCAGCCCGAACGTGCAGACCCGCGCCCCGGAACTACTGACCGGCAACGTGGCGCTGCCGGGCGGGCTGACCATCGCCAACAACCGGCTGTTCATCCTGGCCCTCGCGTTGGCCGCCGTCGCGGCGCTCACCCTGGCGCTGCGGCTCACCCCGCTGGGGCGCCGGATTCGCGCGGTGGTGCAGAACCGCGACCTCGCCGCGGTGTCCGGCATCCCGACCGCCCGGGTCGACCGGACCACCTTCTTCGTCGGCTCCGGCCTGGCCGGGTTGGCCGGGGTGGCGCTGACCCTGCTCGGCCCGATCGGCCCGACCATGGGCACCAACCTGATCATCGACGCCTTCCTGGTCGTCGTGGTCGGCGGGATCGGCCAGCTCAAGGGCAGCGTGATCGTCGCCTTCGCCCTCGGTGTGCTCCAGGCCACCGGGGAGTACCTGACCACCCTCAGCGTCGCCAAGGTGATCGTGTTCGTGGCGATCGTCGCGTTCCTCCAGTGGCGGCCACAGGGCCTGTTCACCCTGCGGACCAGGAGCCTCGCATGACCGCCGTCACCCCCGCGCCCCCCGGCGCCACCACCGGACCGGCGCCCACCAGCCCCGCACCTCCGGCTCGGACCGGCGGTCGTACCCGGCTCCGGACCGCCGCCGGCTTCGCGTTCGGCGCGGCACTGCTGTTCGCCGTGGCGCCGCTGGCGCTGTCGGACTTCCGGCTGGCGCTGCTCGCCAAGTATCTCTGCGTCGCCATGGTGGCGGTCGGCATCGGGATCGCCTGGGGCCGGGGCGGGATGCTGACCCTCGGCCAGGGCGTCTTCTTCGGCCTCGGCGGCTACGCGATGGCCATGCACCTCAAGCTCGCCGACGCGGGTCCCGGTGGGATGCCCGACTTCATGCAGCTGTACGGGCAGCTCGACGAACTGCCACTGTGGTGGCGGCCGTTCGCCAGCCCGTGGTTCGCGCTGCCCGCGACGGTGCTGCTGCCGATGGCTGTCGCCTTCGGGCTCGGCTCGCTGGTGTTCCGTCGCCGCGTCCGGGGCGCGTACTTCGCCATCCTCAGCCAGGCGCTCGCGGCGGCCATGGTGATCCTGCTGATCGGGCAGCAGGGCACCACCGGAGGCACCAACGGGCTGACCGACATCAAGGGCTTCTTCGGCTACGACCTGGACGACCCGGTCAACCAGCGGATGGTCTACTTCATCATCGCCGCCACGCTGCTGGCGTTGCTCGCGCTGACCCGCCAACTCATCCAGAGTCGCTACGGGGAGCTGCTGGTGGCGGTCCGTGACGGCGAGGAGCGGGTCCGTTTCCTCGGCTACGACCCGGCGTCGGTCAAGCTCGTCGCGTACGTCGTGGCGGCGGGCATGGCGGGGCTGGCCGGGGCGCTGTTCGTGCCGGCGGTGGGCATCATCTCGCCCGCGTTGATCGGCATCGTCCCGTCGATCGAGTTCGTCATCGGGGTCGCGGTGGGCGGCCGGGCCACCCTGCTCGGCCCGGTGCTCGGCGCGGTGGCGGTGGCCTGGGCGCGTACCGCCCTGTCGGAGCGTTTTCCCGGCACCTGGACGTACCTGCAGGGTCTGCTCTTCGTGGTGGTGGTGGCGTTCCTTCCCGGCGGCCTGGCGTCGCTGTGGGCGCTGGCCCGCCGCCGGGAGGACGGCGTGGCAGCGCGTCGGCGTGGGTGGTTACCAACGACTCGGCGACGCGCCGAGCGGGCGGAGGTGCCGGCGGCATGAGCGAGGAGCGGCTGGACGGGTTGTCCGTCCGTGACGTGCGGGTCAGCTTCGACGGGTTCACCGCCGTCGACGGTGTCTCGTTGGAGGTGCCCGCCGGTGACATCCGGTTCCTGATCGGGCCGAACGGCGCCGGCAAGACCACACTTGTCGACGCGATCACCGGCCTGGTCCGGGCCACCGGTTCGGTCCGGTTCGGTGAGCACGAGCTGCTGGGCCGCCCGGTGCACCGGATCAGCCGGTTGGGCATCGGGCGCACGTTCCAGACCTCGACGGTCTTCGAGGAGCTGTCGGTGTTGCAGAACCTCGACATCGCGGCGGGCGCCCGTCGCGGCTGGGCGACCCTGGCCCGTCGTCGGCGCGTCATTCCCGACGAGGTGGCCGCGGCCCTGGAGACCATCGGGCTGACCGGGCGCGCCGGGCACCTCGCCGGGACGCTCGCGCACGGCCAGAAGCAGTGGCTGGAGATCGGCATGCTGCTGGTGCAGGACGTCCGGCTGCTGTTGCTCGACGAGCCGGTCGCCGGGATGAGCCACGAGGAACGCGACGCCACCGGCGCCCTGCTGGAGACGGTGAGCCGGGACCGCACGGTGGTGGTGATCGAGCACGACATGGACTTCCTGCGCCGGTTCGCGCGCACCGTCACCGTGTTGCACGCCGGTCGGGTGCTCAGCGAGGGCACCGTGGCGCAGGTCCAGGCGGACCCGCGCGTCCAGGAGGTCTACCTTGGCCACCCGGTCGAGGCCGGGGCAGGCTCCACCGTTCGGGAGGCATGATGCTGACGCTGCGTGGGGTGCACGCCGGGTACGGGCGCTCGCGGGTGCTGCACGGGGTGGACCTCGCCGTCCCGCCCGACGGGGTGGCCGCCGTGCTCGGGCACAACGGCGCCGGCAAGAGCACCCTGCTGCGGGTCGCGGCCGGGCTGCTGCGCCCGAGTGCCGGCACCGTCGAGTTGGACGGCGAGGACGTCACCCGTCTCGGGCCGCACGAGCGGGTGGCGCGGGGCATGGCGTACGTCCCGCAGGGCCAGCAGAGCTTTCCGCACCTGACCGCCGCGGAGAATCTGCGGCTCGTCGCCGACGGTCGGCGCGACGGTGCGGTGGCCACCGCCGAGGTGTTGGACCTCTTTCCGGCGTTGCGCCCGTTGCTGCGGCGGCGCGCCGGGTTGCTCTCCGGCGGTCAGCGCCAGCAACTGGCCATCGCCCGGGCGTTGATCACCCGGCCGAGGTTGCTGATGCTCGACGAGCCGACCGAGGGCATCCAGCCGTCGGTGGTCGCCGAGATCCAGGAACGGATCGTCGAGTTGACCCGGCAGTCCGGGTTCAGCGTGCTGCTCGTCGAGCAGCACCTGGGCTTCGCGTTGCGGGTGGCGAACCGCTATCACGTGCTGGAGTCCGGCCGAGTCACCTCGCACGGCGACGGGGGTGTCACGGCGGAACGGGAGGTCCGGGCGGCCCTGGCGGTCTGAGCCTCGCGGCGCGCTCCGCCGACCTGGCCCGGAGAGTGCCCTCGGCTTCGTAGAATCCGTGCCATGCCGGAGATCATCGAGTTGCTGGCCTCGCCCGTGCACCGCTTCCTGGGCCGGCCCGCCGACGGCCCGGCGCCGGCCCCACCCGGTGAGCTTGTCGACGCCGTCCGGATCCGGGCCCACCTCGGCATCGTCGGCGACCGCTACTTCGGCCAGCAGGCGCACCGCGACGCCAGCGTCACGGTCATCGCCCAGGAGTCACTGCCGGTCGGCATCGGCCTGGCCGAGGTGCGGCGCAACATCCTCACCACCGGGATCGCGGTGGACGAGCTGATCGGCAGGGTGCTGGTCCTGGACTCCGGCGACGGCCCGGTCAGCCTGCGGGTCAACCGGGCGGCCCGGCCGTGTGCCTGGATGGACGTCACCATCGGCCCGGGGGCCTGGAAGGCGTTACGCACCACCGGTGGCGTCCGCTGCACGCCACTCACCGACGGGACCCTGCGCGTCGGGCCGATCGACGCCGTGGTGAGCTGAGGAAACGATTCGACGTCAGCGCCCCCGGACCGGCATGGTGTGCACCGGACACCGCCCGGTCGGGGCGGCCGACCAGCGCCCGGGGGAAGCGGCAATGCGGCAATCGGTGACGGATCAACAGGTCGAGGACGGGACGATCCTCCAGGTGGTGGTGGGGTCCCGGGCGTTCGGCCTGGCCGGTGCGGCTTCGGACACCGATCGGCGCGGGGTGTACGCGCTGCCCGCCTCGGCGTTCTGGGGGCTGCGGAAGCCCGCCTCGCACCACGAGGGGCCGCTCCCGGAGCAGATGCGGTGGGAGGTGGAGCGGGTCTGCGCGCTGGGGCTGGCGGCCAACCCCACGGTCCTGGAGGTGCTGCACTCTCCGCTCGTCGAGACGTGCACCCCGCTGGGCGCGGAGCTGCGGGCGCTCACGCCGGCCTTCCTGTCCCGCCGGGTGGCCGACACCTACCTGCGGTACGCCACCGCTCAGTTCGGCAAGGCCGAGCGCGGGGTCGCCCGCTCCGGCACGCCGGTGTGGCGGCACGTGATGCACCTGATCCGCCTGCTGACCGCCGGGGGTGACCTGGTCCGCACCGGCCGCCTGGTGTTAGACGTGGGCACCGATCGGGACCGTCTGCTGGCGGTCAAGGCCGGTGCGGTGCCCTGGGACGAGATCGTGGCCTGGCGGGACCGGCTGGTGCGCCGGATGACGGCGGACCTGGCCACCAGCCCGCTGCCCGAGCTGCCGGACGAGGTGAGGGTGGAGCAGTGGTTGATCTCGGTCCGGGACCGCTCCGTGCGGTGCCCCGCGTGAGCACCTGGGGGTCCGCGGGTCTGCCGGCCGGCATCGACCTGACGGCGATCGTCGACGAGCAGCCGTACCCGCTGGTG
The DNA here is from genome assembly GCF_049841595.1 of Micromonospora sp. DT228. Classification (NCBI taxonomy): domain Bacteria; kingdom Bacillati; phylum Actinomycetota; class Actinomycetes; order Micromonosporales; family Micromonosporaceae; genus Micromonospora; species Micromonospora sp. DT228. The sequence goes on from NZ_JBNCKO010000009.1 coordinate 142,967, forward strand.
TTCGCCACCATCTCCGGCGCCCACCTGTACGGCTTCCCGTCCACCGACTCGGACGTCGACCTGGACCTGGTCACGCACGACCTGCGCAAGTTCGTGCGGCTGATGCTGGGTCGCAACGGCTACGTGCTCGAACAGCTGCTGTCCCCGCCGTGGTGCGGACCACCACTGTGCACGCGGCGTTGGTCGAGCTGGCGCCGCTGGTACTGACCCGGCACCACGCCCACCACTACCGTGGCTTCGCCGCCACCCAGCGACGATTGTTCGGCACGACCGGTGAGCTCAAACCACTGCTGTACGCCTTCCGGGCGCTGCTCACCGGCGTCCACCTGATGCGTACCGGTCGGGTGGTGGCGCACCTGCCGAGCCTGCTCGACGCCGAGACGGCGCCGGCGTACCTGGCCGACCTGATCGCGGCGAAGCGGACCGCCGAGCACGGCGGACTGGGCGACCTTGTCGCCGGCGCCGTCCTGGATCGTGACCTCGCCGAGCTGACGGCACGGCTCGACCAGGCGCACCACGACACCCGGCTGCCCGTGCAGCCCGCCGGGGCGGCTGCGCTCAACGACCTCGTGGTGGCGGCCAGGCTGGCCGATCCGGCGAGGTGACGTCGCCGTACGCCGATGCGTGGTAGAACCAACACGCGCACCGGTTCGCGGAGCTGAGGGCAGATCCGGGCCGACCGGACGGACCTGAGGCGAACAGAGGTGGTGGATTGATCCCCGAGCTGCGGCAGCTCATCGAGGAGCTGCGGGTGGACCTGGCCGACCAGCCGGCGAGCGTGGCGTTCGCCGAGTTCGGCGAGGGCGCCGCCATCGACGCCGTCCCGGTGGGTGTGCCGGACGACCTGCGGGACCTGCTGCTGGTCGCCGACGGGCTGCGCGCCGGTCGGGTCGAGCTGGCGTCCACGGCGACCCTCACGGGGATCCAGTACCACCTCGACTACGCGCCGGACTTCTCGTCGATCCCCGAGGACCGGGCGGGCTGGCTGGTGATCGGCACCCGCAGCGACGAGCCGATCTTCATGGACCGCGGCACGGGCGCCATCTGGTACTTCCCACCCAACGGCACCGAGTGGTTCATGGCCGACGCGTTCGAGGAACTCGCTCCCGACCTCGGCTCCTTCGTGGACTACTACCTGCTCGGCCCGGGTTACGCCGAGCTGACCCCCGGCGACGACAGGTGGTTCGCGTTCCTCGACGAGCAGGGCCTGCTCGACACCGACGACGACACCTGAGCCGGGTCAGACCGGGCTGATGTGTGCGGCGAGGACCCGCCAGCCGTGCGGGTCGTCGTGGACCCAGGTCCGGGTGTAGCGCAGGCGCGTCGCGAACGCCGCCCCCTCGTACACCCCGGCCACCCGGCCCAGGAAGAACGTCACCCCGGTCTTGCCGACGACGAGCAGGTCCAACTCCTCCTCGACCAACTCCTCCACCACCGAACGGCGGTCCCGGTGGGCGGTCAGGTCATCCTGCTTGGTGTACGCCCGACCGTCCGGGCCGATGGCGATGAGCTGGTCGACGAGTAGTTGGTCGAGGGCGGTCACGTCGCCGGCCCGCTGGGCGGCCTGCAGGGTCCGCTCGGCATCGAGCAGCTCTGCCTCGCGTGCGCTGTCCGGCATGGTGGCGTCCTCCCGATCGGTGTCGGCCCGGTGTGACCGTCGGCCCGGGCTGTCCGCATTGTGGCAGCCGGCGGGAGCACGCGGCGGGTGGATCGCCAGTGGCGGTCACAGGCTCAGGCGAATCCGTACGACTGTCTCGCCGGGGCTGGTGAGCACGGCGACCTCGTCGCAGATCTGCTCCACGATCGCCAGCCCCCGACCCCGCATCGCGTCGGCGGCCGGCATGCGCCGGCCCAACGCCCGGGTCGGCCCCCGGTCGACGACGTCGCAGAACAGCTGACCCGACTCGGCCCAGAGCCGGACCCGGCCGCCGCCGGTGGTGTGCTGCAACGTGTTGGTGGCCAGCTCGCTGACCGCGAGGGTCAGCAGCTCCACCCGATCGGGTGGCAGGCCCCGGGTCAGCGCCCCGACGCTGACGAACGCGCGCAGCGCTCGTACGTCGGTCGCGACCTGGTACGACATGGTGTCCGCGAGATGGGCGGGGATGCTCTGGTCGGCCACGGCCTCCGGTCGCTCGGCCGGCATCAGCCCGCCATCCGCGCGTTGTCGGCGAGCGTCACCACGACAGGCCCGGGTGTGGGGAACGTGCGAGCCGCGAAGTGCGCCATCGGGCAGCAGCAACCCTTCTCCTAGCGACAGCTGGTTGTCGGCACATCATGTCACCTGTTGGCCCGCTGGCTGTGCCACCCGTTCGGCGGCCGATCCGGCGACGCGCGGTCATGCCGGCCACACCGCCGCCCGATGGCCGCGTCGGCTGGTGCCGGGTCGGTCGGGAGGCCGGGTCGGTCGGCCGGGGGAGCCACGTCGGTCAGGTGCCGGGTCGGTCAGGGGGCCGGGTCGAAGGCGATGGACTCGCTCAGCTCGCGCCAGCGCGCGTCGGATGCGGCCAGGGCCTCGGCGGCGGCCGAGGCGCCCGCCACCGCATCGGCGCCGAGCAGCAGCCGCAGGGGCGGGTCGTCGACCCGGGTGATCTGGATGATCGCCTGGGCGGCGCGGGCCGGGTCGCCCGGCTGGTTGCCGCTGGCCTGGCGCAGCCGCTGCACGGCCGGATCGATGACCGGCCGGTACGGGTCGCTGATCGGCAGCATGCTCATCGACGAGCCGGCCCAGTCGGTCCGCAACGCGCCCGGCTCGACGCTTGTGACCCGGATCCCGAAACCTTCGACCTCCTTGGCGAGCACCCCGGAGAAGCCGCTGACCGCCCACTTGGCCGACTGGTACGCGCCCAGCCCGGTACTGGCGACCCGGCTGCCGACGCTGGAGATCTGGAGGATGTGCCCGCGCCCCTGGGCGCGCATCGCAGGCAGGGCCGCGCGGGAGAGATTGACCACCCCGTAGAAGTTGGCCTCGATCTGGGCCCGGAGGTTGTCCTCCGGCATGTCCTCGATCGCGGCGACGTCGGCGTACCCGGCGTTGTTGACCAGGATGTCGAGGCTGCCGAACGTGTCCACGGTGGTGCGGGCGACGGTGTGGGCGGCGGCCGGGTCGGTGACGTCGAGGGCCACCGTCCGGACCCGCTCGCCGTACCTGTCGCTCAGGGCGTCGAGCTGGGCCGGGTTGCGGGCGGTGGCGACCAGGTGGTCGCCGTCGGCCAGTACGGCCTCGGCGAGCGCCCGACCGAGACCCCGGGAACAACCGGTGATGAGCCAGACTCGCGGCACGTGGTCTCCTCCGGGCGGGTGGGCGGTTGCTAGGGGCGGATGTCCAGCGCGCCGACCAGGTCGTCGCGCAGGGTGAACCGGTAGCGCAGTTCGATCGGGCTGCCGGGGAAGTCGCCGGACACCCGGGTGCGGATCAGGTACGAGTCGCCGGCCTGCGGGGTGACACCCACCGGCTCGGCCGTGTACGAGTAGGCATCCATCGTCTTCTGCCGCCAGGCGCGGATCGAGGCTCGACCGTCGTAGAGCCGGTCCTCGTCGGCGACGCTCGCGGTGTCCGCGAAGCAGGCGACGAAGGCATCGAGGTCCCGGTCGTTGACGGCCCGGAAGTACCTGTCGATCACGTCGGGCAGGTCCACCGCCATCTGCTCCTCCTGCGACACGGGCCGCCGTCGGGCAGCCGTCGGGTTCCCGGTCCGACCTCACCGTACGAGAAGCGGACGGCGCCGCGCGGAGCAACGAACAGAACGACCGGGCGCGCGACCGGAGCGCGCCCCGTGGTGGCCGTCCGGCCCGGTGGGTGGGTTTGCTACCGGTGTGCCCGGGTAGGCACGCCTTTCCGGAGCGAAGGGCGGGGGCATGGCCGAGCTGAGGTTCGTCGACAAGGTCGCGGCGCGGGCGGGCATTCCGCCGGAGCAGGCGTACGCGCTGACCGAGGCTGTTCTGCGGACCCTCACCGAGCGCCTCAGCGGCGGTGAGGCGGGCGCGTTGGCCCCGCACCTGGCCGAGGAGTTGAGCCCGCTGCTGGTCAAGGCCGCGGAGCCGCCGGAGGCGTTCGGCTCCGACGAGTTCCTGCGCCGGGTGGCCGACCGCGCCGGGATCGACAGGCCCGCCGCCGAGCGGGGTACCCGCGCCGTCCTGCAGACGATGCACCGGGTGGTCGGGCACCGGGAGTTCGAGGATGCCCTGGCCCAACTCCCGTCGGAGCTGCGGGCGTTGGCGCAGCCACTGCCGCACGGCCCCTGACCGACGCGGGTACCGCCGGACGCCCAGGTATCGATGACCGTTCGGTCCCTGGCGTGCCGGGCGCGACGCCAGCTCTACTGTGCGTGACCAATCGAACGCGCAGTGGTGTTGCCCGGTCATCGCGCCGGTCATGCGCTGCTCCGATCCGAGGAGCGTTTCCTTGACGTCCGTGGTGTCCCCGCGTTCCCTGTTGACCATCGCGACGACGGCAGTCGTCGCCCTGACCACCGTCGCCCCCGCTCCCGCCGCCGCCTCCCCGCGCACCTACCGGGTCGTCGACCTCGGCACCCTGAGCGGAGGCGACGGCGCCGCGACCGCGATGAACGACCGCGGCGACATCGTCGGCTGGAGCACCGTCGCCAGCGGCGCCCGGCACGCCGTGCTCTGGCGACACGGCGTCATCACCGACCTGGGCGTCCTGCCGGGTGACACGGATTCCGAGGCCGTGGACGTCAACGAGTTCGGCGACGTGGCGATCACCTCGTTCGGCGCCGACTACCTGACCCGCGCCGTGCTCTGGCGCAACGGTCACCTCGTCGACCTGGGCACCCTGGGCGGGGAGAACAGCGTGGCGATCGGCGTCAACGACCGGGGACAGGTGCTCGGCACCAGCGATCCCGCAGGCGAGATGTCGCACCGGGTCCTGTGGCGCAACGGCTCCGTCACCGACCTGGGTCTGCAGTACTTCTACGAGTACACCGCCGACGTCAACAACGCCGGTGACGTGGTGGGCGGGTGGAACGTGCCGCCGCGGGACTATCCGTGCACCTGCGTCGGCGGCTTGTTGCACCGGGGTGTGCTCACCCAGATCGGCAGCGAGGCGATCGGGATCAACAACCGGGGCCAGGTGGTGGGCGCGGCCAACGGGCGGGCCTTCCGCTGGCAGAACGGCACACTCACCGACCTGGGTACGCTCGGCGGCTACTGGAGCCGGGCCATCGCGGTCAACGACCGGGGCGACGTGGTGGGCCAGAGCACCACCACCGTGCAGTGGCACCCGTTCCTCTGGCGCGACGGGGTGATGACCGACCTGACCACGCGGGGCGTGCTGGAGACCGACGTGATCGAGGACATCAACGTCCGGGGCCAGTTGGTCGGCGCCCGGGTGAACCGGCCGGTGCTGTTCCGCTGAGCGTCGGTCCGGTCCCGGGCGGGGGCGTCAGGGGCGTGACCCGACCCGCCGGTCGGGCCACGCCCTCGCCGAGGTCAGCCGGTTACCCCGCTACCGACGACCCACTTCTGATGTGCGCCGCCCGAGTACGTGCCGAGCTGGATCTGGGTGCCGTTGGCGGTGCTGCCGCCGGCGGCCTCCAGGATCTTGCCCGACTGCGGATTGCGGATCGACCCGTCGGACTGCGGCTGCCAGACCTGCGCACCGGTGCCGTTGCAGGTCCAGAGCTGGACCTTCGTTCCGTTCGCGGTGCCGGCGTTGTCCACGTCCAGGCACTTGCCGAGCACGCGGTACGTGTCGTCGACACGTATCCAGGACTGCGCCGCGGTGCCGTTGCAGGTGTAGAGCTGGATCTTGGTGCCGTCGGCCAGGCCGGAGTTGTCGACGTCCAGGCACTTGCCGCCGGCGCCGGTGATGGTGCCGCCGGTCGGCGGCGGAGGACTACCCGGGATGGAGTTGAGCGTGTACCACGCCTCGGTGCTCCACAGTGACTGGCCGCTGGTGGAGGTGAACGGGCGCGGCGAGCGCAGGTGCACCACCCGGCCGGCCTTGCGACCGGGCACCGTGAGGCTCACCTTCTTTCCCTCCGAGGAGAGGGTGGCCGAGGTGACGGTGAGCGTCTCCTCGTCGATCTTCGGCCCGCCGTAGTTCGACGTCGCCACGTACCGCCACTGCTTGATCTTGTAACGTGCGGCCAGCTCGGCGGCGGTCTCCGTCGAGACGGGCTGGGTGTACTCCACCTCGAAACCGGTCGTGGTGGCCCGCATGGCGAGCATCTCGAACGTGGTGGTGCTGGTCGGGGTGAGCTTCTGCAGGCCGTACGACAGCTTGCCGGTCTGACCCCAGTTGCCGCCCGCGCCGAGCCCGCCGACGTAGATCGCGCCGTCCGGTCCGACGTTGACCTCCGAGACGCCCGCCTCCAGGCCCTGGGTGAGCCGGAACAACGCGCCCTGGTACTCGCCGTTGACCTTCTCCACATTGGCCCGCTGAAGGCCGCCGTAGGTCACGTCGCCGATGACGAACTGGCCGGCGTAGCGGCCGCTGGTCAGGTAGAACGGCGTGCTGGGCGAGTTGGCGATCTCGTTCTGCGGCATCCAGAGCACCGGAGAGGTCACCTGGGCGGTGTCGAAGGGGCCGGCCGGGTTCGTGTAGTGGTTGAAGAATCGTCCCTGCTTGACGTGCAGCAGCTTCGACGAGGGCAGCCAGCCGCCCTGGTTGTCGGTGACGAAGATGCCGCCCTCCGGGCCCCACCCGATGCCGTGCGGCGTACGCAGGCCGCCGGCGACGTAGCTGACCGCGCCGGTGTCCTTGTTGACCTTGAGGGTGGTGCCCCGGTTGACGGCGGGCTGCGGGTTCGTGGTGGCACCGCCGGAGTTGATCGACACCGACAGGTTCAGGTAGAAGAACCCGTCCTGATAGAGCAGCCCGAACGCGAACTCGTGGAAGTTGCCGCCGTACGGCCAGGTGGCGACGGTGTCCAGGCGCTCGGCCACCTCGTCGCCGCCGGTGTTGACCAGCCGGGTCAGCCGCTGCTTCTCCGAGACGTAGACCACCCCGTCGACGACCTTGAGACCCTGCGGCTCCTTCAGTCCGCTGGCGATCCTCTTGGTGGTCACAGCGCCCGAAGTGGTCGCGCCGCCGGTGTTGCCGAGGATCCAGACCTCACCGTCCTGGGAGGCGCCGGACTGGTCGCTGCCGCCCCAGGTCGAGATGACCAGCCGGCCGTCGGCCAGCCAGTCCATCCCGGTGACCTTCGGCTGGAAGCCGCTGGGCCGCAGGTTGGTGAGCGTGTAGCCGGGGTGCACACCGGTCAGCGGCAGGCCGTCGCCGGGGGTGTCGGCGATGCCCTCGCACTCCTTGCGGCCCGGCGCGGTCACCCGGACCACGCCGGCGTCGGTGCTCAGGGCCGAGTTGGGTACGACCACGAAGGACGACGAGCCGGGTGTCTTCCATTCCAGGGTGATCTGCTGCCCGCCCCCACGCTCGAAGTGGTCGATGCGCAGCGGGTGCAGGCCGGCGGTGAGGCTGACGGTGCCCTCCTTCGGCGGGGTCGCGCCGTGCAGGCCGTCATGGTTGATCACGACGGTGTTGTCGATGGCCAGCTTGGATCCGTCGTCGCTGCTGAGCCGGAACGTGTAGCTGCCGGCCTGGGTGGTGGTGATGTTGCCGAGCACCTGCGAGACGAAGTTGTCCTCGAAGCCGAAGTCGGACGCCGAGGTCCAGTTGATCGTGGACATGAGTTTGTCCACGTTGGGGGTCTGCGCCGGCTTGAGGGTGCAGAGTTCGGAGAGCGGCACCTGCACGTCGAAGACGCGCAGCGTGACACCCGGTTCCTGCGCGGGGGCGGCGCTGGCCGGAGCGGCCCAGAGGCCGGTGGTGAGGACGAGTGCGAGCGCACCCAGGACAGGATGGGGGAGTCGGCGTTGCGGGCGTAGGCCCATCGTTCCTCCAGGAGGCAGTGGAGTGTCCGACGGCCGGTGCGAGGCAGCGGTGAGGATGGCCGTCGGGCCCGGCTCCGTAACGTCCTCGACGCCGACGAGTGACATTGCGGAAACACCGGGTTGATGGGTCGAGACATTAAGGCGCTTCGATGGAGCTGTCCATGGCTTCGCGTCGATACATCAAAAGTTCCTCATGTCCGTGCGAAAGTTCGCGCTGTTACGCGATGAATGTCGGATACGCCGGGCGTCAGGGGCGGCGTCGGCGGGCGGGCCACCGGCCTTCGGCAAGGCAGGCCATCGGCCTTCGGCGAGGCGGTCCGCCGCTCTCGCAACGTCGGGGAACGCCGCTCGCGCCGCATTGACGACGAGGCTCGCGATCGTTGATGCTCGTGCCCGGCGGTGATCGGGGAGGTTTCATGGCGTTGCTGGATATCGCTGTCACGACGCTGGGCGGCGGGCTCTCGGCGACCGTCGGGGTCTTCGTCGGCGGGGTGCTCACCCGCCGTGCGCAGGACCGACACTGGCTACGGGACCGGCAGCTCATGGCCTACCAGGACCTGCTGCGTGAGTACGCCACGTTCTCGATGATCCTGCGGCGCGCCCACCTGGATCGCACGGGCTGGGACTATGACTGGGGAGCCTGGAGCTCGGCACTGATGTCAGCCAGCCTCGTCGCGCCGAGCACGGTCATCGCCGAGATCGACACGTTCGGCCAGGCGGTGCGGCGACTCCTGGACGTCACCGCGGGGGTGGACACGACGACCGCGCCCCTGTCGCAGGATCAGTTCGAGCAGGCGATGGTGGCGCCGGCCGAGGCGCAACTGGCCCTGGTCAATGCCATGCGCAGATCCGTGGGACGGGATCAGAGGCCGCTGTCGACGTGGCTGGGCGGGGCAGGCGGCCGTCCCGAGCACTGGCAGAAGACTCAATCCGGACACGACCCCGCCGCCGGTCCACAGCCGGCCTGACCCGCGCCCCAGACCACCCGCCACTGGCCGGCTGGCCTACCGCCGTCCGCGTCGGGCCGGGCCGCCGGACCGATTGCTGGGCCCGCGGGTCGGGGTGGCGGGCTTGCGGGTCGGGGTGCCGCCCGTGCCGGCGGGCCGACGTCTCGGCGTGGTGGCACCGCGTGTGGCGGGTCGACGGCGGGCCGCCACCAGCACGATCGCGGAGACCACGACGACGATCAGCGCCGGGACCAGCCAGGACGGGAACCCGCCGTCCCGTTGCTCGTCGGCGGCGCCGGCCGGATCGCTCGCCGGGGTGGCATCCGTCGGGCCGCCGGTCGCCCCGGGGCTCGCCGACCCCTTGCCCTCGGCCTGGGCGAGCAGTGCCGCGTCCGGCCCCGCCGTGGGCGCCACCCAACCGGCCGGCGCCGGCGTACTCGGGCCCTGGTAGTCGAAGGTGACGGTGCCCCGCACCGCCTCACCGTCCGAGGCGACGGACAGGTAGCTCGCGGTGTAGCGGCCCTTCGCCGGCCAGTGCGCGACGGTCACCATGGCCGGGAAACCCTCGTGGTAGAGCCGGGGCTCGAACACACCGTTGACCATGAAGTATTCGGTGACCGGCTTGTCCAGTCGCTTGGGCTCACCGAAGGACCAGCCGTTGTCCACGCGCGAGCCGTTCGGCCCGCTGACGGCGAAGTGCGCGTTGGCGGCCGGCTTCTCGGTGAAGTACAGGGCCAACCGGGTCAGGGGCTCGCGCACGACGGTGCCGGTCAACGGGGTGGAGGTCGCCAACTGCCCGTGCGCGGACGCCGGAGCGGCGGGCAGCAACAGCGACACCGCAAGCACCGCGGCCAACGCCGCCGTCGTACGGCTCAGGGCGTTACGCGCAGTGACAAACCTCGATCGCATCCGTTCATCATGGTCATTTCCCCGCCGCCGAACAAGACGTAGAGTTCTCCTCCCCGACGATCACCTCGACACCCGTCCCCTCGCGTCGTTCGGAGTCCACCCGTGTTCCTCCGTACCCCCGCCACCCGCACCGCTGTCGCCCTCGCCGCAAGCGTCCTCACCGCCCTGCTCGCCGCTGGTTGTGGGCACGACGACGACCCCTCCGTGACCACCCCCTCCGCGCCAGCCACGTCCGCCGCCCCGCCGAGCGCCGCCACCACCGCGCCGAGCCCGACGGCCAGCCCCACCCCCAGCCCACCGGCGGCGGACCGCGAGATCGTCGTGACGATCGCGAAGCGGCGGATCAGTCCGCCCACCGGACGGGTCACCGTGGCCAAGGGACAGCTGGTCCGGATCACGGTCACCTCGGACGTGTCGGACGAGCTGCACGTGCACGGCTACGACCTGGGCGCTCGACTGCCGGCCGGCACGCCCGGCTCGGTGGAGTTCCGGGCCGACAAGACCGGTCTGTTCGAGGTGGAGACGCACGAGACCGAGCTGGTGCTGTTCCAACTCGTCGTCCGCTGAGCGAGATGGCAACCCCCGCAACGGTGCTGGCGCACGGCGTCGGTGGCCGCCAGGACCTGCCGATCACACTGCCGCAGCTTGTCGTCGCCGCCGCTCTGACCCTCGTCGTCACGTTCCTCGCGCTGGGCCTGCTCTGGCGCGAACCCCGACTCGACCGGGACGCGACAGGTGGACGCCCGCTGCCCCGCTGGCTCGCCCGACTCATCGACGCGCCCACGTTCCGGTGGACGCTGCGCGGGCTCGGCCTGCTCGCCGCCGCCTGGTTCTGCCTGGGTCTGCTGGGCGGGCCGGACACCCCGGACAACCCGACGGCCGGCGCGCTCTACGTGCTGCTCTGGGTGGGGCTGACGCCCCTGTCACTGCTGCTCGGCCCGGTCTGGCGGGCGCTCAACCCGCTGCGTACCGTGCACCTCCTCGCCGCGCGGGCGCTGCGCCGCGACCCGGAGCGTGGGGTTCGTGAGCTGCCGCCGGGTGTGGGCCTGTGGCCGGCCGCCGCCACGCTGTTCGGGTTCGTCTGGCTGGAGCTCGCCGCACCCGACCGGGCCACCCTGCCGGTCATCACCGCCTGGCTCGCCACGTACGCGGCGGTCATGCTGGTCGGGGCGGCGCTGTTCGGGGCCGGCTGGTTCGACCGCGCCGACCCGTTCGAGGCGTACGGCGCCCTGGTCGGTCAGCTCGCCCCGATCGGCCGTGCCGCGGACGGCGTGCTGGTCTGGCGCAACCCGCTCGACGGGATCGCCGGGCTGCGGCCCCGGCCCGGACTTGTCGCCGTGGTGGTCGTGCTGCTCGGCTCGACAATGTACGACAGCCTCTCCAACGCGCCGGGCTGGCTGCGCTTCAGCCAGGAGAACGGCCTGCACCCGGCGGTCACCGGCACCGGTGGACTGGTCCTGGTCAGCGCCGCCGTCGCGGTGGCGTACCTGCTCGCCACCGCGGCCGCGGCCCGCATCGGCCGGGCCGACCCGGCCGACGCCCGAGCGGTGCCCGGCGAGATCGCCCACTCGATCGTGCCGATCGCGGTGGGCTACGTGGTGGCGCACTACTACTCGCTGCTGATCCTGGAAGGCCAACGCACCGTCGCGCTGCTCTCCGATCCGCTGGGCACCGGCGCCAACTGGCTCGGCACCGCCGGCTGGGAGCCGCACACCGGGCTGGTCACGCCCTCCGGGGTGGCCACCCTCCAGATCACCGTCATCATCCTGGGACACCTGGTCGGCACACTGCTCGCCCACGACCGGGCCCTGTATCTGTTCCCCCGGGCTCGGGCGGTGGCCGGGCAACTCCCGCTGCTGGCGCTGATGGTCGCGTACACCATCGCGGGTCTGCTGATGCTCTACGCGGGGTAGCCAGGCCCGGCGCCGCCCCGTGCGCCATGATGGCCCGTGGACTCCGCTCTTCGGCACTACCTCGACGACCTGGTCACCGCCGCCCGCGACGTGCTCGGAGCCGACCTGGTCGGCACGTACGCGGCCGGCTCGGTGGGGCTCGGCGCGTACCAGGCCGGCCGCAGCGACGTGGACGTGGCGCTGGTCAGCGCCGGGCCGCTCACCGACGCCGCCAAACGGACGCTTGTGGCCCGGCTGCGGCACGAGGCACTGCCCTGCCCGGCGCGCGGGCTGGAACTGGTCGCCTACCGGCGTGCGGTGGCCGCCTCCGGAACCCCCGAGCCGGGCTTCGAGGTCGAGCTGAACTCCGGCCCCGCCATGCCGTTCCGGTGCACCCTCGACCCCGCCGACCGGCCGGCCGCCGACGGCCGCTTCTGGTACGGGCTGGACCGCAGCATCCTGCACCAGAGCGGACTGCCGCTGCTCGGCCCGCCGGCGAAGGAGGTCTTCGCCGACCTCGCCCCCGCGGACCTGCGCCGCCTGCTCGTCGACGCGCTGTCCTGGTGGCTGGCCCTGCCGACACCGCCGGACGACAAGCCCGCACCCGGCACGGAGGACGCGGTGCTCGGCGCGTGCCGGTCGCTGGTGCGCCACCGCGACGGCGTCTGGCTGGCCAAGGTCGCGGCCGGCCAGCGGCTGATCGACGCCGACGACCCGGCCGAGGTGATCCGCCAGGCGATCACCGCCCGGCACGGCGGGCCGCCACCCACAGGCGCGCAGGCCCGCGCCTTCCAACAACGGGTACGCGACGAGATCGCCGCCACGTAGGCACGGGCCGGCAGCGGTCAGCGGATCGGCTCCGGGCCGAGATCGGGGACCAGCAGATCCATGGGCGGCCCCCACGGCAGGACCGACGTACCGACCTGCCGCCACCCGTTGCGCGCGTAGATCTCCCGTGCCCGGGAGCGGGGGTCGGAGGCGAGGGCGGCGTACCGCTCCGGCCGGTCGACGAGCAACCGCCGCATCAGCTCCGCGCCGATGCCCTCGCCACGGCGCAGTGGGTGGACGATCCACTCCATGACCGCCAGCTTCGACGCCGACCGGATCCGCGCGGGCGGTTCGGCGTCGGCTCGCGACCACCACTTCCCGGCCGACATGGTCCATCCGTAGGTCGCGCCGACCAGGGAGGAGCCCTCGGCGACGGTGACGAGGGTGAAACCGGGCCGGACGGCCTCGCCGGGCAGCCTGTCGCGGAAACGGGACACCTGGTCGGGGCCCTCCTCGTACGGCGGCTCGGCGTAGACACTCGCGTACAGGTCGACAAGCGGTCCGAAGAAGCGTGCCGCGTCGTGGCCGTGGCTTGTCGTGTAGGTCAGGGCCATGCCCGGATGCTAGCCGCGTACCCGCTCAATCAGCTCGCCGTACGCGGTCGTAGGCGGCCACCACCAGGGCATTTGTGGGTCGGTCGCCGAGTTCGATCTGCCCGAGGTAGCCGAAGTCGTACGCCGTCAGCTCGGCGAACTTCCGTAGCGACCAACCGGCAGCCTTGCGGTGCTGCCTGAGGGTGTTGAGCGCTCGACTCGTACCCCCGTCCGGTCGGCAGCCCGATGGTCCGGCGGCGGACGACGAAACACCGCACACTCCGCTGCGCCCTCTGTGGTCTTGCCGGGCAGACGGACAACACTGGCCCTGCCGCGAGGCACGGCTGCGGCTCACGGCCGAGTTCGACGGCAACCCGTCGGGGTTGACCATCTATCTGGCCAGCATGTTCTGCGAGGCCGCCCAGGACATCCACCATCTGGACCCGTCGAACGGACCCAGCCCGCGCGAGTTGTTCGACCGTTTCGTGGGCTGGGTTCGAAAGGGCAAGCCACCGGATAGGCAAGCTGTGTGAGCCTCGACGACAGGCGCGGCCCTCAGCGGACCGGGCGGGACTTGAGCGAGGCGAAGAGCAGGTTGAGGCCCTCGGTCATGGTCGGGTGGGTGATGATCGCGTCGCGCAGGGCGGTCCACGGCATTCCGGCGAGCATGGCCAACTGCACCGAGGTGATCACCTCACCGGACTCGGCCCCGAGCAGCGCAGCGCCGAGGATCCGGTCGGTGCTGGTGTCGATGACCGCCTTCCACATGCCCTCGGTCTGGCGCAGGGTGCGTGCCCGGGGGATCGCGGCGACCGGCAGGTGGGCGACCTGGATGTCGTACCCGGCGCGGCGCGCCTCGGTCTCGGTGAGCCCGACCCGGGCCAGCTCCGGGGTGGTGAAGACGGTGTACGGGATCAACCGGTCGGCGGTGCTGCGTTCCCCGCCCGCGAGGTTGGCGCGGATGATCCGGTAGTCGTCCAGCGAGACGTGGGTGAACTGCGGGCTGCCGGCGACGTCGCCGGCCGCCCAGGTCCGCTCGGCGCTGGTGCGCAGGTACTCGTCGACACGCACGAAGCCCCGCTCGTTGAGGCGTACGCCGGCCGCGTCCAGGCCGAGCCCGTCGGTGACGGGTTCTCGGCCGGCCGCCACCAGCACGTCATCCCCGGTCACCAGGCTGCCGTCGTCGAGCGTCACCCGGAGCGTGCCGCTGACGTCCCGGTCGACGCGGGCGACCGCGACACCGACGCGCACGTCGATGCCGTCGTCGAGGAAGACGCGCAGCACCGCGTCACTCATGTCGGGATCCTCCCGGGGGAGCAGCCGCGGGCCGCCCTCGACGAGCGTCACCGCGCTGCCGAACGACGCGAACATCTGCGCGAACTCCACCCCGACGGTGCCGCCGCCGAGCACCACCAGCCGGGCCGGCAGCCGATCCAGGCGCAGCAGCTCGTCGCTCGTCAGCACCCCGGCCTCGGCCATCCCGGGTACCGAGGGCAGATGCGGACGCGTACCCGTGTTGATCACCATGTCGTCGCCGCGCAGCAGCCGCTCACCGCCGTCGGCGAGGGACACCCGTACGGTCCGGGGGCCGACGAAACGGGCCTCGCCGATCACCAGGTGCAGACCAGAGTCGAGGAACTGCTGCCGGTTGGCCGCCACCATCCCCTCGACGACGTCCTGCTTGTGCGCCCGCAACAGGTCCACGTCGACCCGGCCGCCCTCGACCGCCAGGCCGAGCGCGGACGCGTCCCGCAGGTGACGTGCCGCCCGCGCGCTGGTCACCAGGGCCTTCGTCGGGATGCACGCGACGTTTATGCAACTGCCGCCGATCATGCCGCGTTCGACCATGGCGACCCGTTGCCCGGAGCGGGCGACGTCCATGCTCAACGTCTTCCCGGCCTTGCCACCGCCCACGACGAGCAGGTCGAACTCCTCCGGTTGGTCGGTCACCGGGCGCTCCTCTCGGTCGCCGGGCGGGCCGGCGGCCACCGCTGGTGCGCGGCGGCCAGCCCAGCCTGCCAGTTCCGAGGAGGTCGGCGGCCCCGTTCCGCGCAGAATCGCCCCAGGACGACCGGTGCCGAGGGACGGTGGTGGGTGAGGGATCATCGTTGGATGGCTGATGTCCCGCTTCGGTTCCGGGCACGGGTCCGCCACGAGCCGGACCGCTCCTACGCGGTGCTTGTCGAAGGACCCGAACCACGGGGTGGCGGGGCAGGCGCACTGGTACAGCCACGAGGGCGCCTGGTTCGTCACCGTGGCCGGCTTCGGCACCGCCATCTATCCGGGTGAGTGTCTCGACTTCACTCCGGTCCTCAGTGACGTTGAGGTAGCCGAGTTGGAGAGCTATCTCGCCCGGTCGCCCCGACCTTCTTCCTGAGCTGTCTGCAGCACGAGAGTTGCCTGCTGCCGGGCCTGATGCGGGGTCTTGTGGCCGTAGGCCATCTTCTTCAGCCGGTAGCGCTCGGAGGCAGTCAGCACGACGGGGACGGCGGACGTCATGGCAACGCCCCCGAGTTGCCGAGCAAAACCGTTGGGCTACCCCGACTTGCTTCAGACATGATCGACCCGTGGACACCTACCTGGAGACCGAGCGCCTGGCCCTGCGCCGTTTCACAGCCGATGACGCGGACCTGCTGATCGAGCTCGACAGCGACCCGGCGGTGATGCGCTACCTGACCGGCGGCAACCCGACCGCGCCGGAACTCGTCCGTGAGCGCTACCTCCCGAACATCCTCGCCGGGTACGAGAAGTGGGACGGCGACCTCGGACTATTCGCCGCGCACGAGAAGGACGGCGGCGCGTTCATCGGCTGGTTCATCCTGCGTCCCGAGCCGGAGGGCCCGCTGGACGAAGTCGAACTCGGCTACCGTCTGCGGCAGGCGGCTTGGGGCAACGGTTATGCCACCGAGGGCTCGCGTGCCTTGCTGGGCAAGGCGTTCACGGAGCTCGGTGTGCGCATGGTCTGGGCTGAGACGATGTCCGTGAACCACGGATCGCGCAACATCATGAAGAAGCTCGAAATGACGCTCGTGGACGCCATCCCTACTCCCTCCGACATGGAGATGATCGAGGGCTCCGAGCATGGAGGCGTACGGTACGAGATCACCAAGGAGCAGTGGGAGCGGCAGTAGCCACGACGCCGACCACGACGACCGGACCGTCCGGGCCCGTGCGAGTGCGCCCCGGGCCCGGGACGACAGTGGTCGGGGTCAATGCCGGGCGGCGCCGTTCTCGCTGATCGGCTGCCCGAAGGCGAGGAACGGCACGGGCGTCGGGGCGTCCGGTCGGGTGAAGATGCGCTCGGGCTCCTGGATGTGCGCGCCGGGGCCGGCCGTCCGTTCGGCGGACGCGGTTACCGGCTCATCCACTGTGGTCGGCCCGTCGGAGCGCTCGCCGTCGGTCGGGTCGGCGCCGGATTGGTCGGCCCTTGACTGATCAGTAACGGACTGGTCGTCGCCGGGTTGCTCGCCCTCGGCCCGCCCGGCGCCGGCCCGCTCGACGTAGGGCCGGTCGACGCTCGGCCGGTCGAGGTGGGACCGATTGCCCACCATCGGGTACTCGGCGGTCTCCGGACCACCGGCTGCCGCCGCCATGACCGCGGCGGCGGCGAGGTCGGCGACCCGCTTCGCCTCACGCTGCACCCGGGCGCGTACCTCCTTGGCGTGCCGCTCGGCGGAGTCTCCGGCCCGACGGGCCTCCTCCAGCCGGGCGTTCTCGGCGGTGAGGTCCCGGCGAACCTCGCCGAGCCGCTGCTGCATGCGCGACAGCTCGTTCTCCAGCGTCTCGCCCTCCTGCTGGATCTCGGCGAGCTGCTGGCGGGCGGTGTCCAGCTCGGTGTGCAGCTCCTCGGCCTCCTGCCGGCGCTCCGCGATCTCCTGCTGGAGGGCGGTGAGTTGCTCCTGGTGACTGGCCGCCTGCTCGTCGGCCCGGTTACGCAGCTCGGTCACGTGCTGCTGGGCCTCGGCCAGCAGGGCGGCGATCTGCTGCTCGGTCGCGTCGCGCTGCTCGGCGAGCTCCTGCTCGGCGGTGGCCTGCTGCTCGGCGATGTCCTGCTCGGCGGCGGTACGCCGCTCGTTGACCTCTCGCTCCACGTTGGCCTGCCACTGGGCCATCTCCTGCTGGTTCTTGGCGCGGGCCGACTGGAGTTCCTGCTGGATCTGGGTGCGGGCCGACTTCATCAGCGCGTCGGCGGCGACCCGGGTCTGGTTGAGCTGCTGGGCGCTCTGCTCGGTGATTCGCTTCGCCTCGTGCTGGGCGCGCTCGTGGGCGGCCTCCCCGTCGGCGCGCAACTGCTCGGCGTGCTCGCGGATCGCGGTCAACTCGGCCTCGGCCAGGGTGCGCCGCTCCTCGTGCGCCTGCTCCTGTTCGGAACGCCGGGTCGCCAACTCCTCGGACAGGTCCTGCCGTGCCTGCGCGGCCCGCTCCCGGGTGTCGGTGAGGATCCGCTCCGACTCGCTGCGCAGCTCGTTGGCCCGGTCGGTGGCCGACTCGATGATCATCGCGGCCTGCTTGTCGGCGAGGGTCATGATCTCGGCGACCATCGGGCCCAGATCGTGGATCGAGGCGCGGTCCACCTGCACCGGTTGCTCCCGCATCTCGGCCAGCTCGGTGCGCAACCGCTGCACCTCGGCGGTCAGCTCCCGGACCCGGACCGCGGAGCGGCCGTGCTCGCCGCTGAGCATCGTGATCTGACCGTCGAGCTGCTCCAGGTGCCGGTCCACCTGGCGTTTGTCATAGCCGCGCAGGGCGAGCTCGAAGCTCGGCCGTGAGGCCGCATCGTCGCGTGTTGCGTGCGGCTCAGCGCCGATGGACATGCGCCATCCTCCGTACGATCGGGGGCGTGAGGGTCGGCGGTCGCCTGCCCCGCGGGCCGTCAGTGTGGCGCAACGCTACCGCCGAGCCGACCGCATGCGAAGTCCCGCCCCACCACGTCCCACCCCGCCGCCCCGCCCTCGCCCCACTCCCGCGCCCCTCCCGCCCTCCTTCCGCGTCGACCATGGAGTTGTGGCGGCTGACATAGGTCGTGGACCACCATCATTCCGGCACCACAACTGCATGATCGACGGGGGTTGGGTTGGCCTAGCGGCGGCGGGCCAGGAGGACTGCGTCGTGCAGGGTCAGGGGCTGGCCGTCGGGATCGGTGGCCGGGCGGGGGCGGGCCTCGGCGGTCAGCACCTCCCACTGGGACTTGTCCAGGGTGGTGGCCACGTCCTCCGCGGTGAACATCATGTCCGGCATGTGCATGCGGCGCGCCGACGTCCAGAGATCCGACGGGTGGTGCCCGACGATCAGCAGGACGCCGCCGGGCGCCACCGCCTCGGCCAGCCGGGCGAACAACTCCCGCCGCTGCACCGGAGGCAGGTGCATGAACTGCGCGGACACCAGGTCGTACGCCTGCTCGGCGGGCGGCTTGTCGCGCAGGTCGGCGTGGGTGAACTCGATCCGGTCGCCGACGCCGACGGTGTCGGCGTGCGCGGCGGCCCGACTCAGCGCGGTGGTGGAGATGTCCACAGCCGTCACTCGCCAGCCCCGTTCGGCCAGCCACACCGCGTCGGCGCCTTCGCCGCTGCCCACGTCCAGCGCGTGCCCCGGGGCCAGGTCCGCGGCCTCGGCGACCAGTTGCGGGTTCGGTCGGCCGCTCCACACCGAGGGCCGGGACCGGTAGCGCTCCTCCCACGCCGGCTCCTCGAACGCCGTGGCCACCACCTGCCGGTACTCCGCCACCGCCACGCGGGTGTCCTCGCCGATGAGGTCGGCGTTGATCGCCGCCGCGGCGGTGAGGCCGGCCGCGGCGGACGTGATCACCTGACCACGGATGTCGGCCACGTTGCCGGCCACCCAAACGCCCGGGACGCTCGTCGCGCCGGTGGGATCGGCCGGGACCTGGGCGCCGATCACGTGCTCACCCATCGTCACCTCTTCCGGGGCGAGGCCCAGCCCCACCAGCAGGCCGGCGCGGGGAGTCAGCCGCGTCGCGACCACCACCGCGTCCAGTGCCACCACCCGGCCGTCGGCCAGCCGTACGCCGGTCAGCGCGTCGTCGGTCACCTCCAGCGCGGCGACCGGACCCGGCACCACAGCGATGCTCCGGGCGGCGAGCCGCTCGGCTGCCTCCGCATCCGGCGCCGGGGCGTCGTGCAGCAGGAGCAGGACGCTGGGGCTCCACTGTCGCCACATCTCGGCCTGGTGCACGGCCAGCGGCCCGGTCGCCAGCACGCCGATGCGCCGGTCCCGGACCTCCCAGCCATGGCAGTACGGGCAGTGCAGCACGTCGCGCCCCCACCGCTGGGCCAGGCCGGGCACGTCGGGCAGCTCGTCGGTCAGCCCGGTGGTCACCAGCAGCCGACGGGCCCGCACCGCACTCCCGTCGTCGAGGTCGAGCCGGAACCCGTCGTCCTCGCGGATCGCGGCCTCCACCCGTCCGGCGCGGAACTGCCCGCCGTACCCGGCGACCTCGGCCCGCCCGACCGCGAGCAGCTCGCCCGGCGGCGTCCCCTCCCGTCCCAGGTAGTTGTGCACATGGCCGGCCGGCGCGTTGCGCGGCTCGCCGGCGTCGACCACCAGCACCGACCGTCGCGCCCGGCTCAGCGCCAGGGCTCCGCTGAGCCCCGCGGCGCCGCCGCCCACCACCACCACGTCGTATGTCTCGTCCACCGGTTCCCCCTCTTACCTTGTCGGCTGAGCCCACCATCCGTCGTCACCGGAAAGCCGGCAACTATTCTTGCCGTTATGGCAAACGAGGACACTGCCGCGCTGGCGGCCGTCGGCCCACGGCTGCGCGCCCTGCGCCACCAGCGCGGGACCACGCTGACCCAGCTCGCCGACCTGACCGGCATCTCCGTGAGCACCCTGTCCCGGCTGGAATCCGGCAGTCGCCGGCCCACCCTGGAGCTGCTGCTCCCGCTGGCCCGTGCCTACCAGGTGGCGTTGGACGAGCTGGTGGACGCGCCCGCCACCGGCGACCCCCGGGTCCGCCCCAAGCCGATCGTCATCCACGGCATCACGTTCCTGCCACTGACCCGCCGACCGGGTGGCCTGCGGGCGTTCAAACAGATCTTCCCGCCGGATCCGACGGCCGGGGAGCGGACCCCGCAGACCCACGAGGGGTACGAGTGGCTCTACGTGCTCTCCGGCCGGCTGCGCCTGCTGCTCGGCGACCGCGATCTGACCCTGGCCCCGGGCGAGGTGGCGGAGTTCGACACGCGCATCCCGCACCTCGTGCTCAACCCCGGGCCCGGTGTCGCCGAGGCCCTCAGCCTCTTCGGCCCCCAGGGCGAGCGGCTGCACGTCCGGGCCCGACCGGCCGGATCAACACCGGATCAGTGACATCGGGGCATCCAGGCCCCCTGGACACCCCGACCTCAGCGACCTCGTGTTGATCACTCACGGCCCTGGCCGCTGGCACATCGTTCGTACCCTCCGGGCATGACCACGGGGCGGGCGAGCGGGCTGAGTTCGGTGCAGGGCTACTACTGGCACGCGGTCCTGCTCGGAAATCGCTCGCTGGCGCGTCGCCTGCAACCGGGGGCGTTTCCGGACCGAAAAGCCTTGGGGGGTGTGTTATGGGGGATGTTCCGGGTCGGGCTCGAATGGCTCGACCCCGACCCGCGCAACCCTGCCGAGATTCGCGAGTTCGCCGAGCGGGTGACCAGGTACACCTACGCGACGTACGGCGTGCCCGCGGATGAGGTGTCGCAACTCATCCTCCGGGAGATGGGAGAGGCGCCGGATGACGACGTCCCACCCGCGCATCCGGGCATCGCGGAGTTGGCGGTGGTCATGACCGCCGTGCGCGATCTCGAGCTAAAGCCCGGCCATCTCGATCGTCTGATCAGCGGCGCGGAGGGTTTCGTGAGGCAGTTGGGCATCAGCCTCCCCGCCTATCGACCCGGGCTCATCACACGGTTGCGCTTCGAGCTGGCCGAAGGTCGTTGGTACGGGTACTCGGCCCGGAGACGCTGGAGCGCCGAGCGAATGGGCGCCTTCGTCGACTGGTTGCGGGACGACAGCACCGTCTGACGTTCGTGTCCGCCGGGCCATACCGCGGCGGGCGATGGTGGTGGTGACGCGGCGCGAGGGCCGGACCGGTTCCCCTCCGGTCCGACCCTCGCGATCGTTCCGCGCTAGGCGCGGGTCCTACGCTGCCGGACGATCAGCAGCAACGTGGCGCCGAGGAGCACCGCCAGCACGCCGGCGGTCATCCAGCCCCCGATCGGGAACGACGCGCCGGTCACCGGGAGCTTGCCCTTCACCGGGATGGTGATGGTGGACTCGGGGGAGACCGGCGCCGGACCGTCCGGCGGGGTGCCGGTGGCCGTCGCGGTGTTGCGCAGCGAGCCGTGGTGGTAGTCGGCCTTGCTGACCGTGTACGTCGCCGCGCAGGTCACGGCAGCTCCGGCGGCCAGCGTGACGGAACCGTTCGGGGTCCGTTCCGGACCGCAGGTGATCGGCCCGAGGTTGGCCGCCGAGGCCGGGGCGGTCAGCGTGTCGCTGATCGTCACACCGGTCAGCGCCACCTGGCCGGTGTTTGTCACCACGAACCGGAACGGCACGTGCTGGCCCGGCCGGCTGATCTTGTCGGTGCTGCTCGACTTCACCACCGTGATCGCCGCACCCCGAGTGGCCGTCACCTCGGCGGTGGCCGGCCCGGAGCGTACCGGGGTCGGCGGTTGTTGCCCGGGGATGGTCGGCGGCGTGCCGGCGGCGACGGCGGTGTTGGTGATCCTGCCGGCCTCGATGTCGGCCGCGGTCACGGTGTAGGTCGACGTGCAGGTGGTGCTGCCTCCGGCCGGCAGGGTGACGTCGCCGTTGGCCACCGGCGGCGTGCCGCAGGTGATCGTCCCGGGTGTGCCGGTGCCGGAGAACTCGGTCTCGTCGACCGTCACCGCGCTGAGCGAGGTGTTGCCGGTGTTGGTCACCACGAACTGGTACGTGACCGTGTCACCGGCCGCGGACACCACGCTGGGCGTGACCGCCTTGGTGATGGCGATTTCCGGGTGCGGGATCGGAATGTCCAGCGACGACGGCGGGGAGACCGGCGGCGGCCCGACCGGTGGTGTGCCGGTGGCGGTGGCGACGTTGATCAGCGCCGTGCCGGCGAAGTCCTGCGCGGTCACCGTGTAGGTCGCCCGACACTGGATGTCAGCGCCCGGCGCCAGGGTCACCTCGCCGTTCGGGATGTTCTGCGGACCGCAGGTGATCGGCCCGAGCGCAGCGCGCCCGGACGGCGGCAGCACGGTGTCATTGACGGTCACGTCGGTGAGCGTGAGGCCACCGGTGTTGACCACCAGGAAGGTGAACGGCACCTCCTGCCCCGGCGCGGTGATCGCCACCGTCGTCGAGGACTTGATCACCTCGATGTCGGCGACGAGCCCCGCCTCCGGGATGGTCAGCGTCGAGGGCGGCGAGTTCACCGGTGTCGCCCCGGGTGGCGTCCCATGTGCGGTGGCGGTGTCGGTGACGCCGCCGTTGTCGAGGTCGGCCTGCGTGACGGTGTACGTGGCGGCGCAGCCGGTTGCCTCGCCCGGCGCGAGCGTGGTTGTCGCGCAGGTGATCGGCCCGAGGTTGGCGTTCGACGACGGCGGTGCCTGGACGTCGGTGACGTTGACGGTGGTCAGGGTGAGCCCGCCGGTGTTGACCACGTGGAACCGGTAGGGCACCTGCTGCCCGACCGCGCCGATCGTGACGGTCTCGGAGACCTTGACCACCGAGATCGCCGCGGTCAGTCCGGTCTCCGGGATGGTCAGCGTGGACGGCGGCGAGTCGGTGGGAGTGTCACTGCCCGGCGGGTTGCCGTGCGCGGTGGCGACGTCGACGACGGCGTTGTTGTCCAGGTCGGCCTGGGTGACGGTGTAGGTGGCGGTGCAGGCGGTCACCGCACCGGGTGCGAGCGTGGTCTGCGGGCAGGTGATCGGCCCGAGGTTCGCGTTCGACGAGGGTGGGGTCTGCGCGTCGGTGACGGTGACGGAGGTCAGCGTGACGCCCCCGTTGTTGATCACGAGGAACTGGTAGGGCACCTGCTGCCCGACCGTCGTGATCGACGTGGTGGTGGACGACTTGACCACCGCGATGGACGGGGTGACGTCGGCCGCCGGAATGGTCAGCACCGACTGGTCCGAGTCGACCGGCTCCTCGGTGCCGGTCGGGGTGCCGTGCGCGGTGGCGATGTCGGTCACCTCGTCGTGGTCGAGGTCGGCCTGGGTGACGGTGTAGGTGGCGGTGCACGTCGTGGTCTGGCCGGGGCCGAGTGTGGTCTGCGGGCAGGTGATCGGCCCGAGGTTCGCGTTCGACGACGGGGGATCCTGCACGTCTGTGACGTTGACGTTGTTCAGGGTCAGGCCGCCGCTGTTCGCCACGAGGAACTGGTAGAGCACCTGCTGACCCACCGAGCTGATCGCCGCGGTGGTGGAGAACTTCACGAGCGCGATGGCCGGGGCCACCTCACCGGTCGGAATGATCAGCGTCGACGGCGGCGACTGCACGGGTGGGCCGCTGGGCGGGGTGCCGTGCGCGGTGGCGGTGTCGCGTACCGAGCCGTTGTCGAGGTCGGCCTGGGTGACCAGGTACGTGGCGGTGCACGCGGTCCGCGCTCCGGGGGCGAGGGTGGTGGCGGCGCAGGTGATCGGGCCGAGGTTGGCGTTCGACGACGGCGGGGTCTGCACGTCGGTGACGCCGACGTTGGTCAGGGTGAGCCCGCCGGTGTTGACCACGTGGAACGAGTACGGCACCTGCTGCCCGATGGTGGTGATCGTGGTGGTGGTGGACGTCTTCAGCACCGCGATCGAGGCGACCAGGCCGGTCTCCGGCAGGGTCAGCGTCGAGGGCGGCGAGTCCACCGGCGTGCCTCCACCGGGCGGGGTGCCGTGGGCGACGGCGGTGTTGGTGACCCGGTCGTTGTCGAGGTCGGCCTGGGTGACGGTGTAGGTGGCCGTGCACCCGGTCCGCGCCCCGGGGGCGAGGGTGGTGACGGGGCAGGTGATCGGCCCGAGGTTCGCGTTCGACGACGGCGGCGCCTGCACGTCTGTGACGTTGATGTTTGTCAACGTGAGTCCGCCGGTGTTGACCACGTGGAACGAGTACGGCACCTGCTGTCCGACGGTGGTGATCGACGCGGTGGTGGAGGTCTTCGTCACCGTGATCGACGGGGTCAGCCCCGCCTCGGGAATGGTGAGTGTCGAGGGTGGTGAGGTGGCTGTCGGGCCACTGGGCGGCGTACCCCGGGCGGTGGCGGTGTCGGTGACCCCGTTGTTGTCGAGGTCGGCCTGGGTGACGGTGTAGGTCGCGGTGCAGGTGGTGGTCTGGCCGGGCGTCAGCGTGGTGAGCGGGCAGGTGATCGGGCCGAGGTTGGCGTTCGACGACGGCGGCGCCTGCACGTCGGTGATGGCGATGTTGGTCAGGGTCACGCCGCCGGTGTTGAGGACCAGGTACCGGTAGGGCACCTGCTGCCCGACCGTGGTGATCGACGTGGTGGTGGACGACTTCACCACGGCGATGGAGACGGCGGCGGGCGCGGGCGCCGGGATGGTCAGGGTCTCCGGTTCGGAGACCACCGGGGGACCACTGGGCGGGGTGCCCTGGGCGGTGGCCGTGTTTGTGACACCACCGTTGTCCAGGTCGGCCTGGGTGACGGTGTAGGTGGCCGTGCACGCGGTCCGCACGCCGGGGGCCAGGGTGGTGGCGGCGCAGGTGATCGGCCCCAGGTTGCCGTTCGACGACGGCGGGGTCTGCGTGTCGGTGACCGAGATGGTGGTGAGCGGGACGCCACCGGTGTTGACCACGTGGAACGAGTACGGGACCTGCTGACCGACGGTGGTGATTACCGTGGTGGTCGACGACTTGATCAGCTCGATGCCCGCCGGGGTGCCGCCCGCGCAGGAGAGCGTGGTGCTGAACGGGAAGTAGTGGATCTCGCCGCCGCGGTGGTCCAGCGTACGGGTGATGACGCTGCCCTCGGTGTTGCTGGCCGAGAGGTCGGTGAGGCTGGCATTGGGGGCGTAGATGGTGCCCTCGACCGTGGCCGCACCCGGGGTGAGGGTGAGCGCGGTGGCGGTCGGGAAGTTGAACAGGATGTAGCGCGCCTGCGGGCCGCCGATGCCGGCGAAGTTCGGTGCGGTCCAGGCGAAGTCGTTGCCGACGCCGCTGGTGTCCACGTTGACCAGCAGCGGGGTGTCGGCGGTGGGCTGGCTGGCGAAGGTAAGCGTCTGGATGTTGTTCAGGTCGCTCGCGCCGAGGTTGAGCACGTTCGTCACGCCGGGGGTCAGGGTGACCACGGCGTTGCTGCCCGCCGGGATCGGCCGGGGCAGCACGTCACCGTTCGGTGTCCGCAGCACCACCGTGTTGTCGCAGGTGGCCAGCCCGGCGGTGGTGTCGCGGAAGCTCGCGAAGGCGCCGACGAAGTTGATCGGTGCGGCGGGCCCGACACTGGCGACCGGCTGCCGGGTGACCAACTCGACCCGCGGCGCGGCGTCGTAGTTGTCCGACGGCAGGATCCGGGTGTTGACCTGGGCGCCGTTGTTGTCGGTGTCGCGGACGAACGTGCCGGTCAGGTCGCCGACCTTGGCGTATCCGCTGTTGAGCACCTGAAGGCGGCTGCCGCCGACGCTGCCGGCGAAGTTCACCCGTCCACCCACGACAAGAGCGGTCGGGTTGGCGTCACCGGGTACGACGAACGAGCCGGCGGTCGCGCCGGCCAGCTGGTAGTTGCCGAAGGTGAGGTCGCCGCCGACGGCGAGGGTGCCCTCGTTCTCGTCGCTGAACACTCCGGCGTCGCCCTCGGTCATCACCCCGAAGCTCAGCGCCTCGGCGACCGGGTTGACCGGCCCGATGGCCTCGGCCGCGACCAGTCGCTGGTTCGGCGGGGGTTCGGCCGGTGCCGGGGCCAGCAGACCGTTGACCGCGAGCACGCCCGCCACGGCGACCATGGCCGCCGCCTGAGACCTGCGCTTACCCCACCACGAAATCCTCATCACGCCCCCGTTGGTTCGAATGTGCTAGGGGAGCGTATAGGGGCAAAAGAGCATTTGATGGGCTTTTGTCCGTTTAGCGGGTCGGCTGGCCGCAGCCGAGACCAGGCCGCACGGGCCGGATCGGATCCCCTCCGGTCCGGCCCGCGCGCGTTCGCACCAGTCCAGGTGTCACCCCTTGTGCTTCTCCTGGCACGGCACGCAGAAGCGGACATGCGGGAGGACTTCGAGGCGCTCGGCCGGGATGCTCTTGCGGCACCTCTCGCAGGCGCCGTAGGTACCATCCGCGATCCGGCCCAGCGCGCCGGTGATCTGCTCGAGGTGGCGGCGGGTGGCCACCAGCAGAGCGGCCTGGTTGTGGGCCTCGCCCGGGTCGCCGGTGTCCGCGTTGAGTTCGGTCAGCTCCCGTAGCCGAGCCGTCTGCGTCGCGAACTCGTCCGCCAGGGACGCTCGTAGATCAGCCAGCCAACCGTGCTCGACAGCGCGTTGATCGATGCTCATGGTCTGCCCTTCAGAAAGAACGAGAAAAAGAAAAAGGGCCGAAGCCTGAGTAGCTTCGCCCTGCGGTCGTTCTGGGATGCAACGATTCCGCGGGAGGGCCTCGGCCGGTGCGCGCCGGGCTCGACATCCCGCGCGTGGGCACGATGTACAGGGCGCCGACAACCGGCACCCGCATGCACGCCTTGCCGCGCGGAGCCGTCATGACGCGGGCAGCACCGCCAGCCGTCAGGTCAGTGACGGCTGGCGAGTGGAAGGTCACCCACGGCATGCCCCCACCATAGGGCGGCGAATGCCCTAAAGCCAACGGTCCTTGATCCATGATCGACGCATCGGGACAGGCCATGGCACCCCGGGCGGGATCGGACTTCCGAGCACGGTCGAGGCGCGAGACCAGTGACGCGTCACCAGCACGGCGAGCAGGGTCCTCGGCCGATCACCCGGAGAACGTCGAACTGTGGACGCGGTAGCTCCGTGTTTATGATCGACGACCCCGACCGGGGACGGCCGCGCTGTTCGGCCGGGAGCAAGAGGTGAGGTGCGCGACGGTGATCCGCGAGGCGTACGCCTGCTGGGTGCGCGAGCCCGGCACGGCGGAGATCCGGCCGGTGTCGCTACCGACGCCGGGCCCCGACGAGGTGCTGGTCCGGGCCCGCTACTCCGGGGTCAGCCGGGGCACCGAGACGCTTGTCTTCGCCGGCCGGGTGCCCACCGACCAGTACGCCGCGATGCGCGCGCCCTTTCAGGAGGGTGACTTCCCCGGCCCGGTGAAGTACGGCTACCTCAGCGTCGGCGAGGTCGAACACGGCCCGCCGGAACTGCTCGGCCGCACGGTGTTCTGCCTGCACCCGCACCAGAGCGCGTACGTCGTGCCGGCCACCGCGGTGGTGCCCGTACCGGACGGGGTGCCACCCGCCCGCGCGGTGCTCGCCGGCACGGTGGAGACCGCGATAAACGCGCTGTGGGACGCCGCGCCCCTGGTCGGCGACCGGGTTACCGTGATCGGCGCGGGCATGGTGGGCTGCTGCGTCGCCGCCCTGCTCGCCCGGTTTCCCGGTGTGCAGGTCGAACTCGTCGACACCGATGCCCGCCGGGCCGGGGTGGCCGGCGCGCTCGGCGTCGAGTTCGCCCAACCGGCCGACGCGAGCGGCGACCGGGACCTGGTCGTGCACGCCAGCGCCACCGGCGCCGGCCTGCAACAGGCCCTGGACCTGCTCGCGCCGGAGGGCACTGTCATCGAGCTGAGCTGGTACGGCGACCGCCCGGTGCAGGTGTCGCTGGGCGGGTCGTTCCACTCCGGTCGGCTCACCGTACGCAGCAGTCAGGTCGGCATGGTCGCTCCCGCCCGGCGGGGACGGCGCAGTTACGCCGACCGGCTGGCGCTCGCCCTGGACCTGCTCGACGATCCGGCCTTCGACGCGCTGATTACCGGCGCGTCCCGGTTCGCGGAGTTGCCCGACGTGCTCGCCAGACTGAGCGCGGGCGACCTGCCCGCGCTCTGCCACCTCATCACCTACGACGACGGGGAGTGACCGTGTTCAGCGTGACCGTTCGGGATCACATGATGATCGCCCACAGTTTCCAGGGCGAGGTGTTCGGTCCCGCCCAACGCCTGCACGGGGCGACGTTCGTGGTGGACGCGACGTTCCGCCGTGCCGACCTGGACGCCGACGGCATCGTGGTCGACATCGGCCTGGCCACCGAGCAGCTGCGGGCCGTACTCGGCGAGTTGACCTACCGCAACCTCGACGACGAGCCGGCCTTCGCGGGGGTGAACACCACCACCGAGGTGCTGGCCCGGACGGTCGCGGATCGGCTGGCCGAGCGGGTGCACGCCGGCCAACTGGGCGCCGGCGCACGCGAACTGGCGGGCATCACCGTCACCCTGCACGAGTCGCACGTCGCCTGGGCCAGCTACGAGCGGTCACTGTGACCGACGCGGGCCGGACGGCGCCCGCCACCGGCTCGGGTAGCACCGGCCGTACGGTGCACGTCGTCCTGCCCGGCGACATCGACGACCCGGCCGCGCCCAGTGGCGGCAACACCTACGACAGGCGCGTCTGCGCGGGGCTCACCGACCGAGGCTGGGCGGTGCACGAGCACGCGGTGCCCGGGGCCTGGCCGAGCCCCGGGCCGGCCGACCGGGCGGCACTGGCCGCGGTGCTCACCGCCGCCCCGGACGACGCCGTGGTGCTGCTCGACGGTTTGATCGCCTCGACCGTGCCGGACCTGCTCGCCCCGCACGCCGACCGGTTGCGCCTGGTCGTCCTCGTGCACATGCCGTTCGACGACGAGGCGGAGGGCCGGGCGCTGGCCGCCGCGCGGGCCGTCGTCACCACCAGCGAGTGGACCCGCGGCCGCCTGCTGCTGCGCCACCCGCTGCGCCGCGACCGGATCCGGGTCGCGCCGCCGGGCGTGACGCCCGCTCCGCTGGCGCCCCCCGGCTCGGCCGCCGGAAACCGGCTGCTCTGCGTGGCCGCGGTCACCCACCACAAGGGCCACGACGTGCTCGTCGACGCGTTGACCGTGCGGGCCGAGTCGACCTGGACGCTTGTCTGCGCCGGCACGCTGACCCGGGAACCCGAGCTGGTGCGCCGGCTGCGTGACCGGCTCGTCGGCGCGGGCCTCGCCGACCGGGTGCGGTTCGCCGGGCCGCTGACCGGCGCCGCGCTCGACGCCGCGTACGCCGCCGCCGACCTGCTGGTGCTGCCCTCCCGGGGCGAGACGTACGGCATGGTCGTCACCGAGGCGCTGGCCCGGGGCCT
Organism: Micromonospora sp. DT228; assembly: GCF_049841595.1. Classification (NCBI taxonomy): domain Bacteria; kingdom Bacillati; phylum Actinomycetota; class Actinomycetes; order Micromonosporales; family Micromonosporaceae; genus Micromonospora; species Micromonospora sp. DT228. Next base: position 172,155 of record NZ_JBNCKO010000009.1, read on the forward strand.
GCCGGTGCTGACCACCCGGGTGGGTGGCCTGCCCGAGGCGCTCGGCCGGACCGCCGACGGTGACGTGCCGGGGCTGTTGGTGCCACCTGACGATCCGGCCGCCCTGGCCGGCGCGCTGAGCTGGTGGTTGGGCGACGACATGCTGCGGGCCCGGCTGCGGTTGGCGGCTCTCGGCCGGCGGCACACCCTGACCGACTGGACGGTGACGACCGCGTCGCTGGCCGCCGTGCTGGAGGAGGTGGCGGGATGACCGTCGAGGAGACCCTGACGTTCGCCGACTGGTTGCGCCTGCGGGAGCCGGCCGACGCGGCGGCGCGGGCCGAGGACCTGCTGGACGTCGTTCGCCCCCGACTGACAGGTGCCCCGCCGACGGTCATCCACGACCTGGGCAGCGGCACCGGTTCGATGAGTCGCTGGCTGGCCACCCGGCTGCCCGGCCCGCAGCACTGGGTGCTGCACGACCGCGACGCCGACCTGCTGGCCCGCGCCGCCGAGGGCATGACCGGGGTGGTCGCCGCCGACGGCGCGCCGGTCACCGTACGCACCCGGTGCGGCGACCTCACCCGGCTCGGCGCCGCCGATCTGGCCGACGGTTCCCTGGTCACCGCGTCCGCGCTGCTGGACATGCTGACCGCCGAGGAGATCGAACGCGTGGTGGCCGCCTGTGTCGGCCGACCCACCCTGTTCGCCGTCTCGGTGACCGGGCGGGTTCGACTCACCCCGGCCGATCCGCTGGACGCGGCGGTCGAGGCCGCGTTCAACGACCACCAACGGCGTACCGTCGACGGCCGACGACTGCTCGGCCCGGACGCCGTCGCCGCCACCGCCGCCGCGTTCGCCCGACGCGGCGTGGACGTGCGGGAACGGCCCAGCCCGTGGCGCCTCGGCCCGGAGCAGGCCGACCTGGCCGCCGAGTGGTTCCGGGGTTGGCTGGGCGCGGCCCGCGCGCAACGTCCCGACCTGGCCGGCCCGACCGAGGAGTACGCCCGGCGTCGGCTGGCCGACGCGGCGGCCGGCCGGCTCACCGTCCTGGTCGAACACACCGACCTCCTCGCGGGTGGATGAACCGTTCAGACCCTGGGTACGTGGACTAGAACAAATGAACGATCTTCAAGGGGAGGGCCGGCGTCGATGTTCTGGGCCTGGGCACGAGTGGTCGGCGGGGTGGGTCTGCTCGCCGTCCTGCTGTGGCAGGTGGGCAGCGGCCCGTTCCTCGCCGGGGTGCGGCTGATCGACGTGCCGGCGTTGGCTGCCGCGCTTGTCATCGGGGTGCTCACCACGGTCTGCGCGGCGTGGCGGTGGAGCCTGGTCGCCGGTGGCCTGGGCGTACGGCTGCCGCTGGCGACCGCGGTGGCGCACTGCTACCGGGCGGTCTTCCTCAACGCCACCCTGCCCGGCGGGGTGCTCGGCGACGTGCACCGGGCGGTCCGCCACGGCCGGGACGCCGGTGACGTCAGCCGGGGCATCCGCGCGGTGGTCTGGGAACGTACCGCCGGGCAGGTGGTGCTTGTCGGCGTCGCGCTCGTGGTGCTCGCCGCCTTCCCGTCCCCGGTGCGGTCGTATCTGCCGGTCGCCGCCGCGCTGCTGGTCGCGGCCGGGCTGGTCGCCGTGCTGCTGGCCCGGGCCGTGCCGAACACCGGCCCCTCACGCTGGGCGCGGGCGCTGCGAACCGCGGGAGCGGACGTGCGATCCGGGCTGCTGTCCCGGCGCACCTGGCTCGGCGTGCTGATCGCCTCCGCGGTGATGGTCGCCGGTCACCTGGCCACCTTCCTGGTGGCGGCCCGCACCGCCGGCTCCGACGCCCCGCTGTCGCGGCTGCTGCCGCTGACGCTGCTCGCCCTGCTCGCCATGGGCCTGCCGCTGAACGTCGCCGGCTTCGGCCCCCGGGAGGGGGTGGCCGCCTGGGTGTTCGGCGCGGCCGGCCTCAGCGCGGCCGAGGGCGTCGCCACCGCCACCGTCTACGGTGCGCTGATCCTGGTCGCCAGCCTGCCCGGAGCCGCGGTGCTGCTGGTGCGACGGAACCGACACCCGGTCGCCGCCCGGGAAGCCGCCCCCGTCGGCGGCTGTTGAGTCGGTGGTGAGAAACACGCGTCGCCGCCCGTCGGTGGCGCCGGACAGAGGAGCCCCATGCCCGAATCATTGCCGGTAGCCACGATCCGTACGCAGGTCACGGTGCCGTTGACGTTTCCCGATGGCTACGCCACGACGGTCCGGGTGTTCTCGTTCAAGGGCCTGGTGGACGGCCGGGAGCACCTCGCGCTCGGCCTGGGCGACTGGGCGGGCGCGCTGGACCGGCTCGCCGCCGGGGGAGAGCCGCCGCTGGTCCGCCCGCACAGCGAGTGCCTGACCGGCGACGTGTTCGGCAGCCAACGCTGCGACTGCGGGCCGCAGCTGCGCGAGGCGGTGCAGCGGATCGCCGAGGCCGGTGGTTTCCTGCTCTACCTGCGGCAGGAGGGGCGGGGCATCGGCCTGTACGCCAAGCTCGACGCGTACGCGTTGCAGGACGCCGGGCTGGACACCTATCAGGCGAACGTCGCGCTGGGCCGGGGTGAGGACGAGCGGGACTACACCGCCGCCGCGCAGATGCTGAGCACGCTGGGGGTGCCGCGGATCCGACTGCTGAGCAGCAACCCGGACAAGGCCGTGCAGCTTGCCCGCCTCGGGGTGGACGTCACCGAACAGGTGCCCACGAGCGTCTTCCTGTCGCCGGCCAACGCCGACTACCTGGCTGCCAAGGCCGCCAAGGCGGCGGAGGTCGTCTCGGTCGCGCCCGACCTGCCCGTCGACAAGTGAGTCGCACACCGGCGCCGACGCGGCCGTACGTGCTGCTCAGCTGCGCCACCTCGATCGACGGGTACATCGACGACGCGTCCGACAAGCGGTTGCTGCTGTCCAACGACGACGACCTGGACCGGGTCGACGCGGTGCGGGCCAGCTGCGACGCGATACTGGTCGGCGCCGGCACCGTCCGCCGCGACGATCCCCGGCTGCTGGTGCGTTCCGCGAGCCGTCGGGCCGACCGGGTGGCGTGCGGGCGGCCCGCCTCGCCCACGAAGGTCACCCTGACCGCCCGCGGTGACCTCGACCCGACCGCCCGTTTCTTCACCGCCGGTGACCCCACCCGGCTCGTCTACTGCGCCACGAGCGTGCTGGAGAAGACCGAGGAACGCATCGGTCGACTGGCCACGGTGGTGGACGCGGGGGAGCCGGTCGACCCGGCCTGGCTGCTGACCGACCTGTACGCGCGGGGCGTACGGCGGCTGATGGTGGAGGGCGGCGGGACGGTGCACGCCCAGTTCCTCGCCGCCGGTCTCGCCGACGAGCTGCACCTGGTGGTCGCCCCGTTCTTCGTCGGCGACGGCCGGGCGCCCCGGTTCGTCGGCGAGGGGCGCTTCCCCTGGCACCCGGGCCGGCGCGCCCGGCTGGCCGAGGCCCGCCAGATCGGCGACGTGGTGCTGCTGCGCTACGCCCTGTCCGACCGCTGCACCGAAGGCTGACACCCACCGTCTTGGTTGATCATGAGGTGGACGGGTCATTCGATCTCTGGAGAACCCGCCAACCCCATGATCGCCGGCGGTTGTGGCGTCGGCAGGCGGCGGGCGCCGGGGCCCTCGCGGCCCAACACGTCGCGGGGGTTTGTCAGGTGGCAGGCCCGCAGGGAGAGGCAGCCGCATCCGATGCACGCGCTGAGGTCGTCCCGTAGTGCCCGCAGGTGCGCGATCCTGGCGTCGAGGACGCCGCGCCAGTCGGCGGACAGGCGAGCCCAGTCGTCGCGGGTCGGGGTGCGCTCGCTCGGCAGCCGGTCGAGGGCCTCCCGGATCACCGTGAGCGAGATGCCGACGTGTTGGGAGGCCCGGATGAACGCCACCCGGCGCAACGTGTCGCGGCTGTACCTGCGCTGGTTGCTCGCCGTCCGACTGCTGCGGATCAGGCCCTTGCGCTCGTAGAAGTGCAGCGCGGAGATCGCGACGCCGCTGCGGTCGGCGACCTGGCCGACGGTGAGTTCGTGAAAGGTGGTGCGAGCCCTGGGCATGGGACCAAGCCTAGGGCTTGACCTCAATCGAGGTTGAGGCCAGAGAATCGGCGGCGTCCAGAACCGCGAAGCAGGGAGCACCCTCATGGCACACGTTCTCGTCATCGGCGCCACCGGCAAACAGGGCGGTGCCGTCGCCGACCTGCTGCTCGAGCACGGCCACGACGTCGTCGCCTGCGTGCGGTCGCCCGAGTCGCCCGCCGCGGTGGCGCTGTCCACCGTCGGAGTCCGGCTGGTCACCGGCGACCTGGCCCACCCCGACGGCCTGGCCGAGGCCGCCAAGGGCGTCGACGCGATCTTCGGCCTGTCCGTACCGTTCGGGGCCGGCGGTAGGGACGAGGAGGTCGCCCAGGGCCGCCACCTGGTCGATGTCGCGGCCCGCGCCGACGCGCACCTCGTCTACTCGTCCGTACGCGGCGCCGGCCGGTCGACGCCTACCGACCTCGACCACGCCGACAGCAAGCAGCTCGTCGAGGCGTACCTGCGGGACCAGCAGGTCCGTGCGACGGTCCTCGGGCCGGTGTACTTCATGGAGAACGCGCTGAACGTCGGGTTCAGCCGCCTGACCGACGGTGTCCTGGCCAACCCGCTCACCGCCGGCAAGCCGCTGGACCAGGTGACCGTCCGCGACATCGCCGGCCTCGCGGTACACGCCATCGAGCACCCGGACCTGTTCGTCGGCGAACGGATCGACGTCGCCTCCGACCGGGTCACCGGCGACGAGGCCGCCCGCATCTTCGGCGACGTGCTCGGCCGCGAGATCCCGTACCAGCAGATGCCGTTGGACCAGGTCCGGCAGTGGGCCGGCGACGAGATCGCCGACATGTTCCAGCGGTTCGAGGAGAACACCGACTTCGTCGACATCGACGGGCTGCGCGCCAGGTACCCGGAGGTGACCTGGCACCGCTACGCCGAGTGGGCCCGGACCGTCGACTGGGACCGCGTCCTCGCCAGCCGGCCGAGCTGGCAGTAGTCCGCCTACTGGCGGGGTGGGCGTACCGACAGGTCGTGGTGGAAGACGTTGCGGGGGTCCCACCGCGCCTTGACCTGTTGCAGTCGGGGGTAGTTGGGGCCGTAATACAGGTCGGGCCAGGCCCGGGTCTCGGCGCGGAGGTCGACGTCGGGGTAGTTGATGTACGCGCCGCCCGGGGGCACGCCGCCGGTGTCGGCGTACATGTCCCGGTAGAACTCACGGATCCAGGCCATGCCCCGGGCATCGGCGGCCGGGTCGGACCAGCCCGCGAGGTAGAACAGCAACATCGACGCGTCGCGGTGGGCGGCGGCGGTGGCTGTCGACGGCACGGCGTTTATCGCCCCGCCGTAGGTGTTGAGGCTCAGCGAGCCGGTCAGGAGGTCGGTGTCGGCGCGGGTGAGGTGGCGGTAGGCGACGTGCAACTGCCGGTCGGTCAGGGGAGCGCGATGGAAGGCGGACTTGACCTTCAACCGCCAACCCTTGCCGTCGTCGTCGGCGTGCAGCGTCGCGGCCAGCCACGGGAGCGTCTGCGCGGAGACCGTCGGGGTGACGCCGACGCCGTCGCCGAGCGCCGCCACAAGCTCGTCGAGCAGGTGTCGGCTGCCGTGCGGGACCTGGCCGGTGAGGGTGTGACCACCGGCCTGCGGGCGAAACAGGATCAGCTCGCCGTAGAGGTGTCGTCCCCGCGAGTCGGGCGCGCTGTTGCGGGCGCACCACCTGCCGAAGTTGCCGGCGAGCCGGCAGAAGCCCGCCTCGTCCATGCCGTCCCACGGCCAGGTGACGGTGAAGTCCACCACCCGCGCGGGCGGCGTGGGTAGCGACCGGAACCAGTACCGCGTGACGACGCCGAAGGTACCTCCGCCAGCGCCGGTGTGCGCCCACCACAGGTCGCGGTGCGGATCCGTCGGCTCCCGGGTGGCGACCACCGCACGCGCGGTGCCGCCGCGGTCCACGACGACCACCTCGATCGCGTACAGGTGGTCGGCCGCGAGCCCGTGCAGGCGGGAGAGACGACCGTAGCCGCCGCCCGCGACGTGGCCACCGACGCCCACACCCGGGCACGAGCCACCCGGGATGGTCACTCCCCAACCAAGGAAGAGCCTGCGGTACGCCTCGCCGAGCGTGGCGCCCGCCTCGACGGCGAAGCCGTACCGCCGCGGGTCGTGATAGACCTCGGTCAGGCCCGACATGTCGATCACCATCCGGACCGCCGGGTCGTCCACGAACCCCTCGAAGCCGTGTCCGCCGCCGCGTACCGCCACCCGTCGGCCGGTGCGGACCGCGTCCTGCACGGCGGCGACGACCTGGTCGGTGGCGCCGACCACGCGCACCTCGTCAGGTGTGCCCACGAACCGTCGATTGCCGCGACGGACGAGGTCCGCGTACCGAGGGTCGTCCGGCAGCACCCGGACCGGGCCGAGTGGGGGCGGACAATCCGGCGGCGGGGCGGCGGAGGCCGGGGACGGATAGAGGACGGCCGCGGACGCGACCGCGCCGGCGCGGAGCAGATCCCTGCGACTGGGCTGGTTCATGCCGATGATCCTGAGGTCCGGGGTGGACGGCGGGCAGTACTTTCGTCACACCGTATGCCGTGACGAAACTGGGGGTGGCCGTGCTCACCGGCCAGTGTGTCGAGTGCGAGGCCGACCTGCCCGGCGGCTCCGGCCGGGGGCGCCCCCGCCGCTACTGCTCGCGCGGCTGCCAGGCCCGCGCGTACCGCAGGCGTCGCGACCACGGTCCCGCCGCGCTCTCGCGTCGCGTCCCCGAGTTGCCCGCCCCCAGCGGCGGCGATCCCCGCGACCGGCTGGTCGGCCTCGCCGTCGAGCTGGCCGACTCCGGGGGCCTCGACGCGGTGTCCATGCGGGTGCTCGGCCAGCGCGCCGCGATGCCCGTCCACTCCCTGTACCGGCACGTCCGCAACCGGGGCGAACTGCTCGCCGCGATGGCCGAGCGCATCACCGCCGCGCGGATGCCCGGCGACGCGCCATCGCACGACGACCCGCGCCACCAGCTCGAACAGCTGGCCCGGGACGAGTGGACGATGTACCGGCGTCATCCCTGGCTGCTCGCCGTCCTCGCCACCGACCGGCCACCGACCGGCCCGGCCGTCCTGGCCATGGTCGACAGTTTCGTGGCGGCGTTCACAAGCGCCGGCTACGACCCCGCCGAGGCGTTCCGCTCCTACCTGGTGCTCAGCGGTTACATCCAGGGCATGGCCCTGCTCATCCGGCGAGATCCGACCGACACCACATACCCCGCCTGGTGGTCGGCGACCCGCATCAGGCTGGAGCGGACCGGCCGCACGCAGCGGCGACCCTGGCTGGTCGCGGCCGGACAGAGCAGCCCCGACACGGCCCTCGACACCTGGTTCCAGTTCGGCCTGCGCCGGCTGCTCGACGGCCTGCTGTCCGGCCCGGCCCGATAGGGTGGCCGGCGTGCCGCGACTCGTGCAGATCACCCCGGACAACGTGGAAGCCGCCTGTCGGGTGAGCGTGCGACCGGACCAGGAGAGGTTCTCGTCTCCGGTCGCCTGGTCTCTCGCCGAGGCGTACGCGCAACCCGACATCGCGTGGCCACGGCTGATCGTCGAGGGTGACGAGATCGTCGGCTTCCTGATGGGCTTCTTCGACATCGTGTGGGACCCGGCCCGTCCGGACGACAGGCGCTCGGGCCTGTGGCGGCTGAACATCGCCGCCGAGCAGCAGGGTCGCGGGTACGGCCGCTTCGCGGTGCGGGCCGTCTGCGCCGAGGCGCGCGAACGCGGGCACGACCGCGTGTTCACGACGTGGGAACCGGGGGCGGACGGCCCGGAGCGGTTCTACCTCAAGCTCGACTTCCGCCCCACCGGGGAAACCAGCGGCGGGGAGGTCGTCGGGGTACGGCACCTGACCGACTGATCAGCGGGGCGGCGGGGCCTGCGTACGATGCGGGGTCGAGTTCCCCTCGTCGCGGCGGAGGTATCGGGTAGATGGCAGGCCAGCACGAGGGTTTCGCCCTCGGCGTCGACCTCGGTACGTCAAACACGGTAGCGGTGCTGCGCTGGCCCGACGGGCGGACCCGCCCGCTGTTGATGGACGGTCAACCGCTCAGCCCCTCCGCCGTGTACGCCGACCCGGACGGCACCCTGCACACCGGGTGGGACGCCCGGCGGTTGGCACAGACGGACCCGGCCCGGTTCGAGGCGAACCCGAAGCGTCGGGTGGACGAGCCGACAGTTGTGCTCGGCGACCGCTCGTACCCGCCGGCCGACCTGCTCGCCGCGGTGCTGGCGGCGGTCGCGCGGGCCGCGGTGGGCGCCGTGGGGTTCCTGCCCCCGGCCGTGCTGACCTGCCCGGCCGCCTGGGACGAGACGCGGCGGCAGGTGCTCGCCGACGCCCTGCTGCTGGCGGGCTGGCCGCAGGTAGCCGAGCACACCCTGGCCGGGCCGACACCGCCGGGCACCCGGCTGTTGCGCGAACCGGTGGCCGCCGCCCGTTACTACACGCAGGTGCTGCATCGTCCGGTGCCGGTCGGCGACGCGATCGCGGTGTTCGACTTCGGCGGCGGGACGCTGGACGTGGCGGTGCTGCGCAACGAGGGCGCGGACCCGTGGGGTGACTCCGGCTTCAGCGTGGTCGCCGACGGTGGCCTGCCGGACCTGGGCGGCCTGGACCTCGACGCCGCGTTGGTGCAGCGGGTCGGCGAGCTGCTCGGGGAACGGCACGCCGCGCAGTGGGCCCGGCTGATCCGGCCGGAGGACCCGGCGCAGCGCCGCGACCAGGTGCGGCTCTGGGACGAGGTACGAGGTGCGAAGGAGACGCTGTCCCGCTCGACGGTGGCGCCCGTCGCGGTGCCGGGGGTGGCCGAAGCCGTCCAGCTCACCCGGGCCGACGTCGAACGGGTGGCCACGCCGCTGCTGCGCCGCGCGGTGGACCGGGCCCGGGAGGTGATCGCCGCCGCCGGGCTCAGCCCCGACCAACTCGCCGGGTTGTTCCTCGTCGGTGGCTCGTCGCGGATCCCCCTGGTGGCCCGGATGCTGCACACCGAACTGGGGGTCGCGCCGACGGTGCTCGACCAGCCCGAGTTGCCGGTGGCCGAGGGCGCGCTGACCGACCTCCCGCTGCGCCGGCCGCTGCCGGCGTACGCCGGGCCGCAGCTCGCCCCGCCCGCACCGGCTCCGGTGAGTCCGCCCGCGCCGGGGGCCGGGCCGGCCGTACCGGCGCAGCCCTGGCCGGGCTCGCCCGCCCCGGAGGCTCCGGGGCGGGCGGGTCCCCCCGCGCCGCCAGCGGGTCCGCCCGCACCGGGCTGGGCGGGTGCCGCGCCGGCGGGTCCACTCGGCGCGACGCGCTGGCGGCGGGCGCGCTGGGTGGTGCTGGGCGCGGTGCTGGCCCTGCTCGGGGTGGGCGCCGCCGCGACGCTGTACCTGACCCGGGACCGCTACCCCGATCTGGAGTTCGCGGCGCTGCGCGAACTGTCCCGGCCGAAGGCCGGCGGCGAGCGACCGGCCGGCATGTGGACGGCGGTGCTCGGCGACCGGGCCTACCTCGGGTTCCCGTTGCCGGACGACCGGCTGGAGGTGGTGGCCGTCGACACCGGCACCGGCGACGAGCTGTGGCGCAGGGCGACCGACGTGCGGGCCGACGACTGGGAGGCCATCATCGCCGTCCCCGGGGCGGTCGTGGTCCTCGCCGACGCACCCGGCGACAGCACGCCGCGCCCGCTGGCTGTCCTGGACGGTCGTTCGGGCGCCCAGCGCTGGCAGCGCACGGTCCGCGGTGACGACGACATCTACGTCGCCGACGACACGGCGGTGCTTGTCGATCGTGGCGCGGCCCAACTGGTCGGCCTGCGCCTGAGCAACGGCGCCCAGAAGTGGACCAAGCCGAACCCCCGCGACCAGTACGACGGCAGCCGCACCGTGGTCCGGCCGGTGGGCAGCGACGAGGCGGCGGGCGGACCGGCCTTCTTCGACGGCATGCCCCGCAACCCGTGGACGGGCAAGGGGCGACGACTCGTCCAGGTGGGTGCGGACCGGTCCGTGCGGCTGCTCGACCTGGCATCCGGCGCCGTGCTGCGCCAGTGGGGCAACGTCGCCGACCTCGACGATCTGGTGGTCGCCCACGAGGACCGCCTGTTCGTGGCCGCCAGCGAGGGTGGGTACCAGCTCCTGGCGTACGACCTGGGGTCCGACGCGGAACCTGTGGTGCTCTACCGCTCCGGGAACGACGAGCAGCGCGCGAAGGCACTCGTGGCGTGCGGCGAGCGGCGGGCCTGCCTGTTGCAGGTGCCGAACAACGACGCCCAGCGCACCGAGGTGGTGGCGGCCACCGAGGGCGAACAGGCGGCGCACTGGCCCGCGCCGGGCGTGACCGACCTGGTGCCGGTGGGGGAGCAACTGCTCGCCCAGCGGGAGTACCCGGAGCCGGCGGTCACCCTCTTCGACGCCGCCGGCGAGCCGGTGTTGCGGGCCCGGGGCGGTGTGGGGGTCCGGCTGGACGAGGGCAACCTGCTGGTCTTCGCCAAGGCGCCCAGCACGTTCGCGGACAACCGTGTGCTCGCCGGGGTGTGGACCGAATCCGGTGAGGTCGACGAGTTGGGCGAGCTGAAGGACGTCCGCAGCGCGTCCTGCTCGTGGAACACCCACGTGATCGCCTGCGGCGCGGAGAAGGACTTCGTCCTCTACCGCTTCACCAAGGACTGAACCCACCCGTGCGGAGCTGACCTCGTACGATGCTCCGGTGAATCTTCGGGGTACGGTCCGCGCCGATCGGCCGCTCGTGGTGCTCGCCGTCGGGGAGGAGGCCCGTTACCTCCCTCCCGAGCTGCCGGTGCTGCTGACCGGCATGGGCAAGGTGAACGCCGCCAGCGCGGTGGCCGCGGTGCTGGCGGCCGGGCCGCGCCCCGCCCTGCTGCTCAACCTGGGTACGGCGGGCGCGTTGCGCCCCGGGTGGGCCGGCATCCACGAGGTCGCCACCGTGCTCCAGCACGATCTGGACACCGACCTGCTGCGCACGCTCACCGGCGATACCTACGGGGCGCCGCTGACCCTGGCCGCCGAGGGCGCGGTGCTGGCCACCGGTGACACGTTCGTGGCCGACGACGCGGCGCGGGACCGGTTGGCGCAGCGCGCCGACCTGGTCGACATGGAGGGGTACGCGGTGGCGTGGGCCGCCGCGCAGGCGGGTGTGCCCTGCCGACTTGTCAAGCAGGTGAGCGACGAGGCGGGGGACGGCGCGGCGCGCACCTGGCGGGAGTCGGTGGACGCGTGCGCCCGGGACCTCGCCGAGTGGGCCGGCCAGCGCTTCGGCTGACCCTCAGTCGTCGGGTTGCCGTACCCGCAGACCCGGCGTGGTCTCCCGGGCCGCCCCCGGTATCAGGATGTGCGCGGCCAGCGCGAGCGCCACGGCCGTGGTGACAAGCAGCGGCGGCCACCGGCCGGCCCAGGGCAGCGTCAGCAGCGGCAGGGGGAGGCAGAGCATTCGCCGCCACGGCACGACCATGGACACCAGCAGGGTGAACAGGACGCGGCCGAGCACGAACAGCGCCGGGCCACCCAGGATCAGAAGGAGCCACCCCACCGGTGTCCTGCCGGTCGGCCGCGTGACGACCAGGTCGAACGAGGCCGCCGTGGCGACCACACCGGCCAGCATCACCAGATGGGTGTACGGGGCTACCCGCGCCGGACGGCCCGCCCGCGCCCCGGCCTCCAGCAACTCGCCGGCCCGGAAGACGTAGACCTGCCACAGCAGCAGCATGATGGCGAACGCGCAGAACAGCGCGGCGACCCGGAGTCCGGCGAACTCGCCCCGGCTGACCTGCAGGGTGGGCACCAGGATGATGTCGCCGAGGGCCAGGATGACGAACTGTTGATACCGCTCGCCCAGGTGCGCCGTGGTCCGTTCGTACTGGTCGAAGGGCACCCGGCCCAGCCAGGGCGTGGGATAGCGCGCCGCCGCGGCGACCAGGTCGATCGTGACGGCGACGACCCAGAGGGTCCAGTTCACCGTGCCGGACAGCGCGCCGGTGATCCAGAAGACGCCGGACACCAGGAACCAGAACAGGAACCGGGTGGCGCGGATCATGGCCGACCGGTGTCGCTGCTGGTGCAACCTCGTGATCAGGATGATGCCGCGAATCACGTGCGTGCCGACGTACGCCATGGCGAAGACCAGCGCGTGCCCACTGGTGATCTTCGGCAGCGACGCGCCCATCCCCACCGCCCCGACCATGGCGACCATCAGGATGACCTGGATCGGGCGCTGCTGCGGGTCGTAGAACTCGGTGGTGGTGGAGGTGACCGACCAGGTCCACCAGATCGCCGTCAGCATCAGCAGCACCGTCGCCGCGCCGGACCAGGTGTGGCGTCCCGCGAGCAGCGTCGAGGTCAGCGCGAGGGAGGCCACGAAGACCACGTCGAACAGCAATTCCAGCAGCGTGGCCCGGGTCGACCCGTCCGGCCGGCGTACGAGTGCCGCGGTGCCTCCGGTGGTCATGCCCGGCCTCCCGCCGTGTCTTCGGAGAATTATCGGCGGCCCCGGCGCGGACGTCCCCGGATCGGCGATTCCCGCCGGTCGGGGAGGAGGGCGGCGTGTTGGGCCGGCCCGTACCTCGCCCGAGGTCAGCCGTCCTCGGTCCGCCGGACGTTCAACCCGGGCGCGGTCTCCCGGTCGCCGGCGGGGACGAAGATGTGACCGGCCAGCGCGAGCGCCACGACGGCGGCGACCAGCAGCGGCGGCCAGCCGCCGGCCCACGGCAGCACCAGCAGTGGCGTGAGCTGCCAGGCCACTCGCCGCCACGGCACGACCCAGGACACCAGCAGGGCGAACAGGACGCGACCGAGCGCGAACAGCGTCGGGCCGCCGAGGATCAACACGAGCCACCGCACAGGTGTCGTCCCGGTCGGATGGTGAACGACCAGCGACTCACGTGCGTGCCGACGTACGAGATCACGAAGAGCAGCAGGTGCGCGACACTGACCATCGGCAGCGCTACCGCCATCCCCACCGGACCGACCATGGCGATCATCAGGACGGCCTGGATCGGGCGCTGCCGCGGGTTGTAGAACTCGGTGGTGGTCGCGGTGAGCGACCAGGTCCACCAGATGGCCGTCAGCATCAGCAGCACCTTGGCGCTGCCGGACCAGGTGTGCTCCTCGGTCAACAGTGTCGACAGCAGCGCGAGGGCGGCCACGAAGACCACGTCGAAGAGCAACTCCAGCAGCGTGGCCCGGGTCGACCCCTCCATCCGGCGTACCAGCGCCGCATCTTCTCCGGTGGTCATGCCCGGCCTCCCGCCGTGTTTCCGAGGATTATCGGCGGCGTCGGCGGGGCCCGTCCGCGGATCGGCGATTCCGCACCGGCCCGAGGTTGCCACGGCGTCGGACCCGGGGCGATGCTTAGGGGCATCCATCATGCTCGATCCTCGCGGAGGTTCGGATGCGCCGCTCCCCGCTCGTCGCCCTCGTCCTGACCACCCTCCTGCTCGTCGCGCCCAGCACGGCGCGCGCCGCCGCCCCGGACCGGGCCGCCGACGCGGCGGCCACGCTCGCCGGGGTACGCACCGCGGGCACCGCCTGGGGCCTCGACCCCGCCACCGGCCGGATGACCCTCACCGTCGACGACACCGTGGCCCCCGCCGAGTTGGCGACGCTGCGGGCGACCGCCGACCGGGCCGGCGTGCTGCTGCGCCGCGAACCCGGAACGTTGCGCCCGCTGATCGCCGCCGGCCAGGGCATCTACGGCGGTGGGGCGCGCTGCTCGCTCGGCGCGAACGCGCGCAGTGGCAGCACCTACTACGTGATCACCGCCGGGCACTGCACCACCGCCGCCGCCACCTGGTACGCCGACAGCGCCCAGACCACGGTGCTCGGCACCCGGACCGCCACCAGCTATCCCACGAACGACTACGGGCTGATCCGCTACACCGGCCGGATCGCCCATCCCAGCGCGGTCTACACCTACCCCGGTCTGCTGACCATCCAACGGCCCGGCACCGCGTACGTCGGGCAGGCGGTCTGTCGCAGCGGCGTCACCACAGGCGTGCGGTGCGGCACCGTCACCGGCCTCAACCAGACAGTCAACTACGCCACCGGCGTGATCTACGGCCTGATCCGCACCAACATCTGCGCCGAGCCGGGCGACAGCGGCGGACCGCTCTACGTGGCATCGACAGGCACCATTCTCGGCATCCTCTCCGGTGGCAGCGGCAACTGCACCGCCGGCGGCACCACCTACTACCAGCCGATCGGGGAGGTACTGGCCGCGTACGGGTTGACGGTGCCCTGATCGTCGAGGTGTGACGTATGACGGGTTGCCCGTCTCGCGCCCGAACACCTAGGCTCGGCGGCGCCCAGGATCCCCGCCGCGAGGACGTGTGCCCCGATGCCGACCGACTCCCCACCCGACGACGCGACCGTCCCGGCGGGCCCCGCGCCGATCGAGGTGGCCGCGGTCGGGGAGACGATGGTGGTGCTCTGCCCCGCGCCCGGTGAGCCGTTGGAACACGCCGGACAGGTCGCCGTCTCGGTCGGCGGCGCCGAGTCCAACGTGGCCGGCTACCTGGCCCGGCTGGGGCACCGGGCGGCCTGGGTGAGCCGGGTCGGCGACGACCCCTTCGGCCGGGCCGTCGTCCGGCACGTCGCCGCGACAGGCGTCCGCGTCGACCACGTCAGCGTGGACCCGACCGCCCCCACCGGCCTCTACGTCAAGGACCCGGGCCCGGAGGGCACCGCCGTGCACTACTACCGGGCGGGGTCGGCGGCCTCCCGGATGGATCCCGGCACGCTGGCCGCGCCGGGTCTGGCCGGCGCCGGTGTGCTGCACCTGTCCGGGATCACGCCGGTGCTCTCCGCCTCCTGCCGGGCGCTTGTCGAGCACGCCGTGGCGGACCGTCCACTGGCCGGTGCCCTGATCAGCTTCGACGTCAACCACCGGGGCCGGTTGTGGCCCGCCGAGCAGGCCGCTGGGGTGCTGCGCGACCTGGCCGACCGCAGCGACCTGGTCTTCGTCGGTCAGGACGAGGCGGAGACGCTGTGGGGCACCGCCGACCCGGCGGCCGTACGCCGGCTGTTGCCCGGACCGGAGACGGTGGTGGTCAAGGACGGCGCGGTGGGTGCCACCGCGCTGCGCCGAGACGCCGAGCCGGTCTTCGTCCGCGCGCCCCTGGTGACGGTCGTGGAACCGGTCGGCGCCGGAGACGCCTTCGCGGCCGGCTACCTGGCGGGGCTGCTGCGCGGCCTCGACCCCGTGCGACGCCTGCGCCTCGGGCACCTCGTCGCCGCGCAGGCGTTGACCAGCAGCGGCGACAACGCCCCGGTCCCGCCGTGGGCCTGGTTCGAGCGGCTGATCGACGCCCCCGTCGAGGCCTGGTCGCCGCTCGACCTGACCGGCGCGCTGGCGGCGGCCTGAGACGCGCCCTCGGGTCCCGACCGGGCCTGGTCGGCGTACGACCGGGCCAGCAGGCAACAGATTCACCGCGATCTCGGATGGAGTGCACCATGACCACAGCGGATTTCGAGCACATCTTCGGCGGCGCCCGGGTGATGGCGATCCTGCGCGGCCTGCCGGTCGCCGAGACCGTTCGGCTCGCCGAGCGCGCCTGGGACCTCGGCATCGACGTGGTGGAGGTCCCGGTGGCCACCCCGGACGCCGTACCGTCGCTGCGCGCCGCCGTCGAGGCGGGCGCCGAGCGGGGCCGGATCGTCGGCGCGGGCACCGTGCTCGACGTCGAGCAGGTCGCCGCGGCCGCCGACGCGGGCGCCCGGTTCACCGTGGCGCCCGGCCTCGACCTCACGATCGCCGACGCGGCCGCCGCGCGTGGCCTGCCGCACCTGCCCGGCGTGGCCACGCCCACCGAGGCCCAGCAGGCGCTGCGGCACGGCCTCACCTGGCTCAAGGCGTTTCCCGCGATCACACTCGGGCCGGCGTGGTTCAAGGCGATGGCCGGCCCGCTGCCGCAGTTGCGCTTCGTCGCGACCGGCGGCCTGGACGCCAGCAACGCCGGCGCGTTCCTCCAGGCCGGCGTACGGGTGGCGGCCGTCGGCTCGGCCCTCTCCGACCCCACCCAACTCGACGCCCTCGCCAAGCTGACCGGCCCCTCCCTCTAACCCTCCCGCCGGGCCGGGCGGGCGTGGGTGTGGGTGGGTTGGTGGCGGGGTTGCGACATGGCGTATGTGCGTCGGGGTGCGGGGCGCGGTGGGGGTGGGTGATGCGTCGATGCTGTGCTGCGTACCACTTCTCGACGCAAAGAGGTCATCTTGGCTCTGTCTCGCCGGCGTCGCCGATCCGGGCTGATCGCCCTCGGCACCGCCCTCACCCTGGCGGCCGGGTTCACCCCACCCGCCGCGGGGGCGTCCGCCGCCCCGCCGACCACCCCCGACCACCCGACCGGCCTTCCCCCGGCCGCTGCCGGACGGGCGTCCACCGTCACGTTGATCACCGGTGACACGGTCACGGTGACGACCGCCGCGGACGGCAGCACCGTGTCGACCGTGCGCCGCCCGGACGGCAGTACGCCGACCTTCCACCGCACCGTGCTCGACGGCGACACGTACGTCTACCCGGACGCCGCGCTGCCGTACGTCACAAGCGGCGTGCTGGACCGCCAACTGTTCAACGTCACCGAGCTGATCGCCGACGGCTACGACGACGCCCACACGGACAAGCTGCCGCTGATCGTCACCATGACCGACGCGGCGGCCCGTGCCCGCACCCGACCCACAGTGGATGGTGGTGAGCTGGTCCGCCCGCTCGACAGCGTGCGGGGCGCCGCGCTGACTCGCCAGCGCGCCACCGCCGACCGGTTCTGGACCGCCCTCACCGCCGGCGCGACCCGGCGTACGGGTGCCGCGCCGACCCTCGCCAGCGGCATCGCCAAGGTCTGGCTGGACGGACGGGTGCGCGCCGACCTGGCCGACTCCACCGCGCAGATCGGCGCCCCGGACGTCTGGGCCGGGGGCAACACCGCCGCCGGTGTCGACGTCGCGGTCCTCGACTCCGGTGCCGACGCCGAGCACCCGGACCTCGCCGGTCAGATCGCCGAGTCCAGCAGCTTCGTGCCCACGGAGCCGGACATCCTCGACTACAAGGGCCACGGGACGCACGTCGCCTCGACGATCGCCGGCACCGGCGCCGCGTCCGGCGGAGTCGAACGGGGCGTCGCCCCCGGCGCCCGCCTGCACATCGGCAAGGTGCTCAACAGCGAGGGCAGCGGGCAGGACTCCTGGATCATCGCCGGCATGGAGTGGGCGGCCCGCGAGCAGAAGGCCCGGGTCGTCAGCATGAGCCTGGGCGGTGAGGCCACCGACGGCAGTGACCCGATGAGCCAGGCCGTCGAGCGGCTCAGCGCCGAGACCGGCGCCCTGTTCGTGATCGCCGCGGGTAACGGCGGGCCGAACAGCATCGGCAGCCCCGGTGCGGCGAACTCCGCGCTCACGGTGGGCGCCGTCGACTCGACCGACCACCTGGCCGAGTTCTCCAGCCAGGGGCCCCGGGCCGGAGACGGTGGGCTCAAGCCCGAGATCACCGCGCCGGGCGTGGACATCCTGGCGGCCCGCTCCCACTACGTACGCGGTGGGTCGGGGGACTACACGCTGATGAGCGGCACCTCGATGGCCACCCCGCACGTGGCCGGCACGGCGGCGCTTGTCGCCGCCGCGCACCCGGACTGGACCGGTCAGCGCATCAAGGAGGCGCTTGTCAGCACGGTCAAGGCCACCCCCGGGTACACCCCGTACCAGGCGGGTGCCGGCCGGGTCGACGCGGTCGCCGCCACCCGGGCCACCGTCTTCGCCACCCCGAGCGCCTACTCCGGCTTCCAGGCCTGGCCGCAGCAGCCGGGGATGAGCGTCGACCGGACGGTCACCTACACGAACCTCGGCAGCGCCCCGGTCACGCTGAAGCTGGCCCTCGACGCGACCGCCGCGCCGGCCGGCCTCTTCGCTCTCTCCGCCGACACGGTCACCGTGCCCGCAGGCGGCACCGCCACGGTGAAGCTGACCGCGGCGTACGACAAGCTGCCGGTGGAGAAGCAGGTCAGCGGCATGATCGTCGCCACCGACGACGCTGGCACGGTCCGTGGCCGGACCCTGATCGGCGCCGGCAAGGAGGGGCAGCGGCAGAACCTGACGCTCGTCGCCAAGGACCGGGACGGCAAACCGCTCGTCGGCAAGGTCATCCTCACCACCGACGGGCTGTTCACCGCCGTGGACCTGCCCGAGAGCGGCACCGCCACGCTGCGGCTGCCGGTGGCGAGTTGGACCGGCTGGATCACCGCGGACGTGCGCGGCGCGAACGGCCCGCGCTCCCGGGGCATGGCGATGCTCAGCTTCACCGACGTCAACCTGGACCGCGACCGCACCGTCACCCTGGACGCGCGAGCCGCCCGGCAGGTACGGGCCACGGTGCCGCAGCAGGTCACCGCCACCTCGCTGCGGATGGACATCCACCGGTCCACCGCGAACGGTCTCACCGAGAGTCAGGTGCTGCCCAACGACTCGTACGACAGCATGTGGGCGTTGCCGACGAGCCGCAAGGTCACCGACGGCGAGTTCGAGTTCGGCGCCCGGTGGCGGCTCGAACAGCCGGCGTTGACGATCTCCGCCGCTGGCCGCTCGTACGACGATCTGCTGGTGAAGCGGGCGACCCCCGCGCTGCCGGCCGGTCGTCGCCAGGTGGACGCGGTCTACGTCGCCGACGCGTCGGCGGCCGGGCTGGCCAAGCGTCCGGTCCGGGACCGGGCGGTGGTGGTGCGGCGTAGCGACACCGTGGACATCGCCACCCAGGCGCGGGCCGTCGCGGCGGCCGGCGCGACGCTGCTGCTGGTGGTCAACGACGGTGTCGGTCGGCTCGACCCGTGGGACGAGACGCCGTGGAGCCCGCAGAGCCCGGCGCCGGTGACCGTGGCGACGCTGACCGCCGACGAGGGCGACCAGCTCATCGCGGCGCTGGGTCACGGCCCGGTGCGGCTGACCGCCGAGTCGCACCCGGAGACCACCTACCTGTACGACGTGGCGCACCACTGGACGGGCACCGTGCCGGCCGACCCGACCTACCGGCCCGCCAAGCGGGAGTTGGCCCGGGTCGACGTGGAGTTCCGCAACTACCGGCAGGGCAAGGCGCTGGAGTTTCGCACCGACGTCTGGAAGGGCCTGGCCTCGGGCAACCAGGAGACCGTCCCGGCCCAGGGCCGGCGCACCGACTGGGTGACCGCTGGCGAGCGGTGGATCGACGACGCGTACATCGTCGGCGAGACGGGCCAGCACCTGATGGAGGTGGCCACCTACCCGGCCGGTCGGCCGAGCGCCGTCGAGTGGTTCGGGCCGATCCAGCGACCCCGGATGGGTGGGGGTTACGTGCCGGTGCGCTACCTGGACACCGTCTACCTGCCCGCGCCCGGCTGGGGCGACGGGGGTGGGCACATCGGTGAGGCGCGCGCCAACTACGACATGGTCAACCGGACCACCCTGTATCAGGGTGACCGGGAGCTGAACTGGGGCAACGCCGAGTATCTCCAGGTCTCCGGTCTGGCCGCGCAGCGTCTGCCGTACCGGCTGGTGGTGGAGAACGACAGGGCCGCCTGGACCAACCCGTACTCCCGCAAGACCCGCACCGAGTGGGGCTTCACCTCGGCCGCCACCGGGGAGGAGTCGTCGGCGGTGCTGCCGATGATCCAGCTGGACTACCGGGTGGCCCTCGACTCCGCCGGCACGGCGTCGCGGCGGGCGCCGCTGACGGTGGTCGCCGCCCACCTGCCCGGCGTCTCGGGCACGGTCGGCGCGGTGACCGTCGAGGTGTCCTACGACGACGGTGCGACCTGGCAGAAGCAGCGGCTGACCCGGCACGGGGACGGCTGGCGCACCTCGCTCGCCGCACCGGCGAAGGCCGGCTCCGTGAGCCTGCGCACCACCGCGCGGGACGCCGCCGGCAACACCGTGAGCCAGCGCATCACGCGGGCGTTCGGCCTGCGCTGACGGCGCGGCTGGCCGTCGGTCGGGGTGCCTCGCGCAGCCCGACCGGCGGCCGGTTCGCGTTGGTAGCGGTATCTCGGGGTACCGGGCCCGCCGCAGGCCGGCCTGGGGCTCTGACGCAGGCCCTGGGTCGGTGCCGGGGCCCCGCGTCTGGTGAGGAGGCGCGCCAGCGGGTGCAATGGGGCGCAAGGGATTCCTGAGTACCGCGAGTCTGTTCGTCGCCACGGTGACCACCGGTCTGACCGCCGGGCGGTGCTGCCGTGGATCGTGGCCGGGCTGCTGCTCCACCTGGTGGTGCTCGGTGTGACGGCCGCGGTGAACGTGCCGCTCAACAACGTGCTGGCCCGGGCCGGTGACACCGACACCGACACCGACCTCGCGGCGCTGCGGCAACGCTTCGAGGCGAGTTGGGTACCCGCCAACGTGGTCCGCGCGGTCGCGTCGACAGGCGCGTTCGGGCTGCTGGCGTGGGCGCTTGTCGAGGCGGGGCGGCCGCCCGGTTGAGTCGCCGGGTGACCGGCCGGGCCGGTCCCGGGCTCAGTCGGTCGTCTCGGTGTTCTCGGCGGTGCCGGCCCGCTGGAACGCGCGGGCCAACTGGGCGAGGTCGTAGCCCTCGAAGTGCTGCAGGAAGCGGCGGCGTACGGCGGCCAGGTGGCTGGGCCAGGACTCCGTCAGGCGGGCGAATCCGGCGTCGGTGAGGACGGCGTTCCAGCCGCGCGCGTCCTCCTCGCAGCGCTCCCGCGTGACCAGGCCCTGCGTCTCCAGCCGGATGATGGTGCGGGTCATGCCGCTCAGTGAGAGGTAGCAGGCCGAGGCGAGCTCGTTCATCCGCATCCGCCGGCCCGGTGCCTCGGATAGGTTCATCAGGGCGGTGTATTCGGTGAGCGGTAGCTGACGGTCACCGACCATGTCGGCGTCGATCGCGCGGGGCAGCACGTGCATCACCTGGCCCAGGGCACGGACCAGGGCCTCCTCGTCGGGGTTGAGGGGTTGCGGAGGTTCTGCGGCGGGGTTGGACATTCTCATAGCATACTTGCTTGATTGAGCAATTGCTTACTCAGCGTGTGATCGCGGCCATAGGGACAACATTTGCTTGACCAAGCAATCACCGGCTAGCGTCGGGCCGTCAGCGCAAGTACCGAGGAAAGGCGCCACCATGACCAGGATCGGGATCATTCTCGGCAGCACCCGCCCGGGGCGTAACGGTGAAGCCGTTGCCCGCTGGGTGCTCGAGATCGCCAAGCAGCGCTCCGACGCGGAGTACGAGCTGATCGACCTGCTCGACTACCAGCTGCCGCACCTCGACGAGGCGTACCCGCCGTCGATGGGCCAGTACTCCCAGCCGCACACGCTGCGGTGGGCCGAGACGATCGCCTCCTACGACGGGTTCATCATCGTCACCCCCGAGTACAACCACTCCACCTCGGGTGCCCTGAAGAACGCGATCGACTTCCTGTACGCCGAGTGGAACAACAAGGCCGTGGGCTTCGTCAGCTACGGCTCGGTCGGCGGCGCGCGGGCCGTGGAGCACCTGCGGTTGATCTCCGGTGAGCTGCAGATGGCCGACGTGCGGTCGCAGGTCGCGCTGTCGCTCTTCACCGACTTCGAGAACTTCAGCGTCTTCAAGCCCAACGAGTTCCAGCGGGACGCGCTGACCACCACCCTCGACCAGGTGGTCGCGTGGAGCACCGCGCTCGCGCCGCTGCGCCAGGCCTGACCGTTTCGCGCACGTCCGCAGACGGCCGCGGGGATCCTCCCGCGGCCGTCTGCGTCTGTCCGTCTCCCGGGCGGTCAGGCCCGCCGCCTGCCGGCGGGGTCGACTCAGCTCGTCCGAAGGTGGTGGGTGGTGCCGTCGGCGACCGCTCCGAGCTTGTCGGGGTTGGCCACGTTGTGGATCGCGGCGACGCGTCCGCTGGCGTCGAGGTCGAGACAGATGGTGGCGACCACCCGGCCCCCACCGCTGAACACCAGGCCCGGACCTCCGTTGATCGCGACCAGGGCGGCGTGCATGTCGTGCGGCTCGACGCCCTGGTAGGTGACGGTGCCGATGGCCGCGAACCAGGCGGCGACCGACGCCGCGCCCCGGACGGGCCGCCGGGCCTGGCGGACCCTACCGCCGCCGTCGGTCCACAGGGTGACGTCCGGGGACAACAGCTCCAGCAGGCTGTTGATGTCGCCGCCGGTCGCGGCGGCGAGGAACCGCTCGGTCACACCGCGCTGCTGTGAGCGGTCCACAGTGAAGCGTGGCCGCTGGGCCCGCACGTGCTCGCGAGCCCGGTGCGCGGTCTGGCGGACCGCGGCCTCGGAGCGCTCCACCGCGACCGCGATCTCCGCGTGACTGAACTCGAACACCTCCCGCAGGACGAACACCGCACGTTCGAGCGGGCTGAGCGTCTCCAGCACCACGAGCATCGCCATCGACACCGACTCGGCGTCGGTGACGGCGTCGGCGGTGTCCCCACCGGTCAGGACGGGTTCGGGCAACCACGGTCCCGGATAGGTCTCGCGTTGCCATCGGGACGAGCGCAGACGGTGCATCGCGAGGTTCGCCACGATGCGGGCCAGGTACGCCTTGGGGTCGGCGACCTGGGCGCGGTCGGCCGAGGACCACCTGATCCAGGCGTCCTGCACCGCGTCCTCGGCGTCGGCCGCGGTGCCGAGGATGCGGTAGGCCACCGAGAACAGCAGGTTGCGATGACGATGGAAGACCTGCTCGTCCGGGTCGGACGGGTGCGTCACCGCGCGTCGTCCCGCCGACGGGTGCGGCGGCCGCCGCGCGGCCAGAAGACGCCGGAGGAGGGCATCGTCGTCATGCGGCGGTACGTCGGCCAGGGTGAGGCGCTCACCGTCTCCTTGTACCAGACCGCCGGACGCCCGGTCAGGCAGCCGCGGCGGGGGCTGTCGTCGGGACGGGTGAACTGCACGACCGCATCGTTTCGGCCCAGACTCACGGGCGTGTGGTAGTAACCGAAGCGGAACGGCCTGGGTTGCCTGCCCCGCAACGTGCGGGCGATCGACACCGCCGCGTGTACTCCGGTCGGCATGCCGCTCTGGCAGGTCCCGTGCAGCACGCCGTAGCCCTGCCGGATCGCCGCCGCGTCCCCGATCGCGTACACGTCGGGGTGCGACACCGACCGCAACGTGGCGTCGGTGACGACGCGACCGCGCTCGTCCACCGTCAGCCCCGCGGCGGCGGCCAGCGGCGACACCCGCGTACCGGCCGTCCAGAGGACGACGTCGGCCGCCACGGTCCGCGCGCCGGCCAGTTCGACCCCGTCGGGCAGCACCTTCGTGACCGTGGTCCCACTGATCACCTGGACGCCGAGGCGGGCGAGCGCCGCCCGCAGGTGTGACCGGGCCTTCGCGGTCATCCTCGCCCCGGGATCCTGCCGACCCACCAGCACGACGTCGATCTCCGGGCGCCGTTCGGCGATCTCCGCGGCCGTCTCGACGCCGGTCAGCCCGCTGCCGACCACGACGACGGTGCCGCCGCCGAGCCGCGCCAGTCGCTCCGCCAGCGTCGTCGCCTCACCCGCACCGTCCAGGGTGTACGCGTGCTCCTCGGCACCCGGCACCGCCGCCGTGTCGGTCACGCTGCCCAACCCGTACACCAGGGTGTCGTAGCGCAGCACCTGACTGTCGTCGATCCGGACGGTCTTCGCGTCGGCGTCGACCGCCGTCACCCAGCCGCGGACGAAGTGTGCGCCGGTGTTCGCCAGCAGCGTCGGGATGTCCAATTCGGCGACGCGTTGCCCGGTCGCCGTCAGGTGCAGCCGGAGGCGCTCGGTGAACCGCTCCTGCGCGTTCACCACTGTCACCCGCACGTCGGCCTCTCTGGTCCGGGCCGCGAGTTGGGTCGCCGCGGCCATGCCCGCGTAGCCCGCGCCGAGGATCAGGACGCGGTGCGGGCCCGCCGGGCCGGTGGAATGCGCTGTGCTCATCGTGTGCCTCCCTGCTCGGATTGACGCCCACGAGATGCGCCGCGCCCGCCGCTTCGTGACATCGGGCCGACGTGACGCCCGCCACGGTCAGCCCCGGGTGGCCGCGCCCACTACCCTCGTCGCGATGAGCCGATCTGCCGCCGCCAGCCGGCCTCCGTTGTGGCGGGACCGCACCTTCGGCACCTACTGGGTCGCCCAGTCGCTCTCCGCGGCCGGTGACTCGTTCGCCTACCTGGCGGTGCCGCTGCTGGTGCTCCAGGCGACCGGGTCGGTGGCGCGGATGGGCCTGCTCACCGCCGTCGCGGGGGCGGCGTCCGTCGGCGCCGGGATCTTCGGCGGGGTGCTTGTCGACAGGTACGACCGCCGGACCCTGATGATCGTGGCCGACCTGGCCCGGTTGGTGCTCTACGGGCTGGTGCCACTGGCCTGGCTCGCCGGCCCACAGGTCTGGCTGCTCTTCGTCGTGCTGCCGATCTGCGAGGCGGCCGGCATGGTGTTCCAGGTCGCCGCGGTGACCGCGGTCCGCAACCTCGTCGACGCCGACCGGATCACCGAGGCCAACGGCCGGTTGCAGGCGACGTACGCGGCGGCGGCCGTCCTCGGGCCGCTGCTCGCCGGCGTGGTGTCGGCCCGCTTCGGACCGGCGCTCGCCATCGCCGTCAACGCGGCGAGCTTCGCCCTCTCGGCAACCGGTCTGTGGCTGATCCGGCTGCGACCCGCGCGGGCCGACGCCACCGCGCCGGCGACCCGGGA
The DNA here is from genome assembly GCF_049841595.1 of Micromonospora sp. DT228. Classification (NCBI taxonomy): domain Bacteria; kingdom Bacillati; phylum Actinomycetota; class Actinomycetes; order Micromonosporales; family Micromonosporaceae; genus Micromonospora; species Micromonospora sp. DT228. The sequence goes on from NZ_JBNCKO010000009.1 coordinate 196,799, forward strand.
GCGGCCGCTCGCCGAATTTCTGGCCGGTGCGCGGTTCCTGTGGCGGCAGCCCGTGCTGCGCGCGCTTACCGTCCTGCTGGCGGTGTTCATCTTCCTGACCTACGGCTTCACCGACGTGCTCGTCTACCACATCACCCACGACCTCGGCGGCTCCGAGGGCACCGTCGGCACGGTGCTCGGCCTGGCCGCGCTGGGCACGGTCGCCGGTGCGTTGCTGGTGGCCCCGCTACGCCGCCGCCGTGGCTTCGGCGCGACCTGGATCGGCGCGCACTTGGTCTGCGGTTTCGCGGTGGCGGGCGTCGGCCTCGCGACGAGCGTGCCGGCGGTCACCGCGCTGACCGCCGTGTACCTGTGCTGCCTGAGCGTCGGCGGGATCTGCTCGATGTCGCTGCGTCAGGAGATCACCCCCGATCACCTGCTCGGCCGGGTCACCTCGGCGTTCTGGAGCACGCACTACGCCCTCGGGCCGATCGGCGCCGCCACGCTGACCTGGGCCGCCGGCCGGTACGGCGTCCAGGCGGTCACACTCGTGGCGGGCGCGGGCTGCCTGCTGGTCGCGATCGCTGGCGTCTTCACCCCGGTCCGGCGTGCCGGCTCCGAGGCACCTCGTCCGCTGCCCCCGGTCGTGCCGGGCACGGCCGGTCAGCCACCGGCGGAGCATCCCTCGACGGCGTGAGTTGAAGGGTACGGTGGCTTGTCGCGTGCCGTGCTCGGCCGGCCGCGGTTCGGGCGTCGGCGAGACGCCGCCGGTCAGAACTCCTGGTACATGACGTGCAGACCGACCCGGCCGAGGGTGGGGTGGCGGAACGCGCCGGGCACCGTGCCGACCACCGCGAAGCCCTCCCGCCGGTACAGCTCGACCGCCGAGCTGTTGCTCTCCACCACGGCGTTGAACTGCATGCCGGCGTAACCCCGCTGGCGGGCCCACCGCAGGGCGTCGCGGCACAGCGCGGTGCCCACGCCCCGGCCCCGCGCCTCGGCGGCGACCATGAAGCTCGCGGTGGACACGTGCGCGCCCGGTCCGGGCCGGTTCGCGCCCATCTTCGCGGTGCCGAGCACCCGCTCGCCGTCGACCGCGACGACGGTCCGGCCCGGCGGCGCCTCCGCCCACATGCCGTACGCCTGCTCGGCGGTCATCGCCGGGTCGTAGGGGAACGTCTCCCGGGCCCGGATCACCTCCTCGACGATCGGCCACACCTGGGACCAGTCTTCCGCCACGAACTCCCGAATCCGCACGCCGAGCAGGGTACGACCGGCGAACCGTCCGGACAACGAAAATTGGGTCAGGCCGCGAGCGCGCCGAGTTCCGCGTCCAGCAGCGCCGCGAGCCGGGCGTGCCGCTGCGGGTGGCTGCTCGGGGTCATGCCACGGCTGGGCATCTCCACAGTCATCAGCAGGTACAGGTGCAGTCGGTAGAGGCCGAGCCGGCGGCGTGCCGAGGCGTCCAGCACCAGGGGAGCGCCGACGGCGCTGCGGTAGCCGCGCACCAGCGGATGCTCCGGCTCGTCCTCGACGCGCCGGAAGAGCAGCGGCGAGACCAGGTCCAGCAGCGGGTCGCCGTAGAGGAACCGTTCGCCGTCGACCAGGCCGCGCAGCCGAAGCCGACCCTCCGGACCGGGCGCGGCCAGCACGTTGCCGTCCCAGCAGTCGAAGTGCAGCAGCGCCGGTCGGCGTACCTCGTCCAGCGTGTCGGCGTGCCGTTCCACGAGCGTGTGCAGGCGATCCGGGGTCACCGGCAGCGGCACGTGCCAGTCGGTCGCGTCGTCGAGCAGCGCGTCGAGCATCGCCGTGAACGCCACCCGCCAGGTCGGCCCGCCGGCCCGGTCGCCGTCGTACCCGAACCGGTCGCCGGTGACCCGGTGCAACGCGGCGAGGGCGACGCCGAGGTCGTGGCGCGCCGGGCCGTCGTCGACCCCGACGCCGGCCCCGGCCAGGTCGGACAGGGACCGGCCGGGCAGCATCGTGGTGACCAACCACTCGCCGTACGCGGGGTCGGTGCCGTGCCGCAACACCTGGGGTACGGGCACCTGCGGGGCGTGTGCGGCGACGAGGCGGAAGTATCGCGCCTCGGCGGCACAGAGTCCGCGTTCGTAGCGCAGCAGCGGCGTCCCGGCCGGCGGGGCGAGTTTGAGCACCACCCGGCGGTCGTCGTCGAGGCGTGCCCACCAGACCGTCGCGTATCCGCCGCCGGCCAGCGGCCCGGCGTCCCGGACCCGGGTGTGCGGGCCGAACGACGCGCGGACCAGGTACGCGACGTCGTCGCCGGTGAGCGGACGCTGCGTCGGGCTGACGCCGGTCACGAGGCCGCGTCACCCCGGCGCGCGCGGCGCGGAGCCGGCGGTCCGGCGGGCGGTGGGCGGAACGGGACCGGCGGTGTCCCTGCGGACCAGCTCGGCGGGGATCAGCTCGACCCGCGCGACGGGGACCTCCGCGCCGAGCACCAGGGACATCGCCCGGACTCCCAGGTGGACGAGCGGCAGCCGCACCGTGGTCAGCGCCGGGGTCACGTCCCGGGCGATCGGCATGTCGTCGAACCCCACCACGGAGATCCGCTGCGGCACGGCCAGCCCACGGGCCCGCAGGGTGGCGAGCGCCCCGATGGCCATCGAGTCGTTGAGGGCCACGATCGCGGTCAGCTCCGGGTCGGTGTCGAGCAGTCGCCCGGCCGCCTCGGCGCCGCCGTCGCGGTCGAACTCGGCGTAGCGGATGAGCCGTTCCGGCAGGTCCCGGCCCTGCTCGGTGAGGGCCTGCCGCAGGCCGGCCAGGCGGTCGGTCGTGGTGGTCAGGATGCGCGGGCCGGCGATCACACCGATCACCCGGTGCCCCAGCCCGCACAGCTCCCGTCCGGCGAGGTAGCCGCCGGCCCGGTTGTCCGGCATCACCGCGTCGCCGGCGTGTTCGTGGCGACCGATCACCGCCACCCGCCCGCCGGTGGCCTCGTACGCGGCGAGCTTCTCGTTGAGCTGCCGGGTGAACGCCTCGTCGTGGTAACCGGACCCGGCCAGGATCAGCGCCGCCACCTGGTGGCCGCGCAGCAGCTCCACGTACTCCAACTCGCGGTCCGGGTCCCGATAGCTGTTGCAGATCATCAGTAGTCGGCCCTGGTCCGAGGCGACGCGTTGCAGACCCCGGGTGATCTCGGCGAAGTACGGGTCGGAGACGTCGTGCACGATCACGCCCACCGCGCTGCGGTGCGAACGGGCCAACAGTTGGGCGTGGGCGTTCGGCACGTACTGCAACTCGGCGACGGCGGCGCGGACCCGCTCGCGTAGCTCGTCGGTCACCGGCTTGCTGCTGCCGTTGATCACTCGGGAGGCGGTGGCGGGTGAGACGCCCGCTCGGCGGGCCACATCGGACAGGGTCGCCATGGCCCGCCCTCTCGGTCTGTTGACGGCGTTTCACCGTGCCGGCTAGCGTCACGGTACCGCAGAGAAAGCCCTTTCCCGCAGGGAGGCCCGGCCAGCACGACGGAAGGAACTCCATGACCCGCAGGTCGATCGGCATCATCGTCAACGGCGTCACCGGCCGGATGGGCTACCGACAACACCTCGTCCGCTCGCTGCTGGCCATCCGCGAGTCCGGCGGTGTGCCGGTGGCCGACGGCACGACCATCTGGCCGGAACCGATCCTGGTCGGGCGTACCGAGACGAAGCTCCGGGACCTCGCCGCACGGCACGGGCTGACCGACTGGACGACCGACCTGGCCTCGGCGCTGGCCCGCGACGACGTCGAGATCTACTTCGACGCCCAGGTCACCCAGCAGCGGGAGAAGGCGATCAGGCAGGCCATCGAGGCCGGCAAGCACATCTACACGGAGAAGCCCCTCGCCGAGGACACCGCTGCCGCACTCGACCTGGCGCGGGCCGCGGACGCCGCCGGTGTCCGCACCGGCGTCGTACAGGACAAGCTCTTCCTGCCCGGTCTGCGCAAGCTCAAGCGCCTGGTCGACGGCGGCTTCTTCGGCCGGATCCTCTCGGTGCGCGGCGAGTTCGGCTACTGGGTCTTCGAGGGTGACTGGCAGCCAGCCCAGCGTCCGTCGTGGAACTACCGGGCCGAGGACGGCGGGGGCATCACCTCCGACATGTTCCCGCACTGGCACTACGTGCTGGAGGAGCTGTTCGGTCGGGTCGCCGCCGTCACCTGCGTGACCGCGACCCACGTCCCCGAGCGCGTCGACGAGGCCGGCCGCGCGTACCAGGCCACCGCCGACGACGCCGCGTACGCCGTCTTCGAACTCGACGGCGGGATCATCGCTCAGATCAACTCGTCCTGGGGCGTGCGGGTGTACCGCGACGAGCTGGTGGAGTTCCAGGTCGACGGCACCGAGGGCAGCGCGGTGGCCGGGTTGCGCACCTGCCGGGTGCAGCACCGGGCGGTCACGCCGAAGCCGGTGTGGAACCCGGACCTGCCGGCCACCGAGGACTTCCGGGCCCAGTGGGCCGAGGTGCCCGACAACGAGGAGTTCGACAACGGGTTCAAGGCGCAGTGGGAGGCGTACCTGCGGCACGTCGTGGCCGGTGAGCCGTTCCGGTGGGACTTCCGGGCCGGCGCGCGCGGCGTCCAACTCGCCGAGCTGGGGCTGCGCTCGGCCCGCGAGGGCCGCCGCGTCGAGGTCCCGGAGCTGCGGCGGTGAGCGCGAGGAGTGAGCCGGGTTGGCGAGTCCCGCGGTCGCGAACGGACGGTGGCTCGGTGAGCGCGAGGAGTGAGCCGGGTTTGCGAGCCCCGCAGTCGCGAGCGGAAGGTGGCTCGGTGAGTGTCGAGGTGGCGCTGCCGGGCGGGCGACGGCACCGGCTGGCCGGGGGGAGTGGCTTCGCCCGGCCGCACGCGCCGGCGAGCACCCGGATCGCGTACGCCGCCGCCCACGTGGTCGCCGACCCGTTCGCGGAGAACGTGCCGGGCGCCCCGGCCACCGTGGACTGGCACACCACGCTCGCGTTCCGGCGGCACCTCTGGTCGTACGGGCTGGGGGTCGCCGAGGCGATGGACACCGCCCAGCGGGGGATGGGGCTGGACTATCCGGCCACCCGGGAGCTGATCCGTCGCAGCGCCGCCGAGGCCCGCGCGGTGGGCGGGCGGATCGTCGCCGGCGTCGGCACGGATCAACTGCCACCCGGGCCGGCCACCCTGGCGGCGGTCACCGCCGCGTACATCGAACAGCTCGGCGACGTCCGCGCGGCCGGCGTTCGGCCGGTGTTGATGTGCAGCCGGCACCTGGCCGCCGCCGCCCGCGGCCCCCAGGACTACCTCCGGGTGTACGACGAGCTGCTGACCGTCGCCGACGGCCCGGTGGTGCTGCACTGGCTGGGCCCGATGTTCGACCCGGCGTTGACCGGTTACTGGGGTGCGGTCGACCTGGACGTGGCCGCCGACACGGTCATCGAGCTGATCACGGCACACGAGTCCAAGGTGGACGGCATCAAGGTGTCACTGCTGGACGCCGGCCGGGAGGTCGCGCTGCGCCGCAGGTTGCCGGCCGGGGTGCGCCTCTACACAGGTGACGACTTCCACTATCCGGAGCTGATCCGGGGTGACGAGCTGGGCCACTCCGACGCGCTGCTCGGGGTGTTCGCGGCCATCGCGCCGGCCGCCGCCGCCGCGCTGGCCGCGCTGGACCGGGGGGACCTGGCGGCGTACGCCGAGATCTTCGCGCCGACGGTGCCGCTGGCCCGGCACCTGTTCGCGACGCCGACCTGGCACTACAAGACCGGGATCGTGTTCCTGGCCTGGCTGGCCGGGCACCAGGACCACTTCACGATGGTCGGTGGCGCGCAGTCCGGCAGGTCCGCCGCGCACCTGGCGACCCTGCTCGTCCTGGCCGACCGGGCCGGCCTGCTGCCGGACGCCGACCTGGCCGCCGCCCGGGCGCGCGCGTTCTTCACGGTCGCGGGCGTGGTGCGGTGAGCCTCGCGCGGTTCTCGTTCAACCAGGCCACCGCCCAGCGCTGGACGCTGCCCGACGTGGTGGCCGGCTGCGTCGCCGCCGGGGTGCCGGGCATCGGGCTGTGGCGGGAGCCGGTGGCGGAGTACGGGCTGGCCCGCTCGGCGAAGCTGGTCCGCGACGCCGGTCTGGCCGTCACGTCGCTGTGCCGGGGCGGCTTCTTCGCCGCCGCCGACTGGCGGACGGACAACCTGCGGGCCATCGAGGAGGCGGCCACCCTCGGCGCCCCCGAGTTGGTGCTGGTCTCCGGCGGGTTGCCGGCCGGCGGCCGGGACCTCGACGGCGCGCGACGTCGGGTCGCCGACGCGATCGGTGAGCTGGCCCCGCACGCGGCGGCCGCCGGCGTACGGCTGGCGATCGAGCCGCTGCACCCGATGTTCGCCGCCGACCGTTGCGTGGTCACCACCCTCGGCCAGGCGCTGGACATCGCCGAGCGGTTCGCGCCGACGGTGGTCGGCGTGGTCGTCGACGCGTACCACGTCTGGTGGGACGACACGGTGTACGCGCAGATCGAGCGGGCCGGCGCACGGATCGCCGCGTTCCAGGTCTGCGACTGGGTGACACCGCTGCCGGCGGGGGTGCTGCTCGGTCGGGCGCTGCCCGGCGACGGCTGCATCGAGTTGCGGCGGCTGCGCGAGGCGGTGGACGCGGCCGGTTACACCGGCCCGATCGAGGTGGAGGTCTTCTCCGCGGAGGTGTGGGCGCGACCGGGCGCGGAGGTGCTGGACGCGGCGATCACCGGCTACCTGGACCACGTTGTCTGAGGCACTCGAACGGCGGTGGACGCCACCGCGTTCGGTGGTGCCGGGATTCGTGAAGAGCACCTCGACCCCGCCGTCGACAAGCGTCCGCAGCAGTGCTTCTGCGCCGTTCACACGTCACCCCAACGCCGGTCGGATCATCAGTGCTCAGCTACTAAGCTCGCATCTCGGACTATTGCTGCTAGGTTTCAGTAAATAGCTCACGAGCAGGCCGTCCCGCCCTACGACGCGGCGGCGTTCAACGCGCTGGTGACCCGCGACGCGCCCTGGGGCGAGGTGCTCGCCCTCATGCGTGACCGGGCGCCGCACGACTTCCTCATCTACTGGAGCAGCGGTGACCTGCGACCGATGATGAATCTCGCGGGCGACCCCAGGCACTGCGTCGAATACCTGATGGGCAACCACACCACGGCTGAGCGGATGTTCCGCCACGACCCGGCGGTCATGCTGTACGCGCCACTGCGCACGTTGATCAGCGACAGACCCGACGGCGGAGCGCGGTTCGTCATCGAGCAACCCAGTCGCGCGTTCGGCTCGTTGGGAGTGGACGCGATCCACGAGGTGGGCCGGGAACTCGACAGTGAGGTCGCCGCCCTCCTGACGCACCTCAAGGTGCCCGTGCCGGCGGGCCTGTCCGGATAGCTGTTCTGTCCGGAGGGGCCGGGCATGCTGCGATCCGGGCCGGCGTCCCGTGGCGGGACGCGACCTCGGTCGCCCTACTCGGCTCGCCGATCCGGAGCGCGCGAGCCGTACGCCGGGCCGAACACCACGAGCAGCGCCAGGTTCTCGGTCACCTCGTCGAAGCGGTGCTCCTCGCCGGCCGGCACGAAGATCACCGAACCCGGACCCACCTCGGCCGCGCCGTCCGGCGTCACGATCCGGGCCCGCCCCGTTGTGACCACGTAGATCTCGCCCTCGGTGTGTGGGCTCTGGTCGTCGCGACCACCGGCCGGGATGCAGTACGTCCCCACCGACAGGTCCGGCACTCTCAGCTGTTCGACCCAGTCGTTGCCAGCCTCGGGGGGTGCGGTCCACCGGCCCGCGCCTTCGATGATCAGCATGGCGGGAGCCTAGTACGGCGACGGCAGTGGGCGAATCATCGTCTCGCCACCCGTTGCCGGTGTGTTCACCCTGCTCCGACGGCATCGGGAAAACTTGATCTAGGCGCGGCCGGCGGAACGTGATCTTATACGCACCGGCGATCCGTAACACCGCGCAAACCGACGATTAACCGTCGGCGGCTTAGGTGGGGGAGCGCTCCCATGAGCGGATCGTGATCGAGGAAAAGCTCCACAAGGGAGCCATCGAAAGGAGCCTCGTGGCTACAGGCACGAGCGGAAACAGGCTGCGACGACTAGCGATACCGACGCTTGTCGTCGCCCTGATCACCGGCACCACCGGGGTTGCGGGATCGGCGTCGGCGGCCCCCGGAGGGGCCTCGGGCAGCGGCACGACCAGCTACTTCACCGCCGGGCAGGACAAGAAGGTCACCCTGACCGACGGGGCCGACCGTCGACCCGGCGGCCGGAACGCGGCCAGCCAGCGAGCCAATACGGACGCGACCGGTTCGGGCAGGTACGTCGTCGAGTTGGCCGAGGACCCGCTGACCGCGTACGCCGGAGGTGTGTCCGGGTTGGCGCGGACCCGTCCGGAGGCGGGCAGCCGACTGGACGTGACGTCGGCACCCTCTCGGGCCTACCGGGGACACCTCGACGCGCAGCGTAGGGCCGTCGTCGCCGCCGCCGGGGTCACCGTCGACGCGGCGTACACCGCCGCCTTCAACGGGTTCTCCGCCAAGCTGACCGCCCAGCAGGTGACCACCCTGCGGGCGGACAAGCGCGTCCGTGCGGTGACCGCCTCGCGGGCCCTCGGCACCCCGACGCCGCCGCCCACCGCGCCGTCACCGGCGACCCCGGCCCCCGGCGCTCCGCCGGCCACGGCCCCGGCCACGCCGGCGCAACCCCCGGCGGGAGGCCCCGCCGGCAAGCCGGTCAAGCCCGGCCCCGGCACGGGCGCGGGCATGGTCATCGGCGTTCTGGACACCGGTATCTGGCCGGAGAGCGCGTCGTTCGCCAAGAAGATGCCGGCCCCCTCGACCTGGCACGGCACCTGCCAAACCGGTGTGGCCTTCGTGGCCGAGCACTGCAATGGCAAGATCGTCGGCGCCCGGTACTTCGCCGACTCGTGGCTCGCGGACGGCGGCTCGGTGCCCGAGGGCGAGGTGCTGTCTCCCCGCGACATGAACGGGCACGGCACGCACACCGCCTCCACGGCGGCCGGTCTGCCGATCCCGGACGTCACCATCGACGGTCGGCACTTCGGTCCCGTCTCCGGGGTGGCGCCGGACGCCCAGATCGCCGTCTACAAGGTGCTCTGGAACGGCATGGGCTACGACGCCGACATCATCGCCGGCATCGACGCCGCCGTCGCCGACGGCGTGCAGGTCCTGAACTTCTCCATCGGCAGCGACCTCGGCGACTGGGAGGCCAACACCCCCATCGGCACCGCCTTCCTCAACGCCACGCTGGCCGGAGTCTTCGTGGCGGCCTCGGCCGGCAACACCGGCATCGTGAGCGGGGCGATCAGCAACGCGGCACCGTGGGTGACCACTGTCGGCGCGGCGGTGACCAACCTCGACGAGGCGACCGTCAAGCTGGGCGACGGCACGAAGCTCGTGGGCGGCTCGCTGGACGCGCTGCCCGCCGGCGACGCGCCGATGGTCTTCGGCGACCAGGCCGGTACGCCCGATCTCGGTGCGGTCTACTGCGAACCGGGCAGCCTCGACCCCGCCAAGATCAAGGGCAAGGTGGTCGCCTGCGCGCTGTCCAACATGTTCGCCTCGGCTGCCGAGATCAAGGCCAAGGGCGGCGCGGCGATGGTGGTGTTCGACCCGGTCGGCAACTACCGGATCAACTCGATCTTCAACTTCCCGGTCGTCTACCTGCCGACCGAGAAGCAGGCCGGCACGCTGTTCAACTACCTGATGCGCCACCCGACCGACGCGAAGGCGTCCCTGCGCAGCGGCGGTGACGGCTCCAGCGTCCCGGGCCTGCCCAGCGTCGCGGACTTCTCCTCCACCGGCCCGTCCGGTGTGGCCGTCGGCGTCCTCAAGCCGGACCTGGTCGCGCCGGGATCGGACATCATCGCCGCGGTCTCGCCGGCGGGCAACTTCGGGCGGGCGTACGACGCGTACTCGGGCACCTCGATGGCCTCACCGTACGTGGCCGGCGCGGCCGCGGTGCTGCGTGCCGCGCATCCGACCTGGTCGCCGAGCCGGGTCGCCTCCGCCCTGCGGACCACCGCCACCGACACGGTCGGCACCAGCAGTCCCCTCGACCAGGGCAGCGGCTTCGTCAACCTGGCCGGGGCCACCGACCCCGGACTGGTCATCGAGCCCACCGCGGCGGACCTGATCGCCTTCAGCGAGACGGCCGCGCCGGACGGCAAGGAACTCAACCTGCCGGCCATCTCGTTGCGCGAGTACGACGGGACCCGCCCCGTGACACTCACCCGCACCCTGACCAACGTGGGCAAGGCGCGGGAGACCTACCGCTCGTCGGTGTCCGGGTTGGCCGGCATGAAGGTCACCGTGACACCGGCGTCGGTGACGCTGGCGCCGGGGAAGTCCGCGACGGTGACCATCACGCTGCGCCGGGGCAGCGCGCCCTGGGACCGGTACGTGACCGGGTCGATCGGCTGGCGCGGCAAGGCCCACAGCGCCCGGATCCCGGTCACCGCTCGTCCGTGGGGCATCATGCCCCGTCCGTACGCTGACGACGGCGAGGAATTCGGCCGGATGACCAGCGGCTCGTTCGGCTTCGTCCAGCCCGGCTTCACCGGACCGCTCGCCGGTCGCAGCACCGGCTACACGCCGATGCAGCGGGCGTCGTACTCGATCCCGGCGGGTGTCTACGGCGGCGTGTTCGACCCGAAGGCCGCTGGCGTGAAGAAGTTCGACCTCACCGTGCCGGCGAACACCGCGGGCATCATGGTCGAGACCAACACCGACGACCCGAACACGAACCTGGACCTCTACCTGTACAAGGGCGACAAACTGATCTACAGCAGTGACAGGTACTGGACCAGCACGGAGCAGGCGTACAAGTTCCTGCCCGAGCCGGGGCGCTACACGGCGTACGTGTTCGCGCAGTTCCCCGGTAACCCGGTCGTCGACTTCCAGTTCGGTCACGCCATCATCGGCCGCAACGCGAAGTACACGGGCGCCACGCTGACGCTTCCCCGGACGGTGGAGCGTGGCTCGTCGCAGCAGTTCACGCTGAAGCCGAACAAGCCGCTGCCCGCTGGCGACTTCTGGGCGTACACCGAGTACAGCACCAACGGCACCGCCATCCCCGGCAACCTCGTCTACACCCAGCAGAGTGCCTGGGAGCAGTAGCCGGTAGTAGACGGTGGGGCGGTGCCGGTGTGCGCCGCCCCACCGTCGCTCCGCCAGCTGCGGCTACCTGTCGTACCTGCCACCGTCCATCCGGAGGGTGGCGCCGGTCAGGTAGCCGGAGACCGGGCTGGCGAGGTACGCGACGAGATCGGCGTAGTCGCGGGGATTTCCGATGCGGCCGACGTCGGTGCCAGCGCGAATCGGGGCGGCGTTGCGTTCGACCTCCTCCCACGTCTCACCCCACCCGTTCTCGCGGCCGAGTTCCATGAGGTGCTTGCGGGTGGCGGGGACCAGGATGGCCCCGGCCGCGATGGCGTTGGAGGTCACTCCGGTGTGCTTGAGGTCACGGGACAACGACCGGGCGAGGTTGAGCCGGGCGGCGTTGCTGGCCGCGTAGTGCGGCTGCCCCGCCGACGGCGTCTCACCTGTCACACTGCCGATCTGGATGACACGGCCCCATCCCTTGGCCCGCATCGCGGGGACCAGGTGTCGGATGAGACGGACCGAGCTGAGCACGTTGAGGTTGTACATGTCGGCCCACGCGTCCGCGTCCAGGTCGGACCACAGTGATTCGGGATCGTAGCTGCCGGCGTTGTTGACCAGGATGTCCACCTCTCCGGCCTGGGTAGCCACGGCCTCGGCGCCGCCATCAGTGGCGAGGTCTCCGATCACGGCCTGACCGCCTACCTTCTGGGCGATCTGCTCGGTACGGGTCCGGTCTCGGCCGTGAACGACCACGGCAACGCCCTCGGCTGCCAGGACCGCCGCGATCTCCGCGCCAAGGCCGCTGCTCGCGCCGGTCACCAGAGCGCGCTTGCCGGCTAGCTGCAAATCCATCGTCTTCCCCCGTTGCTTCCGAAACGGCCGGGCCAGTGCTCGGCGCCGTATCGGACTGTGATCCGCAGATAATGGACCCGCAAGTCCAGAATCGGGATCGACGATCCACGCGACCGAAGGCCCCGCCTGTCTGCACCCTCGGCCGAGCCTGGTCGAACGGTGGGGCGATTCGTGGCGATATCGACCGATTGGGGTGGACGGGAAGGTGTCCCGATCGTCCAGGGCAGCGTTGCAGCTCGTGGCCCCGCCTTCAGCGCAGCGGGTACGCGGTGAGGCGGTCGGCGAGTTGCTTCGGGTGGCTGAGCGACACGCAGTGCCCGCCGTCAATTTCATCCGGGACGACGCCGAGTCGGTCGGCGGCCACCCGGCGCTGGAAGTCCACCGGGAAGAACTGGTCCTCGCGTGCGAGGAGCACCCTCGTCGGCACATCAGGCCAGGAGTCCAGGGGCCACGGCTCGTTCCCCTCCGCGCTGACCTGGTCCCGGCCGTGTGCCGCTGCCTCCGCGATGACCTCGGCCGGGACGCCGTTGAAGAACTGCTGCTCCGCACTGAGCCCTTCGGCGCTGCGGTAACCGGTGTTGGCCCACCAGTCACCGGGTTTCTCACCGGGCTTGGGGATCATCGGTGTGAGCAGGACGAGCAGCCGCACCGGCAGCTTGTCGGCGATGAGCGGCGCGGTGAACGCACCGTACGAGTGCCCGACGACCACGAGGTCGCTCCGGTCGCCGATCGCGTCGACGACCGTCTGGCCGAACTCGGCGAACCCGGCGGACCTGTCCTCGATCGGCAGTGCTGGTGTCACCACGTCGTGGCCGCGGCTGGTCAGCTCGGGAACAAGGAGATGCCAGTCCCAGGCGCTGCCGCCGCCGCCGTGGATCAGAACGAAAGTCGCCATGCCCCGAAGCCTCACACGCGTGTGTGACAGCCACCGCTTGAACCACCCGCGCGTCTGGTCGAGAATCGGCGCGGTGGATGACGGGGACTTTTCGCAGGGCTGGGCCCGCTTGTTGGGCAACCTCGACCGGCAGGTGTCGTCCGGGCTGCTGTCGCCGGACACGGCGGCGCTGCCCGACCTGATGAGCAGTTACCAGGTGCCGGGGGTCGGCATCGCCGTCGGGCACCTGAGCGGGCAGGTGTGGGCGGCGGGGTACGGCGTCACGGGTGGCGAGACGTCGACGCCGGTGACCGAGCGCACGACGTTCGCGGCCTGTTCGATAAGCAAGCACGTGGCCGCGTTCGGCGCACTGCGACTGGTCCAGGACGGTGTCCTGGATCTGGACACCGACATCCGCGAGTACCTCACCTCGTGGCAACTGCTCGACCGCGCCGGCCGGCGACCGGCGGTCACCGTACGACAGCTCCTGGCGCACACGGCGGGTCTGTCCGACACCTGGTACCGGGGCTATCCCGCGGACAACGCCCCCTCGCTGTCGCAGGTCCTGGACGGCAGCGGCCCGACGACCACCGCACCGGTACGGGCGACCCTGTTGCCGGGCAGCCGTTTCCGATACTCGGGCAGCCACTACTGCGTGCTCCAGCAGTTGCTTGTGGATGCGACAGGTACGCCGTTCGAGGACCTGATGCGCGCATCGGTGCTGGACCCGGTGGCGATGGCCGACAGCAGCTTCGACAAGCGGTTTCCGCACCAGCGGTCGCATCTGGTGGCGCGGGGCCATCACCTCGGCGGCACCGCGATCCCCGGCGGGTGGCGTACGCAACCGGAGTTGGCCGCGGCTGGACTGTGGAGCACCCCGACCGACCTGCTGCGGCTCGATCTGGAGATCGCCCGAGCGGTCTCGGGGCACTCGGAGCTGCTCGGCCGCGACCTGGCCACCGAGATGTGGACGCCGCAGATCCCGGGCGGCTCCTACGGGCTCGGCACCGAGATCGGCGACCGCGCCGGGTGTCGACGTTTCGGGCACACCGGGTTGAACGTCGGCTATACCTGCTTCTCGTACGTGTGGCCCGACAGCGGCTTCGCGGTCGCGGCGATGACAAACTCCGAGGACGGCTGGGAGATGCTGGCCAGCATCCGCGCCGCGGCGGACCGTCGGTACGCCACACGTGTCACCACCGCGCCGCTTGGTGACGTGTCGGGCCGCTACCTCCTGCGCGACGACTATCCGATCGACATCACGGTCACCGGCGGTCACCTGACCTTCTCCGCCGGCGGCCAGCAACCGGTGGTGCTGCGGGCAGACCACGACGGTCGCTACCTCCACCCGGGACTCGATCTGGAGATCCGGTTCCTGCCGGCCAACGGTCAGCCCGACATCGTGGAACTGCGGCAGGAAGGAGTGACCCAGACCGCGAAACGGTCGTGATGGCGACGGGCACCAGAAGGATCTTGGTTGTACTAGTCTTCCCGCCATGGCTTTGCGACCAGACCAGTTCTACGACCACGCGATGGCCGTCGCGGACGGCGAGCGGCGGCTACCGCTGGCAGACATGACCGGATGGGACATCAGCCCGTTCGACCAGGACGGGTTACGCGTCGCGCCGCTGCGCCCCCCGGTGGTGCCCGACCCCCCTCGACACGGCGAGGACCCGGCCGAGTGCCGCAACTGCCAGGAGCGCGACGAGGGAATCTGGTTCAACGATCACTGGCGGCTGGCCCGGGTCACGGGCGTGGGCGTGCCGTTGGCGCTGATGCTGTACCCGCGCGACCACTACGACATGGCAGACCTTCCCGACGATCTCGCCGCGGAGTTGGGGTTGCTGACCACGCGAATCGTCCGCCACGTGCAGGCCCTGCCGCACATCTCGCGAGCCCACGTCTACCGCATCGGTGACGGTGCCGCCCACCTGCACGTCTGGTTCTTCGCGCGGCCCGAGGGCCAGGCGCAGCTCTTCGGATCGTGGCTGGTCGTCTGGGACGACCTGCTGCCGGAGTATCCCGCCGACATCGCCGAGGCGGACGCCGCGATCGTGGCCGACGCCCTGGTCGCCTCGCACGGTGGCCGCCGATCGGCCGCCTCCTGATCGGCTGGTCGGACCGCAGCGGCCCCGCAGGGTCCTTACTGCCGATCAGGCACGTCTGCGGCGGCGACGTGCGGGCCGATGAGCAGCCCTGCGGCGAGCTGCACCGGAAGCGGATAGACCTGCTCGGTCGGAAGGTGGGCCGCGGCGGCCGCTTCGTCGCCGTCACGCAGCAGGTCTCTGACGCGGTGAACGGTGGGGGTGATGTCCGTGACGGCAACCGTCCATTCGTCGACGTACCTGTCGACTGCCTCGTGGGACAACCCGACCTGCAGCGACCGGTACGGCAGCGCCTTCAGGTGCAGTGACCGTTCCGGATCCCACTGCACACGTACCGGGCTGGTCTTCAGTTGCCGGGCCCAGGTCGCCCTGTCACCGTGCACGTCTCGGTCATAGTGACTCAGGCAGGCTCGTGCCAGCGCCCACTCGAACCCCTCCCTCGTGATGTCGATGGACAACACGCGTTCCTGCCCTGGCTTGGTGGCCCAGCCGCAGCGGTACATCATCCACAGGAACGAGGGCTTGATCCACGTCATCCGGTCCCGCGTGAAGGGGGCCACGAGACGGCCGGCTGCCACCGCGGGCAGCGCGATCTGCGGAGGGTACGCCTGGTACACGGTGACGGTGTCGGCCGAGTAGCGTGCGCGGATCTGCCGGGCGGGAACTGACACGGCCCGATCCTCACCGACCGAGAGTTGACCGCGCAACCGAGATGGCTACTGCGCCGTCAGGTGGCCGGCGCCCAAGATGGGCGCCAGGTCCGCGTGGGGAGCGGAGCCAGGCTCGCGAGATGGTCGAGGACCGCCCGTAGGCCGGGGTGCGGGTTCGCCCGGGGGAGCAGGAGCGACAGCGGGTACGCGAGCGTCGGATTCACAATCGGGATGCGGCGTAGGTCGTGGTTCGCCGGCCAGAGGTACCTGTCGCGCGAGCCCACGAGGGTTGCCACGTCGGCGGAGTCCGCGAGGATGTCCAGGAGCACCTCGTCGCCGAAGTGCGGTCCCGCCGCGTCGGTGCGCAGGTCGAGGTCGGTCGCGAGCTGGTCGTAGAAGTCCGCCCACTCGCTGCGTGCCGCGATGCCCGGCACCCAGATCCGATGACCGCGCAGCCGCGCCGGGGTCAGTGATCGGGCGCCGGCGAGCGGGTGCCTCGGGCCGACGAGGAGTTCCAGCGGGGAGTCGAACGCGTGGATCATCCGCACGTCGCGCGGCAGCGTGGTCGGGTCGGTGACCGAGCGGAACGAGGCGTCGACGTCGCCGGCCTGGACGGCGGCGACCGCCGTACGCGGATCGTCGACCCGCAGGGTCACCACGTCGAGGTTGGTCTCCGGATGCGACCGCCAGTAGTCGTGCAGGACCACGGCCTGCGCGGTTCGCAGGCCGAGCACGTCGATCCGCAGGGCCCGCGAGCCGGGCCTGATCGCGGCGACGGCACGGTCGACACCGGCCACGACGTCCCGGGCGTGCGGGAGGAAAGCCTGGCCGTCGAGTGTCAGCTCGACCCCTCGGGCGGTACGGGTGAACAACCGCACATCGAGGTCACGTTCGAGGGCCGCGACCCGCTTCGACACGGCCTGTTGCGTCACGCCGAGCTCGTCGGCCGCCTGTTGCAGTTGGCCGAGCTCCGCCGCTCGGACGAACGATCGCACCGCCTCGGTATCCACTGACGAATTATGCCTTTCCACAACCGTTGGTTGTGGCACGCCCGGAAGCCGGTTGTTTGATTCCCCGGCGGTCCGTGCGATGGGATGCCCGGACCGGAACGTCTGGTGTCACGGGGGGTCGCATGCGTACGCGGTTGGGGCCGAACGTCGGTTGGCTGTGGTCGGCCTACGGCGTCAGCGCGTACGGCACGTGGCTCGCCTTCGGCGCGTTTCCACTGCTCGCGGTGCGAGTGCTGGACTCGTCGACATTCGCCGTGTCGCTGCTGGAGGCGGCGGGGCACGCCGTCGCGGCGATCGTCGCCGTCTCGCTCGGGCCGTGGGTCGAGCACCGGGCCAAGCGTCCGGTGATGATCGCGATGGACCTGGTCCGGTTCGCGGCGATGGCAAGTGTCCCGGTCGCGTACCTTCTCGGCGTGCTGTCGTACGGCCAACTGTTGGTTGTCTCGGTGGTCTGCGCGACGGCGAGCATCGCGTTCACCGCGGCCTCCGGCGCGTACCTGAAGTATCTGGTCCGTGGTGAGCATCTCCTGGTGGCGAACGGGCGGTTCGAGGGCACGACCTGGACGGCGGTCGCGGCGGGCCCGCCCCTCGGTGGCGCGCTTGTCGGGTTGCTCGGCCCGGTCGTCACGGTCCTGGCCGACGCTCTCAGCTACCTGCTGTCCGCGTTCGCGGTCCGGCGTATCCGGGGCGGCGACGTCGCGGCGCCCCGCGACCGGGTCACCCGGCTGCGCCCGGCCGACCTCCCGCACGGCTGGCGACTCATCCTCGGCGACCGCGTCCTGCGGGCTCTGTTCCTCAACTCGGTGCCGGTCGGCGGCCTCATCATGGCCACCGCCCCGCTGCTGGCCGTTCTCCTGCTGGGCGAGTACCACATGCCGGCCTGGCAGTACGGTCTCGCGTTCGGCATCCCGGCGCTCGGCGGGTTCGTGGGCGCCCGCCTGTCCGCGCGTCTCGTGCACCGCCACGGCCGGTACCGGGTCATGGTCGTCTCCGGCTGGCTGCGCTCGGTGTTCCCACTCGGTCTCGCGTTCGTCCAGCCCGGCATCCCCGGGCTGGTCACCGTGATCGTCGTCGAGGGCCTGCTGATCACCTGCATGGGCGTCTTCAACCCGATCTACGCGACCGAACGCCTGCGACGGACTCCGGTGTCGTACACCGCCCGGGTGCTCAGCACCTGGACTGCCAGCGGCAGACTCCTCCAGGCCGTCCTGATGGTGATCTGGGGTGTGCTCGCCACCCTCACCAGCCCGCTCGCCGCGATCGCCGTCTCCGGCGTCCTCCTGCTCGCCACCCCGCTGCTGCTGCCCAAGCGGGAAGACCTCTCGGCCCCGGAGCCGGTCCGGCCGGCCGAAGACGTCCGGGTCGCGTGACCACTGCGCGCTTCGACTCAGGATCACCGGTCCTTGCGGAGCAGGGAGGTCACCGCCTGCCCGTCGGCCGTGCCGAAGGTGCCGTCGGTGGGATGGCCCAGCGTGGCGCCGAGGGTGCGTACGTGCAGATCGACAACCGCCTCCACCAGGTCGGCCAGCACGGACACCGTGGCGCGGCCGTGTCGCCAACCCGCCACGCACAGCCCGAGGCCGATGAGCGCCGCGGGCCACCAGAGCAGGCCGAGCGCCAGATACAGCAGCCCCCAGCCCACCCGCCGGGCGGCGGCGGTGAAGTCGGCCTGCGCGAGGGCGAGCGGATTCCGGGTCTCCTCGGGCAGCAGCAACCACAGTCGGGGCCAGGCCGCGGCCAGGTCCAGGCCGTAGCAGTCCCGCACCCGTACCGCGGTGGCGAGCATGCGGTCACCGATCCAGGTCGGCCGGTCCGGCTCGGTCACCGCGATCCGGTCGCAGGCGCGGGCGAGCGCCTGGGTGTCCGGCAGCGGTCCGGTGGCACCGTCGCGAGACCGCAACCGGCGTGCCTTGTCCCGCAGCGCGTTCTCGTAGCTGTCCACGGCGGCGTGCCATCGACGCCGCCGCCGACGGGTCACGGCCTCGCCGGCCCGGCCCCAGCCCTGCGTCCAGAGGGCCACGACCAGGCGTTCCAGGCTCTGGGCGACAGTCGCGGCGACGACGCTGGCCAGCACGACACCGAGGACGATCAGCAGCGCGGAGCCGGTGCTCCGGGCCGGTGACCCGAGGGCGAGCCGGTCCACCTCCTGCCGCAGCAGCCCCAGGTCCCACCAGTGGGCGTGGCCGAGCCGCACCGCCGCGGCGCACACCGCCACGAACACCACACCGGGCAGCGCCAGCCCGGCGAGCCACCGCTCGGCCAGCTTCCCGCCGAGCGAGGCGATGACCGCGTTCACCGGTCCATCCGAAACGCCGGCAGCGGGCAGTCCCACACGGCGCAGCTCGGCGGCGGGTCGGCGTCCGGCCGGGGGATCTCCACCCGGTCGCACAGGTCACCGGGGCACACCTGGACGACTTCCGGGCGGCGGCCGTGGATGCCGGCCAGGGGCAGGTAGCGCTCTCCTCGGACCGTCGTGTCACCACCGACCAACCCGCCGCGACGCATCAACTCGGTCACCTCGGCCAACACCGCGTCCATGCCCTCGTCGGACAGCGACGGGTCCCGCAGCCGCGCCAGGGCCTGGGCCGGTGCCGGCCCGAGCAGGTCGCCCACCTGCGCGATGTCGGCGCAGATCCGGGCCAGCCGGGCCGCCCGGTCGTCGTCGAGTCGCCTGTCCGGCGCCGATTGACTCATCGGCTGATTATCTCCTGTCGATGTGGGCGCGCGGCTGGCAGGCTGGGGGGCAACCGCGACGGGGAGGTGCGCCGGTGGGTCGCTACGCGAGGGACGTCGTCGACCACTGGCGTCGTGCCGCGGCCAGGCAGCCGCACGGCGACCGGCGGTGGACCCAGGCCCAGGTGGAGCTGGGGGCCGCGCTGCTCGACAGGTACGCGGAGGACCACGCGCGGGAGGACCTGATCGAGGCCACCGTCGTGCTGGAGGCCGCGATCCGTACGATGGCCGACTCCTTTCTGGCCGAGGAGTTGGGGACCGCGCACGGTGTCCGCGCGTTGGCCACGTACACCGATGTGCTGCTCGCCAGAGCCCAGGTCGAGAGTGACCCGCAACTGCTGGACATCGCCGAGCAATATCTGCAGTTCGCCGAGGACTCCTCCGCCGACCTCGGCAACAGCGCGGTGCTGATGCTCAAGACCGCTCAGGTCTATCGGGCCCGGCACACCTTCGACGGCTCGGTCGACACGCTCTACCGGGTGACGTTCCAGGCCGAGATGGCCGAGCGGTGGATCAGCGAGGAGCACCGGCCCACGCTGCGCGGCATCCACGCCGAGGCGCTGCTGCGTGCCTACCAGCTCACCGGGGTGGAAGACTACGTCGACGAGGCGTTGGAGCTGGTGTCCTCGGTGGACACGACCGGGCCCAGCCAGGACCAGATCGTCATGCTGCGAGCCCGGTGCCTGCTGGCCAGGGCCGCCGGGACCACCCACACCGCCGATGCCGAACGGGCCGTCGCGCTGCTGCGGGCACACACCCCGCAGGGCAACGCCCCGCGTTTCCTGGCCGGGCAGACGTTGCTCACCCTGGTCGACCGCACCGGCCGCGTCGAGTTGCTCGGCCAGGCGTGGGAGGAGTTCCTGGCCGCGCTGAACACCGTTTCCGAGCGGCATCCGGACCACCGGGCGGCGCTCGCCAGCCTCTCCGGCGTCGGCATGAAGACGCACCAGCTGACCGGCGACATCTCCCCGCTGGAGACGGCGATCGGCCTGCTGCGCCGGGCGCTCGCGCTCTCCGTACGCGGCGAGGCCAACCACGCGTTGTACCTGGACCAGTTGGGCTACAGCCTCCGGTTGCTCTACGACGCCACCGGGGAGCCCGCCTACCTGGAGGAGGCGCTCGTCCTGCTGCGGAAGGCGCTGGACGCCCTGCCCGCGCGTGATCCGCAGCGCGTCGAAACCGGGTTGTCCATCGCCCAGGCGTTGCGGGCGACCTACCTGCGTACCGGTGAGACGGCCCTGCTCACCGAGGCCGCCGAGCGGGCCCGCGTCGCCGGCCGCATCGACTCCGGCGCCGTGCCGGTCCGGATCCAGGCCTTCGACAAGGCGGCCTACACGCTGACCGCGCTGGGCCGGTGGGAGGAGGCGACGGAGGCCTTCGACGAGGCCATCACGCTGCTGCCACGGCTGGCCTCCCGGGGACGTACCCGACACGACCAGTACGCCGGCCTCGGCTCGACGGCCGGGTTGGCGGCGACGGCCGCCTCCTGCGCGATCGGCGCCGGGCAGCCCGAGCGGGCCCTGGAACTGCTGGAGCGTGGCCGGGGCCTGCTGCTGCACCAGCGGTTGACCGCCGATGGCGAGTGGGCGGCGCTCCAACGCGCCGACGGACGCCTGGCCGCCGACTTCCAGCGGATGCGCCGGGACTTCGAAGCGCCCGTCCCCGAAGCGTCCCGACCCACCACCTTCGGGCGGGACCGGGAAACCGAGTGGAACGTGCTGCTGGCAACGATCCGGGAGCTGCCCGGCCTGGGCGACTTCCTGCGCCCGCCCAGCGCCGGGCAGGTGCTCGACCAGGTCGACGGGACCGTGATCGTGCCGATCGCGAGCGAGTTGCGCTGCGACGCGCTCATCCTGCGGCAGCACCGCGTGACGGTGCTGCCGCTGCCGGATCTGTCGCTGCCCGACGCCGTGACGCGGCTGCGGCTGCTGCAGGAGGCCACCACCACGGCGTACGACCCGGCGGCGGACGCGCGGAGCCGGCTGCGTGCCCAGTCGGTGCTCACCGGCGTACTGGAATGGTTGTGGTCTGCCCTCGTGGGGCCGGTGCTGGACCGGATCGACGGGACCGGGGCTACCGGCGACCTGCCGCGCGTCTGGTGGTGCCCGGTCGGCCCGCTGGCGTTCTTTCCCCTGCACGCCGCCCAGGACGGCGCCGGCCGGTCCGCCCTCGACCGGGTGGTCTCCTCCTACACCCCGACCGTTACCGCGCTCGCCCGCAAGCGCACCGGGCCGCGCACGTCCCGGCCCGACGCCCGGTCCTGCGTCGTGGCGATGCGCGCCACCCCCGGCGGCCCGGGAGCGCTGCCCAGCGCCGAACGCGAGGCCGTGTCGGCGGCGCGGGCGCTGCCCGGAGCGTGGCTCGGGCTGGACGCGAGCGCCACCCGGGAACAGGTCCTGGAGCGGTTGGCCGACTCGGCCTACGCGCACTTCGCGTGCCACGCGGTGGCCGATCCGCACGACCCGGCGCAGGGCCGGCTGCTCGTGCACGACCACCAGGACAGCCCGCTCACCGTGGCCGACGTGTCCCGGCTCGACCTGGACGCGGAGTTCGCCTTCCTGTCGGCCTGTGCGACCGCCCAGGCCCCGCCGACCCTTGTCGACGAGGCGCTGCACATCACCGGCGCCTTCCAGCTCGCCGGGTTCCGGCACGTCATCGGCACCCTGTGGGAGGTCGACGACGCGGTCTCCCTCGCCCTGACCACCGCCTTCTACGAGCACGCCGACGCGACCGGGGCGGCGGCGTACGCGCTGCACGCGGCCGTGCGGGGGCTGCGGGACCGCTACCCGCTGGCACCGACGCTGTGGGCAGCGCACATCCACACCGGCGGCTGACCGGCCAACGCCGGTCGGTGTCAGCGGGTGACCCGGACCAGCGCCCGGGCCCTCTCCGTATCGGGATGACCCGGGCCGTGCACGCGTTCGCAGCCGGCCAGCGCGGCCCGCGCCTCCTGGCCGGCCCGCCGGTCACCGGCCTCGACCAGCAGTTGGGCGAAGAGCGTCCGCATCTCCAGGGTCGCGGGATGGTCGACGCCTCGGCCCCGTTCACTGTCCGGCAGCGTGTCGGCCAGCAACCCGATCGCCTCGGCCCGCCGGTTTACCCCGGCCAGCGCTCTGGCCAGGGAGTGCCGGGCGTGCAGGCGTACACCGTCGGTGTTGCTCAGGGCTTGCCCGGCGTCCTCCGCCAGCGACCGGGCCGCGTCGACCGCCTCGGCCGCCCGGCCGTTGTCGAGCAGGACGACGAGCAGGTTGCTGCGGGCCTGCAGCGTCACCGGGTTGGTGGGGCCCACCGTCCGGCTCAGCCGCTTGACCACGTCCCGCAGGGCCCGCTCGGCCTGCTGGCTGCGGCCCTGCAGGTGCTGGAGCCCGGCCAACTTCATCTGGCAGGTCAGGGTGTCCGCGTCGTCGCGGCCCAGCGTCCGCGCCATGCCGTCGGCGACCTGCCGCAGCAGCGGTTCGGCCTCGTCCATCCGACGCAGCTCGATCAGCAACCAGCCCAGGTTGTTGCCGCTGCGCAACGTCTCGGCGTCGGAGTCGCCGAGCACCCGACGCCGCGCCTGGTAGACGTCTCGTTGCACCCGTTCGGCCTCGGCGTGGACGCCGCGCTGCCAGAGCGCGAAGGCCAGGCTGTGCTTGCTGCGCAGGGTGTCCGGATGCTCCGGCCCCAGCGCGGAGCTGCGCAACCCGACGATCTCCTGATAGACAGCCACGGCTTCGTCGATGTCGTGGCCGCGCACCAACTCCTGCGCGTAGCGGGACCCCGCCTCCAACGTCCGCGGGTCGGTCGCGCCGTACTGCTCGTGGTAGGCGTGGTATTGCAGCCCGAAGGCCACCGGACCACCGACCGTCTTGGTGGTCGAGCGGCCGCCCTGGGTGACGGTGATCTCGACGATCGGGCCGGACGGTTTCGATTCGCGCGGCGGCTCGTCATCGCGCTTACGGCTGCGGTTGAACCATGTGCCCACCGCCCGCACCTCCCGCAGTGTCGACAACCACACGACCCGTCATCGACAGCAGACCACATGTCGACGTCAAACAATATCGCCCCCGGTCGATCCTGGTGCCGGAGCGTCTCTCATGTTTGTCGGCCGGCATGGTGAAGTCGCCGCTCGCCCGTCGTAGGCGAGGGCCGCCGTGTTGGCACTGTCGACTCACTGGGCCGGGGTGGCATGCTGATCGTATGAGCGGGGACCGGCGTTGACCGCTGCGACTGGGGGTGAGGGGCGCCAACAGGGCGCCCAGGAGCGTCGACCGGCCGTGCCGCGACGATTCTGGTGGCGTCCCGCGCTGTACGGCGAGCCCGCCGCCGTGGACATGATCAGCACAATCGCGGCTCCGGTCCTCGCGGGCTTCTCCATCGCGCTTCTCGGTGTTGTCGCGCAGGCGCCCGCGAACTTCCGCTGGCCGGGAGTCGCGCTGTTGTTGCTGTTGCTCACCGCGATTCTCTTCGTCATGTGCCTGCAGTGTGGGTTCTGGGCGCGGCAATATCTCGTGTCGAGGGGCGAAGCCGCCGCATGGTTTGACGACTTCGACAGCACGACGCGCCAGGAGCAGGTCCGTCGCGAACAGGTTGCCTACGGCCACGTGTACGAAGGTTGGGCGCGGCGCTCCAAACTCTTCTACCGGATGGCGCTCCAGACCATGTTCGCCGCCTTACTGGTAGTCCTCCTGCCGACCGCCGGTGGCGACGGTGCGATGCAGAGTGGTTGGCGTTGGGCGGCGGCGTCTCTCGCCGCGTTGGCGTTCGTCTTCGAGGCGCTGTGGATCGTGTCGGTGCAACTGGTTCGTGTCCGGGCGCTGCGCCGGGCCCCGTGGGTCGAGGTCGCGCTCAGCAGACTTCTCCTACCCGGTGCCGACCACCATCGATAGGAGGCGCTGGCATGGATCATTGTGGACTCTGTGGAAGTCAGTTGCCGCACGGGCACTCCGTCTGCCGGGAGTGCGGCTGGTCTGCCGACCGAGAGTTACCGGCGGGCGACACGGGCCAGTCACGCGCCGTATTTTGGGCGCAGGTTTGCGACGGATGCAACGGCGTGGTGGGGATCAGCTGCATCTGTGCTGACGGCAACTCGGACCACGAGCCACGACGGCGGTGACTCGACAACGACCGGTGAACCACGCACCTCGGCAACCCCCGACGGGCGCAACGCCACCGATCCTCGAGCGCTGCCCAGCAAGTCAGGAGTTCGAGAGTGCACGTCAGCCTGGTGACCAGCGTCGGTAGGGCCGACCGGCGCAACGAGGACTTCGTCGGTGCGGTGCCCGGTGCTGTCGTCCTACTGGACGGCGCTGGCATCCCGGGAGCGGAGTCGCTGTGCCGCCACGGGGTCGCCTGGTACACCCACCGTCTCGGTGGCGCGCTGCTCGGCCACCTGTCGGCCGACGACGGCCGGGACCTCGCGGCCGTCCTCGCCACCGCCATCGACGAAATCGCCGCCGCGCACCGCGACACCTGCGACATCGCGGACCCCAGCAGCCCGCAGGCGACAGTCGTGCTGGCCCGCGCCCACCGGGGTCGCCTGGACTATCTGCTGCTCGCGGACTCCTTCCTCGTCCTCGACCAAGCCCACGGTGGCCCGCGGGTGATCACCGACGAGCGCGAGGTGACCGCCCGGCGCGACTGCTCCGCTCCGCTTGCCGGTGTCGCCCGGGGCACACCTGAGTACGACCGTGTGCGCGCCTCCTGTGCCCGGGTGCTGCGTGCCCGGCGGAACCGGCCGGGCGGTTACTGGATCGCCAAGGACGATCCGCGCGCGGCGTGGGAGGCGGTGACCGGCAGCCGATCCCTTGCCGACCTGAACGGCGTCGCGTTGCTCAGCAACGGCGCCAGCCGCATCGTCAGCCCGTACGGTCTGACCGACTGGCCCGGCGTGCGGGACGTGCTCGCCACCCACGGCCCGTCCGAGGTCGTCCGCCGCGTCCGGCAGGCCGAGGCCGGCGGCGGCCCCGACGCGCAGCCCCCGGACGACGCCACGGTGGCGTACTGCACGCACCTGTCGCGCTGACGGTCAGCCGCGCAGCGGACCCGTCTACAGTCGGCGGTCGTGCGCCGGGGTCGTTCTGTCCAGCGGATCATGGACCGATCCTCGCTGGCGCCGGCCGGCCCCTCCTCACCGCCGAAGGGGAACACCCTGCCTCCGTCGGGGGAGCTGGGCAGGACCGTCACCGGGCCGACTCGTCGCGGAGCGCGCGCCGGGCGCGGTGCCCACCCACGTAAGCTCGGGAGGTTTTGGTGCGTCGCGGCTGGCCGCACGGCGTGCCGAACAGCGAACGGGCAGACGCGATGGAGGCGGGGTTGGTGGCGGTCCTACGGGTGACGACTCGCAATGCACGGTTCCAACAGTGGGAGGCGCTGTTGGGCAATCGCACGAAGCGCCAGCGCAGCGGCGAGTTCCTCGTTCAGGGCGTCCGACCCATCACGCTGGCGATCCAACTCAGGTGGCAGGTCCGCCAGCTTCTGTACAACGCGGACGCACGCCTGTCGACCTGGGCGCACGAGACCCTCGACGCCACCCGCGCGACACAGGTTGCCGTCGCCGGTGAGTTGATGGTCGAGCTGGGCGGGAAGGGGGACGTCACCCCGGAACTGCTCGCCGTGGTGGCGTTGCCCGACGACGACCTCGGTCGCATCCCGACGGGCCCCGGCCTGCTCCCGGTCGTCTTCGACCGGCCGACCAGCCCCGGCAACATCGGGACGCTGATCCGGTCGGCGGACGCCTTCGGCGCGAGCGGCGTCGTCATCACCGGCCATGCCGCCGACGTCTACGACCCCAAGGCGGTACGCGCCAGTACGGGTTCGCTGTTCTCGGTGCCCGTCGTGCGTGTGCCCGGACACCGGCCGGTGCTCGACTGGGTCGCGGCCGTCCGCGCCGACGGCGTCGAGGTGCAGGTGGTGGGCACCGACGAGAGCGGGGCGGTCGAGGCGACCGAGTACGACTTCACCCAGCCGACCCTGCTGGTGGTCGGAAACGAGACGTCCGGGCTCAGCTCGGCGTGGCGCGATGCCTGCGACCATCTGATCCGGATCCCCATGGTGGGCGCCGCCAGCTCCCTGAACGCCGCCACCGCCGGATCCGTCGTCCTGTACGAGGCGGCACGCCAACGGGCCGGCGGTGGGCGCGGATAGCGGACGCAGTCGGCGTCTCCTAATCCACCGGGGCCGGCACCTGCGCGGCCCGGTCGCCGTCGCCCCCGGGGTGGACTCCGACGGGAGCGGCGATCGGGGCGGCGACGATCCGGCTGGGCAGCACCGGCGCGTCCCGGCCCGTGCCGCGCCGGTCGCCGCCGGCAGACTGCTCGTGGTAGTCCTGCTCGACGTTCACCGTCCAGACGTCGTGCGTACTGCCGGTGGCGATGTTCTCGACGGTGAGCATCGCGGTCAGCATCGAATGGTCCTGGTTGTTGTAGCGGTGCATGCCGTTGCGGCCCACCGGGTGCACGTTCGGCACCGCCTCGGCCAGCCACGCCCGGATCACGTCCACGTTGTGCTGGTAGCGCTCGTCGTACACCGGGTAGGCCTTCGGCATCCGCACGACGTGGCCGGCCTCCACCACACCGGGCCGCGCCAACCCCAGCCGCTCCAGCTCCGCGGTGGCCAGGGCCACGAGGTCGGCATCCGGGGTACGCCACATCTCGTCGTCCTCGAAGACGAAGTACTCCAGGCCCAGGCAGGTGCGGCCGTCCTTGACGAGGTACGGCGACCAGGAGCCGAAGTTCTGGATCCGGCCCACCCGTACCCCCGGATCGTGCACGTAGATCCAGTTGTCCGGGAACGAGAACTCCGCGGGCACCACGAGCGCCACCGTCAGGAAGTCGCGGTAGCGCAGGTCGGCGGCGCAGGCCAGCACCTCCGGTGGCGCCGCCGGACGCAGGACGGACACCAGCTCCGAGATCGGCATCGACGAGATCACGTGGTCGGCCGGCTCGGTACGCTGCCCGCCCGCCCCGTTGACAGTCACGCTTATCGCCCGCCGCCGCGTCGGGTCGCGGTGCACCGCGGTGACCCAGGCGCCCGTCGACACCTGCCCGCCCCGGCGGCACACCTGCTCAGCGCAGCGTTCCCACATCATCCCCGGCCCGTACTTCGGGTACTGGAACTGTTCGATCAGGCTTGTCACGTCCGTGCGGTACCGCTTGGGCAGCAGCGCGTTGCGGATCGCCGTGGCCAGTGACAGGTTCTTGATCCGCTGCGCGGCCCAGTCCGCCTGCAGCCGGTCCGCGGGCATCCCCCAGACCTTCTCGGTGTACGTCTTGAAGAAGATCGAATAAAGCCGCCAGCCGAAGCGGGCCGACACCCAGCCCTCGAAGTGCGTCTGGTCCCGTGGCGGCCGCAACCGGGCGTGGGCGTACGAGCCGAGGCAGCGGGCCGCCTCCGACAACCCCAGGTTGCGCAACGCGTTGACGGGGCTGAGCGGGTAGTTGAACAGCGCTCCCCGGTAGAAGATCCGGCTCATCCGGGGCCGCGTCAGGAAGTCCTCGTCCGGCAGGATCTCGTGCCAGAACGCCTCCACGCGAGGCACTTTCGTGAAGAACCGGTGCCCGCCGATGTCGAACCGCCACCCGTCGCGCTCCACGGTCCGGCTGATCCCCCCGACCACCTCGTCGGCCTCGAAGACCCGGACGGTCCGACCGTGCCGGAGCAGCTCGTACGCCGCCGTGAGCCCCGCGGGCCCCGCGCCGATGACCACCGTGCCGTGCTGCTCGCCCATGCTGCCGCACTCCCTGCTCTGCGCCATCGTCCTGCTCTTCGCCATCGTCGGAGGCGCCGGATCTACCCGATCCACGCCGAATGTCACTCCCGGTCAACGATCGATTCCACTCCGGAGTGGCGTCTGGCGGCGTACAACGGGTTGGACCACACTCCTGTGCGGCGGGTGGGCCGACGAACCGGGGGGCGGGGGCGGATGCACCGGTGGCGAAGCGGCGCGGCGGCGCTTGCCGTCCGACTGGACGCGGCCGGCCGCGCCGGAGCGCGCGTGGCCCGTCGGGTGCCGGCGCCCTGGCCGTACGTCATCGGCCTGTTCCTCGGCGCGAAGCTGCTGCTGACCCTGCTCGGGCTGCTGGTCCTGCACGCCTGGGACGGGGTGCCCGGAGCGCCGCCGCCCGACGAGGCGCTGATGTGGGCGCAGCAGCGCGAAATCTCCGGGCACCGGTGGATCTCCTTCTGGTTCGCCTGGGACGGGCTGCTCTACCTGCGGCTGAGCGAGCTGCCCCTGACCGGGCCGTGGCGGGACTTCGGCTTCCCGCTGCTCTACCCGTTCCTGGCCCGGCCGGTCGGCGCGCTGCTCGGCGGGGACAACGCGCTGGCCCTGCTGGTGATCAGCAACGTCGCGTTCCTGCTCGCGCTCTGGTACGGCTACCGGCTGGCCGAGGTGCTGCTCGGCGACGTGCCCGCGGCCCGCCGCTTCACCAGGTACCTCGTGCTGCTGCCCACCGCGTTCCTGTTCCAGGCCGCGTTGACCGAGTCGCTCTTCGTCTGTCTCGCGTTGGCCGCGTTCTACCACGCCGAGCGACGCCAGTGGCTGCTTGTCGGTGTGCTCGGCTACTTCCTGGCGATGAGCCGCTCCGTTGGTCTGCTCGTCGCGCTGCCGCTGGCCCTGGTCCTGCTGCGCCAGCACGACTGGCGGCTCGGCCCCCGCGCCCTGCTCGGCTACCTACGAATCGGCTGGCCGTTGCTGCTGCTGCCCGCCGGCTGGTTCACCTTCATGGCGTTCTGCCGGTGGCGGGGCGGGGACTGGTTCGCCTACCAGCACGCCCAGCAGGTCGGGTGGGGCATCGAGGTGCAGAACCCGGTGCCGGTGCTGCTCGCCGGGGAGCCCCGCGACGCCGGCCGGGTCCTCTTCGCCGTGGCCGTGCTGGCCGTGCTGGTCGCCGGGTTCCGCCGCCGGGAGCTGGCCTACCTGGTGTACGGCGTACTCATGGTGGTGGTGCCGCTGTCGATGGGCCCGGCGGTGTACCGGAGCCTGCTGCGGTATCTGCTGGCCGCGTTCCCGGTGGCCCTCGTGCTGGCTCGGTGGGCGCGCCACGCCGGCGTCGACGTGTGGCTGACCGCGACGCTCGCCGTCGCGCAGGGCACGCTGTTCGTGCTCTGGCTCACCTACTGGACCCACATGATCATCTGACGGGGCCGTTGCCCGGTGCGGGCGCACACGACAGGCCTGTGCGAGGCTGTTTCCCCGCATCTGACTGGAGGCCCGGTGTTCGCCCTGCCACTGACCGAGGAGGTCGAGCTGCGTCCGCTGAACCCGTGGCTGGCCGAGGAGTTCCTCGCCCACCTGGATCGGGCGCGGGAGCACATCCAGCCCTGGGTGTCGCCGTCGTTCGTCGCCACCGACCTGCCGTCGGCCCGCGCGGTGTTGCAGCGGTACGCCGACCGGTGGGCCAGCGACACCGGCGGCATCTGGGGGCTGTGGTGGCGCGGCACGCTCGTCGGCGGCGTCATGTTCGTGTCGTTCGACGTGACCCGGGGCGTCTGCGAGGCGGGTTGCTGGGTGGAGCCGGCCGCGCAGGGCAGGGGATTCGTCGCCCCGGCGATCCGCCGGATCGTCGACTGGGCCGTACGTGAGCGCGGCATCCACCGGGTCGAGTGGCGTACCACCGCCGACAACACCCGCAGCAGGGCCCTCGCCCGACGGCTCGGCCTGCGCCTCGACGGCACCCTCCGCCAGGTCAGCCCGGGCCCGCACGGCCGCATCGACCTTGAGGTCTGGTCGGTCCTGGCCGACGAGTGGCTGGCCGGACCGGGTACGACGCCGACGACCGTCCACTGACGACCGCGTGTTTTGTCGTACCCCGGCGGCACCATGCATCCATGGCCGTCCCCGCGCTCACCCCCCACCCCGACCCGCCGCGTTCCGTGCCGCTGCGTGAGGCGCGCACCCGGTTCGGTCAGCTTGTCGCGCTCGCCGAGCTGACCGACACGGTCACCGTCGTCACCCGCGACGGCGATCCCCGCCCGGTCGCCGCGATCGTCCCCGCCGCGGCCGCCCGCAGTGGCGCCCAGGCCCGCGCCGACGCCGACCGGCTCTCCACCGTCACCGCCGGCTGGGCCCGCCGCCTCGACGAGCAACACCGACGCAGCACCCAGCGGCACGCCGCCGAGCTGGCGGCGATCCGCTCCGCGCTGGCCGAGGCGTGGGCCGAGCTGGACCGCCGGGTCGTCCCGGGCAGCGACCCCACGGTGGCCCGGCTGCGCGCGGCGCACAACGACCTGCTCGCCGGCTGACCGCCCGCACGCAGCCGGTGCCGACCGGGGTTGCCGGCGGCGCAGCGGTCAGCCGGTGGCCGGGTAGGCGTGCGTCTCGGCCGCCTTGACCGCCACCCAGACCCGCTGACCGGGAACCAGTCGCAGTTGGGCGGCGGCGGTCGGCGTGACGTCGGCGGCCACCCCGACCGGCCCGTCCACCTGCACCCGGAGGTTGTCGCCGTGCCGCTGGACGCCGGCCACCGTCCCCGCCCAGGTGTTGCGCGGGCTGCCCTCCGGCCGCGACGGGTGCAGGGCCACCGCCGCCGGACGGAACGCCACGAAGGCCTCGCAGTCCAACCGGTCGGCGACGGTGAGGGTCAGCTCCGGCGCGACGCGTACCCCATGCCCTTCGGCTCTGCCCCGATAGAGGTTGAGCCCGACCAGCCGGGCGACGTAGTCGGTGCGCGGGCGGGCGGTGACGCTCGGCCCGTCACCCTCCTGCACCACCCGGCCACCCTCGACGATGACAAGCCGGTCGGCGAGCGCGAGGGCGTCCAGCGGGTCGTGGGTGACCAGGACCGTCGCGCCCGGGTGCGCGGACAGGTGGCGGTGCAGCTCCGCGCGGGTGTCCAGTCGGGTGCGGGCGTCCAGCGCGGCGAGCGGCTCGTCCAGCAGCAGCAGCGACGGCGCGACGGCCAGCGCGCGAGCCAACGCCACCCGCTGCGCCTGACCACCGGAGAGCTGCCGGGGGCGGCGGTGCGCCTGGGCGTCCAGCCCCACCCGGTCGAGCCACTCCCGGGCCGTGGCACGGGCCGTCTTCCGGTCCACGCCGTGCCGGCGCGGCCCGAAGGCCACGTTGTCCAGGGCGTTGAGGTGCGGAAAGAGCAGGTAGTCCTGGAAGACCACACCTATCGGCCGACGCTCGGTGGGCACCCAGCCGCGCGTCGCCGGGCGGTCCAGGTCGACGTCGTCGAGCGTCACCTGGCCGGCGGTGAGCGGGTGCAGCCCGGCCAGCGCGCGCAGCGCGGTGGTCTTGCCGGCGCCGTTCGGCCCGAGCAGCGCGACCACCTCGCCGGGCGCCACCCGCAGCGGCACGTCGAGCCGGAAGGCGCCCCGGTCGACGACGAGCCGGGCGTCCAGCAGCGCATCGCTCATGCGCTTGTCATCCAGCGGTCCCGCAGCGCCACCAGGATGCCCACCGACACGACGAGCAGCACGAGACTGAGCACGATCGCGGACTCCAGGTCGGTCTCCAGGGCCAGGTAGACGGCGAGCGGCATGGTCTGTGTCCGACCGGGATAGTTGCCGGCGAAGGTGATGGTGGCACCGAACTCGCCCAACGCCCGCGCCCAGCAGAGCACCGCCCCGGCGGCCAGCCCGGGTGCCACAAGCGGCACCGTGACGTGGGTGAAGGTGGTCCACCGGCCGGCGCCCAGCGTGGCGGCGGCCTCCTCGTAGCGGTGGTCCGCGGCGCGCAGCGCTCCCTCCACGGCGATGACCAGGAACGGCATGGCCACGAACGACTCGGCCAACACGACACCCGCGGTGGTGAACGGCAGGGTGACACCGAACGTGGCGTCCAACCAGCCGCCGAGCAGCCCACGCCGGCCGAAGACCAGCAACAGCGCCACCCCGCCGACCACCGGCGGCAGCACCAGTGGCACGGTGACCAGCGCGCGCACCAGTCGGCGGCCGGGAAACTCGACCCGGGCCAGCACCCAGGCGAGCGGCACCCCGAGCAGCAGGCAGAGCACGGTGGCCAGGGTCGCGGTCTGCACCGACAGCCGCAGCGCGGTCAGCGCGCCCGGCTCGGTGAGCCGCTGCGGCAGCGTGGTCCACGGCGCCCGGATCACCAGCCCGGCCAACGGCAGGACGAGGAAGAGCAGCCCCAACCCGGCGGGGATCAACAGCGCCGCCGGCACCCGCCCTCGCCGTCGGGGCGCGGCGTGCTCGAGGATCCGACTCATGGGGTCTGGAAACCGGCCTCGGCGAGGACCGCCTGCGCCGGCGCCGAGCGGACGTACGCGACGAAGGCCCGCGCTCCGGCCGGATTCGGCGCGTCCTTCAGCGCGACGATCGGGTAGTCGTTGATTGCCCGCGCCGACTCGGGAAACTCCACAGCGGTCACGTCGCCGCTCGCCGCTCGCGCGTCGGTGCGGTAGACCAGGGCCGCGTCGACCTCACCGAGCTTCACCTTGGCGAGCGCGCCCTTGACGTCCTGCTCCAGGGTGACCGGCGTCAGCGCGATGCCGGCCGCGTCCAGGGCGGTGCGGGCCGCCGCGCCGCAGGGCACCTGAGTCGCGCAGAGCGCCACCTTCACGCCGGACCGGCTCAGGTCGGCCAGGCCGGTCACGCCCGCCGGGTTGCCCCTTGGCACCGCGATGACCAACTGGTTGCGGGCGAAGACGCCCGGTGTGCCGTCGGCGTTGCCCGCCTCGGTGACAGTGGCCATGTTCGCCGGGGCGGCGGAGGCGAACACGTCCGCCGGCGCACCCTGGTTGATCTGGTTGGCCAGGGCTGAGCTGCCCGCGAGGTTGAGGGTCACGGTGCTGCCGGGGTTGGCGGCCTCGAAGTCCTTGCCGATCCGGCGGAACGTCTCGGTAAGCGAGGCGGCCGCGAACACCGTCACCGCGCCGGTGCCCCGGTCGTCCGAGGCCCGGTCGTCGCCCGCGCCGCAGCCGGCGACCGTCAGCGCCAGGACGACGGCCATCGCCGTACGCGTCGCCCGCGCGCTCATCCGCCCGACCTTCCCCGGCTCGGGGCGGGCGCGGCCCGTTCCACCACCACCGTGGTCGACTTGATCACCGCGACGGCCATCGACCCGACTCGCAGATCCAGCTCGTCGACCGCCTCCCGGCTCATCAGCGACACGACGCGGAACGGGCCGGCCTGGATGTCGACCTGGGCCATCACCGTGTCCTTGCGGACGTCCACGACGATGCCGCGCAGCCGGTTGCGAGCCGAGGAGAACTCCGCGCCCGCGTCCGGGTCGGCGGCCTGGGCGCGGGCGAACGCGGCCAGGTCGACCCCGTCGATCACCCGCTGGCCGTGCTCGTCGCGCCCGGCCGTCAGCCGCCCGGCATCGACCCAGCGGCGAATCGTGTCGCTGCTGACACCGAGCAGGTCGGCCGCCGCACCGATCCGGAACATCGTCACCGGCTCACCCTAGCTGCCGCACCTGCGGGCATGGAAGGCCGGATCGGGCCGTGTCTGCGTACTCCCGTGGCGTTCTCTGGCCGTAGTTGCGCCACCTGGCCGAGCGTGGTGCCCGTCGTCAAGATCCGCGCAACATCGGGGATGTTGTGGCGCTGCGTGCGGGGCGTGCCCGCGCGCGGGTCGGCGGCAGGGCCCCAGGGGGAGGGCGGGCCGCCGGGGCCCGCCCGCCCCGAGCCCACCCTCAGCAGTTGCGCAGCTCCGGTGACTGGTTGAGCAGTTGGCCGCGTGTCGACACGAAGCGGCGGTAGCGCTCCCCGTCGACGGCCGACGGGCGGAACGCGGCGACGCGGTGGCAGTTCTGGAAGGCCAGGCGTACGCCGAAATGCCGTTCCAGGCCGGCGCGGATGGCGTCGCTGGCCAGCGCGCGCAGCAGTTGTCCCCGGTCGGCGTCGGTGGGCGGCGGGACGACGTTGTCGGCCAAATCGTCGTCGCCGGCCTCCAACTCGGCCACCACCCGGCTGACGGTGGCCCAGGCGTACGGGAGTGAGTCACGGACGCAGGCGATGAAGGCCTCGTCGTCGATCGGGCCGCGTTCGGCGGCGTCGAGCAGGGCGGGCGGGACGGTGAGCGACATGGTTCTCCTCCGCATCAGCTAATGATTACCGTTTTCAATAACGGCGTAGACCGAGCAGACCACGTCATCCGAGAGACGTCAACGACCCACCGGCGCGCCGCGCCGCCACCCACGGCGCGCCGCGCGAAAGAACTGCGATCCGGAACCAAGGCAGGTCAGGGCCTGCGGGGGTGACCCTTGAGGTGCCGGCCCAGCTCGCGGGCGATCTCCCGGTTGGCGTCCCGCTCGGCCATCGTCTGCCGCTTGTCGTAGGAACGCTTGCCCTTGGCCAGCGCCAACTCGACCTTGGCGTAGCCGTTCTCGAAGTACATCGACAGCGGGACCAGGGTCACCCCGCCCTCGCGGACCTTGTCCAGGATCCGGTCGATCTCGGCCCGGTGCAGCAGCAGCTTGCGGTTGCGGCGCGGGGCGTGGTTGGTCCAGGTGCCGTAGGCGTACTCGGCGATGTGCAGCCCGTACAGCACGATCTCACCGTCGCGTTCGTGGGCGAACGCGTCCACCAGCGAGGCCCGCCCCTCGCGCAGCGACTTCACCTCGGTGCCGACGAGCACGATGCCCGCCTCGTACGTGCGCAGCACGGTGTACTCGTGCCGGGCCTTCTTGTTCGAGGCGATCAACCGGCGTTCGGGCTGCTTGGACGGGCTCACCCCGCGACGATATCCGGCCGCTGCCTCAGCCGGGCCGGCCGGCTCCGCCGGTCGCCCGCCGCCCCGGGCTCAGCCGCCCGGCCAGTTCCCGCACCGCGTCGGCGAACTCATCCTGCGACTCACACGGCCAGTGCCCGAGGATCGGTGGGGGGACGCTGTCGCTGGGCGCCGGCACCACATCCTGCGGATCGACCAACCGGCGGTCCACCGTCGCCGCCGGCCCGGTCAGCGTCTCGGGCTCCCCGGGCCGCTGGGAGGAGAAGATCCAACCGCCGATCGGGTCGGTGTCGCGCCACAGGTTGATCCAGCGCCAGCCGACCCGCTCGCCGATCTCCCGCAGCGCCGGCTCGTCGGCGTAGGCCGGGAACAGCCGCGCGTACAACCGGCCCAGTGGCGATCCGTAGGTCAGCAGGGCGACCCGGTCGGTGATCCGGGTGGGCAGTTGCAGCACCGTGGCGGCGAGCAGCACCGAGCCGTGACTGTGCCCGGCCAGCAGCACGCCCTGTCCCTGCTCCACCAGGTAGGTGATCCGCTTGGCCAACTCCGGCACGGCCCGCTCGGCGTAGCAGGGCGGCGCGAACGGGTGTGCCGCCCGGGGCCAGAACGTGCCCAGGTCCCACAGCACACCCACGTAGCGACGGAACTGTGCCGTCCGGTAAGCGAAGATGCCGCCCACCACCAGGCCGAGCAGGATCACGGCGATCGCGTAGCTGCCCGACCCGATCAGGAAGTTGACCAAGCTGTCCGGCACTCCGACGTAGCGCTGCGCCAGTTCGCCTGGCAGGAGTTGGAGCAGGCCGAGCACGCTTGTGGAGAGGCCGAGCGCCGCCAGCCCGGCGTACACCACGGAGAGCGGTTCCAGTCGCTCGGTGAACCGGGCGCGGGCGATCGCCCGCTCGACCCGGCGCAGCCGGTCCGCCGCCGCCGGTGGCGCGTGCGGGAAGTCGGCGGCCACGATCGCCCGGGCGGCCCGCCGCCGCCCGCGCCGGGTCAGCCTGGTGACCACGGCGGCCACCAGCAGGGCGGTCACCACCGCCAGGAAAAACCCGAAGATCGCCCACTTGTACGGCAGCGGAGGGCTGGTCTCCAGGCCGTCCGCGGTCGTCCCCTGGCGATCGAGCAGGTCCGCCACCCGGTAGACCAACTCGGCGGAGAACGCCACGGCGAGGCCGGCCGCGATCGTGACGAAGACAGGTGCCCCCAACGCGCGCAGCGGCCCCCCACGGTGCCGGCCGCCCCGCCGCCAGAGCACCAGCGCGGCGAGAGCGGTCACCAACATCATCTGGCTGACGAACAGCCAGGCCACCATCGCGCCGTAGCCCGGCAGCGCGCCGCCGCGCGGCCACGGGGCCGGACTGATGACGATGTGCACGATCACCAGCATCGTCAGGCCGCAGGCGATCGTGCGCAGCCCTCGGAAGAGGGCGTCCACCCGCGGCGCCGGGTCGGTCCGGTCGATGCTCGGCACCACCGTGATCAGGACCAGGCAGGTCAGCAGCACCGCCCCGGTGGCCGCCAGCAGGATCACCATCACCCACGAGCGGTGCTGGCTGGCCCGGGCGGCCAGCAGGCTGCCGTCGAGGGTGGCGAATCCCGCCGCGACGTGGACCGAGCGCAGCCGACCCACGAGTGGCTCGCCGTCCCACTGGCCGACCGCGCTCAGTTGGTGCTTCGAGGTCCGGGTCGACGGGGTGCGGAACGCGTCGAACGAGTGGCCCGGGCGGGCGCCCAGCCACCAGACCAGCCCGATGGCGGCGACCGGCACCAACGCCAGCACGCCCAGGCGCAGCCCGGGCGGACGTCCGCCGAGCCAGGACAGCCAACTCCGCCCGGCCAGGCACGACGGGGTGTCCATGCAGCGCCAGGCGACCAGGTCCAACGCCACGCCGACGATGGAGAGCACGTAGAGCATGGTGAGGGTGAGGGCGAGCACCCGGCACAGCGCCATGAAGCCCAGCTTCGAAGCGGTGTTCGACGGGCGCATCCAGAGCGCCACGTTGCAGAGCATGAACGGCAACAGGAACACCAACGACAGCGTCCGGACCGCCGTGCCGGACGGCAGGTCACTCCACCGGTACGCCTCGAGCGTCACCCCGTCCGTCCCGGTCGAGTCCGGGTAGCCGGGGCGCGGTCGGTAGAACCCGCCGCTGCGGTCCCCGGCGACCTGCTGCACGTGCGGCCGGTCCAGCACCTGGTCCGCTCCCGCGCCGGAGACACCGTGCACCCGCAGTTCCACGATCCCGCCCGACGTGGTCGGTCCGGTCGGCGACACGTCCGCCATGGGCCCCCCGAGGTGTGCGCGGCAGCCGAGCGTCGTCGACGTACGACCACCCACGCGGCTCCCCGGCTTACCCATCCCGAACCCGGTCAACCGTGCCGGCCACCCGGGCCATGGTGCGGCCGACCGTCAACAGGTGGTTTCATGGCGCCATGGCGAACCCGGTGATCCTGACCGTCGACGACGACCCCGTGGTGTCCCGTGCGGTGGCCCGGGACATCCGCCGCCGCTACGGCGACCGCTACCGGGTGCTGCGGGCCTCCTCCGGACCGGAGGCGCTGGACGCGCTGCGGGAGGTCAAACTGCGCGGCGAACAGGTGGCGCTGCTGCTGGCCGACCACCGGATGCCGGAGATGACGGGCGTGGAGTTCCTGGAAGCGGCGATGGACATCTTCCCGGCCGCCCGCCGGGTGCTGCTCACCGCGTACGCCGACACCGACGCCGCGATCGAGGCGATAAACGTCGTCGACCTGGACCACTACCTGCTCAAGCCCTGGCATCCGCCGGAGGAGAAGCTGTACCCGGTGGTGGACGGGCTGCTGGAGGCGTGGTCGGTCACCCCGGACGCGGCGAGCGCGGAGATCCGCGTCGTCGGGCACCGCTGGTCGGCGCCGTCGTTCAAGGTCCGTGACTTCCTGGCGCGCAACCTGGTGCCGTACCGGTGGATGCTCTCCGACGACCCGGAGGGCATCCGCCTGCTCGACGCGGCCGGGGCCACCGAGGCGGACGTACCGCTTGTGGTGACCGCCGACGGCAAGGCGCTGGTCGCCCCGAGCGAGGCCGAGTTGGCCGCGCTCGCCGGGCTGACGGTCGTGCCGGCGTGTGACTTCTACGACCTGGTGGTGATCGGCGGCGGCCCGGCCGGCCTCGGCTCGGCGGTGTACGGCGCGTCGGAGGGGCTGCGCACCGTGCTCGTGGAGCGGCGGGCGACCGGCGGGCAGGCCGGGCAGAGCAGCCGGATCGAGAACTACCTGGGCTTCCCCGACGGCGTCTCCGGCGCGCAGTTGACCGATCGGGCCCGCCGGCAGGCGGTCAAGTTCGGCGCCGAGCTGCTCAGCGCCCGGGAGGTGGTCGGTCTCAGTGAGGCCGGCGGCGCCCGGCTGTTGCGCTTCGGCGACGGCTCCGAGATCGCCGCGCACACGGTGGTGCTGGCCACCGGTGTGTCGTACCGGGTGCTCGACGCTCCCGGGCTGGCCGACTTCACCGGTCGGGGGGTGTTCTACGGTGCCGCCGCCACCGAGGCGCCGAGCTGCGTCGAGCAGGACGTCTACATCGTCGGCGGGGCCAACTCCGCCGGCCAGGCGGCGGTGCACTTCTCCCGGTACGCGTCGAGGGTGCACCTGCTGATCCGGGGCGCGGACCTGACCGCCTCGATGTCGCGTTACCTGATCGACCAGTTGGAGCGGATCGACCGGATCACCGTGCACCCGCACACGGCGGTGGTCGGCGGGACCGGGGACGATCACCTGGAACGGCTCACCCTCTGCGACACCCGTACCGGGGAGGCCCGCTCGGTCGACACGTCCTGGTTGTTCATCTTCATCGGCGCGGAGCCCCGCACCGACTGGCTGGACGGTGTGCTGGTCCGGGACGGGCGCGGCTTCATCGTCACCGGCCCGGACCTGCTGGCCGGCGGGCGTCGGCCGGCGGGCTGGTCGCTGTCCCGCGACCCGTACCACCTGGAGACGAGCGTGCCGGGGGTGTTCGCGGCCGGTGACGTGCGGGCCGAGTCGGTCAAACGGGTCGCCTCGGCCGTCGGCGAGGGCGCGATGGCCGTCTCACTCGTGCACCGCTACCTGGAGGCCCAGTGAGCGCGAGGAGCGAGCCGGGTTTGCGAGCCCCGCAGTCGCGAACGAAGGAGGCCCAATGACCAGCGAGTCTGACCGGTTGACGCCGGCGCAGTTGCGCACCCTGTTCCTGTTCGAGTCCCTCGACGAGGGGCAACTCGAGTGGCTGGCCGAACGCGGCCGGGTCGAGCAGCGTGCCGGGGGAACCCTCGTGTACGCCGAGGGGGAGCCCGGGACCTGCTTCTTCGTGCTGGTGCGCGGCGCGGTGGCGCTCAGTCGCCAGGTGCGCGGCGACGACGTCGAGGTCAGCCGTACCGACCAGCGCGGCGTGTACGGCGGGGCGGTCCAGGCTTACCTGGGTGACCAGGTCGACCAGATCTACCGCAACAGCATGCGGGCGGTGGTCGACTCGGACTTCTTCGTGCTGCCGGCGGAGGACTTCGCGTACGCCCTGCGGTCCTGGTTCCCGATGCCCATGCACCTGTTGGAGGGGCTGTTCCTCGGCCTGCGGAACAGTCAGGTCATCGTCGGCGAACGGGAGCGGCTGTTGGCGCTCGGTTCGCTGTCGGCGGGGCTGACCCACGAGCTGAACAATCCGGCCGCGGCGGCGGTGCGCGCGACCTCGGTGCTGCGGGACCGGGTCGCCGGGATGCGGCACAAGCTCGCGATGGTCGCCGACGGCCGGCT
This sequence comes from Micromonospora sp. DT228, assembly GCF_049841595.1. Taxonomy (NCBI): domain Bacteria; kingdom Bacillati; phylum Actinomycetota; class Actinomycetes; order Micromonosporales; family Micromonosporaceae; genus Micromonospora; species Micromonospora sp. DT228. The sequence goes on from NZ_JBNCKO010000009.1 coordinate 236,475, forward strand.
CGACGGCAGGGCGCTGCACGGGCTCGTCTCGTTGCAGGAGGAGGCCGTCGCCCGGGTCGCCACCGCGCCGAAGTTGACCCCGATGGCCACCGCCGACGCCGAGGACACCCTCACCGACTGGCTGGAGGAGCACGGGGTCGGCGGCGCCTGGGACCTGGCGCCGATCCTGGTGGGTGGCGGTCTCGACGCGGCCTGGTTGGCGCAGGTGAAGGCCGCGGTCGGCGCGGCGGACCTGGAGGCGGCGGTGCGCTGGCTCACCTACACCGTCGACACCGAGCTGCTGATGCGCGAGATCGGCGACGCGGTCACCCGGATCTCCGGTCTGGTGGATGCCGCCAAGCAGTACTCGCAGCTGGACCGCGCGCCGCACCGGGTGGTGGACGTGCACGACCTGCTCGACGCCACGCTCGTGATGTTCAAGGGCAAGATCCCCGCCGAGGTGAAGCTGGTCCGCGAGTACGACCGCGGCATCCCGCCAGTGCCGGCGTACGCGGCCGAGCTGAACCAGGTGTGGACCAACCTGATCGACAACGCGTTGGGCGCGATGGGGGAAAAGGGGGTGCTGACCATCCACACCGGACGGATCGGTGACCTGCTGGCGGTGGAGGTCACCGACACCGGCCCGGGTATCCCGCCCGAGGTGCGTCCGCGCATCTTCGAGCCGTTCTTCACCACCAAACCGGTCGGTGCGGGCACCGGTCTGGGGCTGGACATCTCCTACCGGATCGTGGTGCACAAACACCACGGCGACATCCGGGTGGAGACCGAGCCCGGACGGACCACGTTCCGGGTGCTGTTGCCGATGACGGAGGGCGCACCGGAGGTGCCCGTCAACGAGATTCAGTGAACGCGCGTCCGCCGCGTCCGCCGCGTCCGCCGCGCGTCCGCCGCGTCCGCCGCGCGTCCGCCGCGTCCGCCGCGCGTCCGCCGCGTCCGCCGCGCGTCCGCCGCGCGTCCGCCGCGCCGATCTTGCACTTTCGGTCGCCGATATGCGCTGGATGCACTTTTTGTCGGGACAGAAAGTGCAAGATCGCCGGGCCGGGCCGGGCCGGGCCGGGCGGGGCGGGGCGGGTTCAGGTCAGGTGGGCCAGCTGAGGGTGAGGAAGTCGGCGAGGACCCGGGTGTGGGTGGAGAACGCCAGCTCGACCGGGTCGGTGAGCACCAACCACTCGGTCGCCTCCTCCGTCGGCGCGGACGGTGGCAGGTCCTCGGCGACGCGCTCGGGCAGCACCCCGAAGACCATCATCGTGCCGCCCGCCGGGGCGCCGTGCACCGCGAACAGGCGGACGTCCTCGACGGCCGCGACCAGGCCGGTCTCCTCCCGCAGCTCACGAACGAGCGCTTCGGACCACTCCTCGCCGTACTCGACGAAGCCGCCGGGCAGCGCGAGCAGCCCGCGGGCTGGCTCGATGTCCCGGCGGACCACCACGATGCCCAGGCCGTGGGCCGTGCGGACCGGCAGCACCGCGACCGCCACCGGCAGCGGGTTACGCCAGACGGTCTCGCCGCACGCCGCGCAGACGCGCGGCCACCCGGCCGCCGCCGGGTAGGCCGCGCCGCAGAAGGAACAGTGCGAGTACGGCATGCCGGTCATGCCGCAGCACGTTACTCCGATCGCCGCGCAGGCCGCCCGCCGTCACCTCGCCGGGCAGGGTGCCCGGCGCTGCTGTCGCTCAGGCTTCCGGGGCGCCGGTGTAGAAGGCGGTGGTACGCGCGGCGGCGGCGTTCGCCTCGTCGGGATCGGTGCCGGCGGCGATGCTCGCCGCACCCCACAGTCGGCTGCTCAGCTCCACGGCCCGTCGGCCCTCGGGCGATGCGCTCCACTCGGCGGCCTGCTCCGGGGTGATCCCGCTGCCGTCGCCGGCCAGGTGGGCGGCGAGACCGAGGAGCCCGAGGTCCCAGCCGACGCCGACGGCGCCCGGCCCGAACTGGGCCCACCGGTCCTGGTCGACGTGCGCGATGTGGTCCAGGTCTAGGCGTGCCCGCTCGTCGTCGACTCCGGTGATCCGCACCTCGATCCAGCTCACCTCGCCGCCCATTTCCCAGGTGGCGGTGAAGCGGTGCGGCGGGTCGCAGCTCTCGACGACGCCGTGGGCGTTGCCCTGGAGCTCGTACTTGCCGTGCAGTCGCAGGTCGCCGGAGATCGGCAGGAACCAGCGGGGGATGCGCTCGGCGTTGGTGCAGGCGTCCCAGAGATCCTCGGCCGTCGCCTGGTAGGTCTGGCTGATCGTGGTCACCCGGGCCTCGCCGGCCTCCAGGGTGCGGCTGCCGACCGTGCGCCGTACGGCGTTGATCTGCTCGGTGGCGTCGAACATCAGGTGGTCCTCTCGTCGGGTGGGTCGGCCGGCTCGCGTAGCCGACGTTCGCGTCGGCCCCGGGCCAGCTCGGTGGCGAGTGCCGCCAGGGGTGGGGCCCAGAAACGGCGGAAGTGCTCCAGCCAGCCGTCGACCTCACGCAGCGGCCGGGGGTCGACCGCGTACAGCCGCCGGGCGCCCTCCGGCCGCACGGTGGCGAAACCGTTGTCCCGTAACACCTTGAGGTGCTGGGACACGGCGGGCTGGGAGATGCCGAACTCGTCGCGGATCACCGCGCTGACCGCGCCGGCGGTCTGCTCGCCGGTGGCGAGCAGCTCCAGGATGCGGCGCCGGACCGGATCGCCCAGCACGTCGAAGGCGTGCACGACACAGTTATATCAGCAGTAGCTTATTTAAGCCAAGCGTGATGAACCAATCAGCTTGTCCAGCCGGATCGGCAGGTCCCGGATCCGTACGCCGGTGGCGTGGTGCACCGCGTTGGCGACCGCCGCCGCCGCGCCGACGATGCCGATCTCGCCGATGCCCTTCACCCCGGCGGGGTTCAGCTCGTCGTCGCGCTCGTCCAGCCAGTACGCCTCGACGGACTCCACGTCCGCGCAGCCGGTGATGTGGTAGGTCGCCAGATCGTGGTTGACCCAGTCGCCGTACCGCTCGTCGAGCAGGCCCTCCTCGTGCAGGGCCATCGACAGTCCCATCGTCATGCCGCCGATGAGCTGGCTGCGGGCCGTCGTCGGGTTCACCACCCGCCCGGCCGCGAACACCCCGAGCATCCGGTTCAGCCGTACCTCGCCGGTGTCCGCGTCCACCCGCACCTCGACGAACTGCGCCCCGTACGCGTAGCGGGGCAGGGCGGGCTGCCCGCCCACCTCGTCGGCGGTGTCGGCCTCGGCGGTCACCTCGGCGGTCGGCGGTACGCCCTCGCGTAGCTTCTCGCGCAGCGCCTGCGCGGCCCGGATCACCGCCCAGCTCCAACTGGCGGTGCCCATCGAGCCCCCGGCCAGCGGCGCGCTCGGCAGGGCGGTGTCACCGATGTGGATCTCCACCCGCTCCGGCGACACCCCGAGGGCGTCGGCGGCCACCTGCCAGATCGCCGTGCGGGCGCCGGTGCCGATGTCGGTGGCGTTGATCCGGACCGCGAAGGTCCCGTCCGGCCGGGCGGTGGCCGTGGCCGACGACGGCCTGGCCCGAGCCGGGTAGCTCGACCCGGCCATCCCCGTGCCGATCAGCCAGCGCCCGTCGTGCCGGGCGCGGGGCGTCGGGTCCCGGTCGGTCCAGCCGAACCGCTGCGCGCCCTCGCGCAGGCAGGCCACCAGGTTGCGGCTGGTGAACGGTCGCCCCTGGTCCGGGTCGACCGCCGTGTCGTTGCGGATGCGCAGCTCCACCGGGTCGATGCCGGCGGCGATGGCCAGCTCGTCCATCGCCGACTCCAGGGCGTACGCGCCGGGGCACTCGCCGGGCGCGCGCATCCAGAACGGCGTGGGCACGTCGAGGCGGACCAGCCGGTGCGTGGTGCGGCGGTGGGGCGCGGCGTACATGCTGCGGGTGTAGACGGCGGTCTGCTCGGCGAACTCCCGGATGGTCGAGGTCTGGCTGATCGCGTCGTGGCAGATCGCGGTGAGCCGCCCGTCGGCGTCCGCGGCGAGGCGGACCCGCTGGATGGTGGGTGTGCGGTAACCGACCGGCCCGAAGATCTGCTGACGGGTCAGCGCCAGCTTCACCGGTCGGTCCACGTGCCGGGCCGCGAGGGCGGCCAGCACCACCGACGCCTTGGCGTACCCCTTGCTGCCGAAGCCGCCGCCGACGTGCTCGGCGACCACCCGGATCGACTCCGGGGGCAGCCCGAACAGCTCGGCGAGGGTGGCCCGCACCGGCGACGCGCCCTGGGTGGAGTCGTGCACCAGCAGTCGGCCGTCGCGCCACTGTGCTGTTGTGGCGTGTGGCTCCATCGGGTTGTTGTGGTACGCCGGGGTGCGGTACGTGGCGTCCACCCGCACCGGTGCGGCCGCGTACCCGGCGTCGAAGTCGCCCTCGGCGGTGTCGGTCGGATAGCTGGGGTTGACGTGGTCCGGCCGGTACAGGCCGGGGTGCTCGTCGGTGAGCACGGTGCTGTGCGGGCCGGCGTCGTAGGCGATGCGGACCAGCCGGGCGCCCTCCCGGGCCGCCTCCAGGCTGGTGGCCACCACCACGGCGACGTACTGCCCCCGGTAGTGCACCGCCGGCTCCTGCAACAGCCACAGCTCCGGCTGGGGGCCGGGCGCGAGGCGGGGCGCGTTGCCGTGGTGCAGCACGGCCAGCACGCCGGGCGACGCGAGCGCATCGGTGGTGTCGACCCGGGTGATCCGGCCCCGGACCACGGCCGACGGCACCGCCCAGCCGTAGGTGACCCCGTCCACCTGGTACTCCACCGCGTACCGGGCCGCGCCGGTGACCTTTGCGCGGCCCTCCAGCCGGGGGTACGCGCGGCCGACGGCGCCGGTGGTCACGACGACGCCAGCTCGCTGAGCGCCCGCACGGTGATGGCCCGGGTCAGCGGCACCTTGAAGCCGTTGTGCCGCAACGGGCGGGCCTCGGCCAGCTCCGCGTCGGCGGCCCGCGCGGCCAGCTCCGGGCTGAACTGTCGACCGCGCATCTCCTCCTCGGCCCGGTACGCCCGCCACGGTCGGTGCGCCACCGCCCCGTACGCCAGCCGGACGTCACGGACCACGTCGCCGTCGAGGTCCAGCACCGCGGCCACCGAGCCGGCGGCGAAGGCGAACGAGGCCCGGTCGCGCACCTTGAGGTACGTCGAGCGGCGCGCGGCCGGCAGCGGTGGCAACCGGACGGCGGTGATCAGCGCGCCCCGGGCCAGGGTGGTCTCCCGTTCCGGGTGCGTGCCGGGGGAGCGGTACAGGGCGGCGATGGGGATGTCGCGGGGGCCGTCGGTCTCGTGCACCTGCACCACCGTGTCGAGTGCGGTGAGCGCCACGGCCAGGTCGGACGGGTGGGTGGCCACGCACTGCTCGGACCAGTCCAGCACCGCCAGGTCGCGGTTCTGGCCGTGCAGCGCGGCGCAACCGCTGCCCGGCTCCCGCTTGTTGCACGCCTTGCCGGTGTCCTGGAAGTAGACGCAGCGGGTGCGCTGCAACAGGTTGCCGCCGGTGGTGGCCATGTTGCGCAGCTGTCCGGAGGCGGCGGCGAGCAGGGCGCGGGCCAGCACCGGGTAGTCCCGGCGGACCACCGGGTGGGCCGCGAGGTCGCTGTTGCGGACGGTCGCGCCGATCCGCAGCCCACCGTCGGGCAGCTCCTCGACGGTGTCCAACGGGAGCCCGGTCACGTCCACCAGCACGTCGGGGCGCTGCACCCCGAGTTTCATCAGGTCCACCAGGTTGGTGCCGCCGCCCAGGTACGCGGCGTGCGGTTCGGCGTCGAGCACGGCGACCGCGTCGGCCACGTCGGCGGGGCGGTGGTAGCGGAACGCCTTCACGACGACGTCGCCGTCTCGCGCACGGCCGCGACGATGTGCGGGTACGCGGCGCAGCGGCACAGGTTGCCGGCCATCCGCTCGCGGATCTCCGCGTCGGTCAGCTCGGCGGGCGTGTTCAGGTCGTCGGTGACCGCGCTGGGCCAACCCCGGGCGACCTCGTCGAGCATGCCGCGGGCGGAGCAGAGCTGCCCGGGGGTGCAGTAGCCGCACTGGAACGCGTCGTGCGCGATGAAGGCGGCCTGCAACGGGGACAGCTCGTCCGGCCCGGCCAGCCCTTCGACGGTCACCACCGACCGGCCGTCCACGGTGACCGCGAAGACCAGGCAGCTCTTCACCCGTCGGCCGTCGAGCAGCACCGTGCAGGAGCCGCACTGGCCGTGGTCGCAGCCCTTCTTCGCCCCGGTCAGGTCGAGGTGCTCGCGCAGCGCGTCGAGCAGGGTGGTGCGGTTGTCCAGGGTCACCTCGTGGGACGCGCCGTTGATCTCGACCGTCACCCGGGAGGAGTGGCGCTCGTTGATCGTCGTTGCGTTCTCCGGTCCGCCCTGCACCGGCCCAGACTAGCTTTGTCGGTATATCTCAGGGCGAATAACGCAAAGCACTTCGTGCGGGAGGTGACGACGGTGACCGCCGGACTGCTGCTGGCCGCCGGTGCCGGGCGGCGCTACGGCCGGCCGAAGGCGCTTGTCGAGCTGGACGGCGAGCCGCTGGTGCGGCGCGCGATCCGGCTGCTCGGCGACGGCGGCTGCGCACCGGTGCACGTGGTGCTCGGCGCGGGCGCCGACCAGATGCCCGACCTGCCCGGCGCGGTGCCGGTCCGGCACGACCGCTGGCCCGACGGGCTGGGCTCGTCGCTGCTGCGGGGCCTGGCCTCGCTACCGGCCGACGTGCCGGCCGCCGTCGTGGTCCTCGTCGACCAGCCGCTGCTCAGCCCGGTGGCGGTTCGCCGGGTACGCGCGGCGTACGCCGGCGGCGCGGTCGTCGCGGTCGCCACCTACGCCAGCCGCCCCGGGCACCCGATCCTGCTGGATCGGCGGACCTGGCCGCTGCTGGGCGGGTACGCCGTCGGTGACCGGGGTGCCCGCGACCTGCTGCGCGAGCGGCCGGACCTGGTGGTCGAGGTGCCCTGTGACGACGTCGGCTCCCCGGTCGACGTGGACACCCCGGCCGACCTGCCCGGCCGCTGAGCGGCGCCGAACGGCCGCCCGGGGTGTCGACACCCCCCGGGCGGCCGTACCCCCGTTCTCAGGCCACCGGTGTCGCGGTGCCGGTGGCCCCGGCGAGACGCTGGTGGGCGCGGATCAGCTCGGCGTAGCGCAGACCGCTCGCCTTCAGCGTCCGGGCTTGCGTCGCGTAGTCGACGTGCACCAGCCCGAAACGCTTGTCGTAGCCGTACGCCCACTCGAAGTTGTCGAGCAGCGACCAGACGAAGTAGCCGTCCAGCGGAACCCCCCGGGCCACCGCCGACGCGCACGCCGCCAGGTGCTGCTCCAGGTGGTCGGTGCGCTCCTTGTCCTCCACCGTGCCGTCCCCGGTGACCTCGTCCGGCCAGGCCGAGCCACTCTCGGTGACGATGATCCGGCCCGGCCGGTACTCCTCGTGCACGTCGACGAGCAGCCGCTCCAGGCCCGCCGGGTACATCTCCCAACCCATCGCGGTCTCGACCGAGCCGGGCACCGGCACCTGCCGCGCGTACGGGGCCGGGCCGGTCGGGTCGTCGACAACCAGTTGACGGAAGTAGTAGTTGACCCCGAGGAAGTCGGTGGGCGTGGCGATCACGGTCAGGTCGTCACCGCGTACCGGTGGATCGACGCCGTAGGTGGCGATCATGTCGGCGGGATAGCCGCGCCCGTGGATCGGGTCCAGCCACCACCTGTTGACGTGCCCGTCCGCCCGGCGGGCCGCCGCCACGTCCTCGGGTCGGTCGGTGGCCGCCTCGATCGGGCTGAGGTTGACCACCAGACCCACCGAGGCCGGGCGGGCCGCGTTGGCGCGGATCGCCTGGGTGGCCAGCCCGTGCCCGAGCAGCACGTGGTGCGAGGCGTGCACCGCGCGGGTGAGGTCCCGCTCGCCGGGGGCCATGGTGCCATCGAGGTGCCCGATCCAGCACACGCAGAGCGGCTCGTTGACGGTGCACCAGTCGGCGACCCGGTCACCGAGGCGGGCGGCCACCACCGCCGCGTAGGCGGCGAACGCTTCGGCGGTGGCGCGCTCCGGCCAACCACCGGCGTCCTGCAACGCCTGCGGCAGATCCCAGTGGTAGAGCGTGACGAACGGCCGGATCCCGTCGGCGAGCAACGTGTCGACGAGCCGGTCGTAGAAGTCCAACCCGGCGGGGTTGACCCGACCGACGCCGTCCGGCATCACCCGCGGCCAGGCCACCGAGAAACGGTACGCGTCCACGCCGAGCCGGCGCAGCAGCGCCAGGTCCTCCGGCCACCTGTGGTAGTGGTCGCAGGCCACCGCGCCGGTGTCGCCGTTGTCGACGTTGCCGGGGATCGCCGAGAAGGTGTCCCAGATGGACGGCGCCCGGCCGTCGACGTCGACGGCCCCCTCGATCTGGTACGCCGCCGTGGCGACACCCCAGAGGAAGTCGGGTGGCAGCTTGGACAGGTCGGGCACGGGACGGGTCTCCTCTGGGATTGACGTACTCACTTGACCGCGCCGGCGGTGAGGCCGGCGACGAAGTACCGCTGCAGGGCCAGGAACCCGACGACGACCGGGACGCTGACCACGAGCGAGGCGGCCATGATCTGGTTCCAGTAGACGTTGAACTGGGTGGAGTAGCCCTGGAGGCCCACGGCCAGGGTGCGGCTGCCCTCGTCGGTCATCACCGACGCGAAGAGCACCTCGCCCCAGGCGGTCATGAACGCGTACACGGTGACCGCGACGACGCCGGGCACGGCGGCCGGCAGGATCACCTGGAACAGGGTGCGCAGCGGCCCGGCCCCGTCGACCTGCGCCGCCTCGTCCAGCCCTCGCGGGATCGAGTCGAAGTAGCCGACAAGCATCCAGATCGAGAACGGCAGCGAGAAGGTCAGGTACGTGATCACCAGGCCGGTGCGGCTGGCGTACAACTCGATGCCGGTGGCGTTGCCCAGGTTCACGTAGATGAGGAACAGCGGCAACAGGAACAGGATGCCGGGGAACATCTGGGTGGACAGCACCGTCACCGTGAAGACGCCCCGGCCGCGGAAGCGGTACCGGCTGACCGCGAACGCCGCGAAGATGGCCACCACCACCGAGCAGATCGCCGCGATGCTGGACACCACCAGGCTGTTCACCAGGTACCGGGCCAGCGGCACGGTGCTCCACATGTCGATGAACGGTTGCAGCGTGGGCCGGCTGGGCCACCAGGTGAAGCCGTTCTGCACGTCCTGCAACGGCTTCGCCGCGGAGGTGACCATCACGTAGAGCGGGATGACGACGAAGAGGGTGAGCAGGGTCAGCACGATGCGCCGGCCCCAGCGCTCACCGGCGGTCTCACGCATGGTCGTCCCTCCGACGGTTGGTGATCAGCAGGTACGCGGCCGAGACGATCATCAGGAACAGCAGCAGCGCCACCGACATGGCCGAGCCGGAGCCGAAGTCCCAGGTCTTGAAGGAACTGCGGTAGATGTGGATGGAGATGAGGTCGGCCTGTTCGGGGGCGGAGCCGCCGAAGAGCACGAACGGGGTGTTGAAGTCGTTGAAGGTCCACAGGAACAGCACCAGCAGCAGCACCAGGTTCACCGGCCGCAGCATCGGCAGGGTGACCGAGCGCAGCCGACGCCAGAACCCGGCGCCGTCGATCGCGGCGGCCTCGTACAGCTCACCGGGCACGTTCTGCAGGCCGGCCATCAGGCAGAGGAACGCGAACGGCCAGTTGCGCCACACCGACACCACGAGCAGCGACCAGAAGCTGTTGTCACCGATCAGCCAGAACGGCCGCTCGTTGAGCAGCCCGAGCTGGTCGACCAGGACGTGGTTGACCAGGCCGGTGTCGCGTTGCAGCAGGAAGCTCCAGGTGATCACCGCGGCGTAGACCGGCAGGGCGTACGGGGTGAGGAAGAGCGCGCGCAGGATCGCCCGTCCGCGAAACGGCTTCTGCAACACGACAGCCGCCGCGATGCCGAGCAGCCAGGCGAACCCGACCGAGAGCAGGCTGTAGGCCAGGGTGATCCAGAACGAGTGCAGCAGTTCCTTGCCGGCCGCGCTGTTCAGGTTGAGCGTCGCCCGGTAGTTCTCGAACCCGATGAAGGGTGCGGTGGACCAGTCGCGGATGTGGAACTGGGTCAGCTCCAGCAGGCTCATCCAGACCCCGACCACCATCGGGATGACGTGGATGGCGAGTTCCAGCACGATGGCCGGGGCGAGCAGCAGATACGGCAGGAGGGAGCGGCGGGGGCCGCGGGGCCGGCGGGCCGGCTTCCGGGCCGGTGAACCGGCCCGGGGTTCGCGCCGGTCGGCGTCCGGCGCGGTGGTGCTGGTTGCCATCGGGGTCCTCTCGGAGGCGGTGGCCGTGGCCAGGCTCAGCGCCTGACCACGGCCACCGGTGCCGCCTGGGTCAGCGCATCTTCTGCTGCGCGTCGGTCAGCTTCGCCTTCACCGAGGCCTCGGTGACCGGCTTGCCGCTTGCCGCGTCCGCGAACAGCTCCTTCATCGCGGTGCCGACCAGGGTCTCGAAGGTGCTCTCCTCGGGCACCTGCGGCAGCGGGGCCGCGGTGGTGACCAGGGTCTCCTGGATGGTCTTCTGCTCGGTCGCGCTGAACGCCGGGTCGGAGCCCGCGGTCTTGACCGCCGGCAGCGAGCCGTACGTCTTGTTGAGGATCGTCTGCTCCTCGTCGCTGGTCATGAACTTGACGAAGCTCAGCGCGCCGTCCTTGTTCTTGGTGTGCTTGAAGACCGCCATGTTGATGCCGGCGACCATGCTGTTGACCTTCTTGCCGCCGGCCGGCGGGCTGGCCAGGAACGGCACCGGGGCCACCCCGTACGCGTCGGCGGCCATGTTCTGCGTCTTGAGGTTCGAGCCGGCGGACTGCCACAGCAGCATGGCGGCCTTGCCGTTGGCGAAGTCGGAGACCGACTGGTTCTGCGCGTACTCCGCGTTGCTGGGGTTGGTGATCTTGTCGGCGGCCATGAAGTCGATGTACCGCTTGATCGCCGAGACGTTCTGCGGGGTGTCGAAGGTCGGCTTGCCGGCCGAGTCGAACCACTCGCCGCCGTACTGCTGGCTGAAGGTGAACGCGTGGTGGGCGTTCTCCGACGGGTTGGCCCCCTCGATCGCCAGGCCCCACTTGCCGCCGGTGCTCAGCTTCTTGCCGTACTCGGCGAGCTGTTCCCAGGTGGTCGGCGGTGCGGTGAGGCCGGCGTCGGCGAACGACTTCTTGTTGTAGTACAGGCTGTACGCCATGCTGTAGAGCGGCACGGCGGCCGGCGGCTTGCCGGGGGCGCCGGCGGCGGCGAGCGCGGCGGGCACGATCCGGTCCTTGCCGCCGACGGCCTGCAGGGTGGCGTCGTCGAACTCGACGAGCGCGCCGGTGGCCTGCAACGACGCCGACCAGGTGTTGCCGATGTTCACCACGTCCGGGCCCTTGCCCGAGGCGGCGGCGGCGAGCAGCCGGTTGAGCAGGTCCGACCACGGGACCACCTCGACGGTGACCTTGATCCCGGTCTGCTTCTCGAACTTGTCCAGCTCGGGCTGGAGGGTCGTCTTGTCGGCCTCCAGGCTGGCGCCCTGGTTGCTGGCCCAGTAGGTGAGCGTCTTGGGCGATGCGGCGGAGTCGTCGCCGGAGCCGCCGCAGGCGGTCAGCGAGGCGGCGGCCAGTACGGCGGCGGTGAATATCCCGAGGTGTCGTCTCGACACGGGTCAGCCCTTCCGGAGCGTGGTGGGGGTCCGCCGGCCTCCGTCGCCGATAGGGGTCGAGACGACGGGCGGCCGGCTGCGGGACAGGGTTCGGGGGTGCGCCGTCGGAGTCCGTCGGCGTTTCCCGGGAGTTACATCACGGCTTAAATTATGTCGTCATTAAAGTGGCTGGCCGGTGGGTCGTCAAGCACGGTGCGGTTACAGTCGCCTCGAACGGCCAACCAGAACGGGGTGTCGAGTGGAGCTGGCGCGTGCCACCAACCGCAGCGTGCGGCTGCGCAATCGGTCCGCGCTGCTGACCAAGCTCTTCCTCGACGGCCCGCTCACCCGCCAGGACCTGGTGCGCAGCACCGGGCTGAGTCAGCCGGCGGTCAGCAACGTGGTGGCCGACCTGATCGACGAGGGGCTGGTCGCCGAGGCCGGGGCCGCCGAGTCCGACGGCGGCCGGCCCAGCATGCTGCTGCGGATCGCGCCCCGCTTCGCCTTCGTGGTCGGCGTGGACGTCGGCGAGACCCGGGTCCGGGTGGAGCTGTTCGACTTCGCGATGACCCTGCTGGCCAGCGTCGAGTACCCGCTCGACCCGGCCCGGACCGAGCCTGACCTGGTGGCCGGGCACGTGCTGGCCGGCATCGACGCGGTGACCGGGCAGGCCCAGGTGGCCCCCGGCGACGTGCTCGGCGTCGGCATCGGTGTCTCGGGAGTGGTGGAGCAGGGCGTCGAGGCCGTCGTGCACGCCCAGGCCCTCGGCTGGGACCGGGTGCCGCTGGAGAGGTTGATCAGCGCGGGCACCGACCTGCCCCTGCACATCGACAACGGCGCGAAGACCCTCGGCCAGGCCGAGATGTGGTTCGGCGCCGGCCGGGGCGCCCGACACGCCGTCTTCGCGCTTGTCGGCTCCGGCGTGGGCGCGTCCGTGGTGACCGGCGGCGCCACCTACCGGGGCGCGTCCAGCAGCGCGGGGGAGTGGGGGCACACCACGCTGGTGTACGGCGGCCGGGCCTGTCGGTGCGGCGCGCGCGGCTGCCTGGAGGCGTACGTGGGCGCGGAGGCGATCATCGAGCGCTACCGGGAGGCGCGCCGTGGTCGACCGGTGCCCGGCGAGGACGAGGAGTCCCAGCTCGCCGCCCTCGTCGCCGCCGCCGACACCTCGGTGACCGCCCGGCGGGTGCTGGACGAGACCGCCGGCTACCTCGGCGCGGGCGTGGCCAACCTGATCAACCTGTTCAACCCGGAGCGGGTGGTGCTCGGCGGCTGGGCGGCGATGGCGCTCGGCGACCTGCTGCCGGCCGTCCGCGAGGCCGCCGGCCGGCAGGCGCTGCGCCAGCCGTTCGAGCAGGCGTCGATCGAGCTGTGCCGCCTCGGGGTGGACGCGGTGGCGCTGGGCGCCGCCACGCTCCCGATCGCCCGCTTCCTCACCGAGGGCGGCGTCCGCCGCTGAGCCGGGACGACGGCAGCGGGGTGCGGCGAATTACACAAAAAGAATCCTCGGGATAAATAACGAAGTTATAGATCGATGTCTTGACGCCGCCGCAACCTCGCCGCAACACTCCTACGAGAGCGCTCTCCGGCCCGCGGTGCCGTACCGGCGGCACCCAGAACTGTGGCGTCGCATCGGCGGCACCACCCACGGCACCCCGGGGCGAGCCCGATCCCACCCTCGCGGCAACCCGTAGCCCCCTATCGACAGGCGATGTCATGACATCTCATGCAACATCCGTACGCCCCCGTCCCCGACGGGTCGTGCGGCACCTGCTCGTCGGACTCACCGTGGCCCTGGTCGCGGCGCTCACGCCGACCGGAACCACGACACCCGCGCAGGCCGCCCCCTCCCTGCTGTCCCAGGGCCGCACGGCGACCGCCTCGTCCACCGAGAACGCCGGAACGCCCGCCGCCGCCGCTGTCGACGGCAACACCGGCACCCGCTGGTCCAGCGCGTTCAGCGACCCGCAGTGGGTGCAGGTCGACCTGGGTGCCCGCGCCACCATCACCCAGGTCAACCTGCTGTGGGAGGCCGCCCACGGCCGGGCCTTCCAGCTCCAGACCTCCGACAACGGATCCACCTGGACCACGATCTACTCGACTACCACCGGCGCCGGCGGCACCCAGAACCTCACCGTCTCCGGCGCCGGCCGCTACGTCCGCATGTACGGCACCGCCCGGGGCACCGGCTACGGCTACTCGCTCTGGGAGTTCCAGGTCTACGGCGAGACCGGCGGCGGCACCAACGAACCCCCGGTAACGCCCACCGACCCGTACAACCCGAACCTCGGTCCGAACACGTTCGTCTTCGGCCCGAGCACCCCGACGTCGACGATCCAGAGTCGACTGAACACGCTCTTCACCCAGCAGGAGACCAACCAGTTCGGCCCGCAGCGCTACGCGGTGCTGTTCAAGCCCGGCACCTACAGCGCCGACGTCAACCTCGGCTTCTTCACCCAGGTCGCCGGCCTCGGCATGAGCCCGGACGACGTCAACCTCAACGGTCACGTCCGCACCGAGGCGTTCTGGATGGGCGGCAACGCCACCCAGAACTTCTGGCGGGCCGCCGAGAACCTGTCGGTCACCCTGCCCGCCGGGCAGACCGTGGAGCGGTGGGCGGTGTCCCAGGCCGCGCCGTACCGCCGGATGCACCTGCGCGGCGGGCAGAACCAGATCCAACTCTGGAACGGCGGCGACGGCTGGTCCAGCGGCGGCCTGCTGGCCGACACCCGCGTCGACGGGCTTGTCGTCTCCGGCTCGCAGCAGCAGTGGTACTCCCGCAACAGCGAGTTCGGCAACGGCTGGACCGGCTCGGTGTGGAACATGGTCTTCCAGGGCGTCACCGGGGCACCGGCGCCGAGCTTCCCCAACCCGTCGCACACCGTCATCGCGCAGACCCCACAGGTCCGCGAGAAGCCGTTCCTCTACGTCGACGGCACCGGCGAGTACCGGGTGTTCGTGCCGGCGCTGCGCACCAACTCGACGGGCACCAGTTGGTACAACAAGACCCCGGCCGGCTCGTCGATCTCGCTGTCGCAGTTCTTCGTCGTCCAGACCGGCACCAGCGCCGCCACCATCAACGCGGCTCTCGCCCAGGGCAAGCACCTGCTCTTCACCCCGGGCGTGCACCACGTCACCGAGCCGATCCAGGTCAACCGGGCCGACACGGTCGTCCTCGGCCTCGGCCTGGCCACCATCCAGGCCGACAACGGCAGCGTCGGGATGCGGGTGGCCGACGTGGACGGCGTCAAGGTCGCCGGCCTGATGTTCGAGGCCGGCACGACCAACTCGCCGGTGCTGATGGAGGTCGGGCCGTCCGGATCGTCGGCGAGCCACGCCAGTAACCCGACCTCCCTGCACGACGTGTTCTTCCGCATCGGAGGGCCACACGTCGGCAGGGCCACCAACACGTTGACCGTCAACAGCGACAACGTGATCGGTGACCACATGTGGCTGTGGCGGGCCGACCACGCCGCCAGCGGCGTACCGACCGGGTGGACGTTGAACACCGCCGACACCGGGCTCACGGTCAACGGCGACAACGTCACCATGTACGGCCTCTTCGTCGAGCACTACCAGAAGTACCAGACCATCTGGAACGGCAACGGCGGCCGGACGTACTTCTACCAGAACGAGCTGCCGTACGACGTGCCGAACCAGGCGGCCTGGATGAACGGGTCGACCCGGGGCTACGCCGCGTACAAGGTCGCCGACTCGGTGACCAGTCACCAGGCGTGGGGGCTGGGCAGCTACAGCTACTTCAACGTCAACCCCGCGGTGGTGGAGGAGCGGTCCTTCGAGGTGCCGGTCAATCCGAACGTGCGGTTCACCAACATGGTCACCGTCTCGCTCGGTGGCGTCGGCACCATCAATCGGGTGATCAACAACGCCGGTGGCACCGCGAACGCGGCCAACCAGACGGTGTACCTGACCACCTACCCCTGACCGGGGCGTCCGCGCCGGCCCGGTCCTTGCAGACCGGGTCGGCCGGGTAGCACCCAGGGCCGTCGCCGGCCCGGTCCCGCCGAGACCGGGCCGGCTCGGTCGTGCCCGCTCAGCCCGCCAGCACCTCGGCCGCCGCCCGCTCACCAGCCCGCACCGCGCCTTCCAGGTAACCGGTCCAGCGCGTGGCTGTCTCGGTGCCCGCCCAGTGCACCCGCCCCACCGGCGCCCGCAGGCGCGGGCCGTACGTCTGCCAGGTGCCCGGGGTGAGCGCGCCGCAGAAGCAGCCCCGGGTCCACTCGTCGGCCGACCAGTCGTACTCGACGAGGTCCACCGGGTTTCCGGCTGCCGGCCCGACAACTGTGGCGAACGCGTCCAGCAGGCATCGTCGACGCCGCTCGGGCGACATCTCCCGCAGCGCGGCGGCATCCGCGGCGTAGCTGAACCCGGTCAGCACCCCGAGCGGCGAGGTCGGGGTGGAGTTGTCGACCGTCTCGGTGAGCGGACCGGCGCTGCTGGTGGACACGCCGGACAGCCCGTCGGCACGCCAGAACGGCTCCCGGTAGACGGCGTGCACCTTCAACGCCGAACCCATCGGCATCCGCTGGGTGAGCCCATCGCGCAGCGCGGGCAGCGGCGGGTCGTACCGGATCCGGCCGGCCAGTGCCGGGGCCAGCGCGACCACCACGGCGTCGCCGGCGACGCGCCCGGTGTCGGTACACGCCGTCACACCGTCGACGGTCTGCTCGATCGCCCGCACCGGCGTGGCAAGCGTCAGCGTTCCCGGGGGCAGGGCGGCGGCCATCCGTTCGGCGAGTGCCGGCGGCCCGCCCACGATCCGGTCCTGCTGCGCGCCGCCGGCCATCCCCAACAACGGACCGGTCCCACCGGCGCTGCGCAGGTAGAAGAGCAGGTGCAACAGGGACAGCTCGTCCGCGCTGGTGGCCAGCAGCCCGCCGGCGAGCAGCCGCCCCAGGTAGTCGGCGATGTCGTCGTCGCCGGCCGTCGCGCACAGCCATTCGCCGAGGATCGTCCGGTCCCACCGTGCGGCCTCCGGCGTCTCCCAGGGCGCGGCCGGGTCCAGGCGGGCGGCGTACTCGTCGAGCAGGCCGAGCACCCGGCCGACCTGCGTCGGCGGCTCGGCCCGGCGCTGGCCGGCCCAGAGCAGGGTGGGCGCGCCGTCAGCAGCCGACGCGAAGGTGGCCAGCCCGTGCTCGGCGACCAGCGCGTACATCCGGTCCTGGGTCGGGCCGATCCACTGCGCGCCCAGGTCGAGTTGCGTGACCTCGGGCAGCCACCGGGTCAGCGCCCGCCCGCCCACCCGGTCGCGGGCCTCCAACACCCGCACCCGGGCGCCGGCGCGGCTCAGCGCCAGCGCGGCGGCGAGCCCGGAGAAGCCGGCGCCGACCACGACCACCCGGATGTCAACGGTCATGCCGGGACGCTTACCCACAACCGGCGCAGCCATGACTACCGGCCGGTCGCGGCGCTGGTGGGCCGTACCCCGTCCTTCGTCCTTTGCTCTGCACCCGCCGACGCGCCACCCGTGCCTGCGCACCCGTCGCATCCGCGGGTGCAGAGCAAAGGACGCCAGCACCGGTGCGGCCCGGACCGGACGCCGAGAATTTTCCGGCGGCCTGTCGATCTGGGCGGCGGCCGATCGTGTGGAGGATGAGAGGTCGGCGACGGGCCGGCCCCCGCGAGGAGGAACCATGACGCTGTACCTGCTCAGCCTCCACCAGCCGCAGGGTGAGCTGCCGCCGGACCCGGAGTTCCTGGCCGGGGTGATGCGCCAGCTCGGTGAGTTTCGTGACGAGTTGGCCTCCACCGGGTCGTGGGTCTTCGGGCAGGGTCTGCACGGCCCGGAGACCGCCACCGTGCTGCGCGCCCGCGACGGCGACGTCCTGGTCACCGACGGCCCGTTCGTCGAGGGCAAGGAGCACCTCGGCGGCATCACCATCATCGACGTGCCGGACCTGGATGCCGCCCTGCACTGGGGTCGCCGCTACGCGCTGGCCACCACCCTGCCGATCGAGGTGCGCCCCTTCCAGGGCGGGGCCGGCGACTGACAGTGCTCGACGTCGAGGCGGTGTTCCGCGCGGAGTACGGCCGCGCGGTCGCCGTCCTGGTGCGCCTCCTCGGCGACATCGACCTCGCCGAGGAGGCCGTCCAGGAGGCGTTCGTCGTCGCGGTGGCGCGCTGGCCGACGACCGGCCCGCCGCCCAGTCCGGCCGGCTGGATCATCACCACGGCCCGGAACCGGGCGATCGACCGGCTGCGCCGCGACGCGTCCCGGGTCGACCGGCACGCCCAGGCGGCCCTGTTGTTCGCCGCCGACGGACCCGTCGAGGAGGGACCGGTGCACGACGACCGGCTACGGCTGATCTTCACCTGCTGCCATCCGGCGCTCGCCCCGAGCACCCGGGTCGCCCTCACCCTGCGGCTGCTCGGTGGCCTGAGCACCGCCGAGATCGCCCGCGCCTTCCTGGTGCCGGAGCCGACCATGGCGCAGCGGCTGGTCCGCGCCAAGTCGAAGATCCGCAACGCGCGGATCCCGTACCGCGTGCCGCGCGACGCCGACCTGCCCGACCGGCTGCACGCGGTGCTCGCGGTGCTCTACCTGATCTTCAACGAGGGGTACACGGCCAGCGCCGGACGACAGCTGGTCCGCGCCGAGCTGTGCGTCGAGGCGATCCGGCTGACCCGGCTGCTGGTCGAGCTGATGCCGGACGAGCCGGAGGCGCTCGGCCTGCTCGCGTTGATGCTGCTCACCGAGTCGCGCCGCGACGCGCGGACCAACGCCGAGGGTGAGCTGGTGGCGTTGCCGAGCCAGGACCGGGCCCGGTGGGACGCCCGGCTGATCGCCGAGGGCCAGGCGCTGGTGCGCCGCTGCCTGCGCCGCGACCGGCCCGGCCCGTACCAGATCCAGGCCGCGATCGCCGCCGTGCACAGCGCCGCGCGGCGCGCCGCCGACACCGACTGGGCGCAGATCCTTGCGCTGTACGACCAGCTGACGGTGGTCGCCCCCAGCCCGGTGGTGGCGCTGAACCGGGCCGTCGCGCTCGCCGAGCTGTCCGGACCGGCGGTCGCGCTGACCGAGGTGGACCGCCTCGACCTGGTCGGCTACCACGTCTACCACGTGGTCCGCGCCGATCTGCTGGCTCGGCTCGGCCGGGGCGGGGAGGCCGTCGAGGCGTACCGGATGGCCCTCGCCCGGACGGACAACGCGGCCGAGCGGGCCTTCCTCACCGCACGCGCGGCGGCCCTGGGCGCGCGTCTGCCACCGGACTAGGCCGGGACTGGAGGGCGGTTGCCAACTGATCCAAGCCCAGCGAACCCAGCTCCAGCGCCTGACGATGGAAGGCGCGCCGGTCGCCGGGGAAGGACGAGCGGCCTGCCAGCCACACGCGCTCACCCACCTTGTAGGCCAGCGCCTGCCCTGGCCGGCCCAGGTAACGCGCGAGCTCGGCGGATGCGTACGGCCCTTGATGGCAGCGGTCCTGCAACAACGTCAGCGCCGCACCCGCCGTCCACACGGCTCGATCGCCGGATGGCATCGGCAGTCGCAGGTGCAGGCCGATGTCGAGCACGACCCGGGCCGCGCGCAGGAGCTGCATGTACAGGTACCCCAGCCGAGCACCCGGCTGTTCGTAGAGCCCGAGCTCGTCCATGAACCGCTCGGCGTACAGTGCCCAGCCCTCCTGGCTGCCGGAGAGACCGCCGAGCAGGTTCAGCCGCTGCCCGAGGCCTCCCCGGCAGACCTCGGAGCCGAGGTGGAGGTGGTGGCCGGGAATGCCCTCGTGATAGGCGGTGCTGTGGGCGTACCAGGTGGGGAAAACCGCCGCGTCCGCAGGGACGGACCACCAGACCCGGCCCGGCCGCGTCAGGTCCCGGGACGGCCCGGTGTACGCGATGCCGGACGACGTGGTCAGCCGCGACTCGATGCGCCGCAGCGGGGCGGGGATGTCGAAGTGCACGCCGTCCAGCCGCTCGATGGCGTCCTCCAGGAGCTCCTGCAGCCACGCGGCGAACGCCTCCCTGCTGTGCAGCGTGCCGGGCGCGTCGGGGCTGGCGAGCCGGGCAAGCACCGCTGGCACGTCCCCGCCCAGGGCCTTCGCTTCCGCGATCAGCTCTGCCTCTGTCACTCGGAACTCGTCCCAGCCCCAGTCGTACAGCTCACGCACATCAGGCTGGGTCGCGAGGAAGGTGCGTACCCAGAGTGCGTACCGCTGCTGGCCGAACGCCTCCTCCTCGACGGCCCGTGGTGCCAGGTCCGCAGTCAGCATCCCGGCCAGTCTCTGGTACGCCTCTCGCGCGTCGGTCGCTGCCGCCTGCAACGACGCCCGCTGAGGCCCCTCGCCGTAGCGATCCACCAGGGCGATATCGTCGTCGA
The DNA here is from genome assembly GCF_049841595.1 of Micromonospora sp. DT228. Taxonomy (NCBI): domain Bacteria; kingdom Bacillati; phylum Actinomycetota; class Actinomycetes; order Micromonosporales; family Micromonosporaceae; genus Micromonospora; species Micromonospora sp. DT228. The sequence goes on from NZ_JBNCKO010000009.1 coordinate 256,409, forward strand.
TCCAGTTGCGGCAGCGCTGCGTGACGAGCTCCACCTGACGCCGTGCCGGCAGATTGCCGCGCTCTGCGGCGAGGAGGAGGCTGCGGGCATACCCGTCCAGGGCGGCGGGGATCGCGGCTACGCGTGCGCCGACACGAGCCCAGGCCTCCTCGAAGGCCGCGCCCTCGGCGCCAGGGCCGGGAACGGCGGCCTCGACGGCCTGGCGGATGAGCGGGAGCGGACCGGTTGCCGCCGCGTGCAGTTCGCGCAGGTCCTCGCCGGCGTCGTGGAAGGCGACACGCGTACGCAGCCGTTCGGCGAGGTGGGCGTGCAGCGGGCCCGCGGCCGGCAGTGCGTCGCCCAAGCTCTCGAGCTCGCCCAGGGCGCGGGCTGCGAGGTCGGCGCGGGCCTGGTGGCCCTCCGGGCTGTAGTCGGTAAGCCCGTCGACATCCTGCTCGCCAGCCTCGACGGCCGCTGTGCAGGGGTCGAGGCTGGCCATGTCGCACAGGAGCCGATCCGCGAAGTCCTCGATCACAGGGGCCATGCTAGATGCCTGCGCGGGGAGGTCGCCGACGCGTACCGGACAGCCGTCGCCTTGCCGGACATGCGGCCGAAACCGCCTTCCGTACCGCCCGCCCGACGCCCTGCGGGCGTGTTTGTCACCGGGGTAGCCCGGGAAACCGAGGCGCCGGCCGCAGCAGTGGGGGAGGCGCCATGGCGTACCGTTCGGCGACCGCCGGCATCGTGCCCGACCTGTCCACCCTCACCCTCGGCGTCGAGGAGGAGTTCCTGCTGCTCGACCCGGCCAGCGGGCGCAACCTGCCGGTGGCCGACCAGGTGCTGGCCGCGCTGCGCGGCACCGCCCGGGACCAGAGCCGCCAGGAGTTCCGGCACAGCATGGTCGAGATGGTCACCCCGGTCTGCGCCGACCTCGGCGAGCTGCGCGCGCATCTGGTGGCGCTGCGTCGCTGGGCCGCCGAGGCCGCCACGTCGGCCGGGGCCCGGCTCGTGGCGATCGGCGCCACCCCGGTGGCCGAGCCGCACCGGACGGTCCCCGACGAGCCGCGCTACCACGCGATGTCGCGCCGGTACGGCCCGGTGGCGCACGACCCGGCGGTGTGCGGCTGCCACATCCACGTCGGGGTCTCCGACCGGGAGTTGGCCGTGCAGGTCTGCAACCACCTACGGGTCTGGCTGCCGGTGGTGCAGGCGATCACCACCAACTCGCCGCTGCAGGACGGGCACGACACCGGTCACGCCAGCTGGCGGTCGATGCAGCTGGAACGGTGGCCCAGCATCGGACCGACGCCGTACTTCGACTCCGCGACCGACTACGACCGGACCGTCGACGAGCTGATCGCCGCCGGCGTCATGCTGGACGCGGCGATGGTCTACTGGTACGCCCGACCGTCGTCGGCGTACCCGACCGTGGAGATCCGGGTGGGCGACGTCTGTCCGGACGTGGACGACGCGGTGCTTGTCGCCGCGCTGGTCCGGTCGCTTGTCGCCACCCTCGCCGACGACGTCCGCGCCGGCGTGACCGCCCCGCCCGTCCGCGACTGTCTGGTGGCCGCCGCGCACTGGCGGGCCGCCCACGACGGTCTCGACGGCGAGCTGATCGACCTTCGTGCCGGTGGCACCCGGCCCGCCTGGGCGCTCGTCGACGAGCTGATGGCGGTGATCGCCCCGGCCCTGCTGCGCCACGGCGACCTGGGGTACGTGTTGGCACAACTGGCCCGGGTACGCCGTGACGGCACCGGGGCGACCCGGCAGCGCCGGGTGCTGGAGCGTACCGGTGACGTGCGCGCCGTCCTCGACGACCTGGCCGCCCGCACGACGGCCGGGTGATCGGCGGCGCTCAGCGGATGTCGTGGGTCTGTAGCCACAGCTCCAGCAGGCCGAGCTGCCACAGCTTGTTGCTGCCGGCCGCCGCCTCGGCCCGGTCCGGGTCGGCGAGCAGGCGTGCCACGTACTCCGGGCGGAACAGCCCTCGCTCCCGCGCTGCCGGCGCCTGCAACGCCTCGGCGACCAGCTCGCGCACCGGGCCGTCCACCCTGCGCAGCGCGGGCACCGGGAAGTAGCCCTTGGGGCGGTCGATCACCTCGGCGGGCAGCACCTCCCGGGCGACCTCCTTGAGCACACCCTTGCCGCCCTGGGCGACCTTGTGCCGCGGGGGGCAGTGCGCCGCCAGGGTGACCAGGTCCTGGTCGAGGAACGGCGTCCGCACCTCCAGGCCCCACGCCATGCTCATGCTGTCCACCCGCTTGACCGGGTCGTCGGGCAGCATCAGGTGGGTGTCCAGGCGCAGCACCGCGTCCAGCGCGGTCTGCGCCCCGGGCGCGGCGAGCTGCTCGGTGAGCAGCTCCCGGCTGGCGTCGTGCTCCAGCGCGTACGCCGGGCCGACGATGGCGTGCAACTCGTCGTGGTCGCGGTCGAAGAACGCGGCGGCGAACGTCTCGGCGGCGCTGTGCCGGGACGCCTCGGTGAGCGGCTGGTGATAGCCGTAGCCGGCGAACACCTCGTCGGCGCCCTGCCCGGACTGTGCCACCTTGACATGCCGCGCCACCTGCTCGGAGAGCAGATGGAACGCGACCACGTCGTGGCTGCCCATCGGCTCGGTCATCGCCAGCACGGCACGTCGGACCGCGGGCACCAGGTCGTCGTCGGCCAGCCGGATCCGGTGGTGGTCGGTGTCGTACGCGCGGGCCACCAGGTCGGAGTAGTGGAACTCGTCGCCGGACTCGCCGTCGCGGCTGTCGAAGCCGATGCTGAACGTGCGCAGGTGCTGCTGACCGGCCTCGGCGAGCAGCGCCACGATGAGGCTGGAGTCCAGTCCACCGGAGAGCAGCACCCCGACCGGTACGTCGGCGACCAGCCGTCGACGTACCGCCGTGCGCAGCGCGTCCCCGACGGCGGCCCGCCAGTCGGCGGCGTCCATCCCGGCGTCGGCGGGCTCCCGCACGTAGTCGGGCCGCCAGTACACCTCCTCGCGGCCGCGCCCGTCCGCCTCGATCACCCGCAGGGTGGCCGGCGGCAGTTTGCGCACACCGCGCAACACCGTCCGCGGAGCGGGCACGATGGAGTGCCAGGACAGGTAGTGGTGCAGCGCCACCGGGTCGATGCCGGTGTCCACGTCGCCGGCACGCAACAGCGCGGGCAGGGTGGAGGCGAACCGCAGTCGCCCGGGGGTCTCGGCGAGATAGAGCGGTTTGATGCCGAGCCGGTCGCGGGCCAGGACCAGCCGCCGCCGCGCCCGGTCGACAAGCCCGATCGCGAACATGCCGACCAGGTGGTCGACGAAGCGTTCACCCCAGTGCGCGTACGCGACCAGGACCACCTCGGTGTCGCTCGTGGAGTGGAATCCGTAGCCGGCGTTCTGCAACTCCTCGCGCAGCTCCGGGTAGTTGTAGACGCAGCCGTTGAAGACCAGGGCCAGGCCCAGGTCGTCGCGGACCATCGGCTGCCCGCCGGCATCGGACAGGTCGATGATTGTCAGTCGGCGGTGCCCGAGGGTCACCCAGCCCTCGGCGCACAGGCCCTCGTCGTCCGGGCCGCGCGAGCGCATCGCCTCGGTCATCCGGGTCACCGCCGCCGCGTCGGGCGACCGACCGTCGAAGCGCGCCTCCCCGCTGATCCCGCACATCAGCCGGGCCTCCTGTCGCGTCGCCCCCGACCGGTGCCGGCCGGTCCCGCCGCCCAGACGGGGGCCGCTGGCTACCCGTGGGTGCGGGGGGCAAACCCGGGGCTCGTGCGGGGGCGGGTGGGCCCGGCTGATGTGCGGGGCGGGCGGACCGCCGTCGGTCAGGCGCGCAGGGTGCGCAGGATGCGGGCCAACTCGGCGCGGTCGGCGTCGTTGAGGTGGCCGAAGAAGCGGTCCGCCTCGGCCCGCCGGGCGGTCCGGATGGCGGCGCCGAGGCGCTTGCCCTCCTCGGTGAGCGCGACAAGTGTCGCCCGCCGGTCGGCCGGGTCCGGTCGGCGTTCGACGAGCCCACGGGTCTGCAGGTCGTCGACGACCTCGGTGGCCGAGCGGGCCGCGATGCGCAGGTGCTCGGCGAGCGTGCCGGGGCGTACCTCACCGTGGCGGCCCAGCACACCGAGGGCCCGGGACTGGCTGGGCGTGATGTCCCAGGGGGTCAGCGACTCCTTGGTCTGCCGGCGCAAACGGGACGCCACGGCCCAGAACGTCTCGGCCAGGCTGTCGTCGTCGCCGGTCCCGGTGGTGTCCTCGCTCACCGGAATACCGTAACAGCAAATGCGGTTGCTCCCTCATGTTGAGGTAACCTCAGCATATTCGACGGAAAGGTAGTCCCCCTTGGAACCCACCCCGAAGGGCCGCGACCGCGGCCACCGCACCCTCAGCGCCGAAGAGAAGGCGCAGGCCCGTCAGGTGTCACTGCGCCGCATCGGCCGCCTGTTCACCCCCCACCGGCCCGCGCTGGCCGTGGTCACCGCGATCATCGTGCTCTCCTCGATCATCGCGATGGCGACCCCCTTCCTCCTGCGTACCGTGATCGACCGCGCCCTGCCGCAGGGCGACGTGACCCTGCTGGTCTGGCTCGTCCTCGGCATGGTCGCCGTCGCGGCCGTGACCTCCGCCCTCGGCGTCGTGCAGACCTGGATCTCCACCCAGGTCGGGCAGCGGGTCATGCACCGGCTGCGCACCGACGTCTTCAGCCACCTCCAGCGCCAGTCGCTGGGCTTCTTCACCCGCACCCGCACCGGCGAGGTGCAGTCCCGGATCACCAACGACATCGGCGGCATGCAGTCGGTGGTCACCTCGACCGCCACCGCCGTCGCCGCCAACCTCACCACTGTCGTCGCCACCGCCGTGGCCATGGTCGCGCTCTCCTGGCAGCTCTCCCTCGTCTCGCTCGTGGTGCTGCCGCCGGCGATCTGGCTGACCCTCCGGGTCGCCCGGATGCGCCGCGAGATAACCGCCCAGCGGCAACGCGAACTCGCCGACCTCAACGTCACCGTCGAGGAAGGCCTGTCGATCAGCGGCGTGCAACTCGCCAAGACCCTCGGCACCGGCCCCGCGCTGATCGACAGGTTCACCGCCTCCTCGGAACGACTCGTCGACCTGGAACTGCGCAGCGAACTGGCCGGCCGCTGGCGGATGGCCTCGATGAGCATCATCTTCGCCGCCGTACCCGCGGTCATCTACCTCGCCGCCGGGCTGCCCGGCACCGCCGGCACGCTGAGTATCGGCACCCTCGTCGCCTTCACCGCGCTGCAGGGCGGCCTGTTCCGGCCACTGATGGGCCTGCTCAACGTGGGCGTCTCGCTCACCGCGTCGCTGGCGCTCTTCGCCCGGATCTTCGAGTACCTCGACCTGCCGGTCGACGTGGCCGACCCCGCCGAGCCGGTCCACCTCGACCCCACCGGCGTACGCGGACACCTGCGCCTGGAGGAGGTCACCTTCGGCTACCCCGGCAGCGACACCGCCGCCCTCGCCGGGATCACCCTCGACGTGCCCGCCGGCACCAGCCTCGCCCTGGTCGGCGAGACCGGCTCCGGCAAGAGCACCCTCGCCGGCCTGGTCAGCCGCCTGCACGACCCGACCGCCGGCCGGCTCACCGTCGACGGCGTCGACCTGCGCGACCTGCGCCTGGCCGACCTGGCCGCGATCGTCGGCGTGGTCAGCCAGGAGACGTACCTGCTGCACACCACCGTCCGGGAGAACCTGCGCTACGCCCGGCCGGAGGCGACCGACACCGAGATCGAGGACGCCGCCCGGGCCGCCCAGATCCACGATCTGATCGCCGGGCTGCCCGACGGGTACGACACGATGGTCGGCTCCCGTGGGCACCGATTCTCCGGCGGCGAGAAGCAACGCCTCGCCATCGCCCGTACGCTGCTGCGCGACCCGCGCATCCTGGTCCTCGACGAGGCCACGAGCGCGCTGGACACCGAGACCGAACGGGCCGTGCAGCGGGCGTTCGACGTCCTCGCCGAGGGGCGTACCACGATCACCATCGCCCACCGGCTGTCCACGGTGCGCGACGCCGACCAGATCGCGGTGCTCGACCACGGCCGCATCGTCGAGGCCGGCACCCACGACAGCCTGCTGGACCGCAACGGTCGCTACGCCGCACTGGCCGCCTGAGCCAGCTCCGGCTCCGGGGGTGGGGGTGGGCGAAAACGGCATATAGCATTATTAGGGCGTGAACGCCCATAGGGGTACGTCGCCACTGACCCGTCAGCCGGGCCGGTTGGTGAGCTTCAGCGACGGTGTCTTCGCCATCGCCGTGACCCTGCTCGTGCTGGAGATCCAACCGCCACCGGACTTCGGGCACCTCCTGCGGGGCCTCGGGGCGCTCTGGTCGTCGTACCTGGCCTACACGCTGAGCTTCCTGCTCATCGGACAGGTGTGGGTCAACCACCACGTCATGTTCGACTACGTCCGACACGTCGACCGGGGAATCCTGTTCCTCAACACGCTGCTCCTGATGGTCATCGCGTTCCTGCCGTTCTCCACGTCGCTGCTCGCCGGCGCGCTCCGCGCGGAGCACGGCCTGCGGACCGCGGTCCTCGTCTACGGCAGCACACTGTGGATGGCCGCAGCCCTGTTCAACGTCATCTGGTTCTATCTCCGCCGCGCGAAACTGCTCGACCCCACCCTCGGGGCCTTCGGCGTCCGGGCCATCAGGCGCCGATTCGCGCTCGCGCTGCTCTGGATCGGCTCCGGCATCCTCGTCGGCGCGTTCGTGCCGATCGCGGGCGTCGCCATCATCGCCGGCTTCCTCCCCGCCTACTACCTTCCCATCCGCGGCGAGTACGGCGAGACCAATCAGGTGGCGCGATGACGCGCATCCCCCTGATCGTTGGCAGGTGAGCAACTCGACACGCCGGTGTCCGCCCTGCTGAGCTGCCAACGATCGGTGCGGCTAGCAGAAGTCGAACCGGGTGGGGCGTTGTCCACAGACGGTTGCGTTTCCACAGGGCAGCTGCGGGTGTGGTTGCCGAGGGTCGAGGTGGGGCCGCACGGTCGTCGCGTGCAGGTGGCGCTTCAGGTGATGGTTCGGCTCGGCGGAGGGCTCGTGACGCTCAGAGCCCTGCGGCAGGTGGTGCCGCAGTGGACGGTGCGGCAGGCTTGTCGTAGCGGTGAGCTGGTACGCGTACTGCCCGAGGTCTTCGTGGCAGCGGACCTGCTCGACGATCGACCCGGTGCCCCTGCCCTCAGTCGGCTCGGCCCTGCCCTGAGTCAACGGGCGGCTCTCGCCTGGGCAGACGACTGCGCTGCGCTCAGTCACCTCAGCGCGCTCGATCTCTGGGGGTTGCGCCCGTCGGCGCCTGGTGAGCCGGTGCACCTCAGCAAACCGGCGAGCGCCAGCCTGCGCACCCGACCCGGACTTGTCGTACATCGACGCCTCGGCCTGAGCATGGGACCACCGCACGTCGTCGTCCGGCGGGACCTGCCGGTTACGCGCATCGAGCAGGCACTCGTCGACTCCTGGCCGATTCTGCCACCTGCCGAGCGGCGGGCGCCGGTGATCCGAGCGGTGAACGACTGGTTGACCACACCCGGACGGCTGACAGCGGCCCTGGACACCGTGCCGAAGCTCGCCGACCGGGCGGTGCTCCGAACGTTGCTGGCCAAGCTCGCCGACGGCTGCCGCAGCCCGCTGGAGATCTGGGGACATGAGCACGTCTTCACCGGCCCTGGCATGCCGGCGTTCCGCCGACAGGTGCCGATGAGCGTCGGGCGAACGATCTACCTCGACATGTGTGCCGAGCGGGAACGGGTCAACCTCGAACTCGACGGTGCGACCACCCACGGCGACCCGCGTCAGCGGGAGATCGACCTGCGCCGGGACGCGCTGCTCGCGACCATCGGAATCGTGGTGGTCCGGTTCGCCCACCGTCGTCTGGTACACGAGATCGACGAGGTACGCCGGGAAACCCTCGCCATCCTGGCGATCCGCAGGGATGTGCAGCGCTAGCGGGAATCATGGCTGGACGTCCCTCCGTGCCAGACGCCGGTACACGACCGATTTCCTGACAGTGCCCGCTGTTCCAACGGCGTACCGTCCGGGTCAAACAAGGGGAGGAGTCGGATGAGTCTTCTGCGGCAGGCAGAGCAGTCGCCGGACACCGAGCGGATGTTCGAGACCGACACGAAGGCGATGGGCTACCTACCCAACTACACCAGGTTGTTTGCGCACAGCCCGGCGGCGTACCTGGCATGGCAGCAGCTCAACGGTGCGGTGAAGGCCGAGATGGAGCTGCGCCGCTATGAGTTGGTGACCCTCGCCGCAGCCCGGGCCCTGAAATCCTCCTACTGCGGCCTGGCACACGGAAAGGTCCTCCGCGACAGGTTCTTCGACGCGCCGACCGTCGCGGCCATCGCCTCGGATCACGGCAGCGCCGGTCTCTCCGCGCAGGAGGTCGCAGTCGTCAACTTCGCCGGAAAGGTCGCGGCAGATGCGAACTCCGTCACCGAGGCCGACGTCGTGGGTCTGCGCGGTCACGGTCTCGACGACACGGATATCTTCCGCGTGATCCTCGCCGTTGGCGCCAGATGCTTCTTCAGCACTGTCCTGAGCGCTGCCGGGGCTGAGCCCGATCCGCAGTACGAGGAGAGTCTGGACGTGGATCTGCGGCAGGCGCTGAGCTTCGGCGGTTGAATGCCCGTGCCGAACAGTGAGCCGCTCGGACTGCAGCGGCACCTGAGTTGAACCATGACGGCGCCGCCCCACCCAACCTCCCGATTCCACCGGTACGCCAGATGGCCAATGAGGAGTTGGCGGACCTGGCCGCGAGCGCGGCCGCGTACCGGGGCAAGGCGGTGTTCGAGTTGGTCGACCGAGCACCCTCCGACGACGATGCCGCCAACCGGCTCGATCAGCTGAGTCGGCTGCCGGTTCTGCGCGAAGACCGCGCATTTCACCTGGTGTCCCTCGCCTGGGCGGCGATCATCGGCCTACTGGCCGCGGAGACGGCGCACGCACGGGCGAAGGCGTACGCCGCGTTCGAGGCCCTCGATCAAACCGATCAGACGGAGTTCCTCGCGTACGTACGGGCCGAGCGAATCGAGGAAGCGCATCTCCACATGTGACCGCCGCACTTTCGAGTCGAAGCGGTCAGGTGACGCCGGTGCGGGCGGTGCAGCTCCGCAGCCCGGGTAAAGCACCATTGCCACTCCCGCGAAGCCACTGTCGGGCCCAACCCGCCGACGCTTCAGCAGCCGAGCAAGGATCTGAATTGCCGGCATATCACTGCGTACACCGCTCCGGTAGACGGTTCGGACGCCGTGCCACCTGTCCTGACGGCTCCGTAGCACAGTCGATGTCGCTTCGGACGGTTGTCCACAGGTGCCTCCGCTGTCCACAGGAGCCCTCACCGGAACAGTGCTCCGAGGCAGGGTGGGCGGGTGGACCCGAGGCTGCATGCTCTGCTCGTACGCCATGACGGCGTGGTCACCCGACGGGACGTGCTGCAAGTGGCGCCGGCCTGGACGATTCAGACTGCTTGGCGTGCGGGTCGGCTAATTCCGGTGCTGCCCGGGACCTACGTTGACGCCGCACTGGTCCGCAACCTGGACGCCGACCTGCCGGTGCTGGCCCGTGTCGAGCCCGAGCTGGCACGCCGGGCGGCTCTGGCATATGGCGGTGGGCGGGCGGCGCTCAGTCGCCTCACCGCCCTCGACGTGTGGGGCCTCCGCCGCCAGCCCCCCGGAGAGCCGGTTCATCTCGACCTGCCCACAGGGTCAGGCTTGCGGAACCGACCACACCTGGCGGTACGCCACCGCGCCAACTTCGCGATCGCGCCGCCGCAGGTGGTGACACGTTCGGGAGCGCCGGTCACCCGGCTGGACCGGACTCTGCTGGACTGTTGGCCGCTGCTCCAACCGGTCGACCGACCTGGTCCGCTCATCCGTGCGGTCAATGACCGGCTGACCACCGCGCAGCGCCTCGTCGCCGCTCTTGCCGAGGTGCCGAGGATCGACGACCGCCTGACGTTGCGGCGTCTGCTCGATCGGCTCGCCGCTGGTTGCCGCAGCCCGCTGGAGATCTGGGGCCACGACCACGTCTTCACCGGGTCGGGTATGCCGACGTTCAGCCGGCAGGCACGGGTGCTGGTCGGGGCCCGGACCATCTATCTCGACATGTTCGCCGAGGCGGAGCGGGTCGACATCGAGCTGGACGGCTCTACCAGCCATGGCGATCCGGCCGAGCGGGAGATCGACCTTCGCCGTGACGCCCTCCTGGCGACCATCGGGATCCTCGTCGTCCGGTTCACGCATCGACGGCTCATCGCAGATCCGGTCCAGGTACGCCGGGAAACCGTGGCCATCCTCGCCACACGCTCCCGTTTCCCATGATCAGGTGATGAAAAGTAGGTCTCAGGGGCGCTCCAGACCTGTTTCTCATCACCTGATCATGAAATGCGGTGGGGTGGGTGTGGGGTGGGTCTGGGTGGGCAGGGCAGCTGGACGGGCGGGAGTCAGGTGGGGGTGGGGCGTTGGTGGGGTGGGGTTGGCGTTGGGGTCAGCGGGGCGCTCGGAGGGTCCGCGTGGTGGTGGAGGAGGTCGGTGATCCATCGCGCGGCTTCCCGTTGGGTGTCGAGCAGGTGGTCGCGGGCGTCGGCGATGTCCTGGTCCTCGCCGTGGGCGCTCAGGATTGTCGTCCACTGGCGGCTCAGCTCCTCGGCGTAGCGGGCCCTGCGTAGCTGCTCGTCGAACTGGTACTCCAGCTTCAGCATCCGGTCCACGTGCGGTTGGAGCGCCGGCATGATCCGCTCGTCGAGGCGGACGGCGGCGTCGGGTCGGCAGGTGATGACGACGTCGCCCCGCTCGTACGTCCACTCTGGATCGTCGGCGAGCGCCTGCTGCAACGCCACCTCCAGGTCACCGGCCCGATGCGGCGGCAGGTCCCGGGCGGCGTCGGCGGCGAGGCGGGTCAGGCGCTGCACCGAGGTGGGTTGGAAGTACTGCACGTACCAGCTGAGCACCTCGGAGCGGAGGCTCACCGGCGACGACCAGGCGAACGTGGCGCGGATGTGGAACGCGTACACGTAGCCGCGCGCGGGCACCGTGATCAGTCGGGGCGCGTCGCGTTGTTCGACGAGCGGGCCGGATGGCGACGGGTCGGCTGCGGAGCCGACAGGTGCCTCGTCCTGGAGGGCGGCGACCAGCCGATCCCAGTTCCGCGCCCACCACCGCCACCCGCGGACACTCACGTCGCGGGTGACGGTCAGCCCGCGGATGCCCCGGTGTCGCCACTGGTCCGCGGGTCTCGGCCTCCCATCGGGGGCGTCCGGCATGGCACCCCTCCACGGTCACGGATCCGCGACCCACGCTAACAACCGGTGCCCGAATCGCCTGCCGCCACGCCGACACCAACCGGACCTCATACCGGCACGAACCGGACCGTCGCGCTCCGCGCGAGGAGAGAGTTCACCGGGCATTGTGGAGCCGTTGGGGTGGCGAGGGGTGTCGCCGTCGGCCGGCAGCGGTGAGACTGGGTCCGATCCGACAGTTACATCGATCGATGAAATTGACGATCTGGAGGCAGCCCGTGTCCACCCCCGTGTCCCCGCTCGGCGCGATTCGCCGGCGTACCACCACCCTCGCCCTGCTCCTCGCCATTGTCGCGGCCGCGCTTGTCGGCCCGTCCGTGGTCTCCCCCCGGTTGACCGACTCTGCCTCGGCGGCGGTCTACAGCTCCTGCACCATGAGTCGCTGCGCGGACGCCCGCACCGCCCGCTCGGGCTGGTCGGCCAAGGGGTTCCCGACCAGTCGCGGCTGGTACTCCTGGAGCGGTGGGAAGTCCAATTTCGCCGGCGGGCAGTTCTACAACTACGAGGGTCAACTGCCCACCAACGCGACCTACCACGAGTACGACGTCTACCCGCGTACCCAGGGTGCCGCGCGGGACGCGTACCGGATCGTGGTGAACCGCAGCACCGGGGTCACCTGGTTCTCACCCAACCACTACACCGACTTCTACCGGCTCTGACCAACCTGGGGGCGTGATGGTCGACGAGGGCGCGGACCGCATGCCCGACTGGCTGGTCATCCGCCGCGACGGTGCCCCCGACGTGCCCGGCGCGGTGGTACTGCCCGGGGCGGCGAGTCGGACCAGGGCCGGCCTGGTCGTCGCGCTCGCCGGCGCGCTGGCCCTGCCGGCGTACCTGGGGAACACCTGGGATGCCCTCTCCGACGTGCTCCGGGACCGGCTCGACACCGGCCCGCTCACCGTGCTCGTCACCGACGCCGGGCAGTTGCTCGTCGACGAGCCGACCGATCAGTACGCTCTGCTGCTCACCGTGCTCGGCAACCTCGCCGCCAGCGCTCCGAATCCCTTCCACCTCGTCCTGCACGACGCCGCGCCGGCCTGATCGGTGCTCGGGCCGTCCTCGACGCACGCTGCCCGGAATCTCACGGCGGGTGACGGCTACCGCTGGCTGTGCGGGTGCTCAGTTTCCGACAGTCCGGGAGGCGGTCGGTCACGGTGACGGTGGTGGTGACGGTCGGGTGACGGGTCCTTGGCGATCCTCGTGCCGAGCCGGGCAGGGTGCACCGGCGCGGGGCAGCGGGGAGGCCGTGCGGTGGACTTCGTCGACGGGGTGCTGGTGCGGTTGGCCGATCCGGGCACCCGTGCCGCGCTCTTCGACGACGCGTCGCTGGCGCATCTGGTGGAGGCCGCGTACGACACCGAGGCGATGCCTGTCGCGCCGCCGTACGCGGCGGTCTTCGACGAGCTGACCCTCGGATTCGCCGCCGCACCCGTCACCGTGGCCGAGGGGGAGTGGCTGGCCTCCGGTGGCACCGCCCGCAGTGAGCTGCGGGTCCGCCTGCACGGGCTCGGCGGGGAGGCGCTGCGCATCGACGCGTTGTGGCGGGGCAGCCTGGTGGTGCGTACCAGTGCTGCTCAGGACCGGGTCGAGGACCTCGACGTGGCGGTGCCCGCCTTTGACGTCGACCCGCAGATCATCACCGACCTGGGTGCGTTGCCGGTCGACCCGGCGCAGCTGGAGACCGAACGCCGGAGCCGGCTGGTGGCCCGACTGCGCGCCGGGCTGCACCAACCGGCCGCCTTCACCGATGCGCACCTGGACCGGCTGCTCGCGGGCGTCGGCGCCGCGGACGCCGGTGACCTGGTGACGCGGATGCGCGGGCAGGCCGCCGGAGCCACCGTGCGGTTGCGCTACGCCGCGCCGCCGGCCGCGCCGCCCACCCCGCGCCCGCTGCCCTTCGCCGCCGCCGTGCTGATCCGCGACCAGGGCTTCTCCCTGGCCGACCTGCTCGTCGAGACCCGCCTGGTGCGGGCCCGCGCCGAGGAGTTGGGGCTCGATGTGCCGGCACCGGACGACGTGCGGCGACGACACCGGGTGGTCGCCGTGTGGGTGGTCCCGGTCGAGACCTTCGACGACGACGGGTGGCCCGGCGGCGACACCGGCACCGACGCGCAGAAGCGGGCGGCCCGCTTCGCGCGGGCCGGCCAGTGGCTCGCCCGCAGTGGCATCGGACTGGCCGCCGTGGCGACCTGAGACAGCCGGGTGCCGCCCGACGACCGGATCGGCGGCGGAACCGCCCAAGAACCGGAGCGGCCGGAGCCGCGCAGGGACCCCAGCGGCCCGAAGCCGACTAACGACGGCAGCGGCGGGAGCCGCCCAACGACCGCAACGACCGCAACGACCGCAGCGGCGGGAGCCGCCCAACGACCAGCAGCAGCAACTTCGTCCGGGAGGACCCGTGGCACCGACAGCAGCATTCCCGTTCATCGAGGTCCGGATCGTGCCGCCACCGGCGCCGCTGGCCCAGCGTTCACCGGGCGTCATCGCCGTGGTGGGCAAGGCGCCGTCCACCGCCGACGGCGGTTCGGCGCCGGCGAACACACCGGTGCGGATCGAGACCCTGGACGACGCGGTCACCAACTTCGCCCGCCGGCAGGCCGGCAACGTGGTCCGCAACGCCCTCTACAACTCCCTGGAGCTGGCGTTCCTGCAGGATCCGCGTCCGGCCAAGGTGTACGGGGTGAAGGTGGCCGGCGACGACTACGCGGCCGCGCTCGGTGGTCTGGAGGCCGCCGACGACGTGACGATGGTGTCGCTGGCCAACGAGTCGAGTGTCGGCAACCCGGCCGGTGCCGGCGCGCCCACCGGGCTGCACGCGCTCAAGGCGCACGTGGAGACGATGTCGGCGGCCGGCCAGCGGCGGATCGGCTTCGCGATGGTCAACCCGGCCACCGAGAAGGTCCCCACCTACGTCGCGGACGTCACCACCGCCGCGAACCCGCTCAAGAGCAGCACCAGCCGGATGGTGATGATCGCCGCCCGAGGAGCGGACGGCGACGCCGCGACGGCCGCGATGGCCGCCGTGGCCGGGCTGCCGGTGCACCACAGCATCGTGCTCAAGAAGATCCGTGGGGTGGCCATCCCGGTGGCCAAGCAGTACAGCCCGGCGGAGATCAAGGGCCTCTCCGAGGCCAACCTCACGCCGATCATCGACCCGACGCTGATCACGGGGGAGAGCCTGCACTTCGCCGACGGGCGGCTCTTCACCTCGGACGCGAGCCTGCTGCACGTCGACCTGGTGCGCACCCTCGACCAGATCGAGTTCATGCTGCGCGCCGGCCTGATCGGTCTGGTCGGCGACGCCCGGATCACCAAGCCGGGGATGACGCTGCTGAAGACACAGGTGGACGGCATCCTCGGCCCCCTCAAGCGGCAGGCGGTGATCGACGACTACCGCGTCGAGATCCCGGTGCTCGACATCCTCACCATCCCCGAGGTCGCGCGTACCGCCACCGACACCTCGATCGTCACCGCCGCCCGGGCCGACCGCACCGTCGACCTGGTCGTCACCGTCACGTACGGCCCGGCCGTGAGCCGCCTGCTGGTCACGCTCGTGGCCAAGTTCTGACCCGGAGGAACCAGACCATGGAGTGGAAGACCCGCCTCGCGGTGCAGTACACCAAGGGCACCGAGACGGTGCTGATCAGCCCCATCGACTCGTTCAGCCCGTCCTTCTCGCTGAACGTCGAGGCGTTGCACTCGTGCGAGGTGACCCACCTGGGTGTCATCCACGCGCCGGTGTCGATGAACTTCACGATGACAGTCAAGGCGATCGGGGACGTCGCCGGCCGGCTCACCAAGCTGGCCCTCGACGGCGAACTGTTCGACATCGCCCTGCTGGAGCACACCGGGGACGACTGGGCGTTCTCGTCCTTCGTCCTGCGGGACTGCATGATCACCAGCGCCACGCCGACCACCGCCACCATCTCCGGCGCTCCCGCCGCGACCTTCAGCGGCTTCAGCCTGGCCGCCTCGGTCGACCCGAAGACCGGCGACCCGTCCGTGCTGCCCTGACCGGGCCGGACGACAACCCGCAAACGATCAACCGGAGGTAGGAGATGGCGACCGGTGCTGGCCGCGCCGCCCGGGTCACCCGTACCGGGCTGGCCCTGGTGCACGCGGGTGAGCTGGTGCTGCCGGCGGCCGGCAGCGAGGCGGAGGCCGCGCAGGTGGCCGAGGACGACCGCGCGGTCATCGCGTACCACTTTCCGGTGGAGATCGAGGTGGTCGCGGCCGGCGGCGCGGTCGACGCCGACGCGCTCGCCGACCTCGCGCTGGCCCGTCTCGCCGAGCACCTGGACGGGCAGGTCTGACGGTGGCCATCTCGGTGCACGTGCCGGTGCGGGTCCGGCTGGACGCCCGGTCGGTGACCGAACGTCCGGAGGCGGTGACCGAGGCGCTCGCCGCGGCCCTGGCCCGCGCGCTGGAGCACTCCCGCCGCGAGGTGGTCGCGCCCCGCGGCGGCTACCTGGAGGTACGCCCCGAAGCGCCGACCTTCCGCTGGACCGGCGCGGACGGTGCGCGGGTGTCCCCGGACGACAGGCGAGCCTTCGAGGCCCGGCTGCGCCGACGCATCGACGAGGTGATCGCCTCGGCGCGGCTGGATCCGGGGTTGCCCGCCGGGGTGGCCGTGCCGCTGAGCCGGCCCGCGGTCGAGGTGTTCGACGCGTCTCGGATGCGTCACCTGTTGGCCGTCTACCGGGTGCCGTCCTACGACGACGGTGGCGACGCCGCCGAGGTGCCGGTGGACGGCGACGAGCCGTCCCCGGTCACCTACCAGTGGTTGCTGCGGCCGGTCACCTACCTGGTCGGTCACTTCGCGGAGCTGGCCCGCGAGGCGGTACGCCAGCACGGTGGCCTGCCGTCGGGTACTCCGCAGGGGGTCATCGCCCGGGTCATCGACCCCACCGGGCGGCAGGTGTGGCTGGTCATGGTGACCACCACCCCGCTGTCGTACCTGACCTTCGACACGTTCGGCGAGACGGTGTTCCGGGCCACCCCGCAGCCGCACTTCGAGGTGGAGGCGCGGGTGCCCAGCCCGCAGCCCGGCACGGTGCGGCGTCGGCCGGTCGCCGACCGGGCCGGGCTGGTGGCCATGGTGGACGAGGAACTCAGCGCCGACATCCGGCAGCGGCTGCGGACCGCCCAGCCGCGCGGTGAGACGACGACCGCGGACGAGTACCAGGCGCAGATCGAGCGGGCCGTCGACGCGGAGGTGACCCGCCGGGTCGACGGGATCCTGACCTCGGTGGGCGGTGCGTTGCCGACCAGCCTGGTGACGATCAGCATCGGCGGGGTCTCCCTGCTGCTGGTGGGCACCGAGGAGACCGACGCCACCCTGCACTGGACGGGTACGGCCAACCTCCTGCCGATCAGCGTCGAGCAGCGCCCGGCGACCCCACCGGACCCGAATGCCCCGCGCGGCGGCAGCATCGGCGACGGGACGGGCAGTGGGTCCGGCGCGGGCAGCGGGTCGGGCGGTGGCACCGGCAGCGGACCGGGCGGCAGCGCGGGCACCCGGACCGGCGTGGGCACCGGGTCCGGCGGCGGCACGGGAACCGGGTCCGCCGGTGGCGCGGGTGGGGACGGCAGCGGCGACGCCCGGCGGGGTGGGTTCGTCTTCGACCCGAGCAGCCCCAGCGCCCCACCCGGCGTCGAGGGCCGACGGTTTCCGGCCGTCACCGGCGAACACTCCGAGCTGCGTGCCTGCGCCCCGTTCAACGGTGAACCGGAGTTGGCCGCGCTCGGGCCGGACGGCGACGAGCTGCGCCGGCTGATGGACGACATCGCGTTCCGGTTGCAGATGGGCGAGCCGTGCCGCTACCCGGCGAACTTCTGCCTCCAGGCCGCCGCCATGCTGCGCGGCCGGGCCGCGGCGATCAGCCTGCTGGTCGGCGGGGCCGAACGGGAGGCGTTCACCAGGCCTGTGCCGCAGGGCTCCGGAGGGCTCGGCCCGCTGGACTTCCGGCCGGTCGCCTCACCCGCCGTGCAGTTTCTGCGCCACCTCGCCGGGGTGGTGCCGCGCCTGGACCACCTGGCCGAACTGGTCATGGACCGCTACCGCAAGCCCGAGCACTTCGCCCGCATCCAGGGTGGCTGGATCGACTCGTCCGCGTCCTGGAACCTGCACTTCCTGCAGGCGTTCAGCCCCGCCGTCAAGAGCGCCGTCGGGCAGTTGTTCATGGTCGGCAACCAGGCCATGCTCGTACAACTGCTGCTCACGTCGCGGACCGGCATCGACGCGCGGATCGCCAACTTCGACAGGTACGCGCCGATCTTCGAGCGGTTGATCGTCTCCCAGCTCACCGACTACGCCGAGTTGCAGGGGCTGCGCGAGCGGCTGCGCCGACACGAGGCGGCCCGGTGGGTGTCCGCGCACACCGACATCGGCGGTGGCACCCTTGCCACGGTCAGCGTGGCCAACCCGTCCACCGCGTGGTTCGGGGCCGCCCGCGCGATCTCCAGCGCGTTCCTCGCCACCGAGGCCGCGTTGGGCAGCCCCGGCGCGGCCGGCGAGATCGTCGAACGGGACGGCACCACCCGGATCCGCGATGCGCACGCGGTGCTCTGGACCCTCGCCGAGATCGAGCAGGCGCTCGTCATCCAGCGCGGCGAGGCCGAGGGCATCGACCCGCTGGTCAAGCAGATCACCGACGTGCCCGACGTGCTGGCCCGCTTCGCCGGTGACCGGTCGGCGATCCGCGACGAGCTGTGGCGGGTGTTGCAGGACATGCGGCGCAACAACACCGAGATGCTCGGTCGGGCCCGCACCGACGCCCGGTTCGCGTTCCGGTCCAGTCGGATCAGTGAGCACATCCCGTCGGCGACCATCCCCCGTGGACGCTTCGCCCTCCAGGGCATCCACCTGGTCACCCACCAGCAGATCGGGGAGTTCTTCGGCGGCAACCTCTACTACGCCACGGGCATCGACGAGCTGTTCGGCACCGAGCTGGGCCGGGAGGCGCTCAACGCGTTCGCCACGATGGTCGGGATCATCGCGCTGTCGCTGCTCTGCCCGCCGCTGGGCTTCGTGGTGGGGGTGGCCGTCGCCGCCGTCGACGTGGCACACGCCCACCAGCGCGAGCGCCTCTACGCCTCGATGCTCGACCCGGAACTGGTGCTCACCCGCACCGAGGTCGAGGTCGAGCTGTTCGCCGCGTACCTCGGGATGGCGTTGTCGCTGATCCCGGAGGCCGGCACCATCGGCGGCGCGGCCGTGCGCGGCGGCCGGGTCGCCCTGCGCTTCGGCGTCCGCGCCGGGCTGCGTGCCGCCCGGGGGTACGTGGTGCGTCGGGTCACCCGGCAGATCATCGAAGCCGCGTCTCGGGACCTGCTCCAGGGTTTCCTCACCGAGATCCTGCTCAACGAGGTGCTGGAACGGGTGGTGCAGAAGCTGATGGAGCCGGTGCTCGCCTACGTGGAGCGCGAGGCGATGCTCAACGGCGCGGTCGGCGGCCCGGAGGGCGCCCGGTTCATCCTCATGGTGCTGGACTCCCCGCCCGGTGGCGCCGCCGCCGGGCCGCACGTGCCGGTGGTGCGGCCGTGACCGGGCCGCGCCGGTTCCGCGCCGGCCGGTTCCTCGACGCCGCCGCCGTGCACGCCGCCGCCGACGCCAACCCCCGGCTACGCCGCTTCATGCGGACCGTCGCCGCGCACAGCGAGGCCGGCGAGGTGCGCTCCCGGCGGCTGCTGGAACACCTCATCCGGCGCATCGTCGACGACGTCGGTGACCTGCACCTGGGCAACGCGCTCAACCGGCTGGAACGCATCGCTGTGCTGCGGGACAACATCGCCGCCATCCTCGACCACGTGTTGGAGGGCGGCACCCTTCCCGACGGGGTGCGGGTGGCCACCCTCGGCGAGTACTTCGACCAGCTCAACACGGAGATGCGCGAGCTGAGCCGGCCCCGCGACGGCATCGTCGGGGACGCCCCGCTGCGGCTGGCCGACGACTCCGCCGCGTACGCCGACTCGCTGTTGCGCGAGTTCGACGCCGGCGGCGGCGCGGCCGGCCGGCACGCCGAGCCCGCCGCGATCGTCGGGGACGCGTTCCGGGCCATGCCGGCGGACCGGCAGGCCGCGCTGCGCCGCGCCGCCGAGGTGGAACCGGCCGCGCTGTGGCGCGCGGTGGCCGCCGAGAGCGAGGTCGGCAAGCGGGCCGCGGTCGCCGACCTCGAGGCCCGCCTCGGCGGCCGGCTCACCCCCGACGAACTGACCCGGCTGCGCGCCGCCGTCGACGACCTCGGCCGGGCCCGCTCGCGCGGCCTGCAGGTGAGCGAGGCCCGGCTCACCGAGGCGCTGGCCCGCATCGGTGACCCGGAGCTGCGGGCGGTGGTGGCCGGCGGCGACGTCTGGCTCACCCAGCAGCTCGCCCTGCACAACCCGGAGGCCCTGACCACCCTGTGGCGGCGCTTCCGGGACCGGGGCGGCCGTGCCGACGACGGCCCCGGCTTCCGCGCCTACCTGCGCCACGACATGGTCACCTACGGCCGGGGCGTGCTCGGCGAGTACAGCGCGGCGTTCTCGCTGAGCAGCATCGAGCTGTTCCTCAAGGGGCCGGACGCCAACGTCAAGGTCGCCGGCACCGACCTGGTCGGCATCGGCCACGACGGCTGGGTGTGGCTGATCGACGACAAGTCGCACCGCGCGCCGAGCGTCGGCGGGGTCAGCGCGCTCACCGACAACCTCGTCACCAACCTGCGCCGCGACGCCGCGGACTTCCGCGCGGCCATCGCCCGGCTGGGCCGCGACGATCCCGGTTTCACCGCCGATCCGCGGATCCTCGACGCGATCTCCCGGATGGAGGACGCCGCCGCCGAGATCGACCGGATCAACAGGCGCGGGTCCGCGTCCACCCGGCCGGCGCGGATCAGCGCGGCCCTTGAGGAACGCCGGTTGCGGCTGCGGGTCACCAGCGCCGCCGGTGAGGTCCGCGAGATCACCCAGGCGCTGCGCGACCTGGGCCTGGCCGTCGAACCCACCGGTCCGCCGGTGCCGCTGCCACCCACCGGAGGGCGCTGAGCATGGCCACCACCAGTTTCCTGCGGTACGGCACGGTGCCGTCCGCGATCATCAGCGACAGGATCCTGCCCATTCCGATCTGGGCCGTCACCGCCATCTCACTGGCCCAGACCTACCACCTGCCGCCGATCGGCTCCACCGCGCACAAGGCCATCGTGGCCACCCACGACGACACCATCACCCTGACCGGGGTGCTGGTCGGCCCGGAGCGCTACGCCTGGAAGTTCGCGCTGGAGACGATGGCCGAGGCCAGCAAACGCGGCACCGCACTCGCCGCGTACTCCGGGGGGAAGTTCGGCGGGCTGATCCTGGTCACCTCGATGACCATCCGCACCGACATGCAGGTGCAGTCGCTGACGTTCAACGCCTCCGCCGCCCGCCGCGACGTCCTGGACACCACGATCACCCTCGTCCACGTGCCCCGTCCCAGCCTGCTCGGCAAGCTGCTCGACGTGGCCAGCATCGGAGTCGGCGCGCTCGCCGACGGGTTGGGCAACTGATGCCACAGTTTCCGATCGACCGCTACCTGCTGCCGGAGACACCCGTCGAGGTGCCCGACGGGTTCACCGAGGTACGGCAGAGCCTCACCGCCGGCCTGCCGCACCGCGTCGAGTTGGGCGCCGGTGTGCACGCGGTGCTGATCCTGCCCACCGGGCTGGCCCGGCAGTGGCTGCACACCGACCCCCTCGCCGTGGTCAGCACCTCCGCCGACGACCTGGTCCCCCGACCCGCGCCCCCGGCCGCGCCCCCGCCCCCGGCGCTCGTCGGCCGGGTGCCGCTGCGCCTGGTGGTCCGTCAGGGCACCCGGATCCTCGGCTCGGTGCCGCTCGCCGCCGGGCTGCGCCGGGTCTGCCCCGACGCCGGCCCGGCGGTCGCCACCGGAGCCGCCCCGATCGCCGTCGAGGTGGTGGTGCTCGGCTGGCTGCTGCACGCCGGGACGGTACGCGGCTCCGGCGACTACGGCTCGTCCATCGCGCTCGCCTGGCGGCGCGCCGACCGCGCGGTGGACCAGTTCGGGCCGCCGCCGATAAACGAGTTCGTCTGGCGTCGCCGTCCACCCGCGCAGCGCGTCGAGTCCGAGCTGGGCCCCGGCCGGCTGCGCTACCGCTACCTGCTCGACAAGAAGCTGCGGAGGGTGCTGCGATGACGCTCACGCCGTTCCAGACCGGTCAGGTCCGCCAGGGCGCGGTCGGCAACGACGCCGGTTGGACCCTGACGTTGCACCGGGAGACCCCGACCGGGCTGAGCCCCGACGCGGCGCTCAGCCTGTCCAGCGCCGACTACTACGCGTCCATCGACGCGGCGCTGCCCGACGGGCTGGGCCCCGGCGCGTACACGGTCACCGTGCAGGGGCTGATCGACGAGCACTTCGCCGCGCTGCGCACCGCCGAGGGACAACCGCCGCTGGTGGCGAAACTGCACCTGTACTGGCGGGACGCCAACACCTCCGTCGGCGCGTTCTTCACCAACCTGGTCGGCGTCAACGCCGGCCCGACCCCGGCCGAGCTGACCCAGGCGCTCGTCGCCGTGCTGCGGGTGACGAAGGTACGGCGGCTCACCGGCGAGCGGACGTACGACACCGAGCTGACCCTCGTCGAGCAGGCGTACGCCCGGCTCGGTCAGCGGGTCGCCGAACGGTTCGAGGCGGCGTCCTTCAGCGCGGCGATCCGGGCCGTCGCGGAGCGGACCAGAGTGGACATCGCCACCTGGGGCGCCAACCCGGACGGCACGATGACCCGGGGCACCACCGAGGCGGCCGGTGACGAACGGGTCGCCTTCGGCGCCGGGCTGCTCTACCGCGCCGCGGTGGAACGGATCGGCGGCGCGTTGCAGCAGTCGCTCAACGCGTACGGGCGGGGAATGCTGCTGATCCGCGACGGCACCGTGCACGTCGGCAAGCGGCCGATCCCCTATCCGGAGGGGGAGCCGAAGCCGCTGACCCTCGCCACCGGCCTGCTGGAGTGCACCGAGAACGGCACCCAGGACACCGACCCGTACGCGGCCACCGAGGCGGGCGGCCCCGCCGCGCCGCGCCGTCGGGCGTGGACCCTGACGCTCAAGGGCCGGCCCGACCTGAAGCCCGGTGACCTGGTGTGCTTCGACCCGCCGGCGGTGGACGAGGCCACCACGCTGGGCAGCGTCGGCGCGGCGCTGCTCGGCTCGTTCGCCGCACCGTTCGCCCCGTCGACGGGGGAGTTGGGGGCGGGGGCGAAACTGCTCTACCTCAGCGCCGCGCGGCACACCCTCTCGCGTACCGCCGGGTTCGTCACGGTGGTGCAGGGCGTCGAGGTCACCTCGGGCGCCCAGGCCTGGGACAGCTGGAGCGACGCCTCCGGCGTGGGCACCGCCGAGCCGGCCGGTCCGGCGTCCTCGCCCGGCGTGGCCGCGGCGGAGGCGGTGCGCCGGGCGGCCCGCGCAGCCCGGGGCGAGACCCGCGGCCTGGAGATCGGCGAGGTACGCGCGGCGGCCACGAACGCCAGCGGCGCGGTCGAGCCACCGGCACAGACCGAGACGGTGTGGGAGGGGTTGGCCCGCCCGGACGGCCGACCCAACGCCGCCCGCCGCCTGCCGGTACGCCGGGAGCAGCCCGCGCCGCTGCCCGGGGTGACCTACCTGACCCCGTTCGCCTGGGGTGGCTGCGGGCTGATCCTGCCCCGCTATCCGGGCACCCGGGTGGCGCTCGCCTACCGCAACGGCTCACCCGACGACCCGGTGGAGGTGGGCGCGCTCTGGCCCACCGGGCACGCCCCGGTGTCCCAGCCGGGGGACTGGTGGCTGTCCCTGCCGGTGGGGGTGGCCACCAACAGCCGCTCGTCGATCGGCGACACGGTGGTACCCGCCGACCACGACGGCAAGGTGGCGCACGACCTCACCGACGGCGACGGCAACCGGGTCATCGAGTTGGGTGAGCTGACCGTGCGGGTGGGCCGGGCCCAACTCCAGGGGCGGGGCCAGCGCCCGGCGCGCGCCGACGAGGCCGACAGCATCACCATCGAGCACGCCGCCGGCGGGTCGTCGATCGTGCTGAAGCAGGACGGCTCGATCACCATCACCGGCACCCGGATCGACCTGGACGCGGGCAACGGCGCGGTGAACATCAGCGGCGGCACCGTCACCATCGCCGCCGACGACGTCGACGTGCAGGTCGACAACGCGATGAACGTCCACTGAGGAGAACGCTATGGCCTTCGTGCTCACCACGTCGAGCGACGTGCACTGCCCCAGCCAGGGGACTGTCACCCCGGCCGGGCAGAGCAAGCTGACCGTCGACCACGTCGCGGTGACCCGCCCAGACGGGATCAGCGGCAAATCGGTCGCCGGGTGCACCATCACCACGAGCAACTCCACAAAGCAGTGCGGCACGGTGACCACGGCGACCGGCGCCGCCAGCAAACTCAAGGTCGGCGGGGTCGGGGTGGCCCTGGACTCGCTCAGCGGCGCCACCGACGGCAGCACTCCCGGCCTGTCCGCGAGTGCCGGGCAGAGCAAGCTGAAGGCGGTCTGAGGTGGACCGGACCGAGCGGGAACGCCAGGCCGCCCAGCGTCGCTACCTCGGCTGGGGCCTCGTCTTCGAACCCACGATGCCCGGCGTGGACCTGGCCCGCGACATCGTCTTCGACGACGGCCCGAACGGCCGGGTGCTGGCCCTCGTCGCCGGCACCGACAACGTGGCCCAGAGCCTCGCGGTGGCGCTGACCACGTTGCGCGGCTCGAACGTCTTCGACGCCACCTTCGGCTTCGACGGGCTCAACGCCCTCGCCGAGCAGATCGAGCCGAACCTGATCCGTGAGCAGGTACGCATCGGCATCATCACGCTGCTCGACCGCGACCCCCGCGTCCGGAAGATCGTCGACGTCAACCTCGACGACGGCCGGCTCGGCGCGGGCCGCGCCGACGACGCGGCGGCAGCCGCGCTGCGGTCCTCCCGCACCCTCCAGGTGCAGGTCCAGTTCGAAACCATCACCGACGACCGGCTCTCGGTGCATCTCGGGGAGCTGCCACATGTCTGATCCCACCCTCCCGGCCGAGCTGGCCGACGTCCTGGCCGTCGACGCCGCCGCGCTGCGGGCCACCGGCTCGACCGGCTTCGGCGTCGTCGAGAGCGGCTTTGTGCCGAAGTCCTTCGCCCGACTGCTCGCCGAGAAGCTGGCCACCGCCCGGCTGCTCTTCGGCGACGACATCGACCTGACCAGCGGCGCCGTGCTGCGTAAGGTCCTCGAACTGGCCGCGCTGGAGGACGCCCGACTGTGGGCGGCGCTCGGCGCCGTCTACGACAACTCGTACGTGGTGTCGGCCACCGCCGACGCGCTGACCCGCCTCGGCGAGGAACTCGGCATCCCCCGTCCGTACCTGCCGGCCCGGGGCACCGTGAAGCTGAAGCTGAAGGCCGCCCTGCCCACCGGGCATACCCAGCTCACCCTGCCCCGGGGTGCCCGGCTGTCCACGCCCGGCGGGCACCACGTGGCGCTGGACGAGACGGTGGTGCTCTCCGCCGCCGTCGGCGAACGGGTGCCGGCCGTCGCCGCGTTCTACCCCGGGCCCGCGCACAACCTCGACCCCGCCCAACCCAGCCAGAAGATCGACCGCTGGAACCGGGCCGACACCCTGCTGGCCGACCTGGACGACGCCGAGCAGGCCGCCGGCGCCGAACTGGTGGAGATCACCCACACCGTCGCGCTGACCGGTGGTGAACAGCAGGCGTCCGACGCCCGCTACCGGCAACTGCTGCTGGCCGCGCCCCGCTCCATCTGGACCGCCGAGGCGATCGGCCTGGCCGTGGCGACAGTGCCCGGCGTACGCCAGGTGCAGGTCTTCGACGGCCGGGGCGGGCTGGACCTCAACCAGTCCATCTTCGGCAACTTCAACTTCATCGAGCGGGTCTTCAGCACCGAA
This sequence comes from Micromonospora sp. DT228, assembly GCF_049841595.1. Taxonomy (NCBI): domain Bacteria; kingdom Bacillati; phylum Actinomycetota; class Actinomycetes; order Micromonosporales; family Micromonosporaceae; genus Micromonospora; species Micromonospora sp. DT228. The sequence goes on from NZ_JBNCKO010000009.1 coordinate 281,603, forward strand.
CGCGACCTGGGCAACCCGTACTACGTCACGGTGCTCGTCGCGCCGACCGCCGCGGCCATCTGGGACGGGCCGGACGGGCTGCACGCCGCCGTCGAGTCGGTCATCGAGGACCTGCGCCCGGTGGGCATCTTCGCCTCGGTGGACCGGGCCGACGAGGTGGGCATCGGCGTCGAGGCCGACCTGGTGATCCGGGGCCTGCCCCTGCCCACCGGCTCGAAGGAGACGGTGAACGCGTCCACCGCCGCCACCGAGTTGCGCGCCCGCCTGCACGCCCGACTGCGCCGCTACGTCGACGAGCTGCCCTTCGGTGAGCCGGTCCGCGCCGCCGAGGTGATCTGGACGCTGATGAACGAGCCGGGCGTCGCCGACGTACGCGGGCTGCGGCTCGTGCGCTTCCCGGCCGACTCGGCGGTGGTGGTGACCGGCAGCGCGCCCACCGGCGACGGGGTGCAGCGCCTGCCGGTCGGCGACAACGCGGTGCTCGCCGCGAACCAGGTGCCCGTCTACGTCGACCGGGACGACCCCCGGCCGTTCCGGATCGTCTGAGCGGGGGACCGATGACCGACATCCGGGTGCCGGTGGACGGCGCCGACCCGTCCGTCGAACGCAACCTCGTCGACCAACTGGAGGGCCCGTATCCGGGCACCGTCCGGCGGGTGGTGGTGCCGCTGGCCAGCACCGGTACGGCCGTGGTGGACTGGACCAGCCGGCATCCGCTGCTCACCGTCGTGCTGCGCCGGGACCTGGTCGAGGAGACCGTGCGGGTGACCGTCACGGTGGACCCGGGCGGCGCCGACGAGCGGGTGCTGCCGCCGGTGGTCTTCGCGCCCTGGTCGGCCGCCGGCGCGTCGGTGCCCGCGTACGCCCCGGACACCGCCGACGAACCGCTTGTCGCGTCGTTCCCGGTCGCCGTGACCGTCGAGCGGGCCGTCGACGGAGGCACCGCCACGGCGGTCACCGGTGCGGTCCTTCCGGGGCTGGTCGAGCTGGCGGTGCTGGAGGGCAACCTGGGTCGGCTGCTCTACCTGGTGTCGTACGAGAAGCACCGGCTGCGGCGCGCGGCCCGGGAGGTGCACGCGTACCGGACCCTGGCGCACGCCCGACGCGACGCGCTGGACCGGATCGGCGCGGACGTCGGGGTGGCCCGCTTCGTCGACGAGCTGGTGCACGAGCCGGCCAGCGGCGAGGTGTACGCCCGCCGGCTGGCCCCGCCGGCCCGCGAGCCGGACACCGCGTACGCCCACCGGCTCGGGCTCTACCGACGGTTCCTGCTGCCCACCCCGGGTGCGGTGCGCCGGCTGCTCAACGGGCCCGGCGCGGACACCGACCCGAACGCCGGGCTCTTCGCCGACCTGCCCGGCGGCGCACGGTTCACCGTGCGCGAGGACGACGACAGGTTCGCGGTGGCGATCCGGCTGGTGGCCGCCGGGGATCCGCAGCACCGCACGAACTTCCTCGCCCAACTGCGCCGCGACCGCCTCGTCCTGCCCGCCAACACCCCGCCGAACAACACCGTGCACGCCGGCCGGGCGCTGCCGGCCAGCCGGCTGACCGAGGTCACCGCCCTGCGGGCCAGCCTGCGCCAGTCGTACGCCTTCGACAGCGCGCACGGCGTCGCGCCGCCGCTGGCCGCTGCCCTGGACCGCGCGGGGCGGGTCTGCCGGGCGCTCGGCTCGGCGATCGTGTGGCAGGTGACCCGGGCGCAGGACGACGCCGGTGGCAGCCGCTACGAGCTGGGCCTCGGGGTGGACGTGAGCTGGCCGACCCCCGCGCAGGCCAATGACCTGCGCAACCGGGTGCTGGACACCAACCGCGCGGTCACCGCCGACCGGACCGCCGAGGTGCTGATCGCCGCCGCCCGCGCGGCCGGGGTACCGACCGTGGCGGCCGACGGCGAGCTGGCGTGGCTGTGGCAGGTCTGCGGGTTGCCCACCACGCACCGGATCAGCACCACCAGGATGTACCTGTCCCACCTGCCCACCCGGGGGTTGGCGGTGACCGCGCCGCTGAGCGCCACGGTCGGTGCCGACGCGACGGTCGAGGCGCGGTTCCACGCGCCGGGCGACCCGGGCGGCAACGCGCTGCTGCTGGCCGGGTTGGTCGCCGCCGCGTCCGCGTGGACGGGTGCCGGCGAGCCGGCGTGGACGCCGCTGACCGACGCGGCGGCCCGGACCCGGTGGGCGGCGGTGCCGACCCGGCCGGCGGGGCAGCCGGTGGACCAGGTGCTGGCCGCGGCCGGCCTGCCGGCGGTGCGGGACCCGGCGCCGGTGGTGGCCGCGCTGAACCAGTTGCCGGACGAGCTGGTGGAGACCATCGAACTGCCGACGGCGTTGGCCACCGCGCTGATCGCCGGCCAGCCGGCGGCCGGTGACCGGCTGGCCCGGCTGGTCGGGTTGCTGCGCGACCAGCACCTCGCCGCCGCGCTGCCGCTTGTCGAGACGGGCAACCGGGTGTTGCTGGTGTGCAGCGTGATCGGCCTGCCGCAGGCCGGGCTGAACCTGGCCGAGCGCCGGGCCACCGGGTTCCGCTGGTACACGGTGGGGCTCGGCGGCGGCACCGCGGAGATCAAGGCGGTCGGCGCGCGGACCGCGCTGCGGCCCACCCACGCCGGTCTGGTCGCCGTGGTGGCGCTCTCCTACGTGCGTACCGGCCGGACCGACCCGTACGAGTTCCGGGTGGAGCTGCCCGACGGGGTGACGGTGACCCTGGAGCAGTACGAGCGGCTGATGAACGCGCTGATCAGGGTCTGCCCGCTCGGCGTGGAGATCAACACGTTCGGTATCCGCCGCGACCACGTCGACCTCGACGCCGACGGCACCGCCGAGCCGCTGCGACCGGCGGTGGCCCGGACCTTCCGCACCTTCCAGCAGCGCCGGCACCGCGGCGTGTACGACCAGCTCTGAGAGGGACACCACAATGGCGAGCGAGATCAATTACGACGGGGTGACAGTCACCGAGCTGTACGAGGCATTCACCCAGCACGGCATTCCGGCCTCGGACGCCAGTGTGCTTGTCTCGTCCTGGATCTACGAGAACGTGGGCACCGCGAAGCGGGTGTTCAGCTACGCCGAGTCGTTTCCCGCCGTCGAGCCGGGCTGCGCGCCGCCACCGTTCGCCCGGACCTTCGCGCACACCGACTGGGTCGACGGCGAGGACGTGGTGCAGGCCGGGCAGACCCCGGGGGAGCAGGGCTTCAACGAGCGGTTCCACCGCATCGAACACGACCTTGACCACCTCGGCACCGACGTGGCCAAGGCGTTCGCCTGCATGGCGGCGATGCGGGTGAGTCTGCGGCGGCTGCTCGACGAGATCCGCGCGGAGATCAACCGGCTGCACTCGACGGTGCACGAGAACAAGGTCAGCCCCGGCCCGTACCAGCTCGAACAGATCCCCAACTACATCGGCACGCTGGACTTCGGCAGGTACATGGGCACCACGATGTTCATGGACAAGAAGGTCAGCATCTGGCAGACCAAGGCCGGCACCATCGTGCTGCCCGCCGTGGAGACCCTCGGCGTGGACGTGGTCGTCGGCCCGAAGGTCCGGGGAGCCGCCTACCTGGAACGCCACGCGGCCGAGAACGGCGACATCCGGCAGCGCTTCCCGCGCGAGGTGAAGCTGACCGAGTTCATCCGCTTCTTCGGCGAGGACGAGCTGGCCGACGGCCGGACGGTCCGCGACGTGCTCAAGGTGCTGCCGGCGGAGAGCGCCTATCCGAGCCTGGACGCGATGTTCGGCGAGGTGAGCGAGCGGGAGGCGGCGATCGTCCGGACCACCGTCGGCGCCCAGTCGGCGGTCGCCGCGGCGCTGGGCATCGAGGCCGAGCTGGAGAACGTCGCCGACGCCGACATCGCCATGCTCGCCGGCGTGCCGACCAAGGCCCGGGCGGCGCTGACCCGCGCCGGGATCAGCACCCTCGGCAAGTTGGCCGACACGAAGCCCGAGCAGGTGCTCGCCATCATGAAGGAGGCCGGGGTCCGCGCCGAGGTCGGCGACGCCGCCGAGTGGGCCGGGTACGCCCGGACGCTGAACAAGCTGCGCTGAACGGTCGGGACCGAGTCCGGCGAACGGTTGATCTCCGCCGTTCGCCGGGTCGGTGTGACGACACTGCGCTGGCGCGCCGACAGTCCACACCCGAGCGTGGAACCCGCCACGGGGATCGGGTGCGAAAGGCGCGGGCATGGTTGTTCACGAGGTGACGTACGACCTGCACTCCGCGGTGTCCGAGGCCGCGGCGGGGCAGCCGTCCCGGTACGCGTTGCGGCTGCTCGGCGGGTTCGGGCTGGAACGCGACGGGCGGGCGGTGGTGGTGCCGCAGGGCGCCCGCCGGCTGCTGGCCTTTCTCGGCGTACGCCAGCGCTGTGCCCGCTCGGAGGCCGCCGGGACGCTCTGGCCCGGCTCCCACGAGGACCGGGCGCGGGCCAACCTGCGCACCATGCTGTGGCGGCTGCACCGGGTGACGCCGGAGCCCCTCGTCGAGGAGGACGACCGGCTGGCCCTGGCCGCCGTGGTGACAAGTGACGTGGCCGCCCTGAGCGCGGCGGCGGCCGTCCTGCTGGCCGACGGTTCGCCGGTGGGCGCCGTGCCGATGCTGGCGACAGGTGAGCTGCTGCCCGGCTGGTACGACGACTGGGTCCTGGCCGAGCGGGAACGGCTGCGCCAGACCCGGCTGTACGCGCTGGAGGCCCTCGCCGAGCGGCTCACCACCCAGGGCCGGTACGGCGAGGCGGTGCAGGTGGCGTTGACCGCCGTGCACCTGGAACCACTGCGGGAGAGCGCCACCCGCGCGTTGATCGCGGTGCACCTGGCCGAGCGCAACATCAACGAGGCGGTGCGGCGTTTCGAGCTGTTCCGCGCCGACCTGGGCCGGGAGTTGGGCGTCGCCCCGACGCCCTGGCTGGAGCGCCTGGTGCAGGCCGGCAGGTCCGGGGCCGTAGTCCCGTATCCCTGAGCGGCCGCGCCACTCACCCCGACGTCGCGTCCTGCCCCCGACTGCCCTGCCCCCGCCCGTGCGGCCCGCCTCGCCCCGTCCGGCCCGCCTCGCCTGGCCAGCTTGCCTCGCCCCGTTCGGCTCGCCCCGTTCGGCTCGCCCCGTTCGGCCCGCTTCGCCTTGTCCGGCCCGCTTCGCCCCGTCGACTTGCCCCGTGCAGCCGGCCCCACGGGCCAGGCGACCGTCGGCGGCCGCCCAAGGTGGGGTGGGGAGGGGCTGCCCAGAAGGTGGGTTGCGGCAAGGCAAGGCAAGGCGGGGATGGGGTGGGGCCGCACGCAAGGTGGGGTGGGATGGGGCCGTGCGCAAGCTGGGTTGGGTTGGGTTGGGGTGGGGCCGTGCGCAAGCTGGGGTTGGGTTGGGGTGGGTTGCTGGGTGGGCGAGGTTGGTGGTGGCCGGGGGGGGGGGGGGGGGGGGCCCCCCGCCCCGGCGCCCCGGGGGGGGGGGGGGCGCGGGGGGGGGGTGGGCGGAGGGGGAG
>NZ_JBNCKO010000010.1:0-278064 GCF_049841595.1 Micromonospora sp. DT228
GGCCTGCCCGAGCGCGCCGCGGTCATCTCGATCGCGACGAGCCTGCAGGAGTCGAAGCTGGACAACCTGGGCCACCTCGGCGACGCCAACGACCACGACTCGCTGGGCCTGTTCCAGCAGCGCCCCAGCTCGGGTTGGGGTACGCCGGAGCAGATCACCAACCCGGAGTACTCCACCACCGCGTTCCTCAAGGGCCTCAAGCAGGTTGACGGCTGGCAGGACATGGCGCTGACCGACGCCGCGCAGACCGTGCAGGTCTCCGCCTACCCGGACGCGTACGCCCAGTGGGAGCAGCAGGCCACCGACCTGGTCGGCCAGTACTGGAACAGCTGACACCGGCACCACCGCAGAACACCGACCGCTGGCCGGCACCCCGCAACCCCGGGGGTGCCGGCCAGCGGCGTCTCCGCCCTGGTCGGTGCGCCGGGGAGGGCGCTGCGGCGGCGCAGGGCGGGCAGGGGGTCGTCGGTTGCCAGCCGGTGGATGGTGGGATGCCCGCCGCCCGCCGCCCGCCGCCCGCCGCCCGCCGCCTGCCGACCCCCGCCCGCGGCTGCAACCGCGACTGCCACCCCGACCTGGACGGCCGCCGCACGCCGATTGAGACGGTGGCCGCACGACAGCGCCCGCACCACCGCTACCGCTACCGCCACCGCTACCGCCCACCAGCACTTCGGTGTGATCGGCCTGGTGGTGGGGTGGGCACGGGGGAACAACGTGGGGGACCGGCTGGTTGTGGAGGGTGTCGGTGTGACTCAGTGTCCCCGGGCCTCACCTAATATCGCCGTCGCGGAATACCGTTTGGCTGGAGCCGCGTCGCGCCACTCGCCGAGAGGCGACCTGCACACCGACACCAGTGCCGCCCCCGGTCCACAAGGCCGGGGGCGGCGCTGTCTGTACCCACCGGTTGGGCCGGGAGCGGCACAATGGGTCGGGTGACTGCTTCTGCGTCCTGGCCTGAGCAGCCTGGTTTGCTCGTACTCCCCAGCGGTGCGACGGTGCGCGGACGCCGCGTCGCCGCCGTGACCTCGCCCGCCGACTTCGCCCTGCTGTTGGCGCCCGGCCCGGGTCCGGCGTGGCCGCACCGGCGGATCCGGTGGCCCGATTTCTGGGTGCCGACCGATGGGGCGGACGCCCTCGATGCTCTGCGGGCGGCGTTGCGGCATGCCCACGACGGTGCGCGCGTCGAGGTGGCCTGTCGGGGTGGGGTGGGGCGTACCGGGACCGCGCTGGCCGCGTTGGCGATCCTCGACGGCTTGCCGGCCGATCGGGCGGTGGCGTGGGTCCGGGAGGGTTACCACCCCAAGGCGGTGGAGACGCCCTGGCAGCGGCGCTGGCTTCGCCGCGTCGCCTGACCGCCCCCGAGCCGCCGCGCGGGCCTACCCCCGCCGGGCCTACCCCCGCCGGGCCTACCCCCGCCGGGCCTGCCCGGCCGGGCCTACCCCCGCCGGGCCTACCCCCGCCGGGCCTGCCCGGCCGGGCTTGCCCCCGCTGGTGCCTACCCCCGTCGCGTTACCGCCGGCTCGTTGACGTATTCGCGCAGGTGGGTGGCGGTCAGCGTGTCACCTTCGGCGACCAGGTCGGCGGGTGTGCCGGTGAAGACGATTCGGCCGCCGTCGTGGCCAGCTCCCGGCCCCAGGTCGATGAGCCAGTCCGCGTGGGCCATGACCGCCTGGTGGTGCTCGATGACGATCACCGTGTTGCCGGCGTCGACCATCCTGTCGAGCAGGGCCAGCAGTTGGTCCACGTCGGCCAGGTGCAGGCCGGTGGTGGGTTCGTCCAGGACGTACGTGGTGGTCTTCTCGGCCAGGTGGATGGCGAGCTTGAGTCGTTGCCGTTCCCCGCCGGACAGGGTGGTCAACGGTTGGCCGAGGCTGAGATAGCCCAGCCCGACGTCGACCAGCCGACCGAGGATGAGGTGCGCCGGACCACCCGGAAAGAAGGCGTACGCCTCGGTGACCGACATGGCCAGCACCTCGCTGATGTTCTTGCCCCGCAGCGTGTACGTGAGCACCTCGTCGGTGAAGCGTCGCCCCTCGCACCGTTCGCAGACGCTTGCGACGCCGGCCATCATCGCGAGGTCCGTGTAGATCAGCCCGATCCCCTTGCAGGCCGGGCAGGCGCCCTCGGAGTTGGCGCTGAACAGGGCCGCCTTGACGCCGTTGGCCTTGGCGAAGGCGGTACGGATCGGGTCGAGCAGCCCGCTGTAGGTGGCCGGGTTGCTGCGCCGGGACCCGCGGATGGGGGACTGGTCCACGATGACCACCCCGGATCGGCCGCGCAGTGACCCGTGGATCAGGGAGCTCTTGCCGGAGCCGGCCACGCCGGTGACCACGGTGAGCACGCCGAGCGGGATGTCCACGTCCACGTCGCGCAGGTTGTGCAGGTCGGCCTGGCGGATGGCGAGTTGCCCGGTCGGTGGGCGTACCGCCTCGCGCAGGGTCACCCGGTGGTCCAGGTGCCGGCCGGTGAGGGTGTCGGAGCGGCGCAGCGCGGGCACGTCGCCGGTGAAGCAGATCCGGCCGCCGTCGGCACCGGCGCCCGGCCCGAGGTCGACAACGTGGTCGGCGATGGCGATGGTTTCCGGCTTGTGCTCGACCACCAGCACCGTGTTGCCCTTGTCGCGCAGTCGCAGCAGCAGGTCGTTCATCCGGGCGATGTCGTGCGGGTGCAGGCCGACCGTGGGTTCGTCGAAGACGTACGTGACGTCGGACAGGCTGGAGCCGAGGTGCCGGACCATCTTGACCCGTTGCGCCTCACCGCCGGAGAGGGTTGCCGACTCCCGGTCCAGGCTGAGGTAGCCCAGTCCGATCTCGACCAGGGAGTCCAGCAGCTCGCGCAGGTTGGCGGTCAGGGGCGCGACCCCCGGGTCGTCGACGTCCCGGACGAACGTCGCGAGGTCGCTGATCTGCATCGCCGAGCAGTCTGCGATGCTGCGTCCGGCGATGCGCGACGACAGGGCCGCCGCGTTGAGTCGGGTGCCGCCGCACTCGCCGCAGGTGGTGAAGGTGACCGCCCGGTCGACGAAGGCGCGGATGTGCGCTTGCATCGACTCGCGGTCCTTGGCCAGGTAGAGCCGCTTGACCTTGACCACCAGACCCTCGTACGTCCAGTTGTTGCTGCCCATTTTGATCTTCGTGGACGGCTTGTGGAGGAAGTCCTCCCACTGTTGCGGGGTGAAGTCCTGGAGCTTGACGTCCGGGTCGAACAGGCCGGAGCCGACGATTGTCTGCCAGTACCAGGAGTCGACAGCGAAGTTCGGCACGGTGATGGCGCCGTCGTTGAGGGAGCGCTCGACGTCCACCAACTCGTTGATGTCGAGGTCGGAGACCCGTCCCAGCCCTTCGCAGGTGGGGCACATGCCCTCGGGCAGGTTGAAGCTGAACGCACCGGCGCCGCCGATGGACGGCTGGCCGAGCCGGCTGAAGAGGATCCGCAGCATGGCGTACGCGTCGGTGGCGGTGCCGACGGTGGAGCGGGAGTTGACGCCCATCCGCTCCTGGTCGACGACGATGGCCGCGCTGAGGTTGCGCAGCGAGTCGACGTCCGGCCGGTTGAGGTTCGGCATGAACGACTGGAGGAACGCGCTGTAGGTCTCGTTGATCATGCGCTGGGACTCGGCGGCGATGGTGCCGAAGACGAGCGACGACTTGCCCGATCCGGAGACGCCCGTGAAGACGGTCAACCGGCGTTTGGGGATGTCGACCGAGACGCTGGCGAGGTTGTTCTCCCGCGCGCCGCGTACCTCGATCATGTCGTGGCTGTCGGCGGCGGACCATGCTGGCTGCGACATGCGAACCCTTCACGGAGTCGTGGCGGGACCTCGCCCCGCCGATGCTGGCGGGTTCCATTGTCTCATTCATCCACATGTAGAGACTTTGGTCGACAGTCAAGCGCAGGGTGCGGAAGCACGTCCGGGAAAGTCTCAAATCACGCCGTAAGCGGTACGGTGGCTCGCGTGGACGTCGCCGGTAAGGATCGGCTGCGCGCCGTGGACCTGGCGGCCACCGTCGGGATCTCGGTGCAGCAGGTGCGCAACTACGTCGAGCAGGGTGTGCTGCCGCCGGCTCGGCGTACCCCGAGCGGTTACCGGATCTTCACGACCGAGCACGCCCGCGCGTTGAGCGTGGCGCGGCGGCTGGCCGAGGGACACGGCTGGAGCCGCGCCCGGGAGATCATGGCCGCGGTGCACAGGGGTGACCTGCCGGCGGCCCTCGCGGCGCTCGACGGCGGCCACGCCGAGGTGGACCGGGAACGCGCCGAGATCCGCCGGGTGCTCGGCGCCTTCGAGACCGTGCTGGCCAGCCCACCGGCGTCCCGGCCCGCACCCCGCCGCGCCGCCCGCATCGGCGAGGTCGCCGCCCTGGTCGGGGTGCGAACCTCCCAGCTACGACTCTGGGAGCAGCGCGAACTGCTGCGGCCGGGCCGCATCCCGGGCACCAACTACCGGGTGTACGACGAGGCGGAACTCCGCGCCGCGCAGGTCATTGCGCTGCTGCGCCGGGGCGCGTACCCGTTCGAGATCATCGAGGCGGTGTTGGCGGAGCTGCGGACCACCGGCAGCCCTCAGCGGGTCCGTGCCGAACTCGCCCGCCGTGAGCAGGACCTGCACATCCGCAGCCTGCGCCGGCTGCGGGGCACGGCCGCCCTGCACGACTACCTACGTGGTCGCGGCGAGGCGGGTTGACCGACAGGCGCATCCCGTCCCGCCGGGCGATCTTGTTGACTAGGGTCGGGCACATGAGAGCTGCGCTGCTGGCGGCCACGGCGTCCGCCGTCCTGCTCGCTCCCGCGCCGGTCGCCGCCGCGGGAGCGTCCGCCCAGGCAACCGTGCGCTGCCCACGGGCGCCGGCCCCGGCGATGTCCCGTCCGCCCCGACCCTCCCCTCCGCCCGCCGTGCCCGCGCAGCGGGTGGTCGGCGGCGCGGCCCTGGACACGGCCGGCCTGGTCGTGCCGACCGACGCCGCCGCGCCACCGGCGATCACCGCCACGTCGTGGCTGGTCGCCGACCTGGACAGCGGCCAGGTGCTCGGCGGTTGCGGCCCACACGAGTACGGCACGCCGGCCAGCGTGCAGAAGCTCCTGCTGGCGGCCACGATGCTGCCCCGGTTGGACCCGAAGCAGACGGTCACCGTCACCGAGGACGACATGCTTATCGAGCCCGGCTCCTCGGCCGTGGGACTGGTCGCTGGCGGTCGGTACACCATCGAGACCATCTGGCTCGGGCTGCTGCTCAACTCCGGCAACGAGGCCGCCAACGCGTTGGCCCGGCTCGGCAGCGGGACGGACAGCGCCGCCGGTGTACGCGCCATGAACGAGCAGGCGCACCGGCTCGGCGCGCTGCAAACCCACGCGGTCACCCCGTCGGGGCTGGACGGCAGGGGACAGTTCACAAGCGCGTACGACCTCGCGCTGATCGCCAGGGCCTGTTTCGCCGAGCCGACCTTCCGCCGGTACGCGCTGACCGAGGAGACGGAGATTCCCACCCAGGCGGCGCAGCGTACGAAGGGTTTCCAGATCCAGAACGAGAACCAGCTCATCTACCGGTATCCGGGCGCGCTCGGCGGCAAGACCGGCTTCACCGATCTGGCCCGGCACACCTACGTGGGCGCGGCGGAACGGGGCGGGCGGCGGCTGGTGGTGACCCTGTTGGGCGCCGAATCGGCGCCGCTGCGCGGCTGGGAGCAGGGTGCCGCCCTGTTGGACTGGGGCTTCACGCTGCCCCGGAACGCCTCCGTGGGCCGGCTGGTCGAAGCGGGGGAGTTGACCGCCACCGCGTCGGCGACACCGTCCGCGCTGGCCGCGCCCGGCGCGCCCCGACCGGCGGCGGCCAGCGGGCCCGCGCGTACCGGCTCGGGGTGGTTGTGGTCGGTGACCGCGGTGAGCGGCGCGGGGGTGCTGGCGCTGTTGGGCGGGCTGCTGTGGCGGCGTCGCCGTCGGCTGCCCTGAGCCGCCGACTGCCCGGACGGATCGACATCGGGCGCTGGCCTCCATAGACTCCGGTCTTTCTGGCACCACGAGTCCAGGAGGATCACAGTGTCGAGTGAACTCGAACCGCGCCGCGGCGGAGCGGCACCCCGCCGGCCGGTGCGCGCCCTGTCCCGCCTCGCGGGGGTGACCGTACTCGCCGGGGCGCTCGTCGTCGGGGCGTCCGCGAGCGCGGTCGCCGCGCCAGCCGCCCCCGAGGGCGCTTCCGCCGCTGCGGACGCCGCCACCCGACCGCCACGCACCACCCACGGCCCGTGCGCGTACACGGAGACACCCGACGAGCCCGCGGCCCGGCCGGTGCCGTTGCCGCCGGACCCGCGACGTACCCCGGCCCGGGGCAGCGTCCGGGTGACCCTGACGACGAACCACGGACCGATCGGGTTGACGCTGGACCGGGCCGCCGCGCCGTGCACCGTGCAGAGCTTCCTGCACCTGGTCGGTAAGCGTTTCTACGACCGCACTCCGTGCCACCGGCTCACCGCGTACCCGACGCTCAGCGTGTTGCAGTGCGGTGACCCGTCCGGCACCGGCGAGGGCGGCCCGGGATACCGGTACCGCGACGAACTGCCGACCGACCTGCCGCCGGCGCCCACCGACCCGACCGGGGAGCGCCGCGTGTACGCCCGGGGTGTGCTGGCCATGGCCAACGCGGGGCCGGACACCAACGGCAGCCAGTTCTTCCTGGTCTACGCCAACTCGGCGCTGCGCCCCAACTACACGATCTTCGGCGAGGTCGACGCGGCCGGGCTGGCCACCCTGGACCGGATCGCCGCCGGGGGAGTAGCGCCGACCGCCGAGGACCCGGCGCCGGTCGACGGCGCGCCCGCGCTGCCGGTGACCATTCGCAAGGCCGTCCGGGCGCACCACCACCACTGAGCACGCGGCGCGGTGGGCGGCCCTCGGCCGCTCACCGCGCCGGCCGGAGTCAGCCCGGCACCGAAATTCTCGGGAGCGGATCGGAACTGGTCCAACCGGTTACCGACCCAGGTCGGGCCTCACGACGGGCTGGGCGACCCGGACGGTGGGGCGGTGCTGTCGCGGACGACAAGTTCCGTGGCGAGTTCCACCCGGGGCGAGTCGATGCCCTCGCCCTGGGCCAGGCGCAGCACGGTCCGGGCGGCCAGCCGTCCCATCTCGACCAACGGCTGGCGCACCGTGGTCAGCGGTGGCGATGCCCACCGGGCCTCCGGCAGGTCGTCGAAGCCGACGACGCTCACGTCGTCGGGCACCCGCAGCCCGCGGCGCCGGATGGCCTCGTAGACACCGAAGGCCATCTGGTCACTCGCGGCGAAGATGCCGGTCGGCGGGTCGGCGAGGTCGAGCAGCGCGGTCGCGCCGGCGAACCCGGAGGCGTGGTAGAAGTCGCCCGGATAGACGAGCGCGTCGTCCACCGGCACCCCGGCGCCCTCCAACCCGGCCCGGTAACCGTCGAGGCGCGCCCGGCTGCACAGCAGGTGCGTCGGCCCCGCCACCAGGCCGATGCGTCGGTGCCCGATCGCGAGCAGGTGTTCGGTCGCGGCGAGCCCGCCGGCCCAGTTGGTGGCGCCGATCGTCGGGACGTCCATGGCCGGCACGCCGGACGGGTCGACGACCACCACCGGCACGTTGAGGCGGCGGAGTTGCGCGTGCAGCGGCGGGCTCAGGTGCGAGGTCACGAAGATGACGCCGTCGGTGGCCCGGGTGCGCAGGTTCTGCAGCCACTGCCGGGCCGCGGTGGGCTGCCGGTGGATCGCGGAGACCACGGTGCCGACACCCGCGCCGTGCCCGACATCCTCCACGCCCCGGATGATCTCCACCGCCCAGGGGCTGTCCAGGTCGTTGAAGACCAGGTCGACGAGGCCGGCGCGGCGAACGCTGCGGCTGGTGCGTCGCCGGTAGCCGTGGTGGCGCAGCAACTCCTCGACCCGCTCCCGGGTGTCCGGGGCGACATCGGAGCGACCGTTGAGCACCCGGGACACGGTCGGCACCGACACCCCGGCTTCCCGTGCGATCGCGGTGATGGTCACCCTGCGTCCGTCGTCCGCGCCCACCCGCGTCTCCTTCACCGAGCCGGAAGAACGACCCCGAGATGTCGTCAACCGAGGATCCCGGAACGGTGTGCCCGTTCCACGCGCCATCTTGCCTCACCGACGGGGGTTGACGACATGCCAGGTCGGTTCTAGCGTTCGGCGAAGTTACGGAATCTTTCCGGAACTTCGTCGACCGAGGACGGCATGTACACCGATCTACCTGAGGAACAGCTGCGCGACTACCGCGGCGTCGTCCAGGACCCCGCGGACTTCGACGATTTCTGGGCCGACACCCTGGCGGAGGCCCGGCACGCGGGCTGGCCGGTGCGGGCCGAGCCGGTCGCGACCGAGTTGGACAGCATCGACGTGTTCGACGTGACCTTCGCGGGGTTCGCCGGGCAGTCCGTGCGGGCCTGGCTGCGGTTGCCCCGCGGCGCTGACTCGGCGCTGCCGACGGTGGTCCAGTTCGCCGGCTACGGCGGCGGGCGCGGGCACCCGCTGGAGAACCTGCTCTGGGCCGCTGCCGGGTTCGCGCACCTGCAGATGGACACCCGGGGGCAGGGCTCGGGATGGAGCCGAGGCGACACCCCGGACCTCGGCGCGGCCGGGCCGGAGGCGCCCGGCGTCACCACCCGGGGCATCGCCGACCCGAAGACCTACTACTACCGGCGGCTGATCACCGACGCGGTCCGGGCGGTGGACGCCGTCCGGACCCTGCCGCTCGTCGATCCGACCCGGGTGGCGGTGCTCGGGCACAGCCAGGGCGGCGGGTTGGCGCTCGCGGCCGGCGCGCTGGCACCCGGGGTGCGGGCGGTGGTCGCGTTCGTCCCGTTCCTCTGCGACATCCCGCGCGCGGTGGTGACCACCGCCGCCCGCCCCTACCGGGAGATCCGCGACTACCTGGCGATCCACCGCGACGCCGAGGAGCGGGTGCTGAGCACCCTCGCGTACGTCGACGGGGTCAACTTCGCCCGGCGCTGCCGCCGCCCGGCGCGGTACTCGGTGGCGTTGATGGACGAGATCGTGCCGCCGTCGACGGTCTACGCGGCGGCCAACGCGCACGCCGGGCCGACCGAGTTGGCGGTGTGGCGCTACAACGGCCACGAGGCCGGCGGAATCGACGACGACGAGTCGGCGCTGGTCTTCCTGCGCGCCCACCTGACCGAGAGCTGACCGGATCGGCGCTGCCGGGCGCGGCCGGCCCGGAACCGGCGCATCCGCCCCCGGCAGCCGTCCCGGCTGATAGACAGGAGAAGTGGGTCACCGGATCGCCGTCGCGCTCGCGTTCGCCGCGCTGCTCGGCGGCTGCTCGCGGCCGGAGCCGCGCCCCGTGCCGGCCGCCCCGCGGTCGACGCCGGTGAGTCCCACCCCCCGGGCGGCCACCCCCGCGCCGTCCAGGCCCGCGCCGTCCAGCTCCGCAGCCGGCCGGCTGCCCGGTTTCGTGGTGCTGACCGACCTCGACCCGCGCATCCACGCCGACATCCGCTACGCCACCGCGCACAACTTCGTGGGCCGCCCGATCGCCGGCTACCCGGAGCCGCTGTGCCTGCTCACCCGGCAGGCCGCCGAGTCGCTGCGCCGGGTGCAGGACGCCGCGCTGGCCGGTGGGCACAGCCTCAAGGTGTACGACTGCTACCGCCCCCAGCCCGCGGTGGACGACTTCGTCGCCTGGTCGAAGCGCCCCGGCGAGCAACAGACCAAGGCCGAGTTCTACCCGGACCTGGCCAAGGACCAGCTCTTCGCGGAGGGCTACATCGGGGCGCCCACCGCGCACAGCCGCGGCAGCACCATGGACCTGACGCTCGTGGACGAACCCGCCACCAGCCAGCCCGCGTACCGGAGCGGACAGCCGCTTGTCGCCTGCACCGCGCCCCGGGGGCGGCGCTTCGCCGACAACAGCATCGACATGGGTACGGGGTTCGACTGTTTCGACTCCCGGGCGCACACCGCCGACCCCCGCATCAGCGCGACGGCGCGGGACAACCGACGGTTGTTGCAGCGGCTGATGACCGACGTCGGCTTCGTCAACTACGACCGCGAGTGGTGGCACTACAGCCTGCGCGACGAGCCGTACCCGGACACGTTCTTCGCCGCGCCGGTCACCCGCTCGTCGGTCGGCTGACGCACCGCCCGACCGCACCGCCAGCAGCGTCATCCGGCAAGATCACTCCAATGACCACCGAACGGATCGGCCCTCCGCTCACCGGGGACGAGCGGGAGACCCTGCGCGCCTTCCTCGACTTCCACCGCGCCACGCTGGCCCTCAAGTGCGCGGGTCTCTCCGACGAAGAGCTGCGCCGACAGTCGATGCCACCCTCCACGCTGTCCCTGCTGGGCCTGGTGCGGCACATGGCCGAGGTGGAACGCGCCTGGTTCCGGCGGGTCATCGACGGTGCGGACATCCCGTTGGTCTGGTCCGAGGCGGGCGACTTCCAGCAGGCGTACGACGCCAGCTCGTCCACCCGGGCCGAAGCCTTCGAGGCCTGGCAGCGCGAGGTCGAGCACGCCCGCCGGATCGAGCGGGCCGCGGCGTCGCTCGACGTGACAGGTCGCAACGTCCGCTCCGGCGAAACCGTGTCGCTGCGGCTGGTGATGCTGCACCTGATCCACGAGTACGCCCGGCACAACGGCCACGCCGACCTCCTCCGCGAGGGCATCGACGGCACCGTGGGCGTGTAGGAACGCGTGTGGGTGCGGCTGCGCGAGCCGCACCCACACGCCCGCCTGGGTGGTGCGGACCTCAGAGGGTGAACACGAGTGTGGAGATGCTGCGGGCGCCGACGTTGATGGTGGCCTGACCGCCGTTGACGCTCGTCGGTTGGCTGGCCGCGTTGGCGTTCTGCGAGGTGAGGTAGTGCTCGGCCCGGGTGACGTTCTGCGGCGCCTGGACCACCGTGTTGTTGACCGCGCTGTTCGAGCGGTTGAGGATCACCAGGGTGACCTTGCCGTCACCCTGGTACGCGGTCACCTCCAGCGGGGATGCCTTCGAGCTCTTCGTCAGCGCGACCCGCTGGTAGCCGGGGCGGACGTACTTGGCGTACTGCGAGAACGCGTACCCGCGCTTGAGCGGAGCGCCCGCGACGGTGCCGAACGCCGACTCGCCGTCACCGATGAAGGAGTAGTAGCGCTTGCCGTACCACCAGATGTAGGCGTTCCAGTTGGCCTCCATCGACTTGTGCACGGTGCGCATGATGTCGTCGAGGGTTTCGTTCCACACCGCCGTGTTGGCGGGGTTGCCCCAGATGTTGGAGCCGCCACCGTCGGCGGCGTGCAGGTTCCACTCGGTCATCCACACCGGCTTGTTGTACTGCTGGGCCAGGGAGTACGGCCGCAGCCGGCCCGACTCCTCGGTGCCGTAGAGGTGCCCGCCGATGTAGCCGATGTTGTTGCGGGCGGTGGCGTCGTTGAGGGTGGGATCGGTGAAGTTGTAGTTGAGGTTCACCGCCTCGGCGACCATCAGCTTGGTGTTCTGCACCTTGGTGCCCTGGTCGCGGACGAAGGTGCGCAGCTCGGTGCCGCTCCAGTCCATCGAGTCGTAGTTCGGGTGCCAGTCGGGCTCGTTCTGCACCGAGGTGACGTCGATGGTCACGCCCTGGCCGCGCATGTACTGGACGTAGCTGTTGAGATGGTTCGCGTAGTCGTCGTAGTAGTCGGTCTTCAGCTTGCCGCCGTTGACCCGGCTGTTGTTCGTCTTCCACGCGGCGGGCGCGGTCCAGGGTGAGGCGAGGATCTTCACGTTCGACCCGTACGCCTTCGCCGTCTTCAGCGAGTCCGCATGTATTGGCCACTCGCTGGATTCCGGCGACAGGCCGGTCCGCACGATGGACAGACCCAACTGGTTGGCGCCCAACCCGACAAGCGTCTGCGTGTCCGTCGTGGACCACGCGCTACCCCAGATCGACTGCGCGGCACCGAAGCCGTCGACGGTCTGGTATTTGGTCGCGCCGTTCACAGTGATGTCCGCCGGCCCGTTCGGAGGCGGGGTGGTCGGCGGTGCGCTGGTTGGCGGTGCGCTGGTTGGCGGTGCGCTGGTTGGCGGTGCGCTGGTCGGCGCCGGGTCGCCGGTGCAGGTCACCCCGTTGAGCGTGAAGCTGCTCGGAGCGGGGTTGCTGCTGGTCCACGAGCCGTTGAAGCCGAACGAGACGGTGCCGTTCGTGGCGATCGCCCCGTTGTAGCTGACGTTCTTGGCGGTGACCGCCGCGCCGCTCTGGGTCAGTGTTGTGTTCCACGCCTGCGTGACGGTCTGACCGGCGCTGTAGGACCAGGCCAACGTCCAGTTGCTGACCGGATCACCGAGATTGGTGATGGCGACGGTGGCGCCGAATCCGCCCTGCCACTGCGACGACACGCCGTAATCCACCGCACAACCAGCGGCTGCCGCCCCGGCCGGCATCGCCACGGCGATCGCTGTCGATGCCACGAGCACCGCGCCGGCCGAGACCGCGGCGGCCCTGATGACTCTGGGTCTCCTCATAGATCATTCTCCTGAAAGATCGGGCCGCTGCCAGTGCGGAGGCGGGGGCCACGGATGGCCGCCCAGGTCCTGGTGCGGAACGCAACCGACACGGTTGCCACGACATCGACAGATCGCTGTCGGGTCACGCCGCCACCGTGACCAGGACAGCGGTGCGGCGCATTGTGAGCGTTAACAGGTGCCGGCCGTCGCAGCCGACACCAATGTCCCGCAATGCCCCGCTGGCGGCCGAGCTCCCGACGGCACGCCACTTACGCCCACATCGACTCTGGTAGATGAGCCGGTTGCCGTCAAGCAACGACGGCGAGGTTCGCGAAAGTTTTCCGAAACAAGCCGGACGTCAGGTCCAGTAGAGGATCCGGCAGGCCGGCACCCGTGCGGCGAGTTCGGCGGTGAACCAGCCGCGCAGCTCGGCCATGGTGTCGCGCGGGTAGACGTACTTCACCGCGCCGAACTTGCCGTGTTTGCGGCTGCGCGACTCCTCGTCCATCTCCAGCCGGGTCCGCGGGTACCAGCCGAGCAGCACCTCCTTGCTGCCCGGGGTGAACCGGTGGGTGATCAGCTCGGCGGTCAGGTCCAGCTCCGGCACCCCGTCGACCGCCGCGCGGACCTGGTCGAGCAACTCGCCGTAGCGGTCCCGCCAGTCGGGCAGCGCGATGATCGGGGCGATGGTCAGCCCGACCGGATAGCCGTCGAGCGCGAGCCGGCGCAGCGCGGCCAGCCGCTCCGGCACCCGGGCCGTGCCGCCCTCGTACCGTTCGCTGACCGGGGCGCAGTTGACGCTGAGCCGGACCCGGGTGCGACCGGCGTGCGGCAGACCGACGAACGTGTCCACGTCGGCGTACTTGGTGGTCCAGCGCAGTTGCACGGGCGCGTCCCAGGCGGCGAAGTGTTGCACCGCCCGCCGCCAACTGCCGGTCAGGTGCTCCAACGCGAGGGGGTCGGTGTAGCAGGACGCCTCGAACGTGGTGCCCTCGTCGGCGCGTCGCGCGTTGCGGCTGGTCACCGTCCCGCGCCCGGCGTACGCGGCCAGACCGGCCAGGATGTCGTCGAGGTCCGCGTACACCCGGGTCACCGGCGGGCCGGACAGCGAGCCGGCGAGGTAGCAGTACTGGCAGTGCGCCGGGCAGCCCTCGGCGAGATCGACCCGCCAGTCGGCGCTGGGCGCGATGGGTTGCAGGGTGCGCCGCGAGGGCGGGCTGACCACGATCGCCATGGTGGCCTTCGCTCGCGCGTACGTCTCCCGGTCGGTCTGTCCGCGTACCCCGGTGAGCCGGTTGGATCGCAGGTGTTCCACCTCGATGCCCTGGGCCTGCACCCGCTCGACGATCCGCTGGCCGTGCGGGTGTTCCAGGGCGGCCGGGGTGGCCACCACCCGGCGCGGGGTCCACCGGTGGGCCGGCCGGGCCGCGGGCGCGAGCCCGGCGAGGTCACGGGTCGGCACCCACTCGCCGCTGGCGTCGTGCGGCGCGGCGGGCACGTCGACGGCGAGGGGCGTGTCGACGTCGACGGCGTCTGGGCTGGTCACCGCGCCGGGGTACCCGTTGTCACGGGAATCCCACCCGATCGGCCGACCCGTGATTGACGCCGCCGGTGCCAGCGCATAACCTTTCGTCTATCTGTAAACCTTGTGAACAGATGTAGGTCGACGCGGCGGCGCGCGTCCCCACCGAAGGGACGATCAGGTGATCGCAGAACTCTCCTCCCGTACCAGACGAATCCTGTCGGTGTTCGTCGCCCTCGTCGTCGCGGTGACCGCCGGCCTCGCGGTCACCGCCTCGCGGTCCGCGCAGGCAGCGCCGACGTTCAAGGTGCTGGCCTTCTACAACGGCACCTGGGACGCCGCGCACATCGACTTCGTCAGGGACGCCCGGGCCTGGTTCCCGCAGGCCGCCGCCCAGCACGGCTTCTCCTGGGAGGCCACGAACAACTGGGGTCTGCTGAACACGGCCAACCTGGCCCAGTACAAGGTCGTCATGTTCCTGGACGACGCGCCGCCCACCGCGCAGCGGGCCGCGTTCCAGCAGTACATGCAGAACGGCGGGGCGTGGCTGGGCTTCCACGTCAGCGCGTGGACCGACAACCCGTCGAGCTGGAGCTGGTACTACAACACCTTCCTCGGCACCGGCTCGTTCCAGACGAACACCTGGGGACCCACCCGGGTCACGATGCGCGCCGACAACCGCACCCACGCCGCCACCCGCAACCTCCCGGCGACCTTCCCGTCGTCGATCAGCGAGTGGTATTCCTGGAGCAACGACCTGCGGCAGAACCCGAACATCGACATCCTCGCCTCGGTCGACCCGTCCAGCTTCCCGGTCGGCACCGATCCCAACCAGTCCTGGTACGGCGGGTACTACCCGCTGGTGTGGAGCAACCGGCAGTACAAGATGCTCTACGCCAACTTCGGCCACAACGCCATGAACTACAGCACCAACACCGGGCTGTCGTCGACGTTCGACAGCGCGCAGCAGAACCAACTGCTGATCGACGGGCTGCACTGGCTCGCCGGCGTCGGCACCGTCCCCCCGACCACGCCTCCGCCGACCGACGGCATCTCACCGACCGCCTGGCACACGGTGGTCAACCGAGGCAACGGCAAGTGCGTGGACGCCCGCGCCGCCGCCAGCGCGAACGGCACCGCAATCCAGCAGTACGCCTGCAACGGCAGCGCGGCGCAGCAGTACCAGTTCGCGCCGACCAGCGGCGGCTACCTGAGGGTCAACAACCGCACCAACAGCGCCCAGGTGCTCGACGTGACCGACCGGTCGACAGCCGACTCGGCGCGGATCCAGCTCTGGTCCTACAGCGGTGGCAACAACCAGCAGTGGCGTGCCGAATCGGAGGGCGGCGGCTACTACCGCCTGGTCAACCGGCTCAGCGGCAAGTGCCTCGACGTGCCCGCAGCGTCCACGGCGGACAGCGTCCAACTCGTCCAGTACACCTGCAACGGCACCGCGGCGCAGTCCTTCCGGCTGGTGCCGCAGTCCTAGGGGGAGTGCGCTCCCTCGCCGGAGGGAGGTGCCGCGCACGCTCGCTTCCTAGCGTGAGCGGCATGACGACAAGAAGTGATCGACTGGCCGGGGCGTGGCGCAGTGCCCACGCTCCGGTGGCGGGAGTGCCCCGCTGGGCGCGGGTCGCCGCCTACGTCATCCCGTTCACCGTGCTGCCGTCGGGCCTCTGGCGGCTTCCGTTCGCGTTCCGCGACGGCATCGGGTTCGACGGGCGGGTGTACCTCGTCTGCCTCTCGATCGTGGCGGAGTTGATCGCGTTCACCGCCGTCGGGCTCGTCGCCGGCTGGGGAGAGCGGTTCCCGCGCTGGCTTCCCTGGCTGGGTGGCCGCCGGGTGCCGACGCCGGCCGCCCTCATCCCCGCGACGCTCGGCGCGACGGTCCTGACCGTCATGTGGACCAGCGCCGTCGCCCGGATAGCCGCCGGGATCACCATGAGAGGCACGCCGCTCCCGGCGGAATTTCCCACCCAGGGCGGCGCGTGGGAAGCCGCGATCTTCTACGCCTGCTACCTCCCGCTGCTGCTGTGGGGACCACTGCTCGCCGCGGTCGCCTACGCCTATCACCGGCGACGTCAGGGCCGCTACGGCACCTGAGCGGCCCGACCGAACCGGGCGGCGACGGCACGCACGACGGCGCGCAGCTCCGGCGGGTCGAGGACGTCGAAGTCGACCTCGATGGTGCTGAGGAAGGCGGCCAGGTTGCTCAGCGACTCCCCACCGGTGTGCAGCAGGCAGGTCCGCTCGTCGATCGCCTCCAGCAGGCCCGCCGTGGTGGGGATCCGCTGGGCCACCTGGTCGGCCGACGCGTGCAGGCGTACCCGTGCCGGGTGTGGCCAGGCGGTGGAGCCGACGCCGCGCAGCACGTGCGCGACCGCGTCACCACCTGGCGGCTCTCGCGGGGTGAAGCGCGGGCCGGTCGGCACCCGGGGCCGGATCCGGTCGGCGCGGAAGGTCCGCCAGTCGGCCCGGTCGGTGTCCCAGCCCAGCAGATACCAGCGCCGACCGGTGTAGACCAGCCGGTACGGCTCGACGTCGCGCACGCTGGCGGTGCCGTCGTGCCCGGCATAGTCGAAGCGCAGGCGCTCCGCGCGGTGCACCGCCGTCGAGATGGCGGTGAGCGTGCCGGCGTCCACGGTCGGGCCGCCGCCCGCGGCCGAGACCGTCGCCGCCCGCAGGGCGTCCACCCGGTGCCGCAACCGCGACGGCAACGACTGCTCCAGCTTGGCCAACGCCCGCAGCGACGTCTCCTCGATTCCGGTCACCGAACCGCCGGCCGCCGCCCGCAGCCCGACGGCCACCGCCACGGCCTCGTCGTCGTCGAGCAGCAGTGGCGGCAGGGCCGAGCCGGCGCCGAGCCGGTAGCCCCCGGCGACCCCGGGGTGGGACTCGATCTGGTAGCCCAACACCCGCAGGCGCTCCACGTCGGTGCGGACGGTGCGGGTGGTGACCGCCAGCCGATCGGCCAGCTCCGCGCCGGACCACTCCCGGCGAACCTGTAGGAGGGTCAGCAGCCGCAGCAGCCGCACCGAGGTCTCCACCATGCCCGCGAGTCTGCCGTACGGTTCCGGGAGCGCGGCTCGGCGGCGGTCCGTCGCCGCGCCGCGCCGCGGGTCTGGGTCGGTCGTGCCCGGATCGCCGCCCGGACTGCGTTCTGCCTCGACTCGGGGGGCTTCGGCATAGGGTCCTCGTGCCCTGTAGAGCTGCCCCATGAATGGGGCAGGCCGGGTGCCGGCGGCGACGGCCGTATCCGGCTGACCCGGTCAAGCCGCGTTGCCGTGGTCCGGCGCGGTGTGGATCCGGCGCTGTGTGGGTGTGGCGCTGTGTTGGTGTGGCGCTGTGTTGGTGTGGCGCTGCCCCACCTGCGGGGCAGCTCTACAGGCGGCGAGGGTGGAATGCCGCCTTGGCCCGGCCACGGCGAACGCGCGGGCTCGCCGGACACCTCACGTCGTGCGCTGCAGGAGGGTGATGCAGCGGGGGAGGAGTGCCGGTTAATCGGTTGTCCGAGCCGCGACTGCCTGCTGAACTACCCGAAACCGACACCAACAGTCAGGGAGCACCAATGCGCGCTGCGTCGATGTCCGACCAGAAGGTATCTGTCGCCTACCTGAAGGACCTGACGCCGCGTGAAGACTCTGAACCTCGGCATCCTGGCTCACGTCGATGCCGGTAAGACCAGCCTGACCGAACGGCTGTTGCACGACGTCGGCGTGACCGACCAGCTCGGCAGTGTCGACGCGGGCAGCACCCGGACGGACTCCCTGGCCCTGGAACGGCAACGCGGGATCACCATCCGCTCGGCCGTCGTGTCCTTCGTGCTGGACGACGTGACCGTCAACCTGATCGACACGCCCGGTCACCCGGACTTCATCGCCGAGGTGGAGCGGGTGCTCGGTGTGCTCGACGGCGCGGTGCTGGTGATCTCCGCGGTGGAGGGAATACAACCGCAGACCCGGCTGCTGATGCGGACCCTGCGCCGGCTGCGCATCCCGACGCTGATCTTCGTCAACAAGGTCGACCGGGCCGGGGCGGACCCCGAGCGGGTCGTGCGGGCCGTCGCGGAGAAGCTCACCCCGGCCGTGGTGGCGATGGGCTCGGTGGCGATGCCGGGGACCCGCGGCGCCCGCTGCTCGCCGTACGGCCCCGCCGACGTGGCCTTCACCGACCGGCTGCTCGACGTCCTCACGGAGCAGGACGACGGGCTGCTCGCCGACTGGGTGGCGAACCCGTCGGCGGTGCCGTACCCGCGACTGCGCGGTGCGCTGGCGACGCGGACCCGCCGGGCGCTCGTGCAGCCCGTGTACGCCGGCTCGGCGATCACCGGCGCGGGCGTGGACGCGCTGCTCGCCGGGATCACCGAACTGCTGCCGACAGCTCAGGGTGACGTCGCCGCCCCGCTCTCCGGCACCGTGTTCGCCATCGAGCGGGGCCCGGCGGGGGAGAGGATCGCCCTGGTCCGGCTCTTCGCCGGCACGATCCGGGTCCGCGATCGGGTCCGCGTCGGTACGGCCGACGCCGCGCTGGTCACGGCGATACGTGTCGCCACCCTGGGGGCCGACGTGGTGGCGTCGTCGGTCGGCGCCGGCCACATCGCCCGACTCTGGGGCGTGACGGAGGCGCGGATCGGCGACCCGGTCGGCGTACCCCCGGAACGTGCCGGCGCGGACCGCCACTTCGCGCCGCCCACGCTGGAGACGGTGGTGGTGCCCGAGCGCCCCGTCGACCGGGTCACGCTCCACGCGGCGTTGAGCCAGCTCGCCGAACAGGATCCCCTGATCAACCTGCGGCAGGACGACCGGCAACACGAGATCAGCGTGTCGCTCTACGGCGAGGTGCAGAAGGAGGTCATCCAGGCCACCCTGGCTGACGACTTCGGCGTGCGGGTGACGTTCCGCGAGACCAGCGTGGTGCACGTGGAGCGGGTGTGCGGCGTCGGCGGGGCAGTCGAGGTGATCGCGGTGGCGCCCAACCCCTTCCTGGCCACCGTCGGACTGCGGATCGCGCCGGCGCCGACCGGCGCCGGTGTGAGTTTCCACCTCGGCGTCGAGTTGGGGTCGATGCCACCGGCCTTCTTCGCCGCCGTCGAGGAGTCCGTGCGCCGGACCCTGCGCCAGGGTCTGTCCGGTGGGAGGTCCCCGACTACCGTCGGGCGGGGCACCTCGTACGTGGTGCGGGGCGAGATCCCGGCGGGCCTGGTGCACGCGCTGGAGCGTCGGCTGCCCGCGCTGACCCGGGGTGAGGGCGTACTGGAGACCGAGTTCGTCAGATACCGCCCGGTGCCCGGTGTCGCCCCGACCCGGGCCCGCTGGGACAACGATCCGTTGGATCGCAAGGAGTATCTGCTGACGGTCGCCCGCCGGGTCGGCGGCCGGTAACGGCGATATCCATTGCGGACGCCCCGGGGAGCTTCTAGTCTCGTCGAAGCAAGGTCAACCGAGCACACCCCGAAGGGAGTACGCCGTGCCACAGCGCGTCCGCACCGTTGCCGCCCGGCGTCTGCTCCCTGCCGGCGCGGCCCTGCTCGGCACCACCAAAACCTGTGTCCGTCGGTCGTTGCGGCGCAATCAGCCGGGGTGGCGCGACTGACGTGACGCTGACGCGTCCGCCGGCCGCCCATCCCACCGGGATCGGGCGGCCGTTTCGTATCCGCGCACCGCCGCCGCGCTCGCACCTGATCATTAACGGTCATCGCACGACAGGAGGAGACCACGATGGGATTCACCCCTCTCGCCGGTACCCGGGCACCGGTCCGGGTCTGGACCGACCCGTACGCCATCGAGCCGCAGGCCGCCAAGCAACTGCGCAACATCGGCGCGCTGCCCTGGGTACAGGGCGTCGCCGTCATGCCCGACGTGCACTTCGGCAAGGGCGCCACGGTCGGCTCGGTGATCGCGATGCGACAGGCCGTCTCGCCGGCGGCGGTCGGCGTCGACATCGGCTGCGGAATGTCGGCGGTGCGCACCTCGCTGACCGCCGCGGACCTGCCGGACGACCTGGCCGGGCTGCGGTCCGCGATCGAGGCCACCATCCCGGTCGGCTTCGCCCAGCGGCAGGACTCCGTCGACACGCGTCGGATCCGTGGCCTGGAGCAGGCCGGCTGGGACGACTTCTGGGGCCGGTTCGCCGGCCTGGACCGGCGGGTGGCGCAGTTGGAGACGCGGGCGCGGCGGCAGCTCGGCACCCTCGGCGGGGGCAACCACTTCATCGAGGTCTGCCTGGAGCAGGGCGGCGCCGACGAGGGGCGGGTCTGGCTGATGCTGCACTCCGGGTCCCGCAACATCGGCAAGGAGTTGGCCGAGCGGCACATCGGGGTGGCCCGGGGGCTGCCGCACAACGCCGACCTGCCCGACCGGGACCTGGCGGTGTTCCTCGCCGGAACGCCGGAGATGGACGCCTACCGGCGGGACCTGTGGTGGGCGCAGGAGTACGCGCGGCGCAACCGTGCCGTCATGCTGGCCCTGCTCTGCGGTGTGGTGCGTGAGCACTTCCCGCAGATCTCCTACGACGAGTCGATCTCGTGCCACCACAACTACGTGTCGGAGGAGAGCTACGACGGGGTGGACGTGCTGGTCACCCGCAAGGGCGCGATCCGGGCCGGCCGGGGCGACCTGGGCATCATCCCCGGCTCGATGGGCACCGGGTCGTACATCGTGCGGGGTCGGGGTAACCCGGACGCCTACTGCTCGGCGTCGCACGGGGCGGGCCGGCGGATGTCGCGGGCGCAGGCCAAGCGGACGTTCAGCACGGAGGACCTGGCCGCGCAGACCGCCGGGGTGGAGTGCCGCAAGGACGCCGGGGTGGTCGACGAGATCCCCGGCGCGTACAAGGACATCACCGAGGTGATGGCCCAGCAGGAGGACCTGGTCGAGGTGGTGGCGCACCTCAAGCAGGTGGTCTGCGTGAAGGGCTGACGTGCCGTGCGGGCCGGGTTGACCGGCCCGCACGGCCGCCGCTCAGAAGCCGACGAAGACCCGGCGCAGGTCGTCGAGGGTCACCGAGCCGGTCACCCGCACCCCCTCGGGGGTGTGCTGGGTGCCCAGCCGTCCGGTGGCCAGCCGCAGCCACGCCTCGGCCGGTGCCGCCAGCTCCCCGTCGGGACGCTCCGGCGCGTCGACGATCTCGACCTTCTCGCCCAGCCGCAGCCCGAACGTCCGCTCGGGGGCGTCCAGCCGGACCAGCAGTGTGGCCTCCCGCCCGGCCAGCTCCTGCGGGCGGCTGGTCCAGGACAGCATGCCGCCGATCTGGTCGAGCAGCAGCGCCACCGCCCCCGGCGTCACCGCCGCGAACGGGTTGAACGCCACCTCGGCGTCCCACTGGTGCAGGGCGAACTCGCTGAGTCGGAACCGGGCCGCGGTCGCCACGTCGATCGGCTCCGGCAGGAAGCCGAGGTCGACCCGCATCGTGGCCCGGGTCTCGGCGTCCAACGCCTCGTACGCCTCGACCAGCCGCTCGTTGGCGGCGAGGAACCCGGCGGCGTGCTCGGCCGGGGGCATCGCATCCCAGCGCGCCCAGACGCCACGGTTGAAGTCCCCGTCCGGGCCGGGCGCGCCGGTGCGGGCGGCCTCTAGCGTCGCCAGGTTGATCTCGGCACCGCTGCCCAGGTGGCTCAGCACCTGGGAGACCTGCCACTCGCTGGCGCCCGACGGGCGGAGCAGGTCGTCTTCCTTGAGGTCGCGGACGAGCGCGGCGAGCTCCTCGTGGCCCGCGCGCAGAGCCGTGATGATCTGGTCAGCAGAGGTCGGCATGGATCTCCTCAAACGGATATTCGACGATGGTCGGGACGTTACCGGACGTGACCGCCGGCCGGCCCACCCCACGCTCGGGGCGATCCGGTCGGCGGCCACGTCGGTCGGCTCAGCCCATGTGCACCGTGGTGCCGGTCGGGACGTCCTCCTTGCGCACCTTCACCAGGACCAGGGTGGCCAGGCCGGCGAGCACGATCAGCGCCGCTCCCCAGGCGAACGCCACCCGGTAACCGTGCACCAGCGCCTCGACCTGGGTGACCGGGTTCGGCGCCCGGCCGACCAGGTAGGCGGCGACCGCGCTGGTGTAGAAGGTGTTCAGCAGCGCGGTGCCCAGCGAGCCACCGATCTGTTGGGTGGCGTTGAGCGTCGCGCTGGCCGCGCCGGCATCGTGCTCCGGCACCCCGACCAGGGCGAGGCTGGACAGCGGGACGAAGGTGAAGCCCAGCCCGAGGCCCAGGATGACCTGGGCGGGCAGCAGGTGGGTGAGGAACGAGGTGTCCGCGTCGATCTGGGTCAGCACCAGCATGCCCAGGGCGGCGAGCACGGCACCGGCGACCATCAGCGGCTTGGCGCCCAGTCGCGGCATCAACTGGCTGGCGCCACCCGCGGCGATGAGCACACCCGCGGTGACCGGCAGCGACGCGAGACCCGCCTCCAGGGGCTTGTACTGCAGCACCACCTGGAAGTAGAAGGTCAGGAAGAGGAACGCCCCGAACAGGCCGGCGCCGATCAGCGTCGAGGTGAGGAAGGCCCCGCCCCGGTTGCGGTCCAACACGATCCGCAGCGGCAGCAGCGGGTGGCTGGAGCGCAGCTCGATCACCACGAAGGCGGCGAGCAACACCACGCCCGCGGCGATGAAACCGAGCGTCGCGGTGGCGTCCCAACCGTCCTCGGCCGCCTTGGTGAAGCCGTACACCAGGGAGACCAGGCCGGCGGTCACCACGATCGCGCCGGGTACGTCGTAACGGGTGTTGCCGTGCGCCCGGCTCTCCGGCACCAGCGGAATCGCGAACGCGATGGCGATGGCGGCGACCGGGATGTTGACGAGCAGGCACCAGCGCCAGTCGGCGTACTCGGTGAGCACCCCACCGAGCAGCAGACCGACAGCCGACCCGCCGCCGGCGATCGCGCCGTACACCGCGAACGCCTTGGCCCGCTCGGTGGCCTCGGTGAACAGCACGGTGAGCAACGCCAACGCGGCCGGGGCGAGCAGCGCGCCGAAGGCACCCTGCAACGCGCGGGCTGCGAAGAGCATGCCGCCGGTGGTGGCCAGGCCGCCCAGCGCGGAGGCGAGCGCGAAGCCGGTCATGCCGACCAGGAAGGTGCGCTTGCGGCCCCAGTAGTCGGCGATCCGGCCGCCGAGCAGCAGCAGGCCGCCGAAGGCCAGCGTGTAGGCGGTGATCACCCACTGTCGGTTCGCGTCGGTGATGCCCAGGTCGGCCTGCGCCTGCGGCAGCGCGATGTTCACGATGGTGGCGTCCAGGACGACCATCAGCTGCGAGACCGCGATGACCGCCAGCGCGATCCAGCGCCGCGGGTGCGGCGCGCTTGTCGACGCCCCGGCGCCGGGTGCGCCAGGTGCGGTCGAGGTGGTTCCGGACATGGTGAAGCCTTCCGTGTTGCGGATGTCGGTGGGTCAGGCCTGTGACGGGCGGTCGGGTTGGTAGCGGAGTACCGGGATCAGCACCTGGTCGACGACCTGGATGAGGAACGCGTCGTCGGCGGGCAGGCCGTGCGCGACGATGCGGGACATGGTGAGCGCGGGCGCGAGATCGTGGAACAACTCCCGTTCGCCGGCCTCCGGTGGGATCTCCCCACGGGCGGCGGCCCGGACCAGGATGGCGGTGCTGGCCACCCGCCCGGCCGGCAGCACCTGGTGGCGTACCAGGCGTTCCAACTCGGGGTTGGTCCGCATGGCGAAGGTCAGCGCCTGCATCAGGTCGCAGTCGGCCACGCAGATCGCGGCCGTGGCACGCAGCAACTCGATCAGGTCGCCGCGCAGGCTGCCGGTGTCGGGCGGGTTGTGCACACCCACGTGCCGGTCACGCAGGGCGGCGACGACCAACTCGGCCTTGCCGTCCCAGCGCCGGTAGATGGTGGCCTTGCTGACGTGGGCCCGGGCAGCGACGCCGTCGATGGTCATCCGGTCGAAGCCGACCTCGCGCAGCAGGTCGATGACCACGCCGAACAGGTCGCTGTCGGTGCAGCGCGGACCCCGGGCGGCCGGCACTCCGGCGCCCGCGCCCACCTGCTGACCACCAAGCATCCCGACCCCCCGTGAAACGATGTCGTACTGACCTTAGTTCGCGGAGGGCTGATTGTGCAGGCTTTCGTGAGTTGCCTCGCACTGAGTCGACGAAACGATTGCGTTTCCACCAGGAGTCCGGCAGGTGAACCCGGTGGTCAGCCGCCAGCGTGCACGTACCGCACATGCTCGGGCTGAACGAACAGGGTGCGTCGGGCGATGGCGTGACCTCTGCTGTCGAGCTGGTGAGGTCGGCATGGGGCGCGGTATCGGTCTTCCGGCCGGCCCGTTTCCCCATGCCGCCTCCCGAACCGGACGTGCCCGTTTCCGAGCATCCGGCTCTCCACAGCTTCCTGTCGATGTCAGGTGCTGGTGTTGCGTGTTGCCCAGCGGGTGGGATCTTGCCCCGGTATCGGTACCGGCTGACCGTGATGGATGCCGGGTTGAATAGGGTGATTCCGTCGGCGGTGGGTACCCATCCGGGCATGAACCGCCGCCGTAGGGC
This sequence comes from Micromonospora sp. DT228, assembly GCF_049841595.1. Lineage (NCBI taxonomy): Bacteria > Bacillati > Actinomycetota > Actinomycetes > Micromonosporales > Micromonosporaceae > Micromonospora > Micromonospora sp. DT228. Next base: position 24,474 of record NZ_JBNCKO010000010.1, read on the forward strand.
CTTCCACGACAGTCCGGGGTGTCGTTTGCGGATCCAGTACGCTACCCGCCGCCAAGTGAAGTAGCCGAGGTCTCTTGGCCCGGCGCAGCCCGGCGGCGCCCAGCTTCCATGCGGTCATTGATGAGGCGGTAGTCCGCAGACCCATCGGTGACATCGACGCGTGGCGCGCGCAGCTTGCCCACCTGGTGAACGCTGCTCAGGCCCCGAACATCTCCGTCAGGGTGCTGCCGCTGGCCACCGGGCCGCACCGCGCGTCCGTTGCCGGAGCGTTCGTGCTGCTTGACTTTCCGGCGGTTGGCACGCGGCCGGCGGAGCCAAGCACTGTCTACTGCGAGTCCCTGACAGGCAGTCTCTACCTGGATCGACCGAGTGAGGTTGAGACGTACTCTCAGGTCTGGCAGACGCTCTCGGATCTTGCCCTCAGCGAGCGCGCGTCAGAGGAACTGATCAGCACGGTGATTAAGGAGACTTACGATGAGTGATTTGACTGGTGCTCTCTGGCGTAAAAGCAGCCGCAGTGGCAACGAGGGCAACTGCGTTGAGGTTGCTGACAACCTCCGTGACGTCGTCGGTGTGCGAGACAGCAAGGATGTGCAGGGGCCTGCCCTGGCGTTCGCTGCGGCCACCTGGCGAGCCTTCGTTGCTGGCGTTCGGGCTGATTCCCTGAGCTGAGCGCGCTTCGGAAGCGGAGTCACCTGGCACCGACCGGGCGTTGATCTCGACGCGGGCTACTGAGATCATCGGTCGCTTGGTCTGCGGGCCCGGCTCGATCCGATCAGCTCACACGAAGGGGCACGACGTGCAACGTCATGGCTGCGTGATCCGGCTCCGCCCGGAGCAGCGGGAAACCTACCTGCGGCTCCACGCCGATGTCTGGCCCAGCGTCGAGCAGACGCTGCGCGAGGCGAACTTCCGCAACTACACCATCTTCCTGCACGACGACCTGCTCTTCGGCTACTACGAGTACGTCGGCGACGACTACGAGGCCGACTCGCGGCTGATCGCCGCGGACCCGCAGACGCAGGAGTGGTGGAAGCTGACCGACCCGTGTCAGGAGTCGATCGCCGAGCCCGGCTCGGGAGACTGGTGGGCCCCGATGCGCGAGATCTGGCACCTGACCGACGAGGCGGTCGCGCAGGCACCGGACCCGACCCGGCAGGGCTCCGTCAACTAGACGAGTGAGTGTTGAGCGGTATGCCGCAGAGTCATGGTTATAAATCTGCGGCATACCGCTCACTACCGCGTCCGCCCCCACGGAGGTGACCAACGGTCACCGTTGGAGGTTCGTACGCTCCAACGGGGTGACAACTCGGCTCGCGCATTGAAGACCAGCTTCATCCGTCTATGTGGATTGGTCGATATCCTACGGAGGAAGCGTGCTCACGAGAAGGAAGCTGCTCGTCGCCGCAGCAGCGGCCGTGGTCGGCGCCGTACCGCTGGCTGGCTCGGCCGCGGCCGCGTTGCCAGAGCTGAACATGGAGGCGCTGATCAAGGCGGCCCAGATCGACCCTCGTCGGCCGGACACCGCGCTGACCGAGGGGGCCAAGGACAGCGTCCTGCTGGTGGAGCGCGCACTCCAGGCGAGAGGGCTGCTCTCGTCGGCGTACGTCGACGGTCACTTCGGCACCACCACGATCGCCGCGTACGCCGCGTACCAGCGGTCCCTCGGCTACACAGGTCTCGACGCGACAGGTCTACCCGGCCCGTCGTCGCTGCGGTCGCTCGGCGAGGGACGGTACACAGTGGTCAGTGCGATCTCGCCGGGCAGTGTGGTGACCCTGCGCGGTGTGCAGGTCAACATGCGCACCAGGTCGATGCTGATCGAGGCCGAACGCCTGCTCGGCCGCCAGCTCGCCATCACGCAGGGCTCGTACAGCAGCGGTGTGGGTGCCTCTGCCGGCACGCACGACGGCGGCGGCGCGCTCGACCTCTCGGTCAGCGGTCTCTCCTCGGCGGTCCGGACGGACGTGCTGCGTCGACTGCGCACGGTGGGCTTCGCCGCGTGGCTGCGGACCCCGAACCAGGGGGACTGGGGTTACCACATCCACGCCATCGCGCTCTCCGACACCGACCAGTCGACAGGTGCGCAGAACCAGGCCGGCGACTATTACCTCGGTCGTAACGGCCTGGCCAACCGGGGCGTCGATGATGGCCCAGCCGTCAGTCCGAAGCGAACCTGGGAGGAATACCAGCGCACGCTCTGAGGCCTACCGGTTCACCCACGTCGATGCCGGCCACTGAGCCCGGACATCTTCACCGTGCAGCAGGTGTCCAACCAAAGATCTTCGGCAGAACGTGGGCGTGCCTGTCGATCGGGGTCGGTCCCATTCGTAGCCCTGGTGAGAGCCCGCCACCCCGGCGGGCCACACACCCGCCGGAGGGCACGATGACCACCACAGCGACCACCACCCCCGCCACCACGTCGACCGTCGGCGCGCTGATCCGGACCGGTCTCGTCGCCACGGTCGCCGCGAGCGCCGCCACCATGGCCGTCGCCGCCGTCGGCCGCGCGGCGGGGATCAGCCTCGACGTGGCCGACGCGCCGATCCCGGTGTCGGGCTTCGGTGTGCTGACCGCCGTATTCTCGCTGGTCGGGGTGATCCTCGCCGCGCTGCTGTCCCGCTTCGCCAGGCGTCCGCGGCGCACGTTCGTCCGTACCACTGTGGTGTTGACGGTCCTGTCGCTGGTGCCGGACGTGATCGTCGACGCCGGGGCGGCCACCAAGGCGCTGCTGATGCTCACCCACCTGGTCGCGGCCGCGATCGTCATCCCCGCTCTCGCGCGCCGCCTGGCCGCCTGACCTGTCGCCCATTCACCATCCAACGGTTGGAGGATCGTCATGAAGCAGTACCTGCTGTCCGTGCATGCCGTCGAGGGCGCGCCGGAGATGTCCGACGAGGAGACGCAGACCATGTTCCGGGAGACCGGCCGGGTCAACGACGAGATGCAGGCCGCCGGCGCCTGGGTCTTCGGCGGAGGGCTCCGGTCGCCGGACAGCGCCACGGTCGTCCGGGTCGAGAACGGCGACACCAGTATGAGCGACGGGCCGTTCGTCGAGACGAAGGAACACATCGCCGGGTTCTGGGTCATCAAGTGCGCCGACCTGGACCAGGCGCTGGCCTGGGCCGAGAAGTGCGCGGCGGCCTGCGGCCCGATCGAGGTGCGCCCCTTCGACGACCTGTCCCAGGCCTGACCGGGGGCCGGCCGGCCGACATGGACCTGGGGAGCATCTACCGCGCGGAGTACGGCCGCTGTGTCGCCACCCTGGCCCGCCTCCTCGGTGACCTCAGCCTCGCCGAGGAGGCGGTCCAGGACGCCTTCACCAAGGCTCTGGAGAAGTGGCAGACCCCGCCGCCCAACCCGGGCGCCTGGATCGTGACCACCGCCCGCAACCGGGCCGTCGACCGGCTCCGCCGGGAGTCGACCCGGGAGGCGCGGCACGCCCAGGCCCTGCTGCTGCACCACCAGGACGAGCCCCGAGAGGTGGGACCGGTGAAGGACGACCAACTGCGACTCATCTTCACCTGCTGCCACCCGGCGCTCGGTCCGGACGCGCGGACCGCCCTCACGCTTCGCCTGCTCGGCGGTCTCGACGTGCCCGAGATCGCCCGGGCGTACCTGATCCAGGAGTCGACTGTCGCGCAGCGCATCGTGCGCGCGAAGAAGAAGATCCGGGACGCCGGCATCCCCTACCGGGTACCCGCCGAACACGAGCTGCCGGACCGACTGCCGTACGTGCTCACCGTGCTCTACCTGATGTTCAACGAGGGCTACGCGTCCACCGCCGGACCGTTGATCAGAACGGACCTGTGCGCCGAGGCGATCCGACTCACCCGCGAGCTTGCGGCGTTGATGCCCGACGAGCCCGAGGTGCTGGGCCTGCTCGCCCTGCTGCTGCTGACCGAGGCGCGCCGCCCGGCCCGGCTCGACCCGTCCGGCGAGCTCGTGCTCCTGGCCGACCAGGACCGGTCACTGTGGGACCGGGCGCTCATCGCCGAGGGGCACGACCTGGTCCGGCGTTGCCTGCGGCGCAACCAGCCCGGCCCGTACCAGATCCAGGCCGCGATCGGCGCCGTGCACACCGACGGCGCGGCCACCGACTGGCCGCAGGTCCTGGCACTGTACGACCAGCTCCTCGCGCTCACGCCGAGCCCGGTCGTCGCGCTCAACCGTGCGGTTGCCGTCGCCGAGGTGCACGGACCGGCGCAGGCCCTGGCCGGGTTGGCGGACCTCGACCTCCCGGGCTACCACCGGCTGCCGGCCACCCGCGCCGAACTGCTGGTCCGGCTCGGCCGCGACGAGGAGGCCCGAGCCGCCTACGACCAGGCCGTGGCACTTGCCACAAACGAGACCGAGCGGGCCCACCTGCGGGCCCGTCGTACCGCCACCCTGCACGTCTGAGTCGTCCGGCATCCTCGGGTGGCCGATCGCCGGCTCACGGTGGCGGAGAGTCAGTCGAGGGTGGGCGGCCGGTGGAGCGTGCGCAGCGGAGAGAAGAACACCGGAAGCCAGGTCAGCGCGTTCGCGATCGCGCCGACCACAAGCGCGGCACGGACGCCTCCGTACTGTCCGAGCACTCCGGCGAGTACCGCGCCGATGGTGAGGGCGCCGGTGAGCAGAAACCGGAAGGTGGCGTTCATCCGGCCGAGCAGCGCATCCGGGGTGGCGCCCTGGCGCAGGCTGACCCCGATCACGTTGCCTATTCCCGTCCGCCAGGCCAGCGCCAGCCAGCCGACCCCCGCCACCCAGAGCATCGGTCCCGTGTCGATCAGCGTGACCAGTCCGCCGAGTGGCGCGGCGAGCAGCCCGGGCAGCCAGAGGGCGCGGCCGTGACCGATCCGCTCGGCGAGCGGGCGCGCGGTCACCGCGCCGAGCAGGGCGCCGATCCCGCCCATGCCGAGGAACAGGCCGAGGGCGGCGGCGCCCAGCCCCAATTCGCGGAGGAACACCACCGGCAGCAGGGTGGTGGTCAGCTGCATGGTCAGGTTGATACTCGCGGTCGAGAGGGCGAGCGGGCGGAGCAGGGGGTTGCCGGTCACGTGCCGGACGCCCGTGCGGAGATGCTGGACGAAACCGCCCGGCGCTCGCGGCGGACGTCGGCGGGGTGCTTCGGCACGGATCCGGGTCAGAATCACACCGGACACCACGAAGGTCACCGCGTCCAGCACGATCGCGACCGGTGCCGTGAGCGCTTGTACGACGATCCCGCCCAGCCCTCGCCCGGCGATCTGCATGGTCGCGCTGGTGCTCATCATCAGGGTGTTCGCCGCCACCAACCGGCCCCGGCCGACCAACTGCGGCAGATAGCTCTGCGCGGCGACGTCGGCGAAGACGGTGGCGACTCCGGTCAGCAGTACCACCAGGTACAGCTGCGGGATGGTCAGCCACCCGGCCCACCATGCCAACGGCACCGATGCGACAAGCGCCGCCCGGGTGAGATCGGCGGCGACCAGGACGGCGCGGTGCGGCAGCCGGTCCACCCAGACTCCGGCCGGCAGGCCGATCAGCAGGAACGCGGCGGTGCTCAGCGCGCCGAGCAACCCGACCTCACCGGGGCTTGCCGACAGCAGGGACACCGCCAGCACCGGCACGGCCAACTGGCCGATGTGGAAACCGACGCCGTTGACGAGGGCGGCGGCGTAGAGCAGTCGGAAGGAATGCGGCCAGGGGTTGGCCTGGTCCGTCGATCCGGTCGTCGTCGAGGCGGTGGTCATGCCGCCCACGGTGCCGGCGGCAGCGCCGCGAACCGATAGATTTGACTCTCGCCGAATCCGTCGGGGGCGCCAATGATGCTTGTCGGTCTGAACGTGCGGGACCTGGCGATGATCCGATTCGCGGTGTCACCGCTCTGGGAAGCTGTGGCGAGCGTGCGGATCATCAAGCGGCCGCGTCAGTTTCCGGAGCATCTGGCCTGGTACGAGCGGGTCCAGCCACGCTTGGTGGGCGTGCGGTGGCAGCTCTTCGCCGACCTGGTGCAGATGCCGACGTCGATCATCCCGACCTTCGTCTGCCCGCCGCCGGCCACCTCACAGCCCACCCTCGACATCGAGTTGGCGTCCCTCGTCGCCACCCCTGCCGAAGCGGTGCGGGCCAGCCTCGACGCGCTGTCCGGGCCGCGGTCGTCACCTCTGGCGGCGCTCTATGCCGACCCGCCGAGTCACCTCGATCGGCTGGCCGAGGCCATCCGGGCGTACGTCGACGCGGTCATCGCACCCTACTGGCCCCGGATGCGCACCCTGCTGGAGCGGGAAGTGCTACTCGGTGCGCAGCGCATGGCCACCGACGGGGTTCATGGTCTGCTCAACCACCTCGACCCCTTCGTCCGGCTGAAGGCCGACACGCTGTCGGTAGAGCACATCACCCAAAGTGGCACGGTGCGACTCGACGGGCGGGGCCTGCTGCTCGTACCGTCGGTATTCAGCGGCCGCCGGGTGTGGTCGAATTTCGGCTCTCCTGGACAACCGGTGCTGCGCTTCCCGGCGCGGGCGGTGGCCACCCTCTGGGAACGGGATCGGACCCCGCACGCGCACGCGCTCGCCCGGGTCCTGGGTCGGACCCGGGCGGCGCTGCTGCACGAGTTGGCCGTGCCGACCTCGACTCTGGAACTCGCCGAGCGGTGCCGGCTCACCTCGGGCACCGTGTCCCAGCACCTCGGCGCGCTGCGCGCCGCCGGCCTCGTCGGCACCCACCGGGTCGGACGCTTCGTCCTCTACGCCCGCACCACCGCAGCCGAGGCGCTGATCGCCGCCAACGGTACGGCTGTCCCCTGAGACCGGTCGGCGAGGCCCGCCACGGCACTGGCGCATCTCGGCGGTATGACGCTTCCGCTATGCCGAACATCGATCGCCGTCACACTAACATCTACGTGTATCGATGATCTGGCGGCCCGTGGCCGTCGACGAGCGCAGGGGAGTGCCCGATGTTCCGAGGACAACTGAGACGCGCGACGCGAGTCGGACCGGCGAGTTCCGCACCAACTTCGACCAGGCGGCGCAGATCTGGAACAGCCGGGTCAGTAACGTCCGACTCCTGGCCGGCACCCCGGCCAGCATCACCATCTACGTCGACGACGGCTGGCCCCGCGCGCAGCCGACCGGTCTCGGCTCGGGCCGGATCTGGATGGGTCGCACGGCCGTCAACCAGGGCTACGACCGCACCCGCATCGCCACCCACGAGGTCGGCCACATCCTGGGCCTGCCGGACCGCCGCACCGGGCTCTGCTCCGACCTGATGTCCGGCAGCAGCGCACCGGTGTCCTGTCGCAACGCGACCCCCAGCGCGGCCGAGGCGAGCCGAGTCAACTCGCTGTTCGCCGGCAGCCTCGCCGCGCCGGCCAGTACGACGTACACCTGGACCGGCGCGTCCGACGTCGAGCCGCTCGTGGTCGGGCGGTGAACCACCCGAGCGTCGACGTCAAACTGCTGCAACTGGCCAGCTCGGTCCTGCCGTCCATCCGCTCGTGGATCTCCACCCAGGTCGGTGGTCTGTCCGTCTGATCCAGCAGGGACATCGCGGGCGGGGGCGAGCGCCAGACGCGCCCCCGCCCCGGTGTCGCCCACGCCATCCCACGATGCGATACGGTGCCTGGCATATTCGGCACATCGGAGGTGGCGTCATGCCTACCGTCGTCGTCCTCGCGCTGACCCTCGCCCTCGCACCCGCGCCGTCCCCGTCGGCCACCGCGGATTCGCTCGGCGGCATCATCGGTGGCGTCGGCCAGATCGTCGACGACCTGCTCGGCGGCGACACGCCGACGGCCCCTCCGCCGCCGAGCGTCACCCCTACCGGGGCGCCCACGCCGAGTCGGCCACCGGCTGCCGGTCCGCCCGGCCCGGTGCGGTCCACCGCGATCCCGATGCCCACCACCTCGGCGGGCGGTCCCCCCGCACCCATCGCCCCCGACCGCTCCACCGCTGGCGAGGGCGCCGGCACCCACGAGGCCGCCGTGCCGCGCGACGGCGACACCCCCGCACCGCCCGCACCGCCCGCTCCGCCGGCCCTCGCCACCCCCACCTCGAATGCCTGGCCACCCACGTCGTACCTGCTGGTCGTGGTGGTCCTCGGGGTGCTGGCAGTGCTGTTCCTGCGCCGCCGGGCCCTGGTCCCCGCCGCCGCACCCGATCCCGGTCCGGCACCCGACCCGGCACCGGATCCCGGCCCTCTGCCGGAGAACGTCAGCCGGTTGCCGACCGGCCTGAACGCCATCTACGAGATGGGCCGACAGGACGAGCGACTGGAGCAGGAGCGCCGCCGACCCACCTGAGGCAGGGCCTCACGGGGCCGAGTACGCGCCCTCGCGCCGCGGGACGGCGTCGTCGTAGGCCCCGACCGGCCCGCTGTAGCGGTCCGTGCCCGTCGGGTACGGCCAGGCGTTCGCGGTGCAGCCGTGCAGGCCCAACGTCTGCTGCTGCATCACCGGCGCCGGCCGGCCCCGCCGGGGGCACCGCTCGTGCCCGAACCCGAGTTTGTGGCCGACCTCGTGGTTGACCATGTACTCCCGGTAGGTGGTGAGACTCGCGCCGTAACCGGGCACCCCCTTGACCCAGCGCGCCACGTTGAGCACCACCCGGCCACCGTTGCGGCACGAGGTGTAGGCGTCGGGCACGTCCTGGCAGAGCGTGTCGCGGGTGCCGGGAGTCGCCAGGTAGATGGTGAAGTCGGTCGGATCGCCGGCGCCCACCCGGCGCAGCCGCCACGTCCCGCCGGCCGTCCACCCTCGGGGGTCGTTCAACGTCGCGGAGATCGCCGTCGCGACGTCGCCCACCGGCAGACCCCGGATGTCGCGTTCCACGGCGATCCGGTAGCGCAACAACCGACCGTCGGTCGCTGCGGTGGGTGCCGCCTCGGCGGGTGCCGTCGTCCAGCGGTTGCCGCCGGTGGCGGGGTAGCTGACCCCGACGCTCGGCGCGGAACTGGGCGGGACACCGACGACTCTGGTCGGCCGACCGGAGGCGGTGACCGTGGCCGGCTCGCTGGGCCGTGGCCCAGCGGCGACGGGATCGGTGTCGGGTTGCCCGGCAGCCGGCAGCCCACACCCGGTGAGCAGCGCCACCACCAGGAGTAACGCCGCCGGGGCGGTACGCCACCGGCGGGTAACCTTCGTCGACATGTCTCTCCCCTCGCCCGCCGATCGGCGGCGGCGCGGAGGAGAAGACGGGCGACCACCGAAAAAAGTTGAGGTGACCTGGACTCAACTTTTCCCCGGCCTCGCCCGTCCCTGGGGTGTGGCACGGGGGAGGGTTCTAGGTGGCGCGGGGTGACGCGGAGTTCGTCGAGTTCGCCAGAGCGGCGTCCGGGCGACTGGTGCATGCCGCGTTCCTCATGACCGGCGATCACCACCTGGCCGAGGACGCCGCGCAGACCGCTCTGGTCCGCACGTACGCGTCCTGGGCACGGATCCACGACGACGACGCCTACGGGTACGCCCGCCGCACCCTGGTCAACCACCTGGTCGACGGGTGGCGGCGACCGATGCGGGAGTATCCGACCGACGAGGTGCCGGAGCAGCGGCGCGGTGACGTGGCCGACGAGGTGGCCACCCGGCGCTGGTTGATCGCCATCCTCGGCGCGCTCAGCCCTCGTGAGCGGGCCATCGTCGTGCTGCGCTACTACTTCGACCTTCCGGAGGCGCAGGTGGCTCGGGAACTCGCCGTATCCGTGGGCACGGTCAAGAGCACCAGCTCGCGAGCCTTGGAGAAGCTGCGCGCCGCCTCGCCCCGGACAGCCGACAGGGAGGCGCGCCGATGAGCGAGTGGGATCTGCTCCGCGACGCCATGCGAGCCACCGAGCGCCCCGGGACCGTGCTCGACCTGGACCTGGTCCTGCGCGAGGGACGGCGGCTACGGACCCGTCGGCGGGTTGCCGGAGCGGGAGCGGCGACGCTCGCGGCCGGGCTGGCCGCCGTCGTCGCGGTGGGGGTCGTCACGCGGCCGGGCGATCCACCCGGACCCGAGCGCCCACCGCCGGTCGCCGTCGCTCCGCCGTCGGCCGCTGTCTCGCCGACGGTCCCGGACTCGGTCGAGTCCACGTCACCGCCGACGATGGCCCGCGACGTGCCTCCCCCGAAGCCCCTGGGCCAGATCATCGACAGCGGGGTGCGGCACGGCTCCGACCGGCGGGTGTACTACGTCATCGGGCTGTCCGTGCCCAGTGCGCCCAAGGTGACGATCGGGCTGGCCGCCGGTCGCCAGGCTCCGAATGGCGCCCTGACCACGGACATCCTGGTCAACGACGTCGAGGGGTCCGACCGCAGCCTCGGGTTCCACGAGATCGGCTACGACGAAAGCTCGTCGACCGCGTCGGCGCCGACCTTCGGTTACTTCGTCGGCCCCGCCCATCGGATCGTCGGCACGGTGGACGGCCGGCAGGTCGACGCCGAACTGGCCCGCTGGACTCTCGACAAGCAGGTGGTGATCTTCTGGTTCGACCCGGCCCACTTGACCCCGGGGGACCGGCTCGACGGCATCATCGCCCGCGACGCCAGCGGCCGCCGACTCTGACGCGCCGGCCTGTCGCTCAGGCCGGGTCGGCCAGTCGGCGCTCGATCGTCACCGTCGTCCCCTCGGCGGTGGAGACCAGCCGCACGTCGCCGTAGGCGTTCATCAGCAACGCGCCGCGCCCGCGGTCCATCGCCGGCCGGCGGTCCCGCCAGGTGCCGAAGTCCCGCACCGAGATCCGGATCAGCCCGCCGCCCACCTGGAGCCGGACCCGCACCTCCGGACGGCTGGGCTGCTGCGCGTGCTCGACCGCGTTGTTCATCGCCTCGGACGCGGCGAGCAGAAGATCCTCCAATACGTCCGGGTCGACGTCGAGGTCGTCAAGCGTCAGCCGGACGTCCCGGCGCATGGCCGCCGCCGAGGTGGGTGCGGACGGGTAGGTCCACCCGACGTCCAGGACGTCGCCCAGTTCGCTCCGGTCGGTGGCGGCCCGCGCCAGCACCGGCGCGTCCTGCCCGGGTGCGACCGTCCGGGGCGGCGTGACGGCGTTGAGGGGGTCGGGCCGCGCCGACGCCGTGTCGACAGTCGGTGCGGTGACGTCGCCGACCGGGTGGCTGCGGGCCCGCCGGATGCCGGCCCGGACCCGGGCGACCAGCTCGGCCGCGGCGAACGGCTTCACCAGGTAGTCGTCGGCGCCCAGGGTGAGGCCCTCCACGCTGGCCTGCCCACCGGCTCGGGCGGAGAGCACCAGCACCGGCAGAGTCCGGGTCGCCGGGTCCGCGCGTAGTCGCCGGACCAGGTCGAAGCCGTCCAGCACCGGCATCATCACGTCGGTGAGGACCAGGTCCGGCCGTTCGCGGTGGACCTCGTCGAGGGCCTGCCGGCCGTCGGTGACGGCCCGCACCCGCCAGCCCTGCCCGGTGAGCAGCCGGCTGAGGTACGCCCGCATGTCGGCGTTGTCATCGGCGATGAGGATCCGTGCGCCGAGCAGCTCGTCCACGGCCGGACCGGACACGTCGCCGGGCTCCGCCGGATCGCCGCCCGACTCGGTGAGCCAGCCCATCGCCTCCTCGACGGTGGCCCGCGCCGCGTCGCCCCGTCCGACCGGCGACGGCCCGTTCCCCGCCGTGCGGCCCGCCGCCGACCAGGGCAGCGCCACGGTGAACGTGCTGCCGACACCCACGCTGCTCGTCACCCGGACCGCGCCGCCCTCCAGCCGGGCCAACTCGTACGCCAGGGCCAGGCCGATGCCCGTGCCCTCGTGGCTGCGGGCGCGGGCGCCGCGGACCCGGTGGAAGCGTTCGAAGAGTTTCGGCAGGTCCGCTTCGGCGATGCCGATGCCGGTGTCCGCGACGGTGAGGCGGATCTCCTCGTCGTCGGCTTCCAGGGCGACCCGGATCCGGCCGATGAACGTGTACTTCAAGGCGTTCGACAGCAGGTTCGTGACGATGCGTTCCCAGTTGACCGGGTCGATCGTGACCGGCCGGGGCAGCGGCGGGCAGACCACCTCGAGAGTGAGTCCGGCCCGTTCGACGGCGGCCCGGAACACACTGGCGAGCTCGGCCGTGAGCGCCGCCAGGTCGACCACGCGAGCGTCACTGCGAGCCCGCCCGGCCTCCAGGCTGGAGAAGGTGAGCAGGCTGTTGACCAGGGTCAACAGCCGCGTGGCGTTCCGCCAGGAGGTTTCCACCCGCTCCCGCTGCGCAGCCGGCAGCGGCGCCGTGGCGTCGGTGAGGGCGTCGGCGAGCGGGCCGAGGATCAGGGTCAGGGGGGTACGGAACTCGTGGCTGACGTTGGCGAAGAAGTCGGTCTTCACCCGGTCCAGTTCGGCGAGCGCCTCGACCCGGCGCCGCTCCTGCTCGTACTCCTGGGCGTTGCGCAGCGCCACGGCGATCTGCTGGGCCAGTAGCTGGTAGAAGGACCGGTACGCCTCGTCCAGCCCTCGGCTGGGGCTGATCCCGGCCAGCAGGACGCCGAGCGGCTGATCCTCGCCGCCCGAGGGCAGCGGCAGTGCCAGCGCGGTCCGGACCGGGTCGCCCCACGGGCCGCCGGGCAGCGCCAGCCGGTCGGCGACGTCGGACACCGCGGTCGGTCGACCCTGCGCGGCGTCTGCCAGCCCCCACCCGTCCGCGGCCGGGCCGGGGTCGGCCAGCTCGACGGTGTCCGGTAGTGCCCGCGCGTACCCCTGGTCGCCGCCGGTGCGGGCGACCCGCCGCAGCACCGTGCCGTCGCGCAGGTAGATGGCGGTGAACGGCACGTCCAGCGGATGGCCCTCGATCGCGTCGGTCAGCCGGGCGCCGGTGGCGTGCACGTCGACGGTGCGCCCGTCGCCGAGAACGGACAGGTCGCGCAGCAGTCGCAGCCGACGTTCGCCGACCACCTGCTCGGTGACCTCGCTGCACACGGTGAGCACGCCGACGGTCTGGCCGTCGTCGTCGCGGACCGGGGCGTGCGAGACGCTGAAGTACGCCTCCTCGCGGTAGCCGGCCCGGTCCAGCAGCAGTCGCAGGGCGGGGACCCAGCTGGCCACTCCGGTCACCGTGGCCTGCTCGATGAGCGGGGCGAGGACGTCCCAGCCCTCGGCCAGGGTCACCCGGACGTCGTCGCCGAGCGCGGCCGGGTGCTTGTCGCCGATCAGCGCGGAGTACGCGTCGTTGTAGAGCTGGGAGAAACTCTCTCCCCAGAGCAGCAGCATGGGGTACCGGGACGAGAGCACCGTCCGGACCGCGGCGCGCAGGCTCTGCGGCCAGTCGGTCACCGGGCCGAGTGGGGTGCGGGCCCAGTCCAGCTCTGCCATCAGCCGGCCGGTGTCACCACCACCGGTGAACAGGTCGATGCCGGGTCCCGTCACGCTTGATCCGGCCCCATCGCAAGCCCCCGTTCCGGGCCCGACGACCCCTGCTGGCGTTACCTACCCATCCTGACACCTCTACTCACCTGTGCCGACGCCGGTACCTACCGTCGAAGCGGCGGCGGTTCGGGACGAACGACCGATGCTCGCAACATCGATATCTGTAAGTGTCTCGGGTATCTCTCCAACCCCCGAGGAGCCCCCATGAGAGGCAGAACGCTGAGCGCGGGTGTCGCGCTCGCCGTGTTCGCCGGGATGACGGTGACGCTGGCCGCCCAGCCGGTGACCGCGTCGCCCACCACCGCGACAGTGGCCCGGCCGATCGCCGTGTCCGCCGCCGCGGTGGCCGCACCGGACATCTCCGTCACAAACGTCCAGGCCCACCTGACCCAGCTCAACGCCATCGCCAGCAGCAACGGCGGCAACCGCCGGGCCGGCTCGGCCGGCTACACCGCCTCCCTCAGCTACGTCAAGACCAGGTTGCAGTCGGCCGGCTACACCGTCAGCGAGCAGTACTGCTCCAGTTGCAGGTACCCCTCGAACAACCTGATCGCGGAGTGGCCGGGCGGCCCGACCGACCAGGTCGTCATGTTCGGCGCGCACCTGGACGGCGTCTCGGCCGGTCCGGGCATCAACGACAACGGCACCGGCTCGGCGACACTGCTGGAGAACGCGCTGGTCCTGGCCGCGCAGAACCCGACAATGACGAAGAAGGTCCGGTTCGCCTGGTGGACCGACGAGGAGCAGGGGCTCAACGGCTCCCGGTTCTACGTCAACTCGCTGAGCAGCACCCAGCGCGGATATATCAAGGGCTACTACAACTTCGACATGGTCGGCTCGGTCAACGGCGGCTACTTCATCAACCGGGTCAGCTCGACCACGGCGGCGCCGCTGAAGGCGTACTGGGACTCGTTGGGCCTCTCGCCGGAGGAGAACGTCGAGGGACAGGGTCGCTCCGACGACTACTACTTCCAGCAGGCCGGCATCCCGACCTCGGGTTACGCGGCCGGCGCGAGCGCCCGCAAGACCAGCTCGCAGGCGGCCAAGTGGGGCGGCACCGCCAACTCCGCGTACGACCCGTGCTACCACCGCTCCTGCGACACCACGGCGAACGTCAGCGCCACGGTGCTGAACCGGGCGGCCGACGGCGTCGCGTACGCGCTGTGGCAGCTCGCCGTCGGCGGCGGCACCCCGAGCTGTTCCGGTGGTCAGGTGGTCGGCAACGGCGGCTTCGAGAGCGGCGGCACGCCGTGGACCGCGTCCTCCGGGGTGATCACCAACGCCAGCGGCCAGCCGGCCCGGACCGGGTCGTACAAGGCGTGGCTCAACGGCAACGGCAGCACCCGCACCGAGAGCCTCTACCAGTCGGTGACCGTGCCGGCCGGCTGCGCCAGCTACACGCTGTCCTTCTGGCTGCACATCGACACCGCCGAGACCACCGGCTCCACGGCGTACGACCGGCTCACCGTGCAGGTGGGTTCGACCACGCTCGCGACGTACTCGAATCTCAACGCCGCCGCCGGCTACACCCAGCGCAGCTTCAGCGTGGCCGGGTTCGCCGGGCAGACGGTGACGCTGCGGTTCACCGGCACCGAGGACTCGTCGTTGCAGACCAGCTTCGTGCTCGACGACGTGACGTTGCTGGCGAGCTGACCGCGTACCCGCAAGCAGCGGGCCGCCGCCGGAGAGCCGGCGGCGGCCCGTGCGTGGTCATGCTGCGCCATGGGTCAGGGGAGTTGCGGGTAGAGCGCGGCGACGCCGCCGGCCAGCCCGGCCTGCACCTGACGGCTGGTCTCGTCGGTGACGATCTCGTACGCGTCGGCCTCGATGCCGTCCACCCCGATCCGGGCGATCACGGCCGGGTCGGACTTCGGGGCGTCGACCCCGGCGGCCATGTCGGTGTCCATGTAACCGACGTGCAGGCCGGCGACCCGCACCCCCCGCTCGGCGAGCTGGACGCGCAGCGCGTTTGTCATCGCCCACTCGGCCGACTTGGCGGCGCCGTACGCGCCGACGGCCGGAAAGTTCACCCAGGACAGCGCGGAGAGCACGTTGAGAATCGTCCCACCGCCGTTGCCCGCGATGATCGGAGCGAACGCCCGGATCATCGACAGGTTGCCGAAGTAGTGGGTCTCCAGCTCCAGCCGGACCAGGTCCAGGTCGCCTTCGAGCAGATCGGTGCCGGTCTCGATTCCGGCGTTGTTGATCAAGAGCTGGACGTCGCCGGCCAGCTTGGCGGCGGCGGCGACCGAGGTGGGGTCGGTGATGTCAAGGCGCACCGGCGTCACGCCGGGCAGGTCGACGGTGTCCGGGTTACGGGCGCCGGCGTAGACGGTGGCGCCCCGGGCGAGGAGTTCGGCGGCCAGGTGCCGGCCGAAGCCACGGTTGGCGCCGGTGACGAGGGCGGTGCTTCCTGCGATCTTCATGGTGATGACGCTATCCCACCTGACTTCTGTATACCAAAGTCAGCTATCTCACGAAGTCGGCCCGTCCCGATCGGGAATACGACGGGGATGCGGTCACCACGCGGCCGGTGACGACTCGTATCCTTTCCGCGAACCTCCGTACGAGCCGAGAAGGGAGACGGTGTGAGCAATCAGGCCGAGACGTTGGAGTTCCAAGCCGAGGCGCGTCAGCTGCTCCAGTTGGTGGTCCACTCGATCTACTCGAACAAGGACGTCTTCCTGCGGGAACTCATCTCGAACGCGTCCGACGCGCTGGACAAGCTGAGGCTGGCCACGCTCGTCGACAAGGACCTCGTCGCCGACACCGACGACCTGCACGTCGCCCTGGAGATCGACCGGGACGCCCGCACCCTCACCGTGCGGGACAACGGCATCGGGATGACCCGCGACGAGGTCGTCGCGCTGATCGGCACCATCGCCAAGTCCGGCACCGCCGAGCTGCTGCGCCAGCTGCGCGAGTCCGCCGACGCCCACGCCAAGCAGGACCTGATCGGCCAGTTCGGCGTCGGCTTCTACGCCGCGTTCATGGTCGCCGACCGGGTCACCCTGCTGACCCGCAAGGCCGGCGAGACCGGCGGCACCCGGTGGGAGTCCAGCGGCGAGGGCACGTACTCGATCGAGGCGGTCGACGAGGCGCCGCAGGGCACCACCGTCACCCTGCACCTCAAGCCGGTCGACACCGAGGACAACCTGCACGACTACACCGCCGAGTGGACCGTCCGGGAGATCGTCAAGCGCTACTCCGACTTCATCGCCTGGCCGATCCGGATGACCGTCGAGCGCCCCGGCACCGACGACGCCCCCGCCACCAGCGAGGTGCAGACCCTCAACTCGATGAAGGCGCTCTGGGCGCGGCCCCGCGACGAGGTCGACGCCACCGAGTACAACGAGTTCTACAAGCACGTCAGCCACGACTGGGCCGACCCGCTCGAGGTCGTGCACATGAAGGGCGAGGGCACCTTCGAGTACGAGGCGCTGCTCTTCCTGCCCAGCCACGCCCCGCTGGACCTGTTCTCCCCGCAGGGCCGCCGGGGCGTCCAGCTCTACGTCAAGCGCGTGTTCATCATGGACGACTGCGAGGCGCTGGTCCCCACCTACCTGCGCTTCGTCAAGGGTGTGGTCGACGCGCACGACCTGTCGCTGAACATCTCCCGGGAGATCCTCCAGCAGGACCGGCAGATCCAGATCGTCCGCCGCCGCCTGGTCAAGAAGATCCTCTCCACCGTCAAGGACCTGAAGGCCAACCACGCCGAGCGTTACCGCACCTTCTGGACCGAGTTCGGCGCCGTGGTCAAGGAAGGGTTGATCGACGACACCGACAACCGCGACACGCTGCTGGACATCCTGTCGGTGGCCTCCACCCACGACCCGGCCGAGCCCACCGACCTGGCCGGCTACGTGTCCCGGATGAAGGACGGCCAGAGCGACATCTGGTACGCCACCGGCGAGTCGCGGGCCGCCATCGAGAACTCTCCGCACCTGGAGGCGTTCCGGGCCAAGGGCCACGAGGTCCTGCTGCTCACCGACCAGGTCGACGAGGTGTGGGTCGAGCGGGTCGGCACGTACGACGGCCGTCCGCTGCGTTCGATCGCCAAGGGCGAGATCGACCTGGACACCGACGAGGAGAAGCAGCAGGCCGAGGCCGAGCGCGAGCAGCAGCGACAGGAGTTCGCCGGGCTGCTGGACTGGCTGGGCACCACCCTGACCGACAGCGTCCGGGAGGTCCGCCTGTCGTCCCGGCTGACCACTTCACCGGCCTGTGTCGTCGGCGATGCCCACGACCTCACCCCAACCCTGGAGAAGATGTACCGGGCGATGGGGCACGAGATCCCCGCGACCAAGCGGATCCTGGAGATCAACCCCGGCCACCCGCTCGTCTCCGGGCTGCGCAAGGCCCACGAGCAGGGCACCGACCCCACCGCCCTGACCGAGACCGCCGAGCTGCTCTACGGCCTGGCGGTGCTCGCCGAGGGCGGCGAGCTGACCGACCCGGCCCGCTTCACCCGGACGCTCGCCGACCGACTGGCCCGCACCCTGTAACCCGCCTGCCAGGTCGGCTGGTGCGGGCGCTGGTAATGTTGGCGGCCTCAGGGTCCGCACCCTCCCGGCCAGTGGGAGGCGCAAGATCTCCGCTTTCCTGCTGGGAGTCTTGCCGTGTTTGTGCACACTCGACCTTCTAATCCGTCGCACGCTCGGCTGCGCCTGTTGACTGCGGTCAACGCCCGCAAAGATGCCGGCAGCAGCCCCACCGGGATCGTCGGGCGGAACCTGGCTCGGCAACTGCTGGGTGCCGGCGACAGGGTGCGGGTTCTCGCCGAGCCCGGCCAGACCGATGACTGGCCCGACGGGGTCGAGGTCGTCGAGGGATCCATCACCCGCCCGATCGAGTACGCCGAGGTCTTCGACGGCGTCGACGGCGTCTTTCTCGCTGGAGCCGTCCCGACGACGGTGCGGGATGCCCTGGAGGCCGCCCGGAATGCCGGTGTGCGACGCGTCGTCGTGCTGTCCTCGCACGGGCCGGAGTACGAAGAGGACCATCCGCCGGAGACGTGGTTCTGGTTGGCCATCGAGCGGGCCGCCGAGTGCTCGGGGATGGAATGGACGCACATCCGCCCGTCGGCGGTGCTGGGGGCGATGATCGAGGGCACCTATCCGGCGACGGGGTCGGACTGGCCGGAGATGATCCGGGGCGATGGTGTCGTACGGGAGGCGTTTCTGGACGGCGGCCACTACCCCTTCATCCACGAGGACGACCTCGCCGCGGTCGCGATGGCGGCGCTGCGCGTCGACGACCACGTCGGCGCCGTACTGGAGGCGGTCGGTCTGCCGATCAGCAGCCGCTCGCGGGTGGCGAGCATCGCCAGAGCCATCGGCCGCGACATCGCAGCCGTCGGGGTGGCGCCCGGCGAAAGCCGCGCGAGGTGGCGGCGTGGCGGCTGGCCCGACAGCGGCATCGACGTGACGCTGTACGCGCTCGAGGAGTACGGGGCGCGGCTCGCCGAACTCACCGCGTGGACGCTCGACCAACGGCCGGCCGTGCACGAGATCATTGGCCGCCCACCACGCGACGTCGATGACTGGGTGGTCGAGAACGCCGACCTGTTCCGCTGAGCGCGGCTTGCCCCGCCTGCGCCACCGCATCGTGGGCTTACTCCGCCGCCGTCACTGGCCGGGGATCACCAGGCCGGACTCGTAGGCGATCATCACCGCCTGGGCCCGGTCGCGCAGGTGCAGTTTGGCGAGCACGTTGCCGACGTGCGTCTTCACCGTGTGCTCGCTCAGGTGGTGGTGGGCGGCGATCTCGGCGTTGGACAGACCGGCCGCGATCAGGCGCAGTACGTCCGTCTCGCGAGCGGTCAGGGCGGTCACCGCGGCGGCCCGAGCCGGATCCGGGTGACCGCGCCTGTGCAGTTCACCGATCACCCGTGCCGTGACGCCGGGGGCGAGTAACGCGTCGCCGGCGGCGACCACGCGTACCGCGTTCACCAGGTCGGCCCGGGGGACGTCCTTGAGCAGGAAGCCGCTGGCACCGGCACGCAGCGCCGCGTACAGGTAGTCGTCGGTGTCGAACATGGTCAGGGCCAGGACCCGGCTCGGCGTACGGGCGCACACCTGACGGGTCGCGGCGACGCCGTCGAGGACGGGCATCCGCATGTCCATCAGGACGACGTCGGGTAGGTGTTCGAGGGCGGCACGCACGGCCCCCGCGCCGTCGGCGGCCTCGGCGACCACCTCGATGTCCGGCTCGGCGCCGAGGATCGTCGCGAACCCGGCCCGGAACAGGTCCTGATCGTCGGCGAGCACGACGCGCAGCATCAGCACCACACCGGCGTCGGACGACGCCTGGCGACTGCCGCCATCAGGCCACCGCCGGTAGGGGCAGGGTGGCGGTGACGGTGAAGCCGCGGCCGTCCTCGGCGGGACCGGTGCGCAGGGTTCCACCGCAGGCCTGGGCCCGCTCGCGCATACCGACGATCCCGTACCCGGGCCGGTCGACGCCGGAGGCCCGGTCACCGTGGCCGTCATCGGTGATCGAGACGGTAAGCGCCTCCGCCGTGTGGTCCAGCAGGACGCGGACCGACCCCGCCCCCGCATGGCGGACCACGTTTGTCAGGGACTCCTGCACGATCCGGTAGGCGGCGACCCCGACGTCCGCGGGCGGTTCGACAAGCACCCCGCGGGCGGGTCCGGCCGGCGGCTCGGACCGCTCTCCGCGCACGGGCTCCGACGGTCCGGCCGCGACGGTGAGGACGGCGTCCAGCCCGGTGGCGCGGACGCGTTCGACGAGGGCGCCGAGGTGGGCCAGGCCCGGTTGGTCGAGGGGGTGGTCGGCGGGCTCGCGCAGGCTGCCGACCGCGCGGCGGAGTTGGACGACCGCGTCGCGGCCGGTGGAGGCGATCGTGGCGAACGTGGCGTCGGCGCGGTCCGGGTGGGGACGGACCAGCAGCGGCCCCGCCTCGGCTTGCACGATCATGACGCCGACCGCGTGGGTGAGGATGTCGTGCAGGTCGTGGGCGATGCGGGTGCGTTCGCGCAGCACGGCCGCCGCCCGCTCACCGGCGACGCGACGATCGCGTTCGGCGAGGGCGGTGGCCTGGGTGCGGCGGGCGCGGGCGCTGGTGCCGAGGGCGTAGGAGAAGACGTAGGCGACCGACAGGTACCGCAGCACCTCCACGTCCGGGTGTGGATGCAGCAGTGACACCACCAGCCCGGCCGCGGTGAGCACGACGCCGAGCAGGCGGATCGGCAGCGAGGACCGCGCCGCGAACGTGTAGAGGCAGACGAGCGGGCCGACCGGCAACAGCGGGGGCGCGCCGAGCGTGGCCGAGACGGTCGTGGCGACGCCCACGACGACGGCGACGGGGATCAGCGCGCGGTCGCGCCACAGCACCGGCACCGACGAGGCGACCGCGAGCGGCAGCACCCACCAGGCGCGTGGACCGCCGGCCAGCGCGGGCAGTACGGTCGCGGCGACGGCGGCCACGGTGACGGCGAGATTGACGTACCGCTTCACGTCGGCAGTATCGTCCGGCCCGGCGCCTACGCGCCTCCCTCCACGGGACCAGATCACACCCGGCTCGTACGGCGATCCGCCCCCGCCGCCTCGGCCCGCACGATTCGACGCATGATGACGATCGTCGCCGCACTCCTCAGCGGCCTGCTCTGGCTCGGCGGCTCCGGGCTGCACCCCGTCGCCGCGCTGACCTGGCTCGCCCCGATTCCGCTGATCCTCGCCTCGGTGCGGGTACGCCCGAGGACCGCGCTCGGCGCGACGATCCTCGCCTGGTCGATCGGTCAGCTCGGCCTGGTGGGGTACTACCTCGACACCCTGCGCCTACCGGTGCCCGCGGTGGCCGGTGTGCTCGGCCTCGGCCTCGGCCTGGCGAGCGGCACGGTCCTGCTCGCCCGGGTGCTGCTGCTGCGCGGGCGGACCGTGACCGCGGTCCTCGCCGTGCCGTCGCTGTGGGTGCTTGGCGAGTACGGCGCGTCCCGCCTGCTCCCGAACGGCGCGTGGTGGAGTCTCGCCTACACGCAGGCCGACGTCCGCCCGGTCATCCAGTGGACCGCCCTCACCGGCGTCTGGGGCGTCACCTACCTGCTGCTCGCCGTCCCGATCGCCCTCGCCGCCCTGCTCGGCGTGGCACTCCCGACCCGCGTCGGCCGGCTCGACAACCCACGCCCTGCCCTCGCCTGCCTGCTGGCCCTCCTGGTCGGCGTCGGCACGTGGTCGGCCTGGTCACTGAGCCGCTCCCTGGAACCGGCCGCGCCGCTGACCGTCGGCCTGGTCGCCCTGTGGCAGCCCGAGGACGGGCTCCCGATCGACGAACCGGCCGGGCGGGACCTGCTCACCCGCTATGGTCCGCGGGTCGCGGGTCTGGTCGACCAGGGAGCGCGTGTCGTCGTGTTGCCGGAGAAGGTGTTCGCCGTGACGGACACGACGCTTCCCCTGCTCGTGGACGCGCTCGGGCAGACCGAGGCCCGGGTGGTCGTCGGCGCGGTGCTGTGGCGGGCCGGCACGGCGCACAACGTCGCGCTGGTGCTGGACCCGGACGGGACGATCACCACGTACACCAAACAACACCTGGTCCCCGGCCTGGAGGACTGGATGACACCGGGTGACGAGGCGCTCGTGCAGGGACGGTTCGGGGTCGCGATCTGCAAGGACCTCGACTATCCCGACCTGGTCCGGCGGTATCGGGCGGCGGGCGCGTCGGTGTTGCTCGTTCCCGCCCTGGACTTCACCTCCGACGGCTGGCTGCACGGCCGGATGGCCCTGGTGCGGGGTGTGGAGAACGGGCTCACCGTGGTCCGCGCCGCCGCGCTCGGTCGGCTGACGGTCACCGACCCCGGCGGTAGAACGGTGGGTGAGACGACCACCGCCGGTGACGCGGAGCTGCTGGTCACGGCCGCTCCCACGACCGGATGGAGCACCGTCTACTCGCGTACCGGGGACTGGTTTCCGGGTCTGTGCCTGGCCCTGTTGCTCGTCGCCGTCGCTGGGGTGCGGCGGCGCTACCAGCCGTTCCAGTGGGCGAACGCGTCCGCGTCGGCCCGCGGGCCGGGCTTGAAGTCCGTGCCCAGGGTGTAGGCCACCGGGGTGAGCGCCACCTGCACGACGGTGTCGTAGGGGATGCCGAGCAGGTCGGCCATCTCCCGTTCGTAGCTGAGGTGGCTCGTGGTCCACGCGGTGCCGAGCCCGCGTTCCCGGGCGGCCAGCAGGAAACTCCAGAACGCGGGGATGACCGAACCCCAGGCCCCGGCCTGCCCGCGTACGGTTGCCAATTCGGCGCGGGACTCGACCCGCAGACAGGGGATGAGCAGCAACGGGACCTCGTGCAGGTGGTCCGCGAGGTGCTGCAGGCTGCCGGCGATCCGGCCCCACTGCGCGGAGGCGAAGTCCATCCGGCTGAAGGCCGGCCCGGTGCCGCCCGACGCCGGTGGCGGCGCCATCAGGCCGAGTCGCCACAGCCGGGCGACGGCGGCCCGGGTCTGCGGGTCCTCGACGAAGACGAAGTCCCAGCGCTGCCTGTTACGGCCGCTGGGTGCCTGAAGCGCGAGGCGCAGGCAGTCCTCGATCACGTCACGGGGGACCGGGCGTCCCAGGTCGAGGCGCTTGCGGACGGCGCGGGTCGTGCTCAGGACCTCGTCGGCGGACAGGCCCAGGGTTCGTGGCCCGCTCTGCCCGGTCGGTGCGGTGTCGCTCATGCGGGCGCTCCCACCGGTGCGGGCAGGTCGAGGTTGGCGATGATCGCGGGGAGAAGGCCGGGAAACCTGTGATTGATCTCGTCCGCGCGTAGTTCGTGGCGGCGGAAGCTGCCGTTCGGCGTGACGCGGAGGACACCGGCTGCGCGCAGCACCTTCAGGTGATGCGACAGCGTGGACATGCTCACCTCGGACAACGCGTCGAATTTGCCGCAGACGACCCCGCCGGCCTGCGCCAACTGTCGTACGACACTCAGCCGCACCGGATCGGCGAGGGCGCCGAGCACGGTGGCGAGGTCGACCGAGGCGAGGTCGGGATGATGCAGGGCTCTCATGGACGCCATGCTAGCTTTGGTTTCGTGATTTCGAAAATCTTCCAAATGATGGACGGAGCGCGGTCATGCCGATCGACACTGTGATCTTCAGCGGAGAGGGCCCGCACGCCGATCCCTGGCACCCGTTGGCCGAGACGAGCGCGGCGGTCGCCGACCTCGTCGGCGACGACGGCCAGGTGGCGATCGTGACCACCGTCGACAAACTCGCGACCGCACTCGACGGCGCCCGCCTGCTGGTGGTGAACGCCAGCGCCAACCGCACCACAGCGATCGCGGAGGACGAGGAGTTCGGCCGTGTCCTCGACGACTTCCTGGCCGGTGGCGGCGGCCTGCTCGCCCTGCACAGCGCGACTATCGCGTTTCCCCAGCTCGCGACCTGGCGGTCCACGGTCGGGGCCGCCTGGGACCGCGGCCGGACCTTCCACCCGCCGATCGGGTCGACCCTCATCCGACGCACCGACGCCGAGCATCCGATCACTACCGGTCTAGGGGACTTCGAGGTCTACGACGAGCGCTACACCGACCTGGAGCTGCTCGACGGCGTCGACGTCGACACCCTCTACGTCCACGACGAGGGCGGCGCCACCCACCCGCTCGTCTGGGCGCGCACCATCGGGAGCAGCCGGGTCGTCTACGACGCGCTCGGTCACGACGCCCGGTCGTACGAGTCGCCGGGGCACGTGGACCTGCTACGGCGCATCGTGACGTGGCTTCGCCACGAGAGCTGAACGGCGTGGCTTCGCCACGAGAGCTGAACGGCGTGGCTTCGCCACGAGAGCTGAACGGCGTGGCCCCGTCACCACGGTCGAACGCTCGGCCGGGTCACCGGCCGAGCGTTCGTGCGTGTGGTGCGGATCAGCCCACGCGTTCGTACCCGGGGGAACGCCGTCACGCCGCGGAGGCGGACGCCTTCGGTCCCCGGTGCGACGCGACCGGGCCGGCGTTCCAGCCCCAGCGGGGTGCGGCGCTCTCACCGGGCCAGCCCGCGGCGCCCTCGTCGCTGTCGTCGCCGTCGATGGTCATCTCGACCGAGTCGGGAGTGCTGCGGGCCAGCCGCAGCGACTGCTCGGCGCCGTTGCGGGCCGCGCACGGCCAGGACTGCCCGGCGCACTGGAGGTTGCGGCAGTGACCCTCGTCGTCCGGCTCGTGGGCACTGAGCACGTCGATCGCCAGCTGCCACAGCAGCGGGTCGGTCACGTCGTGCGGGCGCTCGGCGCTGCGGCTTGGTCGGTTGCTGGTGTCGTCGTCGGACATTGCGGTCCCCCCTTGTCAGGCTGTACCCCACAAGGGTCACCCGTCAGCCGCGGGTTAAACCGCCGACCTGCTGTGATGTGTCTCCGGTCGCAGCGGGCGCCGGGACGCCGCACGCAGATCGGTCAATCCGGCAGCAGCGGCATCTCCACGCCCGGGTCCCGGCCCAGCAGCACCGCGCGGGTGAGCGCCGCCGATCCGAACCGGTTGCGGACCGCGTCCACCGCCGCATCCAGCTCCGCGCCCGGGTCGCGGTGGAACGGCAGCTCCGGCTGCACCGGGTTGTCGTCCAGATTGCCCACCGAGACACCGATCAGCGTCACACCACGACGATCGATCTCGGTCAGTGCGGCCCGGAGCAGCGCCCGCGCGGCAGCGAGCAGCGGCGTCGTGTCGGCGGTCGCCTTGCCCACCGTGTGCGATCGGGTCGCCCGGGTGTAGTCGCCGAAACGTAGCCGCAGCATCACCGTGCGTCCGGCCCGCCCGGCGCCCCGCATCCGCCGCGAGACCCGATCGACCAGACCGGCGAGGATGGCGTCCAACTCCGCCGGGTCATGCGGCGTACGGCTCAGCGCGTGTTGCGCGCCCATCGAACCGCGACGGCGGCCGACCTGCACCGAGCGGGGGTCGCGGTTGTGCGCCAACGCGTGCAGGTGCCGCCCGGCGCCCGACCCGAGCAGTGACACCAACGCGGCCTCGCCCAGCCGGGCCACCTCGCCGACGGTGCGGATCCGGTGCTCCCGCAACGTCGCCGAGGTGACCGGGCCGACGCCCCACAGCCGCTCGACCGGCAGCGGGTGCAGGAACGCCAACTCGGCGTCCGGTGCGACCACCAGCAGCCCGTCCGGCTTGGCCACGCCACTGGCCACCTTCGCCAGGAACTTCGTGCGGGCCACCCCCACCGTGATCGGCAGGTGGACCCGTGCCCACACCTCCCGGCGCAGCCGCTCGGCGATCTCGGCCGGCGACCCGACCAGCCGCCACAGGCCACCCACGTCCAGGAACGCCTCGTCGATGGAGAGCCCCTCGACAAGTGGGGTGGTCTGTCGGAAGATCTCGAAGACCGCGCGGCTGGCCGCCGTGTACGCCGACATGCGCGGCGGCACCACGATCGCGTTCGGACACAGCCGGCGCGCCTGTTGGCCACCCATCGCGCTGCGTACGCCCCGTGCCTTCGCCTCGTAGCTGGCCGCGAGGACCACGCCTTCGCCGACGATGACCGGCCGCCCACGCAGGCGTGGGTCGTCACGCTGCTCGACCGACGCGTAGAACGCGTCCAGGTCGGCGTGCAGGATGTGGGCGCCGGACGACACGTACACATGTTCGCATGGCGCCCGGCGACGACCGCGGTGAGCTGGGTGAACGCCCGGTTCAGTCCAGGCAGAACTCGTTGCCCTCGGGGTCGGCCATGATGAGGTGGCCGGCCCCCAGCGGGGGAGCGGGCTCGTGCCGGCTGAGCCTTGTGGCCCCGTGCCCGATGAGCCGGTCCGCCTCCGCCTCCAGGGCCGCCATCCGCTCGTCCCCCTCCAGCCCGGGAGCGGCCCGCACATCGACGTGTACGCGGTTCTTGACCTGCTTGGGCTCCGGCACCCGCTGGAAGAACAGCCGGGGCCCCGAGCCGTCGGGGTCGACCACCGCCGACGCGTCGTTGCGGTTCTCCGGCGGCACACCCATCGCCTCCAGCGCCTGGTCCCACGACTCGAAGTTTCCGGGGGGCGCCTGCACCTGGTAGCGGAGCGCCTCGGCCCAGAAGGTCGCCAGCGCGCCCGGGTCGGCGCAGTCGAACGTGATCTGTATGTCGCGGGCCATGTCAGCTCCCTGTGTCCTGGTCTTTGTCGGTCATGATCTGAAGCCTCTCGCGAATAGCGGACAGGGTCGTTCCGCTATTCGTGCAACGATCGGCGCATGAGCGTCGAGGCGACCACCGAGCGGGTTCTTCGGCTGCTGGCGCTGCTGCAACGGCGACCGTCCTGGACGGCCACCGAGCTCGCTGCCGAGTTGGGGGTCACCAGCCGGTGTGTGCGCCGCGACGTGCAGCGTCTGCGGGTGCTCGGCTATCCCGTGCACGCGACGGCGGGCGTGGGCGGCGGCTACCAACTCGGCGCGGGCACCCGGCTGCCGCCGCTGCTCCTCGACGACGAGGAGGCGATCGCGACCGCGGTCTCCCTGCGGCTCGCCTCGGGCGGCACGGTCGCCGGTGCGGGCGAGGCGGCCTTGCGCGCGCTCGCGAAGCTCGACCAGGTGATGCCGTCGCGGCTGCGCGCCGAGGTACGGGCCGTGCACGGTGCCACGGAGACTCTGCTCGGTCCGGTGGCCGAGATCGACGCGGAGTTGCTGGTGACTCTCGCACGGGCCTGTCGCGACGCCGTGCGGGTCCGGTTCAGCTACGCCGCCCGCGACGGCGGGGAGAATGAGCGGACCGTCGAGCCGATCCGGATGGTCACGACAGGTCGCCGCTGGTATCTGATGGCCTGGGACGTCGACCGCGACGACTGGCGTACGTTCCGGCTGGACCGGATGGGCGACGCGGTGGCGACGACGTGGCGGTTCCGGGCGCGCGACCACCCGGATCCGGTCGCCTTCGTGCAGCGGTCGGTGACCGGGGCGCCGTACCGGTATGTGGCCCGCGCGCGGGTGCACGCCCAGCCCGACCGGGTACGGGCGTTGGTGCCGCCCCAGGTGGGGCGTGTCGAGGACGACCGCGACGGGTGGTGCGTGCTGGTCGTGGGCGGGGAGAACCTGGACTGGCTGGCCGCGCACCTCGCACGCCTGGATTACGAGGTGGAGGTGTTGGAGCCGCCGGAGTTGCGCGAGGCCGCCGGCCTGCTCGCCCGCCGCCTGGCGGCGATGGCCGGGGTGGCGTCGGAGCGCAGCGCGTAGTGCCGTAGCGACACCGGGCTGCCGTCCGGAGCGGTCCATGGTGCGGTGCTGGTGCCGGTGCACCGCCACCCGGAGCGCTCGTAGAGGGCGATGGCCGCGGGGTCGCCGGTGGTCACGTCGAGCACCAGATCGGTCCCGCGCGCGCTCGCCCACTGCCGTGCCCGCTCCAGTAGTGCGCCGCCCAGCGCCAACCCTCTGGCGGCCGGCACGACGAAGAGGCGAGCGACCTCGGCCGTCGGTCGGGCGGGCAGCCCGTTCGCCGGGCCGGGCAGCCGGTGCACCGCGACGTGCCCGACAACTGCCGCGCCGGTGTCAGCGCCGGTGCCGATGTCAGCGCCAGCGCCGGCGTCCGAGCCGGCGTCACCGGCGAGGGCGACCCAGGCGCGTGCCGGGTGTGGTTCGCGCAGCCAGCGGTTCGGGTCGGCGGGCCAGTTCAGCGGATATCTGTCGACCCGGTGGACCTGGGCGAGCGCCGCTACACATCCGTCGAGGTCGGTGGCGCGCCGCCGGCGGATACGCGGTGCGATCACAGGTCGTCGAACGGGGACGCGTAGCGGAACTCGCCCCGGATCGACTCGCGCCAGGCATTCATCGGTCGGGCCATGAAGTACTGCGGACCCCATGGCTGCGGCGGGGTGACACCCACCTCGACGGCAGGTCGGAACCCGAAGCGCGGGTAGTAGTCGGGGTGCCCGAGCAGCACGACGAGCGGCTCGTCACGGGCGTCGGCCGCGCCGAGCACCGCGTGCATCAACGCGCTGCCGACGCCGCGCCGCTGCCATTCCGGCAGCACCCCGAGCGGGCCCAGGCCCAGCGCGACCGGCTCACCGGCCACCCGGCCGCGGGTGGCCACCACGTGCCCCACCACCCTGCCGTCCGAGTCGGTCGCCACCAGGGAGTACGCGGGCAGCCAGCCCTCGTCGGCGCGCAGCGCGTCGACAAGCGTCGCCTCGACGGGCGTGGCCTGGGTGGGCGTGGCCTGGCCGGGCGTTGCCTCGACCGCCGCGCCGTCGCCCGTGGCCTTGGCGAAGGCGGCGGCATGTACCGCCCGGATGGCATCGACGTCGGCGGATGTCTCGCGTCTGATCAGCACCGCGCCACGATAGGGCACGACAGACAATGACTCCACGCCTTTACCCCACCCCCCCACCCCACCCCACCCCGCCCGCGCCGATCTTGCAGTTTCGGTCGCCGATATGCCCAGAGTGCCGCTCTTTGTCGCGACAGTAAGTGCAAGATCGCGAAGACTTGGCGGTGGGGGTGGCTCACCCGACGGCGGTCGCCGAGGGCGGGGCGCTGCCGCCCCGCGGTCCCTCTGGCGCCATCAGTCGAACGATCTCCGCCTGGTCGGTGGGCGAGGGCAGCCCCCAGTGCGGCTGATAGCCGTACACCTCGTGCAGTGGGGTGGAGCCGGTGCGGCCGTCCAGGATCTCCACGGCGTCCGTGCCGATCAGGCCGGGGTGTTCCACCCCGCAGGCCTCGGCGACCTTGGTCAGGTCGCGGCGCAACGTCCGGAGGTAGTTGGCCGCCCGGACCGACTTCAACGCCGGGTCCAGGCCTCGGGACAGCCAGGCGTTCTGCGTCGCCACGCCGGTGGGGCAGGTGTCGGTGTGGCACTTCTGGGCCTGGATGCAGCCGATCGACAGCATCGCCTCCCGACCGACGTTGACCATGTCGCAGCCGAGCGCGAACGCCACGACGGCGTTGTCCGGCAGGCCGAGTTTGCCGCCACCGACGAAGACCACCCGCTCGTGCAGGTCGTGCTCGGCGAAGACCGTGTAGACCCGGGAGAAGCCCTGCTGGAACGGGAGCGACACGGAGTCGCTGAAGATCAGCGGTGCGGCGCCGGTGCCACCCTCGCCGCCGTCGACCGTCACGAAATCCACACCCCGACCGGTGTCGCGCATCAGGGTCGCCAACTCCCGCCAGAAGCCCAGGTCGCCGACTGCCGACTTGATGCCGACCGGCAGGCCCGTCTCGGCGGCCAGCAGCTCCACCCAGTCGAGCAGACTGTCGCAGTCGGAGAACTCGGCGTGCCGGGAAGGGCTGACGCAGTCCGCACCAGCCGGGATGCCCCGGGTGGCGGCGATCTCGGCGGACACCTTCGCCCCGGGCAGCAACCCACCGAGGCTCGGCTTGGCGCCCTGGCTGAGCTTGATCTCCAAGGCCCGCACGGGCGCGCCGGCGACCAGGTCCTTCAGCCGGTCCAGGCTGAACCGGCCGTGCTCGTCCCGGCAGCCGAAGTACGCAGTGCCGAGTTGGAAGACCAACTCACCACCGTTGCGGTGGTACGGCGACAGGCCGCCCTCGCCGGTGTTCTGCAGACAGCCAGCGAGCGCGGCCCCCTTGTTCAGCGCGGTGACCGCGTTGCCGGAGAGCGACCCGAAGCTCATCCCGGAGATGTTGACCACCGACTCCGGGCGGAAGGCACGGGCTCGCCCCCGGGCCGCGCCGAGCACCTTCGCGCAGGGCAACCGTACGTCGTGCCCGGCGGTCGGGGTCGACGGCGGCACCGCCCGGCCGAAGGTGCGGTGCTTGATGATCGGATAACCGCGGGTGTGCTCGATGTCGTTGTCCGTGCCGAAGCCGAAGTAGTTGTTCTCCTGCTTGGCCGACGCGTACACCCAGCGGCGCTGGTCACGGGTGAACGGTCGCTCCTCGTCGTTGCCGGCCACGATGTACTGCCGAAGCTCCGGCCCGATCGCCTCCAACAGGTAACGGGCGCGACCGAGCACCGGAAAGTTGCGCAGCAGCGCGTGGTCGCGCTGGATCAGATCCCGCGCGGCGAGCGCCGCGACGGCGGCGGCGACAGCGGGTACGGCTCGACGGGCCCATCTCATACCGGCAGTCTTTCCGCCCGCGCCGTGCGCCAAACCGCCCCGGCCGCGCCACCGCGCTGGTGGCAGGCCCGGTGGCGGTGCGGGGACGCCCGCACCGCCACCCCCGCTCAGCGGTGCCGGAACGACTGGCGGACCGACCCGCCGACGACAGCGCACCACGTGCTCGTGCTGAGCTTGCCGTTGCGGGGCAGGCCGTGCAGCGCCTGCAGATCCTGCACGGCCGCCCGGGTGGCGTGGTCGTACGCCCCGGTCGCGGTGACCGCGTACCCCTTGGTGGCCAGGATTTCCTGCACCGCCGTGACCGGCGCGCCGGTGGCGTGCTGGTCGAGCTCCGGAGCGAGGGTCTCCCACGTCGCCGTGGTGAGGGTGGCGTCCACGTCCACCGGAATGCCGTTACGGGCCTGCCAGTCCTGGACGGCCGCCACCGTCGCGGCGTCGAACGTGCCGCTGACCGTCACCGGGTAGCCCCGGTGGGCGAGCAGGTGCTGCACCACCCGGACCGAGGGAGAGTTGACGAAGCGCCACAGGTCCGGCCAGCGGCGGGCCGGCACGTCACCCGGCCTGGTGCCGAGGGCCGCGTGGACCCGCCGCCGCAGCTCGGGGAACTGCCGGTAGAACGCGGCCCCCGGGCACTCGGTGGTGCGGAAGTCCCAGTGGCCGAAGATGTCGTACGCGTGCAGCCCGTACTGCCGGCAGATGGCGACGCAGAGCCGGACCAGTGAGTCGGTGAGTGCCTTCGGCGGCGTCTCGGTGACGTAGGTGCCCTCGTTCTCGATGCCGATGGCCCGGCCGTTCTCGCCCGGACAGTGCGCCGAGATCATCTGCCGGTCGCCGGCTTCGAGGCGTTCCAGGCTGCCCCGGCGGCCCTCCAGCACGTAGCCACCGCGGCTCACCGTGAAGTGCTGGCCGGTGTCCGACCAACCGTTGCCGTCCATGTGCAGGTCCTGGCAGTCGTGGGCCAGTCTGACCGCCTGCTCGCGGGAGTAGTCAGTGACGTTGGGGAACGCCATGTGATGCACGATGATCTTGTTGGTGGCGATGGCGCTCACCGACAGCGGGTCCTTCGGCGGGCGGGCGGCCCACTCGTCACAGCTGATGACCCAGTCCAGGTCGGTGCCGGGCGCGGCCTGTGCCGTGGCGGGGAAGGCGAGTTCGCTCCCGACGACGGCGACCGTGGCGGCGCCGAGACCGGCCCGCAGCAGTGTCCGGCGGTCCACTTCGGAATGGTCGACGTGCATGACATCTCCTCCTGCGGCCGACGGCGGGGGGATGAAAAGTAGCTCCAGTGGCCGCACGCACTCCGGAGAATATTGCCAAGACTCGCCAGCGCGCTAGGGGGCGGTGCCCACGATCCAGCCGGCCGGGCCGTCGGTGGCTGGCGTTTCCGCACGTCGGGTCGAGGGTAGGTCGGGGACTGACCATCCCCGGCTGCGCGTAAAGGAATGACCAGATGAGTGACAACGTCAGCGACGCGGTGGGCGACGCCCTCCGCTCGGTGATGCTCTTCCTGCCCAAGGCCGTCGCCTTCCTGGCGATCCTGGTGGCTGGTTGGCTGATCGCCAAGGCCGTGTTGAAGATCGTGGAGAAGGTCCTGGAGCGGGTGGGCTTCGACCGCGCCGTCGAACGCGGCGGCATTCGTCGGGCGCTGAGTCGTTCCCGGTACGACGCCAGCGACATCGTCGCGAAGCTCGTCTACTATGCGGTGCTGCTGTTCACCCTCCAGCTCGCCTTCGGCATCTGGGGGCCGAACCCGATCTCCGACCTGCTCGCCGCGGTGATCTCGTGGCTGCCCAGGGCCTTCGTCGCGATCGTCATCGTCGTGGTCGCCGCCGCCATCGCCAACGCGGTCAAGGACATCATCAGTGGCGCGCTCGGCGGGCTGTCGTACGGCCGGGTGCTGGCCAACATCGCCTCGGTGTTCATTCTCGGCCTCGGCGTCATCGCCGCGCTGAACCAGATCGGGGTGGCCACCGCGGTCACCACGCCCGTGTTGATCGCCGTGCTGGCCACCGTCGGCGGGATCCTCGTCGTCGGTGTCGGCGGGGGCCTGATCCGTCCCATGCAGAGCCGTTGGGAGGGGTGGCTGAGCCGTGCCGAGCAGGAGTCGCAGGTGATCGCCTCGCACACCCGCGCCTACCGGGCCGGCCGCCGCGACGCCGAGGCCGAGCTGGCCCGGCGGTCGGCCGCCGCCACCGACCCGGCCCGGCCGTCGCAGGCCGTCAGCGATCCGGAGGCCACCCAGGTGGTGACCGTGCCGGCCGACCCGCGGGTGGTGACCCGACCGGCCGATCCGGAGGCCACGCAGGTGGTGACCCGGCCGGCCGATCCTGAGCTGGTGACCCGACCCGCCGATCCGGAGGCCACGCAGATCGTGACCCGACCGGCCGACCTGGACACCGAGCGGGTGCCGACCGCGCTTGCCGACTCCGACACGACCCAGGTGGTCGGCCGCGACGCCGACACGACCCAGGTGGTCGGCCGAGGTGGTGTTGACGCCGACACGACCCAGGTGGTCGGCCGGGGTGGTGGCGATGGCGACACGACCCAGGTGGTCGGCACCGGTGCTGGCGGCGCGGTGCCCGGACAGCGTGCCGGCGACGACAGCGAGACCACCACTGTCATCCCGCCGATCGACCCGAACCGCCGCTGATTCGCCGCGGTGCCAGCGGGGTGGGGTCCGGAACGGACCGCACCCCGCTGGCAGGTGTCGGGCAGGCCGAAAGCGCTCGCCGACACGGCGGGACGCGGCTAGCATCGCCGGCATGACCTGGCGACATTGATCCCGCACCCTAGGCCGAAACCGTGGGCCGCCACGGGCACCGCACGTCCGGTGTCCGTCTCCACTCCACGGGAAGGCCTCATGATCCACATCGCCGCACGCGTGCCCGACCCGGCGGTCCGTCGGCTGACGACCACCCTCTACGGCTACGCGTTCCTCAGTGACCTCGTGCTGCTCTACCCGCTGTACGTGGTGTTCTTCGCCGACACCGGGCTGTCGGTGGGGCAGATCTCGTCGCTGTTCGTCATCTGGTCGGCGGCCGGCATCCTGTTCGAGGTGCCGTCCGGCGCGTGGGCCGACGTGGTGTCCCGACGGCTGCTGCTGTGCCTCGCCCCGCTGGTGACCGCTGCCGGTTTCGCGCTCTGGGTGTCGCTGCCGTCGTACCCGGCTTTCGCGGTCGGTTTCCTGCTCTGGGGCGCCGGCGGGGCGTTGGTCTCCGGTGCGCTGGAAGCACTGGTGTGGACCGAGTTGGATCGGCTCGGCGCGGTCGGCCGCTACGCCCGGGTGCTCGGGCGGGCCCGGACGGCGGGCGTGCTGGGCGTGGTGCTCTCCGGAGTGCTCGCCGGCCCGGTGCTCGCCGCCGGCGCGTACCCGGCGATCGGCGCGGCCAGCGTGCTCGCCTGCCTGCTCGCCGCGGTGGTCGCCACCCGGTTGCCGGAACACCGGCCAGCGGCCACCAGGTCGACCCGGTCATCGTCCGAACTGGACGACGACGGTGGTGATCTGGGCTGGTGGGAGACGCTGCGGGCCGGCCTGACGCAGGTCCGCACGCGACCGCCGGTACGGGCGGCGGTGCTGCTGGTCGCCGTCGTGGCCGCCGACTGGGGTGCGCTGGACGAGTACACACCGCTGCTGGCCCTGGACACCGGTGTCGGAACGCCTGTGGTGCCGCTGCTGCTCCTGCTGCTCTGGGCGGGGGTGACCATCGGCGGGCTGCTCGCCCCACTCGGGGAGCGGCTGAGCCGCCACGGCTACGCCGCCCTGCTGGGCGTGGTCGGCGTCGCGCTGGCCGGAGGCGCCCTGCTGCGGCACCCGGGCGGTTTCGTGCTGCTCGCGGTGGCGTTCGGCGCCGCGCAACTGGCCACCGTGCTGGCCGACGCGCGACTTCAGGCACGCATCGTCGGCAACAGCCGGGCCACCGTCACGTCGCTGGCCGGGATGGCCACCGACCTGTTGATCATCGGGACGTACGCCGGCTTCGGGCTCCTCGCGACAGCGGCCGGGACCGCTGTGGCGTTCGCGGTGACGGCGGGGCCGTACCTCGTCCTGGGGGTGGTGCTGCTGACCCGTCGGCGGCGCGGCGCGGCCGTGCCCACCGGCGGCACCGCGAGCGTCGTGGGGGGCCCTCACTGACCGGGGCCCCGGCGGCGGTGTGGCCGCCGCCGGGCCCCGCGCTCAGCCGGCCAGGTGCAGGAACGACCACTGGTGGCCGTCGAGGTCCCGGAAGCCGCGCATGTACATCGGCCCGTTCGCCATGCCCGGCCCGAGCGACTCCCCGCCGGCGACCGCGGCCCGGTCGACCAACTCGTCGACCTGCTCCCGGCTTCTGACCGACAGGCCGACGATGACCTCCCGGCTGGTGGTCGTGTCGGTGGTGGCGACCCCGGTGTACGTCTCGAAGGCCGAGCGGAGGTGCAGCATCAACCGGGTGCTGTCGGAGATGGTGAGCACCATGCTGTCGCCGTCCGTCTCGGCCTGGTCGGTGCTGAAGCCCAGCGTCCGGAAGAACTCGGCGGCCAGGGTCAGGTCGCGCACCGGCAGGTTGATGAACGTCGTGGTCATCGGTGGTCTCCGTTCGACTCGAGCAGTGTCTTCAACGCGGCGAGCCGCTCCCGCCAGTACGCCTTCAGCTCGACGGCCTGCTCGGCGCCGGTCAGCTTCTCGTGCAGGATGCTGACCCGGGCCTTCGACTCGCCGATCGCGTCGACGC
Organism: Micromonospora sp. DT228; assembly: GCF_049841595.1. Classification (NCBI taxonomy): domain Bacteria; kingdom Bacillati; phylum Actinomycetota; class Actinomycetes; order Micromonosporales; family Micromonosporaceae; genus Micromonospora; species Micromonospora sp. DT228. Next base: position 59,444 of record NZ_JBNCKO010000010.1, read on the forward strand.
CGACCACGATCCGGGTGGGACCACCGGCCCAGTCGGCCCGGAAGCTGCGCGGGGCGGTGGCGGTGCGGACGCGCACCTCGACGTCGGGCAGCCAACGGGCGCGTACCGTCTCGTCGGCGAAGGCCTCGAACAGCCGCGTCGCCGGGACCGCCACCGTCCGGCTGGCGCTGGCCTCGAAGCCGCCCCCGCGCCGCTGACCGGGGGCGCGCAGACCGCGCGCCTGCTCGTATCCGACGGTGATGGTCTGTGCCCACCACCCCGGCACCTCGTGCTCGACCACCAGGTGACGGGCGATCTGGGTGTGCGTCCGCTCGGTGCAGCCCACGGCGTCGAGCAGGGCGAACCACTCGGCCCAGCCACGGCCGGTGCGGGCGCGGATCAGGTCGTCGGCGATCCGCTCGGTCTGCGCGGCGGTGTGCCCCGCCGCGGCAGGCCCTACGGACGGCGCGGAGGCGGGGCCCGCGGACGGTTCGGTGGCAGGGTCTGCGGACGGCTCGGCGGCCCGACTGATCAGCTGTCGGCGGGCCGTGGTGTAGCTCTCGCCGGTCTTCGCCATCCGGGTTCGGACCCGGGCCTTGAACGATCTCTGGTTGGTCATCACATGCTCCCGGTCAACGGCACGGTCACCGGGACTCACGCTCCCGTCGACCCCGCCGGAGTGGGGCATGTGGCACCACGTCCCGAGGGCTCCAGGCCCCCTTTGCCTCCGCGTGGCCGGCGGCGTGAGCGCCGGGAGAGAGGTGCGGCGTAGGACGACGCCAGCCTCATCCTACGACAGGGCCGGGCGCCGGCGCGGGAATCAGGTCAGGTCGCCGTCGAGGTAGACCCAGCGGCCGTCCTCACGGACGAACCTGCTGCGTTCGGTCATCGTGCCGGGCTGGCCCGCCTCGCGGTAGTGGGCGTGGAACGTCACCGTGCCGGCGGTGTCGAGCAGGCCGCCCCGCTCGCTGTCGACGATCTCCAGCCGGGTCCACCGCTGCCCCGGGTCGAGTTCCAGGGAGGCGGGCCGGGTCGAGGAGTGCCAGCTGCGCAGCAGGTAACCGGAGTCGCCGAGGGCGAAGGCGCTGAACCGGGAGCGCATCAGGGCCTCGGCAGTCGGCGCCTGCGCGTCGCCGCCGTGCACGGGCGCGCAGCAGTCCGCGTACGGCTGGCCGGAGCCGCACGGGCACACCCGTCCCGTCGTCGCGTTCGCCCGTCGTCGTCCCGCACCCTTACCCACGTCGCCATCCTGCCGCACCGCCGGGCGGGCCCCGTACTGCGCCTCTCCCGCGATCTTGCACTTTCGGTCGCGGCATAAGTAGCAAAAGAGGCATAACGACGACAGAAAGTGCAAGATCGACGGGGTCGGGGCCGGGCCGGGCCGGGCCGGGCCGGGCCGGGCTGGGCCGGGGTTAGAGCCAGCCGGAGCGGCGGAACAGGCGGTACAGGGCCAGGGCGACAACGGCCATCAGGGTGAGGGAGGCGGCGAAGCCGTGCCGCCAGGCCAGCCCCGGGATGTGGTCGAAGTTCATGCCGTAGATGCCGGCGATGCCGGTCTGGGTGGCCGCGATGGCCGCCCACGCCGCGATCTTGCGCATGTCGTTGTTCTGTTCGACGGCGAGCTGCGCCAACCGGGACTGCACGATCGAGGTGAGCAGGTCGTCGTACGCGGCGACCCGGTCGACGGCTCGGGCCAGCCGGCCGTCCACGTCGACGAACCAGCGGTGCAGGGCGCGTGGCGGGCCGTCGGGGTCGAGCAGTGTCCGCATCGGCGCCTGCAACGGCAGCACCGCCCGTTTGAACTCCACCACCTCTCGTTTGAGCTGGTAGATGTGCTGGATGTCGGCAGCGCGGTCGCGGGCGAACACCGCCTCCTCGACCCGTTCCAGGTCCCGCTCCACGTGCCCGGCCACCTCCAGGTAGGTGTCGACCATCCGGGCGCAGACCGCGTACGCCACCGCCCACGGTCCGGTGGCCAGCAGGGCGGGACGGCGCTCGATGTCGGCGCGGACGCTGCGCAGCGCCCCGGCGGCGCCGTGCCGCACGGTGACGGCGAACCGGTCTCCGAGCAGCACCATCACGTCCCCGGTGTCGATCACCTCGGAGGTGTCGGTCAGCTCGTCGTGTTCCACGTACCCGGCGGTGCGCAGCACCAGCAGTGTGACCGGCCCGTGCTGCTGGACGGTGGGTCGGTGCCCGTCGGCGAGGGCCTGCTCGACGGTCAGCTCGTCGAGGCCGAAGGTCCGGCCGACCGCGGCGAGCACGGCCGGCCCCGGGTCGTGCAGACCCAGCCACACGAAGGAGTTGCGGCCGTGCCGTGCTCGGGCGTACGCGTCGGCGTAGTGCCGCTGGCCGGGCTCGCGCCGACCGTCGACGTAGACGGCGCAGTCGACGACCGCGTCCGGGTTGGACCGGCGCGGGGTGGGGGAGTCGCCCTCGACCCGGCCGAGCAGTCGACGGGCCAGGGCGCGTACGCCTCGACCCGCCCGGTCCCGTACCGGTCGCTGATCCACCGCGTGCCTCCCCGTCGCCCGCGCACCGCCCCGGTCACGGTGTCCGCCGGGGATGGTGCCACCGCATTCTGCCGAGCGGGGTCCGGCGCCCGACAGGTGGGCGACGGTGTTCAGGCGGTGCGGGTGGCGAAGACGACGACGTTGTCGACGTAGTTGCCGGTCGTGGCGTCGAACCGGCCGCCGCAGGTGATCAGGCGTAGCCCGGCGGCGTCCGCCGGGCCGTAGACGAGCGTGGTGGGAAAGTGCTCCTTCGGGTACGCGCGGACGTCGTCCACGGTGAACGTGGCGACCTGCGCGTCGGCACGGGTGACCTGGATCTGCGCGCCGCCGCGCAGCCGGCCGAGGTCGAAGAAGACGGCCGGTCCGGCGGGGGAGTCGACGTGTCCCACCAGGACGGCGTTGCCGGTTTCGCCGGGGCTGACCCCGTGCCGGTACCAGCCGGCGAGGGTGGGCTTGTCGAGCGGCGGCACCTCCAGCACCCCGGCGGTGTCCGCGCCGACCGGAACGACCTCCGCGCGTACGTCGATGGCGGGGATCCGCACCCGGACCGGCGCGGCGCGGGGCAGCGGCGCGAGGTCCGGCGCGGGATGGGTGCGCCTCGGCGCGTCGGCCGGCGGTGGTGGTGGCAGCGTCGGATCGGCGGTGAGGCCGACGGTGATCAGCCCCAGCCCGGTCACTCCGAGCAGGGCCACCACGGCCGGTAGGGTCCGCCGCCACCACACGTGGGCACACCTCCGTAGGGCATCGTCGGGGTGCCCGCGCCGGTGTCACCGGTGCGGGCACCCGTCCTCAGGGATGGAGCAGTCGCCGATCAGGCGACAGTGGACACCGGACGCCGCCGGCGGATCAGGACCACCGCGCCGGCCAGGGCGGTGCCGAGCAGGGTGCCACCGGCGGCCAGAGCGCCGGTGTCGCGGCTGTCACCGCCGGAGCCGGCCGGCGCGCCGCCGATCGGGGTGACGGTGAACGTCGCGGTGCCCGCCGAACTGCCGTCGCCGCAGGTCGCGGCCACCGTGTACGTGCCCAGGGTGAATCCGGCGGTGAAGAGTTCGGCGCTCAACCCGCCGCCGGCGGCGGCCGTGGTGGATCGGACGTTCTGGTCGCGGTTGGGGCCGGTGACCCGGAAGAGGGCGTCACCCGACTTCGGGTTGCAGGTCGTCGCGGTGAGTACGACGGTCCCACCGACCGGGGTGGTGGCCGGTGACACGGTCGTGTCGGCCAGTGCGGCGCCTGGCAGCAGGAGCGTGCCGAGGCCCACGCCGAGCGCCGCCGAGCAGAGTGCTGTTGAGACCTTCATACGCGTCTTCCCTCACTTTTCGTCCGCTGACTGCGTGGGACGTCGTTCGGGTGGCCAACTCCGACTAGCACCGGTGTGCCCAACACTAGGTGGGTTGGCCCCACGATCAGGTGAAAATGAGAATTCCTCGTTGCCGTCACGTGTCCACCAGAAGGCGGGGAGAGCTGCGGGCTGTCGTCCCTGGGTCGATGGCGAGGTATGGCGTCGGCTGTCCACGAGCCGGTGGGCGCGACCGGCCGGCCGGGTGGATAAAGGCCGGGGCCGCCCGCCGAAACGCTGGTAGGTTCGCTCGCCGTGACACCGAACGTGGGAGCTGGTCTGGGAACGACGTTCGCCCGACTCTGGGCGGCGACGACCCTGTCGGCCCTGGGCCGCCGCCGGCGACCCGCACGAACGCCGTACCCGCTCGATGGGCGCCGAGATCGTCGAGGGGCTGCGGTGGTTGGCCAACCAGCGGTTGCTGCGCACGATGGCGGTGCTGATCGGTCTGCTCAACGTGACCCTCACCGCCGCGCTCGCGGTGCTGGTGCTGCTCGCCGGCGAGCGGCTCGGACTCTCCTCCGTCGGCTACGGCCTGCTGTTCACCTGCATGGCCGCCGGTGGGGTGCTCGGCGCGTTCCTCGGCGACCGGATCATCGCCCGGATCAGCGCCACCTGGACGATCCGGATCGGCCTGCTCGTCGAGGCGGGCCTGCACCTGGCGTTGGCCGCGTCGCGCAGCACCGTCGTGGTCGGGTTCGCGCTCTTCGCCTTCGGCGTGCACGGCGCGTTGTGGAACATCGTGGCGAACTCCCTGCGCCAACGACTCACCCCGCCGGCGTTGCAGGGGCGGGTGGCCAGCACGACCCTCTTCGTGGCGGCCGGTGGCAACTGCGTGGGCGCGCTGCTGGGCGGGGTCCTCGCCGCCCGGTTCGGCATCACCGCGCCGTACTGGGTCGGGTTGGTGGTGGCGATCGGCGTCGCTGCCGCCACCTGGCGGGTCTTCAACCGCGCGGCGGTCACGCGCGCCTATGCCGACCCGCCCGCGGCCGAGCAGCAGCGCACGCCCGTGCCCTGAGTGGTGCGGCGGGTGGTGGTGGGCGGCGGTGTGGCAGCGTGGTGCGGGTGACCGATTCCGCGCCGCTCGACGTCGACCTCGCGCTGCTCGGCGGTGGCGGCGCGGCGTCGCTGCTGCTCGCCGCGCTGGACCGGCACGGCGTCCGGGACCTTCGCATCGCCGTCGTCGACCCGGTCCGCCGGCGCGGTCAGGACCGCACCTGGGCGTTCTGGGGCCACCCGGGCACCGACCTGGACCCGCTGCTCAGCGCGAGCTGGCAGCAGGTCGAGGTGGCGACGACGGCCCGCCGCCGCGTCCTGGACCTGACCCCGCTGCGGTACGCCATGCTCCGCTCCGGCCCGGTCTACGACCGGGCTGCCGCGGCCGAGCGCCGACTGGACGCCACCCGGATCGTCGCCCCCGCCGAGACGGTGACCGACGACGGCACGCGGGTGCGGGTGCGCACCGGCGACGGGCAGACCGTAAGGGCGGCCTGGGTGCTCGACTCCCGCCCCCGCCCGCCGGCGCGAGCGGGGCGAACCACCTGGTTGCAGCACTTCCGCGGCTGGTGGCTGGAGGCCGACCGGCCGGTCTTCGACCCGGCGCGCGCGGTGCTGATGGACTTCCGCACCCCGCAGCCACGCCGGGGCGTCTCGTTCGGGTACGTGCTGCCGGTGAGCGACAGGTACGCCCTGGTCGAGTACACCGAGTTCTCGCCCGACCTGCTCACCGACGCCGGGTACGACGCGGCGCTGGCCGGCTATCGCGACCTGCTCGGTCTGGACCCGGCCGGGCTGCGGGTGCGCGAGGTGGAGAACGGGGTGATCCCGATGACCGACGCGCCGTTCCCGGCCCGGCCCTCGCCCCGGGTGGTCCGGTTCGGTACGGCCGGCGGCGCGACCCGTCCCTCCACCGGCTTCACGTTCTCCGCCATGTACCGCCAGGCCGACCAGGTGGCCCGCGCCCTCGCGGCGGGCCGCGCGCCGGTGCCCGAGCCGGCGTACCCGCGTCGGCACCTGTGGATGGACGCGGTGGCCCTGCGGGCGCTGGACCGGGGCGGGGTCGGCGGTCCCGACTTCTTCGACAGGCTCTTCGACCGCAACCCGGCCGAGCGGGTGTTGCGCTTCCTCGACGGGGTCACCACCCCGGCCGAGGAGGTCGCGATCATGAACTCGACCCGGCTGTTGCCGATGATCGCCGCGTCTGCCGGCGACGCCGCACAGCGCGTCCGTGACCGGCTGCGCCCGACCCGGCCAGCGCCGGCCGTTCCGCCCGCGGTGGTGGGGGATCCGCTGGGCGCGGAGCCCGGCGCGGGTGGAGCGACCCGTCGGACCTGACCGGCGTCGCGTCCTGCGCCGCCTGTAGAGCTGCCCCGCCAGTGGGGCACTGTGTGCGCTGCCGCGGGAGTGGAGCACCGTGGGCGGGGCCGTCGCCCCCGGCGTGCCGGCCCCCCGAGCGGGGAGGACGACGTCACCGCCCGGTAGGTTGCCGGGCATGGTGGACGCGGCGGCCGGCAGGGGCGTGCAGATCTGGACCGACGGGGCGTGCAGTGGCAACCCCGGGCCGGGCGGTTGGGGCGCGCTGTTGCGCTACGGCGACCACGAGCGGGAGTTGTGCGGTGGCGAGGCCACGCCGACCACGAACAACCGGATGGAGCTGATGGCGGCCATCCAGGCGTTGGAGAGCCTGAACCGGCCGGTCACCGTTGAGTTGCACACCGACAGCACGTACGTGCGCAACGGCATCACCAGTTGGCTGGCGTCCTGGAAGCGCAACGGTTGGCGGACCGCCGCGAAGCAGCCGGTGAAGAACGCCGACCTGTGGCAGCGGCTGGAGGCGGCCTGCGAACGGCACGAGGTCACCTGGCTGTGGGTCAAGGGGCACAACGGCCACCCGGAGAACGAGCGGGCCGACGGGCTGGCCAACAAGGGCATGACCGAGGCGCGCGCCGCACTGACCAGCCGCTGAGCCCGGGTCAGCGGGTCGCGTCGGGGTGCCCCGGCATGCTCGACCCGCCGCCGCTGCTGCCGGACGAACCACCGGCGACACCCGAGTTGTCGGGCTCGGTCACGATGTCCGGCCGGACGTCGGTGTCCGCCGGCGCGGGCACCTCGGTGTCCGCCTCGACCTGCACCAGCGGCACCTGGCCGGCCTCGTCTTCGCTGTGCTGCGGGTCGCCCGGCAACTCACCGTCGCGCTTTCGGTAGCCCACGCCGTGCCCCCCGTCGATGCCGGTCCGCGTCGGCGCTGGCTACCCGGCGTCGTACCGGCCGAAACCTCGCGCTCAGCGCCGTCGGCGGCGGCCGGTGGAGGCGGTTGCCCGGGATGGCTGGCGGACCGGGGTGAGCGGCAGCGCCGTCCAGTGCGGTGGCCGGGTGTGGGCCGCCGGCAGGACGGTGCGCGCGTCGCCACGTGCGGCGTCGAGCTGGGACTGGTGCAGGAAGAGCGTGCTCCGCAGATCGGCGCCGCGCAGGTCGGCCCCGCGCAGGTCCGCGCCCGTGACGTCGGCCAGGCTCAGGTCGACGCCGCGCAGGTCGGCGCCGATCAGCAGCGCCCCGCGCAGGTTGGCCCGGCGCAGGTCGGCCCGGCGCAGGTCGACGCCGGGCAGGCGCGCGCCCCGGTGGTCGGCGCCCCCGGGTGCGCGGGCCGCGTCGCTGGCCCGGGACAGCAGCGGGTTGACCAGGTCCCGGTGCGTGGCGACGTCCACCGTGCGCAGGTGCGCCGGGTCACCCTCGGTCAGTGCCATCGTCTCGGCGCGGGCGCGGGCCAACTCGTCGCGCAGGTCGGCCGGCGGACGCAGCGCCAGCGCCTCGGTGACGTACCAGAGCAGTTCGTGCAGGGGGCGCAGCACCGCGAAGGCCTCCGCCATGGCCGGCAGCGTCTCCGGCGCGTCCCGCCAGTCCCGCCCGCCGAAGGTCACCTGGGCGACCTGCTGCCCGGCCCCGAAGCAGTCGAACACCGTGCAGCCGGGAAACCCTCGTTGGCGCAGCTCGGTGTGGATGCCGCAACGGTGGTCCGGACCGAGGTTGGGGCAGGCCCGCCCGGCCGGCTTGTCGATGGCGAAGTCCGCCGAGCGGGCGAACGCGGGCACCACGCAGCACAGGCCGAAGCAGCGTCCGCAGTCGGCGCGAAGCTGCGCCGACCCGGGCGGCGGTGCGGTGCTGGGCGACACGTGGCCGGTCCTCCTGGCGTTCGGGGCGGGGCCACAATTGTCTCGCGCCCCGAGCCGACCGGTCGGGTCGGGGTCACCGTCCGTGCGTGTCGTCGGCTCCCGCCGAGCGGGGACTCGGGGTACGGGAGGTGCCCGGTGGCGGCACCAACCGGTAGATCGCCCGCTCCGCGTCGGCGTGCCCGTACTTCTGGTCGAAGTGCCGTTTCACGGTGTCGACCGGCGTGTGGTCCCCGTCGGCGGGCTCCGCCAGCGCGAACATCGCGGGGGATGCCCCGGGCGCGCGGGGCGGCAGCATGGCGCGCGCGGTCAGCTGCCCGGTCACCCGGAACCCACGGCAGTCGACGTAGTGCTGCCCGTCCACCGTCAGGTACGGCACGCTCACCTCGGCCACGTCCGAGTCGTCGTGCAGGAGGGTGACCATGACCGACCAGTAGCGCTCCAGGTCGAGGGTGGCCTGTTCGTGCTCCCACAACTCCTCGAACCGGGCGTGCACGAACCCGCCCCACGGGCTGTCCATGTCGACCTCGAGCTGGGGGACGTTGAACGACAGCTTCCCGATTGGGAAGAACGAGATCAACGCCCGCCCGTCCCACTGGTAGAGCTGGATCGACGGGGACGCGTCGTAGAGCCGGATCTGCAGGCGTTGCCGCAACCGGGCGTCGAGGGCGTCGGTGAAGGCGGCCAGATGGCGCAGGTTGGTGCGGATCTGCCGGGGCACGTCGACCCGCTGCCGTTCCAACTCCTCGGAGCGTTGCTGCGCGGCGGTGCAGTCCGGGTCGAGCAGGAGAAGCTGCACCTGGGCGCCGTTGGCGAGTGCCGCCCGGATCGCGCTCAGCGTCTCCTCGCGGTGCCGCTGCTCCAGCAGGATCGTCCAGGTGTCGAGGATGCGCACCCGGCGGCCGGAGCGGTGCAACCGGGTCACGAACGCCTGCTGGTCGAAGCTCAGGTGCTCCTGCACCCGTGCCTTGCGGGCCTCCTCGAACAGCGGGTCGAAGATGACGTACGAGATGGCCGCCAGCACGACGCTGGCACCGAGATTGAGCAGCAGGTCGCTCAGGAAGCCGGTGCTGCGCCAGGCGGCCACGAGCATGACGACGGCGACCCCGAGCAGGGCCCCACCGACGACGAAGGCGTGTCGTTGCCGCCCGCCTCGACCAGCCCACTCGGGCATCCGGTCCCCTTCCGCTGTCGGTCGGCCCCACCGCCGCTTGCTGATCACCGGAATTCGGAGGATACGTGCCCGCTTTGCTGGGCGCTGTCCCCTTCTCCGAGCGGCCGGTTCACCGCTCGCAGAAGCTCCGCCGCTCATAGGGTGACGGTAACGGAGTCGTGCGACCACGGAGGGTGGCGGGGTGGACGAGAGCGAACGCGAGCAGGCGCTTCTCTCCGTCCTGACCACCGAGCACTACGCGTTGCAGACGTCCCGCGCCGGCACCATCGCCGAGGCCACCGGCCGCGCCACCATCTTCCTGTCGGTCCTGTCGGCGGCGCTGATCGGCCTCGGCTTCGTCGCCAGCAACGACAAGCTGATCCGGCCGTACCTGGCCGCGGTGCTGCCGACGCTTGTCATCCTCGGGGTGCTGACGTTTCTGCGGCTGGTGGAGACCACCGTGGAGAACTCGTTGGACCTGCGGCGGATCCAGCGCATTCGGGCCTACTACCAGCATCACCTCGCGGGCGAGCACGACTTCTTCGCCGACGCGGTGGTGGCCGACGACGCCATGAGCACCGCCTGGAACCTGGTCGGCACGCGACCGGGGCGGTGGGAGTTCCTGCTGACCACCGCCGCACTCGTGGGCGCGGTCAACGCGGTGCTGACCGGGCTCGGCGTCGCTCTGGTGACCACGACCGTCGGGGCCGGGGGCGTGGTGACGGTCGCCGTCGGGGTGCTGGTCGCGGTGGTGGCGTTCGGTGTGCAGTTCGCGTACATCGTCCGGGCGTCGGCCGCGCCGATGCGGTGACGGTGATCCTCGGGTAGTCCTCGTATCGCTGCGGCATGCAGCCGCTCCACCCCGGCACGGCCGGCCCAACCGCGACGGGGCCCCGGACCGAGCTGTCGACGGCGTACCGTCGCCGGATGCGGATCACCCGTTTCACGCACGCCTGCGTCCGGGTCGAGCACGACGGTGGGGTGCTTGTCGTCGACCCGGGGACGTGGAGTGAGCCGCGAGCCCTCGTCGGCGCGGACGCCGTCCTGGTCACCCACGAACACACCGACCACGTGGACGTGCTGCGCCTGGCCGGCCTGGGCGTCCCCGTGTACGCCCCGGAGGGCGCCCGGCTGCCGGATCTCGTGCCGCTGCCGGTGACCCGGGTCCGCGCCGGGCAACGCTTCACGGCGGCCGGCATCGAGGTCAGCGCCCACGGCGGCCGGCACGCCGCCATCCACGAGGGTCTACCGGACTGCCCCAACCTCGGCTACCTGATCGGCGACGGGCTCTACCACCCCGGCGACGCGTTGCACGTGCCCGACGAGCCGGTGCGCATCCTGCTCGTCCCGGCCCAGGGGTCCTGGCTGCGCCTCGACGAGGCGATCCGGTTCGCCACCGCCGTGGGTGCCGCCGCGGCGTACCCGATCCACGACGCGCAGCTCAACGAGCGTGGCCTGGCCAGCGTCGCCGGCTGGTTCGGCGAGACGATCCCCGGCTACCGTCACGTGCTGCCCGGCGACACCGCCTGACCCCTGTCGTCGCCCGCCGCCGGGGTGCGGAAGCGGGGCGCGGCGGCGGTGAGCACCGCGGCGGCCGTCGGGGCGGACCACCGGCCGGTCAGTTCCGTCACGAGGTCGGCGACCAGCCGGGTCACGGCCGGCGCGCACCCCGGGTGCAGCGCCTCGGCGGCGCAGCGGTACTTGGTGGGGCGCAGCCCCATCGCCGCGTACGCCCGCCGCCACGCCTGGATCTCCGGGAACCCGCTCTCGGCCCCACCGGCCAACCGCCGCCGCGCCTCGGCGAGATGGGCGGCCGTGCGTGCCGCCACGTCGGCGGTGGCGGTGATACCGGCGGCCTGCACCACACCGGCGACCAGATCGGGGTACGCGTCGCGAAGCTGCGGAGAATGTTCGAACTGCACGGTGGTCCTATCGGTCGGTGAGGGCGAGGGTCACGCCGAGCGCGATGAACGTGCCGGCGGCGGATCGGCGCAGCCAGTCGGTGACGCGGGGGCGGGTCAGCACCCGGTCGCGTACCCGGGCCGCGAAGACGCCGTAGCCGCTGAACACCACGAAGGTGAGCAGCATGAACACCGCGCCGCAGCCGAGCATCGCCCGGGTCGAGCCCGGTGCCGTGGTGTCCACGAACTGCGGCAGGAACGCGACGAAGAACATCGTCGGCTTCGGGTTGAGCAGGTTGACCAGCACCCCGGAGACGATCACCCGGAGCGCCGAGCGGGGTGGGGCGTCGGTCGTCACCGCGAAGGCGTCGCGGTCCCGCGTCATGGACCAGGCCAGGTAGAGCAGGTAGCCGACGCCGAGGTAGCGGACGGTCTCGAACGCCACGGCGCTGGTCTGCATCAGCGCGGCCAGCCCGGTCATCGCCGCCAGCAGGTGCGGCAGCGTCCCCAGCGTGCAGGCGAACGCGGCCAGCACCCCGGCGCGGGCGCCCCGGGACAGGCCGGCGGAGAGAGTGAAGATCACCCCGGTGCCGGGGGTGACCACCACGATCAGCGTGGTGATCAGGAACGGGATGGTCACGGTCGTCCTCCGGCGGAGTTGGCAGGTCAGGCTGCTGCTCACTCTGCTGCCACAATGGCCCGATGGGCAGAGCCAAACTGACCACGTCCGAGAGGTCCAGAACGGCCGGGTCGGACTTCCTGCACCTGAGCCTCGCCGACGCGGAGCCGGGCGGACGGACCGACTGGCTGACCGACCGGCTGCGGCAGGCCATCGCCGAGGGACGGGTGCCCGTCGGCGAACGGCTGCCCCCCACCCGGGTGCTCGCCGCCGACCTCGGTGTCTCCCGGGGCGTGGTCACCGAGGCGTACCAGCGCCTGGCCGAGGAGGGGCACGTCACCGGTCGGGGCCGGGCCGGAACGGTGGTCGTCGGCGCGCCGGCCGCGCCCACACCCGCCCCGACCGCCGCGCCGGCACCGCTCGCGACCTTCCCGCCGGCACCGGGCACCGACATCTTCGACGCGGTACGCGCGGCGCACGCGTCAATCGACCTGACGCCCGGCGTACCCGACCTGACCGCCTTTCCCCGCGCGGACTGGCTGCGCGCCGAACGGGCCGTGCTGCGCCGCCTCGCCGCGGCCGACCTCGGCTACGGCGACCCGTGTGGCGCGCCCGCGCTGCGACAGGCCGTCGCCGCCTGGCTGGCCCGCAACCGCGGGATCAGCGTCGACCCCGTCGAGGTGATCATCGTGGCCGGCGTCTCCCAGGCGCTCGGGCTGCTCGCCCAGGCACTCACCGCTGCCGGCGTCGACCGGATCGCGGTCGAGGACCCGGGCTCGCTCGGCGTGCGGCAGCACCTGAACAACTGGCGGATGGAAACCCCACCGATCAGTGTCGACGACGCCGGGCTGCGCGTCGACGAGTTGGTCGCCACGGGCGTACCGGCCGTGATGCTCACCCCCGCGCACCAGTTCCCGACCGGCGTCGTGCTCGACGGTGACCGCCGCCGCCACCTCGTCGCCTGGGCGCGGGCCGGCGGTCTGATCATCGAGGACGACTACGACGCCGAGCACCGCTACGACCGGCCACCGGTGCCGGCGCTGCGGGGCCTGCTGCCCGAGCAGGTCTGCTACGCCGGCAGCGTCTCCAAGCTGCTCGCCCCGGCCCTGCGGGTCGGCTGGCTGCTGGTGCCGCCACGACTGCGCGAGGCGGTGGTGGCCGCCAAGCGCAACGCCGACCTGGGCAACGCCGTGCTCCCACAACTGGTGCTCGCGGAGTTGCTGACCTCCGGGGCCTTCGAGCGGCATCTGCGGTTGCTGCGCCGTCGACACATCCGTCGACGGGACGCGATGATCGCCGCGCTGGCCCGAGCGCTGCCGTCGGCGACGGTGCACGGCGCCGCCGCCGGCCTGCACCTGATGATCACGCTGGACGACGACGTGGTCGACACCGAGCTGGCGGCGGCGACGCTGGCGTGTGGGGTGAAGGTGCAACCGCTGTCCTGGCACTGCCAGCGTCCCTACCGGCCGGGCCTCGTGCTCGGCTACGCGGCCCGTACGACGACCGAGATCGACGAGGGCGTCGCGCAGATCGCCGCCGCGCTCGGCCGCCGCCGGTCCTGATCACCGCCGGCGCCGCCGTGCGTCTCCCCGGCCGCGGGGTGGGGGCTCAGCCCAGGAGCAGCTGCACCAGCACCAGCGCGGCGAGCAGCGCCGGCCCGCGCGAGCCCTGGCGCACCAGGTCGACCGGGAGCATGCCGAACGGCGTGTTGACCGTCGCGCCACCGTAGTTGATCGGCGGGCGGGTGCCGGCCCGGAACGCGGCGGCCACCACGCCCAGCGCCAGCGTCGGCGCCAGCCAGGACGGCCCCGGCTCGACTGTCGGCAGGGTCAGCAACCACCACAGCCCCGCGCCGACGGCCGGCACCACCACGTGGATCCCGCGCAGCAGGGCGTCGCTGCCGCCCAGAGCCCGGCGCAGTCCGGGTGACCGGCTGATCGACCGCAGGCCACCGGTCAACCGGTTGGCGGCGAGGTACGCGAACACCACCTGCGCGGCCCCGGCCAACCCGGGCAGGGCGAGCGCGGCAGCGTACTGCACGCCGATCAGCGTCACCCAGAGCAGCAGGGCGCTCGGGTGACGGCGCAACCGGCGTACGTCAGCCTGCAGAAACGCCCACCAGGCGGGGCCGGGCAGCAACCGGCGGCTGCGGACCCGGCCGATCCGACGCCACCGCCGGCTCTCCATCAGGCCGGTGAGCAGGCTCGGATCGAGCAGGATCGTGGCCGTGGCGGCGGCGTTGGCGAACTGCGCGCCGGTGGTGAGCGTGGCCCGGTCGACCTGCGGCAACGCGCGTACCGCGCGGATCGTGCCCAGTCCCGCGAGGGGCAGCGCGAGGGCGAACAGCGCGACGGTCGGCGTCACCGCCGGCCGGGGCAGCCCGTCACCGAGGTGACCGAGAAGCACCACCACGGCGGTGACGACGGCGGCCACCACCATCGGCGCCGCACCGGCCACCGCCGGCCACCGTCGACCCGCCCGGCTGCTCTGGGCGACGACGCTGAGCGCCAGCGCCGCCGCACCCCAGCCCGCGCCGGCCGCGGCCGCCCAACCCAGCGCCGCCGGATCGCTGACCCCGCCGAGCGCCGCCACGGCCAACCCGAGCGCCGCCGTGCCCACCGCGGCACCGACCAGCAGCAGGACGAAGCGTGGCGCCAGCCATGCCCGCCGGTCGACAGGAGCGCTCGTCGCCCAGCTCTGCGTGGCCGGGGTGACCAGCAGCGGGCCGAGCGCGCGCAGGCCACGCCAGGCCAGGCCGGCGCCGGCCAGCAGCGCGGCGAGCGCCAGCCACCAGCGCACCCCCGGCTCCGCCTGCCCCACCGTGGGGGAATCCAGCAGGTCACGGCTCGCGCTGATCGCGAACCAGCCGTACATGCCCGTGAACAGGACGATGACGTACGCGTCGCCCAGCACCTCACCGAGGGAGTGATCGTGGTGCCGGCTGCGGGCCCGGCGCAGGTGGGTGCGCAGTTGCCGGGCGGTGGGCACCCCGGTCGGCGTGGCGGCGATGGTGGCCGGCGGGGCGCTCACCTGCCGATCTCGATGCGCTCGTCGACCACCGCGTCGATCAGCTCCGGGTCGTGCGAGGCCAGCAGCACGGCGGTGCCGGCCTCGCGTTCCCGCACCAGCCGCTCGGCCAGCCACTGTCGCCCGCGTACGTCGAGGCGCTGCTCCGGCTCGTCCAGGATCAGCACCCGGCGTGGCCGCACGAAACAGGACGCCAGCGCCAACCGGCGGCGCTGTCCGCTGGACAGGGTCACCGGGAGCTGGTCGCGGGCCGGTTCCAGACCCAGCTCGGTGAGCACCTCCTCGACCGGCTCGGCGTTGCTCCCGTGGGCGTACGCGACAAGCTCCAGGTGCTCGACCACGGACAGGTCCGGGAAGAAGTCAATGTCGTCCAGGGCGGCCGCCACCAGCGCCCGGACCTGTGGGTCGGTCTCGTCGGCCCGGCGGCCCTGCACCAGCACCTCGCCGGCGTCCGGCCGGTCGGCGCCGACCACGCAGCGCAGCAGGGTGGTCTTGCCGCTGCCGTTGGGCCCGAGCACCACCGCGATCCGGCCGGCCGCGAGCGTGAAACTCACGTCGTCGAGCACGACCAGGTCGCCGAAGTTGCGGCTAAGTCCCCGTACCGAGAGCGCGTCCACGATCACAGAGTCTCCCAGAGCGGTCCCACCGACCAACCCGAGCGACCTATGTCACGCGGTCGGCGGCGTCGTCGCGTCGGGCGCGTAGAGCGCGGCGAGCGCGGCGGCGGTGGCGGCCAGGCGTTCGCGCAGCGCGACAGGGGTCAGCACCTCGACGTCGGCGCCGAGGCGCAGCAACTCGCCCTGGGCGTGGGTGAGCGACTCGATCGGCAGCACCGCGGTCACCCAGCCCCGCGCGTCCGGCGGCTGGGCGCTGGCGTCCACCGCGGTCACCACCGGATCGCTGCCGATCTCGCGCAGCCGTTGCCGGCCGGCGGGGGAGAGCCGGACGGTGGCCTCGTCGCGGTGCAGGCGGGCCCGGAACTGCACCACGTGTGCCCGCCACCAGGCCGGCAGGTCGAAGTCGGCCGGTCGGACGAACTCCTGCGGCAGCGGGGTCAGCGCGAGGATCTGGTTGACCCGGTAGGTCGCCGGAGCGCCCCGACCGGGCTGGTCGGCCACCACATACCAGCGGCAGCCCTTGAGCACCAGGCCGTACGGCTCCAGCACCCGGGTCACCTCGCCGTTCCACCCGCGGTAGCGCACCTCGACGCGGTGCTGCCGCCAGACCGCCTCGGCGGTGCGGGACAGCTCGGGGGAGGCGTCGCCGTCGGCGTACCAGCCGGGGGTGTCCAGGTGGAAACGTTGTTGGAGCTGGGTCGCCCGGTCGCGCAGGGGAGCGGGGAGCGCGGCGTGCAGCTTGAGTCGCAGCGCGCCCACCACGTCGCCGTAACCCAGCTCGTCGGCGGGGCCGGGCAACCCGGCCAGGAACAGCCGGTCGGCCTCGTCGGCGGTGAGCCCGGTCAGCCGGGTCCGCCAGCCGTCGACAAGGTGGTAGCCGCCGGCGTGCCCGGCCTCCCCGTACAGCGGGATGCCGGCGGCGTGCAGCGACTCCACGTCCCGGTAGATCGTGCGGGGGGAGACGGCCAGCCGGCCGGCGAGCTGGGTGGCGGTCAGCCGGCCGTGTTGCTGGAGCAGCAGCAGGAGGGAAAGAAGTCGAGAAGCCCGCACTTCACTGACACTAGTTGTCAGGGGACCCGTCCTACCGTCCCGGCATGGCATTTCGCGACAAGGACCTTCGCGCGCCCGGACCGATCACTGTGGACGGCCGGCACCTCAAGCGCTACCACATAGACCAGCCGGAGCAACTGATCGAACCGGAGGTGGAGAAGGCCGCGTACGAGCAGCTACCGTTGCTGCTCGTCGACCTCGACGACGACGGCACCCCGGCCGCCGGGTGGGTGGTGCTGCACCGGGGCGCGGACACCGGCGCGTACCTGCTGGCGTACACCTGGGTGTGGGACAACGCGCTGGAGGTCCGGGTCGCCGCGGCCGGGCAGCCGGCGCTGGACTGCCCGGACGAGGACCCGACCCACTTCGTGGAGGTCCGTCGACCCGCCGTCGGCTGCGTGTGGGAGTTGGCGGTGCTGGAGCACGAACGGGCCGCCTGGGTTCGGCACATGCTTGCGCCGGAGGCACCCGACCTGACTGGATATCTCAACGACACGCGAGCGGAAGGGCCGGTGGGCCGCTGATGGGCGACTTCGACTTCTTTGTGGGCACCTGGAACGTCGTGAACAGGCGGCTGCGCAAGCGGCTGGTGGGCTCCGACGAGTGGGAGGAGTTTCCCGGGGTGTCGGTCGCGCACGGCTTCTTCGGCGGCGGCGGCCACTTCGACGAGATCATCTTCCCGACCAAGGGTTCCGCGGGCGCCACCGTCCGGATCTTCGAACCGGCCCGGCAGGAGTGGTCGATCTACTGGATGAGCAGCGTCGACGGCGTGCTGGGTCAGCCGCCGATGGTGGGCCGCTTCGTCGACGGGGTGGGCCGCTTCTACGCCGACGACCAGCACGAGGGGCGTCCGGTGCGGTGCCGGTTCATCTGGTCGGACATCAGCGCGACCACCGCCCGGTGGGAGCAGGCGTTCTCGGTCGACGGCGAGGAGACCTGGGAAACCAACTGGATCATGACTTTCACCAAGGCGTCCGACTAGCGGTTTCCGACCATCCGGGCGCGGTGTTAATGTCCGTCCACCGCGCTCGGATGGAGGAACGCGATGGCCTCCGACCACGTCGACGTGCTCATCGTCGGCGCCGGCCTGTCCGGCGTCGGCGCGGCCTGCCACCTGCGCCGCGACTGCCCGGACAAGACGTACGCGGTGCTGGAGGCGCGCGACGCCGTCGGCGGCACCTGGGACCTGTTCCGCTACCCGGGCATCCGGTCCGACTCGGACATGTTCACCCTCGGCTACTCGTTCAAGCCGTGGACCGCGCCGAAGGCCATCGCCGACGGCGCCACCATCCGGGAGTACGTGCGGGAGACCGCCCGGGAGTACGACGTGCAGCGGCACATCCGCTTCCGGCACCGGGTGCTGCGCGCCGACTGGGACAGCGGCACCGCCCGTTGGACGGTGCACGCGCAGCGCACCGACACCGCCGAGACGGTGGTGGCGACCTGCTCGTTCCTGTTCGCCTGCACCGGCTACTACCGCTACGACGAGGGATACACACCGGCCCTGCCCGGCGTCGACGCCTACGGTGGGCGGCTGGTGCACCCGCAGCACTGGCCCGAGGACCTCGACCACACCGGCCGGCGGGTGGTGGTGATCGGCAGCGGTGCCACCGCGGTCACCCTGGTGCCGGCGTTGGCCGAGCGGGCCGCCCACGTGACGATGCTCCAACGCTCACCCACGTACGTCCTGGCGCGGCCCTCGCGCGACCGGCTGGCCGACGCGCTGCGGCGCTGGCTGCCGGCGGCCGCCGCGTACCCGGTGGCGCGCTGGAAGAACGTGCTGCTGTCCACCGCCACCTTTCAGCTCAGCCGCCGCGCCCCCGGCCTGGTGAAGCGGCTGCTGCGCCGGGCCGCCGCCGGCCGGCTCCCGGTGGGGTACGACGTCGACAGGCACTTCGCGCCCCGGTACGACCCGTGGGATCAGCGCCTCTGCGTTGCCCCCGACGGCGACCTGTTCACCGCCGTGCGCGAGGGCAGGGCGTCGGTGGTGACCGACACCATCGACACCTTCACCGCGCACGGTGTCCGGTTGACCTCCGGCGCCCAGGTGCCCGCCGACATCGTGGTCACCGCGACCGGGCTCAACCTGCTCGCCCTCGGTGGCCTGACCCTGCGCGTGGACGGCGCCGAGGTCGACCTCGCGAGCACCGTGGCCTACAAGGGCATGATGGTGTCC
Source organism: Micromonospora sp. DT228 (assembly GCF_049841595.1). NCBI lineage: Bacteria > Bacillati > Actinomycetota > Actinomycetes > Micromonosporales > Micromonosporaceae > Micromonospora > Micromonospora sp. DT228. The sequence continues at coordinate 77,981 of NZ_JBNCKO010000010.1, forward strand.
GGGGTGCCGAACTTCGCGCTGACCCTCGGCTACACCAACGCGTCGTGGACGCTCAAGGCCGACCTGGTCGCCGGGTACGTCTGCCGGTTGCTGCGCCACCTGGACCGCACCGGCCAGCAGGTCGTCACCCCGCGCCCGCCCGCCGACGACGCGCGCGTGCCGCTCATCGACCTGCGCTCCTCCTACGTGCTGCGCAGTCTCGACGCGTTGCCCCGGCAGGGCGTGCGCGCACCCTGGCGGCTGCACCAGAACTACGCCCGCGACGTGCTGCTGATGCGGCACGGCCGGCTCACCGACGAGGGGGTGCGCTTCGCCCGCGCCACCGCGCCCGCCCCGCGTCCCGTCCCGACCCGTCCGGCCGCTCGCCGGTAACCGTCAGCGGAGGAGCACCGATCGTGCGGAGATTCGACTTCACCGGCGCGACAGCCGTGGTCACCGGGGCGGCCAGTGGGATCGGCGCGGCGCTGGCGCACGCGCTCGCCGGCCGGGGCACCGACCTGGTCCTGCTGGACCGCGACGCCGACCGGCTGGACGCGGTCGCCGCCGCGGTCCGCGCCGACCACCCGGACCGTCAGGTGCACACGTACCTCGTGGACCTCGCCGACGTGGACGCCACCGCCCGGGTGGCCGCCGAGATCGGTCGGCGGCACCCGCGCGTACGGCTGCTGGTGAACAACGCCGGCGTCGGCCTCGGCGGCCGGTTCGACCAGGTGACGTTCGACGAGTTCAGCTGGGTGGTCGACGTCAACTTCCGGGCCGTGGCGCAGTTGACCCACGCACTGCTGCCGACGCTGAAGGCGGAGTCCGGCGCGCACCTGGTAAACGTCTCCAGCCTGTTCGGGCTGATCGCGCCGGCCGGGCAGGCCGCGTACTCGGCGAGCAAGTTCGCGGTGCGCGGCCTCACCGAGGCGCTGCGCCACGAGTTGGTCGACGACGGCATCGGGGTGACCTCGGTGCACCCCGGCGGGATCCGCACCCGGATCACCGCGAACGCCCGGATCGGCAGCGGCGTCCCACCCGAGGAGTACGCGGCCGGCCGCGAGCAGTTCGAGAAACTGCTCACCATCGCGCCGAGCCGGGCCGCCGAGGTGATTCTGCGTGCCGTCGAGCGGCGGCGCGGCCGGGTGCTGATCGGCTGGTCGGCGAAGCTGCCGGACCTGCTGGCCCGGGTCCTGCCGGCCTCGTACAACCGGCTGCTGGTCGCCGGTCTGAACCGGGGCGTCGTCCGCCCGGCGACACCCGTCCCCGGTGTGCCGGCGCCCCGCCCCGGCGACGCCGACGCGACCCGCGAGGTGGCCTGACCGGCGGCGCGGTCACGGGGGTGTGCTGTCCCGCTTCTCCTCCTGGGCCAGCACCGCCTCGCGGTGCTCCGGCTCGTCGCGGCGGGCCAGCTCGGCGGCGAGGCGCGCATCGGTCGCCAACCGCACCCGGTTGCGGTGCAGGAAACTCTCGAAACCCCCGGTGTACGGGCAGGCCAGGTCGCCGAGCGCCTGCTCCGGGACGTAGCGGCAGCCGGAGCAGTAGTCGCTGATCTCGTCGATGTCGGTGCCGTCCACCGCGTACGGGCGGGTGTCCACCCGAGCCAGGTCGGCGTACTGGCTCATGCCGATCACGGTCGCGTTCATCACCCAGTCGGTGCCGTCGACGAAGCAGCGCTGGAACCAGTCCGCCACGTCGGTGGGCCGCCAGCCGCGTTGCAACGCGTAGTTCGCCAGCACCAGCAGCCGGGGCGTGTGGTGCGTCCAGGCCCCGTCCCGGACGGTGGCGAGGACGTCGGCCAGGCAGCGGGCCTCCACCGCGTCGGCGTCCAACTCGGCGAACCACTGCGGCAGCGGCTCGGTCGCGGCCAGCCAGTTCGCCCCCCGGTAGCGCGGCTCGAAGTACCAGTACAACTGCCAGAGGAACTCCCGCCAACCGAGCAGCCCCCGGATGAACGGCTCCACCGCCGTACGCGGGGCTTGGCCGGCCCGCCACGCCTGCTCGGCGGCGCGTACCGCGGGCTCCGGGTGCAGCAACCCGAGGTTGAACGAGGACGAGAGCGTCGAGTGCGCGAGCAGCGGGTCCGCACCGCTCATCACGTCGGCGTAGCGACCGTAGCCGGATAGCCGATGGGTCAGGAAGTGCGTGAGTCGGGCCTGCGCCTCGGCGTGGGTGGCCGGGTGACGCCGGGGGCCGTCCCGGCCGACGAACCGCACCCCGTCGGCGGCCCACCGGTCCAGGTCACGGCGGACCTCCGCGTCGATGTCATCCTCGACGATCGGCGGGGGTGGAGGTGGTGCGACAGGCGCGGCGCGGCTCTCGGGTCGCGGTCGGAGTCCCGGCCCGGTCGTGGCGGTCAGCACGTCGTGGCGGCGCCGGGCGTGCCGGTAGAAGTCGGCCATCCGCAGCGTGCCGCGGCGCGCGCGGTCCGCCCAGTCGGCGAAGTCGGTCCGGCTGGTGATGAAGCCGCGCGGCGGCAGCACGGTCAGCTCCGGCACCGATTCTGCGAAGCGCAGCGCCGCCCGCGAGTGCGGATGGCACACCTCCAGTGGCTCACCGACCTGCGCCAACGCCTGCCGGAACGTGTCGGTGCGCAGCAGCAGCGCCCGGTCACCCAGCTCGGCGGCGCGGTGGCGCAGCGCGGACAGGATCAGGTGTGCCCGCTGTCGGTGCATCCGCTGGCGGCGGAACAGGTCCCGGATCTCCACCAGCAGCACCTGTTGGTCGGGGTCGTCGAGGAAGTGCGGCCCGAGCTGATCGGCCAGCAACCATCGGCGGCGAGGCATGCCGTAATTCTGCCTACCCGCGGGCCGCCGCGCTCGGTGCCGCACCGAGATGGGCGTCGGCGAGTCAGGACCTGTTGACCGCGGTGCTCGGCCCGACGTCGCGGCGGCGCAGCAGCACGGTAAGCGTCACGAGCGCGACGAGCAGCGCCGCGAGCACGGACACCGGGGCCGGGCCGAGCGGCGTGAGCAGTGCCAGAAGCGCGACGACGGGGAAGGCGACGACCACCGCGCCGTGCTGCTGCCGGCGTACGTGCAGCACCCAGACCGTGAGCAGGAAGACGGCGACCGGGATGGCCACCGCGTACGCGGCGGTGCCTGCGGAGACGTGCGCGAGGTGCCGCTCGACGTCCACCGACACCCCCAGGCCGGCGCCGATCGCGGCGATCGCGGCGAAGACCAGGTAGTGGCCGTAGCCCCAGATCAGGGAGTACGGCAGCCGGTCGGGCGCCTCGTTGGGCCGGTCGAAGTAGAGCCACCAGAGCGCGAACACGATGACCGCGCCGGCCGCCGCGAGGGACCAGAGGCCGTGCTCCCCGGCGTCCAGCCCGGTCTGGATCGCGATCGAGATGGCCAGGACGGCCTCGCCGAGCACGATCAGGGTGAACAGCCCGTACCGTTCGGCGATGTGCTCGGGGTGCCAGGGGGTCATCCCGGGGCGTTCGGCCACCGCCGGCACCAGCAGGTCGGCAAGCGCCAGCAGCACGAACGTCGCGATACCCCACTCGGCGGGCAGCGTCAGCCGCAGCAGCCAGCCGAGCTGCACCACTGTCACGCCGATCGCGTAGCGGCGCGCCGCCGCGCGGTGGCGGGGGTCGCCGACCGCGGCTCGGGTCCAGTTCCCGACCGCCGCCAGTCGCATCACCACGTACCCGTAGGTGATGACGGTGAAGTCGCCGTCGGTGAAGGCGCGTGGCACGCCGGCCGCCAGGATCAGCGCTCCGGAGATCTGCACCAGTGTGGTGATCCGGTAGACGTCGTCGTCGGTGTCGTACGCCGAGGCGAACCAGGTGAAGTTCACCCACGACCACCAGATCGCGAAGAACACCATGGCGTAGCTGGTCGCGGCGTGCCCGAGATGGCCCTCGGCGACGTCGTGGTGCAGGCTGCTGGCCGCCTGCGCGACGGCCACCACGAAACAGAGGTCGAAGAAGAGTTCCAGCGGGGTGGCCGCGCGGTGTGGCTCGTCGCGACGACGGGGCCGCATCGGCCGGTAGAACGGCCGCACCGCACGGGAGTTCGTCACCGCCGCTCCTCAGGCGAAGCTCACCGGCGTCGACGGCCGTGGGTCAGCCCCTCCAACACCAGGGTCAGCCCGGCGCCGACAAGCCAGACGTCCTTGGCGAGCCCGGCGCCCTGCTGGGTCGGGCGGACGCTGCCGGGCTCGCGCATCCCCGGCGTCTTCAGGTACAGCTGCACCAGGCCCGCGCCGAACGCGGTCAGGCCCAACCCGACCAGGGGGGCCGGGACGAACGGCGCGAGCAGCGCGGCCCCCAGCGCGATCTCCGAGTACGACAGCAGCTTCGCGAAGCGCGGTGGGTCCAACTGACCGAGTTGCGGCATGGCGGCGACCGCCATCCCGTGGAGGCCCTCCGCGGCGGCGCCCTCCAGGGTCCGCTTGCCGAGACCCGAGTTGAGAAAGTACGCGCCGATGCTCAGTCGGAGCGGCAGGTGCGCGAGTTTCATGATCACTCCCCGTTGGCCGTGGTCGAATGCGGCCCGCGTACCCCGGACCGCCCGCGATAACCCGCCGGGGCGGCTGGGCCGGCCGTGGTGGTCGGGGTAGGTTCGCCCGGGGCCCACCGCCGAGCCCGTGGCACACCCGCCCACCCGGCTTCCGGCCCTGCCGCACACCACCAGCAGGAGGCGAAGTGAGCCAGGAAGTCCGGGGAGTCATCTCCCGCAGCAAGGGCGCACCGGTCGAGGTCACCACGATCGTGGTGCCCGATCCCGGCCCGGGTGAGGCCGTCGTCCGGATCCAGTCCTGCGGCGTCTGCCACACCGACCTGCACTATCGCGAGGGTGGCATCAACGACGACTACCCGTTCCTGCTCGGCCACGAGGCGGCGGGCATCGTCGAGCAGGTGGGCGAGGGCGTCACCGACGTCGCCCCGGGTGATTTCGTGGTCCTCAACTGGCGCGCGGTCTGTGGCGTCTGCCGCGCCTGTCGCCGGGGTCGCCCGTGGTACTGCTTCAACACCCACAACGCGAAGCAGCGGATGACCCTGACCGACGGCACCGAGCTGGCCCCGGCGCTGGGCATCGGCGCGTTCGCCGAGAAGACCCTTGTGCACGCGGGGCAGTGCACGAAGGTGGACCCGGCCGCCCGACCGGCCGCCGTCGGCCTGCTCGGCTGCGGGGTGATGGCCGGGCTGGGCGCCGCGATGAACACCGGCAACGTCACCCGCGGCGACTCGGTAGCGGTGATCGGCTGCGGCGGCGTCGGAGACGCGGCGGTCGCCGGTGCGGTCCTCGCCGGCGCCACGACGATCGTCGCGGTGGACACCGACAGCCGCAAACTCGACTGGGCCCGGAAGTTCGGCGCCACGCACACCGTCAACGCGTCCGAGACCGACCCGATCGAGGCGATCCGGGCCGCCACCGGCGGCTTCGGCGCCGACGTGGTGATCGACGCCGTGGGTCGACCGGAGACCTGGAAGCAGGCGTTCTACGCCCGGGATCTGGCCGGCACGGTGGTGCTGGTCGGCGTACCGACCCCGCAGATGCGGATCGAGCTGCCGCTGCTGGACGTCTTCGGGCGCGGCGGCGCCCTGAAGTCCAGCTGGTACGGCGACTGCCTGCCCAGCCGGGACTTCCCGATGCTCACCGAGCTGTACCTGCAGGGCCGCCTCGACCTGGACGCGTTCGTCACCGAGGAGATCGCGCTCGACCAGGTCGAGACCGCGTTCGAGCGGATGCACCACGGCGACGTGCTCCGCTCGGTGGTGGTGTTCTGATGACCGCCCGCGTCGACCACGCGGTCACCGCCGGCACGTTCTCCCTGGACGGGCAGACGTTCGACGTGGACAACAATGTCTGGGTGATCGGTGACGACAGCGAGTGTGTCGTCCTGGACGCGCCGCACGACGTCGCCGCGATCCTCGCCCTGGTGGGTGACCGGCGGGTCCGGGCGATCCTGGCCACCCACGCCCACGACGACCACGTTCGGGTGGCGCCCGAGCTGGCCGAGGCCACCGGCGCGCCGGTGCTGCTGCACGCCGCCGACCGGGTCCTCTGGGACATGGTCCACCCGCACCTGCCGCCGCACGGCGAACTGCACGACGGGCAGGAGATCGAGGTGGCCGGCACCACCCTGCGGGTGCTGCACACCCCCGGGCACAGCCCCGGCGCGTGCAGCTTCTACGCCCCCGAGCTGGGTGTGGTGTTCACCGGCGACACGCTCTTCGCCGGCGGTCCGGGCGCGACCGGCCGCTCGTACAGCGACTTCGACACCATCGTCGGCTCGATCCGGACCCGTCTGCTCACCCTGCCGGCGGAGACTGTCGTGCACACCGGCCACGGCGCCGACACGACGATCGGCGCGGAGGCGCCACACCTGCAGGAGTGGCTGGCCCGGGGCCACTGAGACGCTGCGCGCGGCGCGGTCGACGGCTCAGCGCTCGTCGGCCGCGCCCAGCACCGGTTTGACGTCCAGGACCGGGGTGCCGTCCAACGCCTCCAGGTCGGCCACCCGGACACGCAGCCCGTCCACCGCAAGCACCCGCACCCGGTGCAGCCCGATCGGGTTGGGTCGGTGCGGGGAGCGGGTGCTGAACACCCCGGTCTCGGGCCGGCTCTCGTCGCCCCGCGGGCGCACCGCCAACACGTCGCGGCGGGCACGGTCCAACCAGGTCAGCACCAACAGTTCCGCGTCGGCGTGCAGGTCGCGCAGCGCCGGCGCGACGTGCGCGTCGAAGACCAGCCAGGCCTCCGGCGCGCCCTCGTCGCCCTGCCGGGGCGCGCTCGCCGCGTCGGTCAGGGGTGAGACGACCCGCCCGACCGGGTGCAGCACGTACGCGTCGTCGCCGGGCACCTCGACCATGTCGCTCCCTTCCGGACGGTTCAGCCTAGTGGGTCCTGACCGTGACACGAGGCGCTCAGTCTTGCGCCTGGGGCCAGGCGGAGAGCGCCAGTTCTGCCGTTTCGGTGAGCTCGCTGGTCGTTGCGCCGTCCCGGGCGCGCTGCGACATGCCCTGAATGACCGCGGCGAAGTAGGCGGCCAGGGCGCGGGGGTTGGCCGCGGCGGATAGTTCGCCCTGCTGCTGTGCGGTCTCCAGGTGTGTTTCGAAGGTGGCCAGGTTCGCGTTGCGCAGGTCGCGAAGGAACACCGCGACCTCGGCGTCCTGAACGGTGACGTTTGTGGCGGCGCTGATGGTCAGACATCCGGCCGGATGGGAGGGGTCGGGGTAGACGGCCGCCGCCTCGTGAAGGATGCGGCGGAACGCGCTGCGGGCGGTGGGCTCCTCTTGCAGGGCAGTACCGACGAACGCACCCACGGGAGAGCGTCCGTAGGCGTGGACGACCTCCTTGAACAGGGACTTCTTGTCCCCGAATGCCGCATACAGACTGCCGGGCTTGATGCCCATCGCCCGGGTCAGCTCCCCGATGGAGGTCGCCTCGTAGCCGTGCTCCCAGAACAGGCGGGTGGCGGCTGTCAGGGCTGTCGTGCGGTCGAACGCTGGCGGCCGTCCTCGCTTCACGCCTGGTCCACTCATGCCTCGATTCTAGAGCGAGCGCTCAAGAACTTGTGTCACGTCAATTCTTGAGTCATCATTCAAAAAATAGGGAGGTGGACAACAGTCATGGCAACAGGAGCACTTGAGGGCAAGGTTGCGCTGGTCACCGGAGGCAGCCGAGGCATCGGCCGGGCCATCGCGGAACGACTCGCCCGGGACGGCGCCGCCGTCGGCGTCGCCTACGCGCGCGACGAGACGGCGGCGAGCGAGACCGTCGAGCGTATTCGGAAGAACGGAGGGCGGGCCTTCGCGCTGCGCGCGGAGCTGGGACGGCACGGCGACGCAACTCGCCTGTGGGCCGCCTTCGACGCCGCGGGCAAGGACCACGCGTCCGACGGGAGGCTCGACATCATCGTCAACAACGCCGGCATAGGACGCAGCGCGGCGTTGGCCTCGTTGACCGAGGAAGCATTCGACGAGGTCTTCGCCGTGAACGTGCGTGCGCCGTTCTTCGTCGTGCAGCAGGGGCTGCCGCGTCTGCGTGACGGGGGCCGGATCATCAACATCTCCAGCGGTGCGGCCAGCCTGGCCATGCCGGAGATCATCGCCTACGGCGCCACCAAGGGCGCACTGGACACCTTCACCCTCAACCTGGCCAAGGAGTTGGGCCCGCGGGGCATCACGGCCAACTCGGTGGCCCCCGGGATCGTCGACACGGACGTCAACGCGGCCTGGCTTCGGGGGAATCCGCAGGCCGAGGCATATGCGGCAGCCCTGGCCGCCCTTGGCCGTGTCGGGCAGCCGGAGGACGTGGCCGACATCGTGGCCTTCCTCGCGTCCAACGACGCGCGCTGGGTGACCGGCCGGGTCGTCGACGCGACCGGAGGCGCCGGGCTGTGAGTCGTTCCCCTGTCGTCTGTACCGACCTGTCCGATTCGTCGGGCCGGTGGCCGGCGCAACACCTCGGCGGCTCCGGCATTTCCGGAATGACCGACACGTGAACCCGGTTGTGTCCCCCGTACCGTCGGAGCCCAAACCCTCTTCCGCGGTCAACTCCCGAGGAGCGTTCACCCCGGAGCGTTCCGCACGATCGAGAGGGCCACCATCGTGAAGGTCGACTTCACTCGATGGCTCCCCGCCATCGCCAAGGACTCGTACCGCAAGACCGCGCTGAGCGTGGTGGGCGTGGCCGCCCTCGGCGGCCTGGCACTCGCGCCGACCGCGGCGGCCGCCCCGGTCACCTCCGGACCCCACGAGGGCGCCGTGGCCGCCATCGATCTGGCCACCGGCAAGGCCAAGGCCGCCACCCCGGCCCGCCAGGACGAGCAGCCCGTCGAGTCGGGGCTGACCACCGGCTCCGCCACCGGCAAGCCGCCGGCCGGTAAGCCCAGCCGTGACCAGCTCATCCCGCACGGCATCGAAGGCGCGCAGTCGCGCATCCCGCTCGACGACGCGCAACTCGACAACGCCCGCAAGATCGTCGACGCCGCCAAGAAGACAGGCGTCGGCGACCGGGGCGCGGTGATCGGCGTCGCCACCTCGTTGCAGGAGTCGAAGCTCTACAACCTCGGCCACCTCGGCGCGTACAACGACCACGACTCGCAGGGCCTGTTCCAGCAGCGTCCGTCGTCCGGTTGGGGCACGCCCGACCAGGTCACCGACCCGGAGTACGCCGCCACGGCGTTCTTCACCGCACTGCGCAACGTCGGCGGCTGGCAGGACCTGCCGCTGACCGCCGCCGCGCAGACCGTCCAGGTCTCCGCCTTCCCCTACGCCTACGCGCAGTGGGAGGAGCAGGCGGCGGACATCGTCCAGCAGATGTGGTGACAACACCCGGACCACCGCCGGCCGGCTCCCCCGTGGGGGAGCCGGCCGGTTGGCGTCGGTAGCGCGGATCAGCAGGCCGGGTAGAGGCGACGGGTGCCAACCCCGGCGGCGTACGCGTCCCGGTCGCTGAACCGGCAGCCGTAGTCGGGCCGTGCCACCACCGCCGGATCCGTCACGGTGTCACCGGCCGGGCGCTTGCCGGTGCGTACCCAGGACACCAGGTCGTCCCAGGCGGCGCCGGCCTCGGCCGGGGTGAACTCGCAGTGTTGGGTGGTCCGGATGGCCCGCTGCACCACAAGCCTGCCGCGATCGTTGCGCGCCACGTCGGTGGCGTACGCCTGCTCCATGCTGAACGGGACGAACAGGTCACCGAGGCCGTGCAGGCTGAGCAGCGGCGCGGTGGGCCGACCGGCAATCCGCGGCACCTCGGTGAGCGTCGGCAGGAGCCGCTGTACGACGTCCTCCGGGGCGACCCGCCGCACCGTGGCGTTGACGTCTACCGGGCTGTTCGGGGTGTACCTGGTGCGCAGGTTCGTGGAGAGCTGACCGGGCCGCTGGGCGGGGGAGTCACCGCTTCCGGTGGGCACGCTGATGGAGAAGAGGAAGTCCTTCCAGACGGCGAACGCGGCGTCCGCACCGGGACGCGGCCCGCCCGAGCGGTTCACCGTGATCGCCCGCAGTTGCCTGCCCCGCTCGGTGGTGGTGTCCGGCCCGGTCGGGGTCAGCCCCGCCAGGCCGAGCGCCGCCTGGATGCGGGGCACCGCCGTGGTCAGGTAGTCGGCCGGCGTCGGATGGGCCGGCACCCCGGCGAGCGCCTGCGCGACCAGGTTGTAGTCCAGGTAGAAGTCGAGAAGCGTCTGGTCACCGAGCACCCCGCACATCGGCAGCGCCCCGTCGTAGTAGCCGGGATACTGCTCCAGCGAGCGACCGATGACGTACCCGCCCATCGACACCCCCGCCAGGTAGATGTGGTGCGGTCGGCGAACGATCCGTCCGAAGTGGTCGGCCAGATCCCTGGTGCCCAGCACCCCGGAGCGGATGTCGAAGCCGTTGCGGTCGTACGACGACGACGCCCAGGCGTACCCCTGCTCCAGGAGACGTTCCCGCAACCCGAAGTCCGGCGGTTCCGGCGTGAGCACCGTGCCCTGGCCCCGGTAGCCGTGCGCCCACAGCACCAGGTTGCCGTTCCACCGGGCGGGGACCTCGATGAGGTAGCCGGCGTGGCGGTGTACGCCCTGGCGTACCGTCGTCGGCCCGCCGCCCACGACCAGCGGGGCCAACGGCGGGTTCTCGATGGTGTAGCCGGGCAGCGGTTGGCCGCCACTCGGGTCGCGACCGGTGGCGCCGGCCGGCGCGGCGCCGGCCAACCCGACCGCGAGGGTCAGCGTCGCGGTGGTGGCGAGCAGCCGGCGGAGGGTACGAACGGGTGCGGACAGCATCGATGCTCCCCATCGGGCGGATGTCGCCCCGGGGGCGACCAGGCGGGACGGTTGCCTACCGGCCGGTAGCGTCCTGAACCTAGGACCGCCGTCGATACGTGTCAATGGCTGCGCGGATCGGCTGGCTGCCTGCTCGTGGCTGGTCCCGGCGCGCGTACCCGGTTGCCAGGACGGATGGGCCGGTCGGGTTGACTGGTCCGCGTGGACGAGTTGATCTGGGATGCGGCGCGGGCGTCGCGCGACTGGTTGGACGCGGCGAACGGCACCGGGCAGACCGAGCTGACCTGCCGCATCCTCAAGCTGACCGAGGAGGCGGGGGAAGCATCAGCGGCCTGGATCGGTCTGCTCGGGCAGAATCCTCGCAAGGGTGTCACCCACACCCGCGAGGACGTCGCGGCGGAGTTGGCGGACGTCGCCTTCACGGCGTTGGTGGCCATCGAGAGCCTGGGGCTGGACGCGCAGACCGTCCTGGACGCCTGCGCCGCGAAGGTACGGTCCCGCCTCGCCGGGTGACGCGCCCCAATCCGGACATGTCGGCCAAGCTTGGCGACCGGCGAACGCCCGCCAGTCATGCTTCCCGCGACATCACTGATGTCGGGGCATCACACCTCCCGGGACACCCCGGCGTCAATGATCGCGTGCGGATCATCGCGCGGCGGTTGGCCTGCGGCCGCGACCGCCCGGGTTGCTTGGGCCGATTATCCGGCTGTGGGCGGTCGCTACCTGTGACCGGGCGCACCGGCCGGCCGGAATGATGGCCGGGGCGGGGTCGTTACATACCCTGACGATCGCAGCACCACCGGCTCGCCGCCCCGCCCAGCCGGGTTGGAATGCGGGCCCCGGTCCGGTCGTTGCAGTCCCCACGAACGACGACTCGCTGGTTTTGTTCCAGCAGCGCCCCAGCTCGGGTTGGGGTACGCCGGAGCAGATCACCGATCCGGCTTACTCGACTACGGCGTTCCTGAAGGGGCTGCGTCAGGTTGATGGGTGGCAGGACATGCCGTTGACCGAGGCTGCGCAGACTGTGCAGGTGTCGGCGTACCCGGATGCGTACGCGCAGTGGGAGCAGCAGGCCGCTGATCTGGTTGGCCAGTACTGGAACAGCTGACCCCAGCATCACCACCGCAAGACACCAACCGTTGGCCGGCACCCCGCAACCCCGGGGGTGCTGGCCAACGGCGTTTTCCGCTCCGCCCAGCGGATCCACCTCGACCTGGCTGTCGGGCGGGAACAGGTCGACGAAGCGCCGCGTCGGCTGGTGGGCGTGCGCGTACAGTCGGGCGGTGGAGCGTACCGAATCGATGCTGGCGCAGACCCGGCCACCTGGCGTGGCCGACGTGGATCCCGGCAGTGTGTTGTTGCCCGGCCACGACGTGCCGTTGGGTCGGTACACGACGGTGCGGCGGCTGTTGCCGCAGCGGGTCCGCCGGATGGTCGGCGCCTGGTGTTTCGTGGACCATTTCGGCCCGGACGATGTGGCGCAGCGGCCCGGCATGGAGGTGCCGCCGCACCCGCACACCGGTCTGCAGACGGTGACGTGGCTGCTCGACGGCGAGATCCTGCACCGCGACAGCCTCGGCAACGTCCAACCGATCCGGCCCGGTCAACTGAACGTGATGACCTCGGGGCACGGCATCGCACACTCCGAGCGGTCGCCGGCCGTCCACCCGCCGGTGATGCACGGCGTGCAGCTCTGGGTGGCGCTGCCGGACCCGGCGCGGGCCGGAGCGGCCGACTTCGCGCACCACGCCGACCTGCCCCGTTGGCGTGCCGGGGATCTGGAGCTCACCCTGCTGGTCGGGGAGTTCGCCGGGCAGCGGTCGCCCGCGGTGGTGCACACCCCGCTGGTCGGCGTGCAGGTCGAACTGAGCGGCGAGGCGCCGACGACGCTGGAGCTTCGGCCCGACTTCGAGTACGCCCTGCTGGCGATGTCCGGCGCCGCCGAGGCCGCCGAGGTGGGGTTCGAGCCGGGGGAGCTGCTCTATCTGGGCTCGGGTCGCCGGGAGCTGACCGTGCGCGGCGGGGCCGGGGCGCGGTTGTTGCTGCTGGGCGGTGCGCCGTTCGAGGAGCCGCTGGTCATGTGGTGGAACTTCGTCGGCCGCTCGCACGAGGAGATCGCCGCCGCCCGGTCGGACTGGATGGCGGGGGACGGCCGGTTCGGTGTGGTCGCCGACGATGCGGCGCCACCACTGCCGGCCCCGGCCCTGCCCACCACCCGGCTCAAGGCCCGCGACCGCACCGGCGGCCGCCACGGCTGACGCCGCCCGACGAGGGCCCGGCGTGACCGGAGGGCCACCCGGGTAGTCGCCGGGATGTCGAGCACTCTGATCACGCCGATGGCGGACCGCAAGCGCCTGGCGCGCCGCCTCGCCGGCAGCGGACGGGGCTTCGCCGAGCGGTACGGCTTTCGCACCGGTACGCGGAAGTGACGGGCCGGCGGTGACGTGCCCTGGCCCACACTTCACCAAATTCTGACCAAACGGAGGATGTTCTGTCGTATGGTTGGACCCGGCAGTGCTGACCGCTCGGTTCGGGCGGGCATCCACCGCCTGGTGACCGCGACCGGTTCGGACGTGGCTCACCGCCTGGGCAGGCTTGCGTGGCGCCCTGGGTCGCGGTTCGCGACCAGGGGCGCCCGCCTGTCCCGGCCCTTCCTTCCGTGCCGCCCCGTGCCGTCCCCGGGGTCAGCGCGACCCCCCGCTCAGTTGGCCAGACCGGCCAACAGGTTCACGGTCACGGCGATGATGAAGGCACCGAACAGGTACGACACCATCGAGTGCCGGAGCACCGTACGACGCATCTCGTTGCTCGTGAGGTTGGTGTCGGAGATCTGGAACGTCGTCCCGATGGTGAACGCGACGTACGCGAAGTCGGAGTAGCGCGGCGGCTCGGACTGGTTGAAGTTCACCCCGCCGTCCGGGCCGGTGTAGTAGATCCGGGCGTACCGGGCGGCGAACACGGTGTGCACCACGAACCAGGACAGCAGCACGCTGAGCACGCCGAGGCCGCCGTGCGCCTCCCGGCCGAGCCCGGGTGGCGCGCTCTGGGCGCTGGCCACCACCAGTCCCACGGCCAGCAGGCTGGCCAGGCAGGCGACGAGCAGCAGCGCGTCGCGGATCGCCCGGTTCGGATCCTCGTGGACGGCCAGCCGGGCGGTCCGCTCGGCGTCCATCGGCCAGAGCTTGTGCCAGACCAGCGCGAGCCAGCTCAGCGCGCCGACGTCCCAGCCGGCGAGCGCGGCGAGCGGTAGGGGCAGCAGCAGCGCGAAGAGGCAGCCGGCGAGGACGCCGACCACCGCGACGACGGCGAGTTGCGCCGCGGCCGGGAAGCGCGCGTCCGGTGGGCGGGAGGACGGTCGGGATGCGGGGCCGGTGTGGGTCATCGGCGACGCCCCGGTGTCGAAGCCGTGGCCGCCACCGCCGGGTCAGATGCCGCGCAGATGTTGCGAGACCCGGTTGTGCGTCTTGTCCCGGGCCTGCTCGGCGCGCTGCGCGGGACCCACCTCGGGCGCGGCCTCGATGCCGGCCGACCGGGCGACCTCGGTGCCGTTGGCGTAGTCCACCGGCGGCAGGGCCCGCAACGCCTTCAGCACGTCCGGTGGGGCGCCCTCCCGTTCGGCCTCGCGGACCACGTCGTCCTTCTCGGCCGGGTAGTCCAGGCTCGACAGGTACTGCAGGACGTCGGCGTAGCTCGCCATGGCGTGGGCTCCCTCGGGGCATCGATGTGGTCACGACCGGCGGCGGTTACCCACCCGCCGGCCGGTCACGCCCGACCGGCCGAGGAATCCCGGCGTCGTTTCCACTCCGCCGCCGCGGGTACCCGCAGACGCCGACGCGAGCCCAAGGGAGTACGCGATGAACTACGACACCTTCATCGACCAGGTTTCCCACCGCACCGCGACGTCCTCGGAGCAGGCGGTCGAGGTGACGCGCGCCGTTCTGGAGACGTTCGCCGAGCGGCTGACCGGCGGTGAGGTCCTGGACCTGGCCGCCCAGCTGCCGCAGCCGCTGCAACTGGTGTTGAAACCGAGCCCGAGCACCGAGCAGGCGGACCGGTTCGGGGCGGCCGAGTTCGTCGCCCGGGTGGCGTTGCGCGCGGGGGTGCAGGAGCCGGCGGCCCGGGACGCCGCGCGGGCGGTCTTCACCACCCTGCGGGAGGCGATCACCGGTGGTGAGTTCGACGACGTCGTCACCCAACTGCCGCGCGACTATCGGGGCCTGGTGGAGCAGGCGATGGCCCCGGGGGCGGCGCTGCGCCGTGGCTGACCCCCGCACACACAGCTGTTTACCAGGGCAACCATCGATGTCCCGCTTGGCGTGAGGATTCGGCCTGGCCTAACCTTGTCGTGCGAGGGGAGTACTTCCTACGAACCATTCCGGTCAGTACGGCGCGCCCGGCGCGCCTCGGGTGGTTGCCCATCAGGTGATGGGTGAAGGAGACCTCGAACATGACGGTGTTCGAGGAGACCCCAATGAGCGAAGTGTCATACCTGTCCGCCGCCAGCGACCTGTCGTCGGTGGGCACGCCCATGCTGTGGGCGGTGACCATCATCGGCGTACTCCTGCTGTTGGTGTTGGATTTCCTGGTCACGCGCCGCCCGCACGAGGTGTCGATGCGGGAGGCGATCGGCTGGTCGGTGTTCTACATCGCGCTGCCGCTCGCGTTCGGCGGCTGGCTCTGGTCCCGCTACGGCTCCCAGCAGGGCGTGGAGTACCTGACCGGTTATCTGGTGGAGAAGTCGCTCTCGGTCGACAACCTCTTCGTCTTCATGCTGCTGCTGGCCGCGTTCGCGGTGCCGGCGGTGCTCGCCCAGCGGGTGCTGCTCTACGGCATCGCCGGCGCGCTGGTGCTGCGGGCCGTCTTCATCGCCCTCGGCGCGGCGGCGTTGCAGACCCTCGACTTCGCCTTCCTGCTCTTCGCGATCATCCTCATCGCCACGGCGGTGAAGCTGCTGCGCGACGCCATGTCCGGGCATCAGCAGGAAGTCGACATCAACAAGATGCGCTCGGTGAAACTGCTGCGCAAGGTCATGCCGGTGGTCGACGACTACCACGGCACGAAGATGACCGTCCGGCAGGGCGCGAGGCGGGCGCTCACCCCGTTCGCCCTGGTGGTGGTCGCGGTGCTGGCCACCGACATCGTCTTCGCCGTCGACTCGGTGCCGGCGGTCTACGGCATCACCGAGGACCCGTACCTGGTCTTCGCCACCAACGCGTTCGCCCTGCTCGGCCTGCGGGCGCTCTACTTCGTCCTGCACGCGGCGCTGAGCCGGCTGGTGCACCTCAGCTACGGCCTGGCCATCATCCTGGCGTTCATCGGCCTCAAGCTGGGTCTGCACTGGGCGCACGGCATCTGGGACAGCGTGCCGCAGATCCCCACGCTGGCCTCGCTCGGCGTGATCGTCGGCGTGCTGGTGGTGGTCACCGTGACCAGCCTGCGCGCCACCCGGGGCGGCGACGTGCCCGAGGAGCGCGAGGTCGTCGCGGAGCGGCACTGACCGCGCCGCGCCGGGGCGACGAGGAGGTACGCGGGAAAGCTCCCGGCCGGGCCGGCGCGGGTGGTACGACTGTGCAATGGGAATCGTGTCACCGGGCTTTCAGGGTCGGCCCCGAACGCAGGAGCCGGCCCTGCCACCCGGTCAGTACCTGACCGAGGACTACCCGGTGCTCTCGGCCGGCCCGACGCCCCGGGTGTCACTGGACACCTGGGAGTTCGTCATCTCCGCCGAGAACGGCAGCGAGCACCGGTGGTCGTGGCAGGAGCTGATGGCCCTGCCGCAGGAGACGCCAACGGTGGACATCCACTGCGTCACCCGCTGGTCCAAGCTCGGCACCACCTGGCAGGGCGTCTCCCTGGACACGCTGCTCGACGGCGTCGACACCGGGGCCCACTTCGCGCTCGCGCACTCCTACGGCGGCTACACCACAAACCTGCCGCTCGACGACCTGCGCGGCGGTCGGGCCTGGGTGGTGCACACCTTCGAGGGTGCGCCGCTGCCCGCCGAACACGGCGGGCCGGCGCGGATGCTGGTGCCGCACCTCTACTTCTGGAAGTCCGCCAAGTGGGTGCGCGGCCTCCGGCTCAAGACGATGGACGAGCCGGGGTTCTGGGAAACCGCCGGTTACCACGACTACGGCGACCCGTGGCGCGAACAGCGGTACCAGGGTGACTGAGCGCGCCGTGGCCACGAGCAAGCCACCCCGGACGGCCAACCGGTGGCAGGTCGGCCGACTGGTGGAGCGTCGGGTGGAGACACCGACCGCGCAGACCCTGGTGCTGGAGGTGCCGGACTGGCCTGGACACCTGCCGGGGCAGCACGTCGACCTGCGGCTCACCGCTCCGGACGGTTACCAGGCGGCACGGTCGTACTCCATTGCCGGGCCCGTCGTGGACGGCCCGGGTGGCCCGCGCATCGAGGTGACGGTCCAGCGCGTGCACGACGGCGAGGTGTCCCCGTACCTCATCGATGTCTTTGCCGACGGCGACCCGCTGGAGGTCCGCGGGCCGCTCGGTGGCTGGTTCATCTGGCGGCCCGAGGAGACCGCGCCGGTGCAGTTGGTCGCCGGTGGTTCCGGCATCGTGCCGTTGATGGCGATGATCCGGGCCCGGAGGGCGACCGGCAGCAAGGCGCCGTTCCGGCTGATCTACTCGGTGCGCACACCCGGCGACGTGATCTACGCCGACGAGCTGCGCCGCCGGGTCCGCGACGACTTCGGCCTGGACATCGCGTACGTCTACACCCGCGAGGCGCCCGAGGGCTGGCGCGGCGAGCCGCACCGGATCGGGCTGGCCGACGTCAACACGCACGGCTGGCCGCCCGACCTGGAACCGCTCACCTACGTGTGCGGTCCGACCGCGTTCGTGGAGACCGTGGCCGACCTGCTGGTGGGGCTGGGTCACCCGTCGCGGCGGGTCAAGACCGAACGCTTCGGCCCCACCGGTTGACCGCCCGCCCGCTCCCGTACCGCGAGGAGATCCGATGACCGAGATGTCGTACCTGGACGGCAATATGCTCGACGGCCCGATGCGTGAGCTGTTCACCGTCGACCTGAGCAGCGCGATGGGCCGATGCGAGAACTGCGGGATGACCGGCTCGATGGCCAGCCTGCACGTCTACTCGCACGCCCCGGGTCTGGTCGCCCGCTGCCCCTCCTGCGAGGAGGTGATGGTGCGACTGGTCCGCGGACCGGACCGGGCGTGGCTGGACCTGCGCGGCACCACGTACCTCCAGGTGCCGATGCCGATGGAACAGACGTTTCCCGGCCCGCTCTGAGGGATCGCCTCGGCGGGGTCAGGCGTCGGCGACGGCCCTGATCGCGCGAATCGCCTCGGCGACTCCACCCGACCACGGGGTGCCGTGGCCCGGTAGGACCCACGTCGCCTGGACGTCTTCGAGGTGGCGCAGCGACGCCAGCGCCTGGTGGGGATCGTCGGTGAAGGGCGCGGGTTGCGGGCCCCGCTGGCCGGTCAGCACGTGCCGGGTGGTCATGGCGTCGCCGACGAAGATCGCGTCGGCCACGGGCACGTGGATGGCGATGCTGCCCGCCGAGTGCCCGGGAACTCCGATGATGCGGGGCGCGCCGGGCAGGTCGAGCACCTGGCCGTCGTGCACGGTGACGACCTCGGTGAGGTGGGTGGTGCGAAGTCCACCCCTGCGCATCGCGTACCAGAAGAAGCCGGCCGTCGCGCCGAGCTTCATCGTGCCCCACGAGACGTCGGCTTTGACCTCGCCCCGCGCGCGGGCGGCGTCCGCCTCGTGCACGTAGATCGGCACTCCGTGGTCGCGCCGGAGCCGTTCGGCGAACCCGAGGTGGTCGGTGTCGCCGTGGGTGAGGACGACGCCGCGGATGTCGTCCACCGAGCGGCCCAGGTCCGACAGCTCGGCCAGCAGCTCGCGCCAGTGTCCGGCCAGGCCCGCGTCGATGATCGTCACACCTTCGTCGGTGTCGACGAGGTAGACGGCCACGATGTCGTTGCCGATGCGGCGCAGGTGCGGGGCGAGCCTCATCGCCGCACCCCTGTCGGGATTGCTATCGTCAGCATGATAGCTACGATACGTAGCCATCATGGCTATGGTCAATAGCCATCGGACCGACCCACCCATCCGGAGGGAAGCGTCATGCCCACGCCCGATCGGACCTCCCTCGACGCCATCGTCCACGCGGGACGCGAGATCCTGGAGGCGGCGGGCATCGCCGGGCTGACCATGCAGGCCGTCGCCGACCGGGTCGGCGTGCGCGCGCCGTCGCTGTACAAGCGGGTGCGAAACCGTGACGACCTGGTGCGCCTCATCACCGACGCCACCGTCCGCGACCTCGGCGAACGGCTCGCGGCGATCGGTGCCGGCACCGATCCGCGCCGCGAGCTGGCCGAGCTGGCCCGTGCCTTTCGCGCGTTCGCGCACGCCCGACCGAGGGGTTACCAACTGATCTTCGCGCCGCGACCCGACCCCGCCGGGCCCAGCATGGAGGCTCTGACCCACGCCGTCGAACCCGTGCTGCGGGTGACCGCCAAACTCGCCGGCGACCACCACGCCCTGGACGCCGCCCGCACGCTCACCGCGTGGGCGAACGGATTCGTCAGCATGGAGATGGCCGGGGCCTTCAACCTGGGCGGCGATGTCGACCAGGCGTACGAGTTCGGGATCGCCCGCCTCGCCGACGCGCTGGCCCGATGAGCGCCGGCCGGCATTCTGGCACCGGCCGGCGCCGTGGTCGGGCGAGTGTCCGGTCAGACCTGGTTCGCGCCACCGTCGACGAAGATCTCGCCGCCGGTCATGAAGCTGCTCTGGTCGGAGGCGAGGAACAGCGCGGCGTTCGCGATCTCCTCGGGCTGGCCCATCCGGCCCAGCGGCACCGTGGCGGCGAGCACCTGCAGGAGCGCGGGCGCCTCCTGCGGGCTGGCGGCCAGCCCGGTGATGCCCGGAGTCTCGGTCGGGCCCGGGACCAGGGTGTTGACGCGGATCTGGCGACCGGCCAGCTCGGCGGCCCAGGTGCGACCGAACGATCGGATGGCGGCCTTGGAGGCGGCGTAGACGCCGAAGGCGGGACCGCCCTTCGTCGCCGCGGTCGAGCCGGTCAGGATGATCGACGCGCCGTCGTTGAGCACCGGCAGGGCTTTCTGGACGGTGAACATGGTGCCGCGCACGTTGCGGTCGAAGGCGTCCGCGTAGTGCTCCTCGGTGATGGCGCCCAGGGCGGCGAACTCCCCTCCGCCGGCATTGGCGAACAGCACGTCCAGTCCGTTGCCGCGGGCCGTGATCGCCTCGAAGACGCGGTCGAGGTCGTCGAGGCTGCTGACGTCGCTGCGGATCCCTGTGGCGTTCGGGCCGATGGCCGCGACGGCCTCGTCCAGCTGCCGCTGGCGGCGGCCGGTGACAAAGACGTGTGCGCCCTCGGCCGCGAAGCGGCGGGCCGCGGCCAGGCCGATGCCTGTGGTGCCGCCGGTGACCAGGGCGGTCTTGCCGTTGAGCTGAGCCATGAGTCGTACTCCTTGGGGTTGGTGTTTCAGAAGCGGAGGGCGTCGATGGGCCGATCGCTGCCGCCCGGGACCAGGTCGTCCTCGCCGAAGCCGAGGCGGGCCAGGTTGGCGCGGTAGGCGGGGAAACCGATGAACATCCCGATGCCGTCCCGGGCGGCCTCGCGGACCTCGGGCCGGGCTGCGCCGCGCAGCTCCATGCTCCAGATCCCGGCCGGGCCGAGCGCGCGCCTCACCGTGTCCATGGCGACTCCCTCCAGAGTTTCTGTACCGCTCGGTATGAAACGAAACCTAGCAGGGTCCACCGCCATTCCCCCAACTTCTGTACCGATCGGTTTCGCCGGGCGGTAGAGTCGGTGTGGTGAGGAGGTGCGGGAGATGACCCAGACCGGACGACCGCGTGGTTTCGACACCGACGAGGCACTGGATCGGGCGATGGAGGTGTTCTGGCGACACGGCTACGAGGGCGCCTCGCTGACCGAGCTCACCGGGGCCATGGGCATCAACAAGCCCAGCCTCTACGCGGCGTTCGGCAACAAGGAGGGCCTGTTCCGCACGGTGGTGGCCCGGTACGCGGACGTCGAGATGGCCTACGCCCGCGACGCGCTGGACCAGCCCACCGCGAGGGGCGTGGCGGCGGTGCTGCTGCGGGAGAACGCGGTGGCGCTGACCCGACCCGACCGTCCCGCCGGTTGTCTCTCGATTCAGGGCGGCACCGCCTGCGGCACCGACAACGCGGCGATCGCCGACTTCCTCGCGGCCAGCCGGCTTACTGGCGAAACAGCCCTGGCCGCTCGCTTCGCCCGCGCCGTCGAGGAGGGCGACCTCCCATCGGAGGTCGACCCCACCGCACTGGCCCGCTTCCTCAGCGTCGTCACCGAGGGGCAGGCCGTGCACGCGGCAGCCGGAGCCCGGCGAGACCAACTGGAACAGTCCGCCGAGATCGCCCTGCACGCCTTCACCGCCGCGGCGTACCCCGTCCGCTGACCACGGCGCGCCGAAAACTCGGGTGCGGACGATCCCGGCTCGCACCTAGGCTCCCGCACCATCGGCTGGCGCGGCGTCCGGCCGGACGGGAGACGGGCGAAGCGATGACGGCACACCTGTTCGCGATCACTTTCGACGCGCACCAGCCCCTGCGACTCGCGCAGTTCTGGTCGGGGCTCCTCGATCGGGAGGTGATCGACGATCCACACGACGGCGTACTTGTCCTGCCCACCAACGACACCGAGTTCCGGATCCGCTTCGCCCCATACGAGCAGCCGAAGGTCGTCCAGAACCGGATGCACTTCGACCTGACCAGCAGCTCGCTGGAGGACCAGCGGCAGAAGGTGGCCAGGGCACTGGAGCTCGGCGGACGGCACGCGGACATCGGCCAGGGCCCGGACATCGATCACGTGGTGCTCGCCGACCCCGAGGGCAACGAGTTCGACGTGATCCCGCCGGGCAACAACTTCCTTGCCGGCTGCGGGCCGGTCGGCGCTCTGGCCTGCGACGGATCGCAGCAGGTCGGCTACTTCTGGAGCGCGGCGCTGGGGTGGCCGCTGGTCTGGGACCAGGGCGAGGAGACCGCGATCCAGTCACCCAACGGTGGCACGAAGATCTCCTGGGGCGGTCCGCCGTACATGCCGAACGGGGGCAGGGAGCGGGTGCGTTTCGACATCACCCCGTCCGCCGACGTCGACCGACAGGTGGAGATCGACCGGCTGATCTCGCTCGGCGCGACGGTCATCGACCTGAGCGATGTCGGCGGCCGGGTGCTGTTGGCCGATCCGGACGGCGTCGAGTTCGCGGTGTTGACGCCCCGCTGACCCGGGCCGCCCGGGCTCGGACGGTGTGGGTCGGTCAGTCGAAGACCGAGACGCGGGTGCGGTGGTGGCGTGGGGTCTCGATCTCGTCGAGCACCGCGACCGCGAGATCGGCGTACGACAGGGTCGTCGATCCCGACGGGGGGACGCGATCCCCGCCGAGTCGGTAGCGGCCCAGCCGAGGGCCGGCCGCGTCCAGCATGGCCGGGGGAGTGAGCATGAGCCAGTCGACCGGGGTGTCCGCCGCGCGGAGCCGGTCCAGGCCGGCGGTGTGCGACAGGGCGAATGGACGCAGGTGACCGGGGAACGCCGCGGGGTCGTCCAGGATCAGACGGCCGTGCTCGTCGCGAAGGTTGGCGAAGAGTCCGATGAGGACGAGGCGGGGCACACCGGCCTCGGTCATGCCGTGCAGGAGCGCGTCGACGGCGTTGACGAAGAACCGGTCGTCGAGCTGGCCGAGGGCGGCCAGCGCCTCGGGTCCGGACGCGGGGCTGACCGCGCTGACCACGGCGTCGTGCCCGTGGGAGATCGTGTACGTCGAGTGCGGGTCCGTGACGTCGCCCCGGACCACCGCGACGCCGTCCGTGCTGATGTCGCTGATCGCGCCCGGATTCCGGACGACGGCGGTGACCCGATGTCCACGGGCGCGCGCCTCGGCGGTGATGGCCCGTCCCGCCCTGCCGCCGGCCCCGAAGATGGCGATGCTGCTCATGGATTCGTCCCCCGTCTGGCTGTCGCTGCGAACCACGGGAACGGTATCTACGAGATACTGGTTACTACAAGGAAACTGGGATGGATGGGGGCATACCATGACGGAACTGGATCCGGAGATGTTCGATCCGATGTGCCCCTCCGGTGCCCTGCCGTTCCAGATCGGTGACAAGTGGACCGGGATGGTCGTGCTCTGTCTGCAGGGCGGGCGGCGTCGCTTCACGGAGATCCGGGTGCCGCTTCGGGGCGTCACACCCAAGGTGCTCACGCAGACCCTGCGGGCGATGGAACGCGACGGGCTGGTGCTGCGCACCGCGTACCCGGAAAATCCGCCGCGCGTCGAGTACGAGCTCACCGAGCTGGGGCGCACGCTGTTGACCCTGATCGAGGCGGCGCGCACCTGGAGCAAGGAGCATCTCCCCGCCCTGCTCAGGGCCCGGGAGGAGTGGACACGATCGGCACCGGTCGGTCAGAGTGGTCGGCCGTGAGATACCTGCGTACCGGTGGTCCCGCCGCGATCCGCCGGCCCCGGCCCACCGACGCCGACGAGTTCGTCGCCGCCACCCGGCGCAGTCGGGACCTGCACCACCCGTGGTTGGTCGCGCCGGCCAGCCCGGAGGAGTACGACCGTTACCTGAGGCGGATCCGCCGCCGGGACAGTGCCGGTTACCTGATCTGTGACCGGGCCAGCGGCGAGATCGCCGGCTACGTGAACATCAGCGGGATCGTGCTGGGCGCGCTGCGCGGTGGATACCTGGGATACGCGGCGTTCCAGCCGTACAGCGGGACCGGGCACGCCTCGGCGGGCGTCGCGCTGGTGATCGACCACGCGTTCCACACGGTCGGCCTGCACCGGCTGGAGGCGAACATCCAACCGGGCAACGAACCGTCCCGCCGGGTGGCCCGCAAGCTCGGTTTCCGGTTGGAGGGCTTCTCCCCGGACTACCTGTTCGTCGACGGCGCCTGGCGCGACCACGAGCGCTGGGCGATCACCGCGCCGAGCGACTCCGGAGGGCCGCCGGGCGGCGGCGAGGCCACGTCGCAAGACTGACAATAAGCGCCTTCAAACCTCACGAAACGGCGCGAAGGTGATGACGCGGGCCAACGGATATGATCGGGCTCGATTACCCTCAGCGAGGTGATGGTCAGCCCCGGCAATGAGCCCTGGCCGGTCCGTGTCCGTGCGGAGCACGGCGAGGTGCTGGGCGCCGGGATGGCACTTGACGACCGCCACGTCCTGACCTGCGCCCACGTCGTCGGCGCGGGCGGCGAAACGGGTTTCCCCAGCGCCGAGCCGGCGTGGGCGGTCCTGGTCGACCTGATCGGCCAACCGGGCGGCCGGACGGTCCCGGCCCGCGTCGTGCCCGGCTGCTGGTGGCCGCCCACAAGCGACGGTCGGGACGACATCGCGCTGCTCGAGCTTGCCGAACCCGCGCCGCAGGGCCCGTTCGCGCCGTTGCGCCGCCTGCGGGGCACGTGGGACCGCCGCGTCGTCATGTACGGCTTTCCGGAAACCCTGGAGCACGGCGTCTACGTCGAGGCGCGGCTCACCGGGCGGTCCGGAGCGGGACGGGAACGCGTCCAGATGCTCTCGGCAACCACCGGTCCCCAGGTCAGCCCCGGCTTCAGCGGCTCGGCGGCGGTCGACGCGCAGACCGGGCACGTCGTCGGGATGGTGGTCAGCACATACCGCGACGGTGGCCGCAACCCGGCCGTGGCCGGCGCCACCGACCCGGGCAGCGGCCTGTCCTGGATGATCCCGGTCGAGACGATCCTGGGCCGCCTTCCGCGGCTGCGCGCCCAGGTGCCCGGCGAATCCTCGGTCGACCCACGCTTCCGGTCCACCGAGGACACCCCGGCGAACCCGCGGGTCCTGCGCCAGCTCGCCGACTTCTTCGGTCGCCTCGCGTCCGACAACGTGCTCGTCATCGTCATCGACCACCACGAGTCCGACGTCGCGGCGGCGGTGCGGCAGGCCGCCGTGCTCTCCAGTCGGGAGCTGCGGCCGTCGATCGACCCGGACGAGTTCCCGGACGCCCCGCCGATCGGCAGCATCGACCTCGCGGTGGACGCGACGGACCGGAGCACGAAGGACGTGTCCCGGCGGATCGCCGACTGGGCCGGCGAGGCCGACGCCGCGAGCACGGCGCCCGGTGACGACCGGGCCGCCGAGACGACGCCGCGCTCCATCATCATCAACAACATCGACGAGGCCGCCGAGCCCGAGACGTTGCTGTCCGAGGTGGTGCTTCCGCTTGTCGACCAGGCGTCCACCCGGGACCTGCGGATGCTGCTGACCTTCCGCGGTGAGTCGATCCCGCTGCGCACCACGCTGTTGGCGAGCCGCGTCGCAAGCCTCCACGCCGTCGAGGAGGCTGCCCGCCGGGCGTACCGCAGAGCAGCAGCCCTGGTCGCCGACGTGCCGCGGCTCCAACCCAGGGCCACCGAGCTGCGCATCCAGCTGACCAAGCTGCGGGCCGCCACCGCCACCACCACCGACACCCTGGCCGCCCTGCTCGCCTCGACCGAGCAGGCCACCGACCGGGCGCTCGGCGCGGCCGAGTCGCTCCGCCGCGAGATCGTGGCCCGGGAGGATCTCTGGTCCGAGCTGCACGGTCGGCTGGGCGCCTATCGCGCGAAGGCCGTGCAGCACCGGCTCGCCGAGGATCGCGCGCTCGGCACGTCGTACCGCCGCGCGCACGACCTGCTGCTGACCGCGCCGTGCGATCTGGTGGTCGCCGAGGCGGCGGTACGCCAGTACACCGAGGCGGTCTCGCACCGAGCCGACGAGCGACGTGGAGGGGACGGGTCGTGACCACACCGTGCGACTGGCCGGGCTGCGCCGGCACCGTCGACGAGACCGGGTTCTGTGACGTCTGCGGCCTGGCGCCACGTGGCACCGACAGCCCCAAGCCGGCCGCGACTCCGTCCCGGTCGACCGCTCGGGACATCTGGACGGTGGCCAGCCTCGTCTCCCTTCCGGTGCTGACCTTCTCGCCCGACGGCACCGGCACCCAACCGTTGCGGGTGCCCGACGAGTTCCGCTTCTGCCCCAAAAACAAAGACCACCCGGTCGGTCGGAGCCGCGGCGGTCGGCCGGGTCGGGACAGAGGCTTCTGCCCCTACTGCCCGACTCCGACGCCGTTCAGCTTCCTCCCCGGCCTGCGCGCCGACGATATCGTCGCCGACCGCTACCAGGTGGTCCGCTGTGTGGCCCGGGGCGGGCAGGGGTGGGTCTACCTCGCCCACGACACCCACAACGACCACGTCGACGTCGCGCTCAAGGGCGTGCTGCACGCCGCCGACGAGGCCTCCCTGAAGGCGGCCGTCGACGAGCAACGGTTCCTCAACGCGCTGGACCACCCCAACATCGTCCGGAGCACCGACTTCGCCACCCACCACGACCCGGTCGCCGGCCCCACCGGCTACATCGTGATGGACTACCTCGACGGCATGTCGCTGCGCAGGTTGCAGGTCGCCGCGAAGGACCCCCGACAACCGGATGTCTCGCTGCCGATCGACCACATCCTCGCCTACGGTCACGAGATTCTCGCCGCACTCGACTACCTGCACCGGCGAGGGATGCTCTACACCGACATGAAGCCCGACAACGTGATGCGCACCGCCGACCGCATCAAGGTGATCGACCTGGGCGGGGTCCGCAAGGCCGGCAGCGGGATCGAGGGGCTCGTCCACTCCGTCGACTTCTCGGTCAGCAGGACCGAGTTCCAGACCCGGGGGCCGACCGAGCGCTCCGACCTGTTCGCCGTCGGTCGCACGCTGGAGGAGTTGTACCGGTCCCGCACGCCCGGCCCGGACACTCCGGGCGCGTCCCCGGATGCCCTCGGCATCGAGTCGTTCAACCGGCTCGTCGCCCGCGCGGTCCGCCCGGACTGGGACCGCAGGTTCGCCTCCGCCGCCGAGATGTCCGAGCAACTCCTCGGGGTGCTGCGGGAGATCCTGGCGGGCCAGCCGGACCGGCGTCAACCCGAGCCGATCTCACTCTTCCAACCCTCCGCGCAACTGCTGGACGCGGGCCTGGGGCTGGCCCTGCCCCTGCGTACCTGGATCGGCGCGGGCGACGGCACGCACCTGGACGACGGCCGGCCCGCCGCCGTCGACGTCGCCCTCGGTCTGGCGGTGCCCCGACCCGACCCGGACGACCCGGCCGTCGACGTGCTCCGCACAGTCGACGCCTCGGACGCCCAGGCACTGCTGGGTGAGCTGTCGATGGTCGAGCAGACGTCGGTGGAGATCGAGCTGAGCAGGTGCCGGGCACACCTCGCGCTGGCCGACCCCGACGCGGCCGCCGCGAGGCTGGCCAGCGCCGAGACGTTGACCGGCGCCCGAGCCGACGTCGACTGGCGGATCGCCTGGCACCGTGGGCTGCTCGCGCTCGCCGCCGACCGGGTCGACGAGGCGGGGCAGCAGTTCGACGCGGTCTACAGCGACATCCCGGGAGAGGTCGCGCCGAAGCTCGCCCTCGGCTTCTGCGCCGAGCGAGCCGGCGACCACGCGAGGGCGGCTCGCTACTACGCGGCGGTCTGGCTGCGCGACCCCTTCCAGGCCAGTGCCGCGTTCGGGTTGGCGCGGCTCCGTCTGGCCGCGACCGACCGGACCGGGGCGGTCGCCGTCCTCGACGAGGTGCCGGAGCTCTCCCGGCACCACGACGCCGCGCGGGTCGCCGCCGTGCGGGTGCTGTCGTCCCGGTTGCCCGGCGGTCCACCCACCGCCGGTGAGCTCAACCTGGCCGTCGACCGGCTGGCCGCTCTGCACATCGACGGCGAGTCGCGGGACCGGCTGACCACGGCGATCCGGGAGATGGCGCTCGACCTGACCCGTGCCGGCGACGCCACCGACCTGACCGACGGCCCGGTGCTGGGCACGCCGCCGACCGAACGCGCCGTCCGCGCGTTGCTGGAGAAGTCCTACCGGTCGTTGGGCCAGCAGGCCCAACACGCCGATCTGCCCGAACCGGTGGCGGGGCGCTCGGGCCGCTTCCGGCGGCCCGGTCGCACCGGCGACACCGCCCGCCGTGCGGCCCACGACCTGCTCGTCGACCGGGCGAACGCCGTCCGACCCCGCACCCGATGGTGACCGACCCGACCCGGAACGGAGCGTGAACGGGTGGATACCGCGATGCAGTTCGACCTGGAAGTCAACCAGAACAAATATCTGCCGGTGGGCGGCCGGGAGATGCACGCGGTCCTTTCGGTGGCCGGACAGGAGGCGGCGGCCGGGGACGACGCGCCCGCCCGAACGGATCCGTCCCGGCTGGTCGAGGTGCTGGTGATCGACTGTTCCGGATCGATGGCCGACCCACCGACCAAGATGGCCGCCGCGCAGCAGGCCGCCGCCGCGGCCGTAGACGTCCTGCCGGACGGCGTCCGGTTCGCGGTGATCCAGGGGACCCACGAAGCCACTGTCGTCTACCCGGTGACGGGGACGCTCGCGACCGCCTCGCCGGCCACCCGGAAGGAGGCAGGCGTCGCGGTCGCCCGCCTCGGCGCCAGCGGCGGGACGGCGATGGGCAGTTGGCTCGCGGCCGCCCTGGACCTGCTGCCGTCCTCCGCCTCGACGATCAACCACGTGCTGCTGCTCACCGACGGCATCAACGAGCACGAGACCGAGGAGGAGCTGACGCGCGTCCTGCGCGGCTGCGCCGGTCGGTTCGTCTGCGACCCGCGCGGTATCGGAGAGGGTTGGCACCCCGCGGACCTGCTCCGGATCGCCGCCGCGCTGCACGGCACCGCCGAGGCGGTACGGCGGCCCGGCGACCTGGCCGCCAGCTTCCGGGAGTCCGTTCTCGCCGCGCTGACCAAGCTGCTGCCGGACGTCCGGATCCGGTTGCGGACCATGCCGTACGCGGAGCTGGTCTTCTTCAAACAGAGCAGCCCCACCATCCAGGACCTCACCGGGTACGCCGACCGGGTCGACGAGCGCACGTGGGAGTTCGCCACCGGCTCGTGGGGTGCGGAGCACCGGGACTTTCACCTCTGCCTGCGGTTGGAGGCGCCCGACGACATCCGGGAGCAGGACCGGTTGGCCGCCCGGGTCGACCTGGTGGTCGACGGGGACCTGCGGGCCGCCGCCGCGACAGTCCTCGTGAACTGGACTGTCGACATGGCCAAGTCGGCCCGAATCGACCTCAGCGTCTCCCAGTTGACCGGGCAGGAGGACGTGCGGCAGGCCATCAACGCCGGCTGCGACGCGTACGACCGGGGTGACCGGGTCGAGGCACACGCGCAGTGGGCCCAGGCGGTGGCGCTGGCATCCAAGGCACGGGACGAGGCAGCCCTGGAGCAACTGCGGCATCTGGTGGACATCGAGCCCGGCGGCCTCGTCCGGCTCAAGGAAGATCTGAGCCAGACCGACATCAAGGTCAGCATCGTCGGCTCGGTGCGCAACCCCACGCACCCACCGGCGCCACGGGGACCGGCGGTCGCGGAGAAGATCTGCGGCGCGTGTCTGGAGAGGTCGCCGGCGGGCTCGGAGACCTGCGAGAACTGTGGCACCCCGTTCACCGACAATCCGTTGGCGGAGGTGCCGGCATGACGGCGGACGCGCGTAGGCCGCCGTGGGTCAGCACCACCCGGCAGACCCTGGTTCGCCTGCGCGGGTGGCTGCTCGGGGTCACTGCCGTCACCCTGGCGACCAGCCTGGCGGTCTTCCTCGGTGTCGCCGGCAACGCCGACATCGCCGCGGAGCGCTCGGTGCCGGCGATCCTCGCCAGTTACGACGCCCAGGACGCGCTGCGCAACGCGCACCTCGCGGCGGTGGACAATCTCGGCAGGGGCGGTGTCGTCCTCGGCGGGCCCGGGGTGGAATACCAACGTCAGATCGCCGCCGCCGGCCAGTTCCTCACCCTGGTGGCGGAGAACAACGCGGCCGGCGACGGCGGCACCCGGGACATCCAGACGATCGAGGCGCTGCTGGTCACGTACACCGGGCTGATCGGCCAGGCCGACGCGCGCTTTCGCGATGCCGATCTGGGGGCTCTCGGGGTGGCCGCGCTCCGCGACGCGTCGAGTCTGTTGAACGACATTCTGGTCCGGCTTCAGAGTCTGCGGGGCAAGCAACTGCTTGCCCTGGACGACCAGGCGGACAACCTGTGGACCCACGAACTGACAATTGTGGTCTGGTTGCTGCCGCTGGTCGCGCTCGGCGTGTTGTTGGTACGGGCACAGGCATATCTGACCCGCCGGTTCCGCCGGGCAGTGAACGTCCCCCTGCTGCTGGCTACGGCCGCGGTGGTGGGGATGATGGCCCTCGCCGGGCTGAGCCTCCTGTCGGCGGACAAGCTGGACGAGACTCGAGCGGGCGTCCAGGTTGTTGACGGCAGCAGGGAACACCAGCTCGTGGAGGTCGGCTCCCGTGCGGCTTATGGCCTCGCCGATCAGGTGGAGAAGCAGTGTGGCAAAAAGGCCTGCGTCGACACCACAGCGGCGCTGCGCAGCCCGTTCCCGTCCCCGCCTCCGACGCCGGGGGCCGTGGCCGCCAGCACGGACGACGCCGAGGTCGCGGCCAATGACGCCCTCACGAACGATGCCGACGCCGCGGCCAACAGCCGCCGCGGTGAGATCCTGCTGCCCGTGCTCGCGCTCGTCATCGCGGGGCTGGTCCTCCTGGGCTTCCAACCCCGCCTGGCGGAATATGGAAGGCGGTGACCCATGAAGCACAGGGGACGGGTGGCTCGGACGGCACTGGCGATGGTCACGGTGCTGCTCGCCGGTGTCGCGCTGAACGGGTGCTCTGCCGAGCCGGCAGGGGAGCTGGTTGTCTTCGGCTCGTGGACCGACGACGAGGCGGATGCGTTCGAGATGGTGCTGGAGGACTTCGAGAAGCGGTCCGGTGTTCTCACCAGTTACCAGGGGCACCGGGACGTCAGCCAGGTGCTCCAGGTGGCGATCGACCGCGACCGCCCGCCCGACGTCGCGGTCCTGCCCCGCGTCAACGACCTGCAACGGTACGTCAATGCCGGCCAGTTGGCGCCGCTGACGGGCGCCGTCACGACCGATCCGGGCGCCGCTCCGCAGTTGATCAAGCTTGCCCCCAGGACCGGGCAGGGCGGCGGCGAGCTCGCCTACGCGGTCGCGATCACCACGGCCCTGAAGAGCGTGGTCTGGTACGACCCGAGCGAGCTGACGGATGTGGCGAACGCTCCGCCGAGGACGTGGGACGAGCTGGTCGAGTTGACCAAGCGCAAGATCGGCGGAGAGCAGGTGCGTTGGTGCCTCGCCATGAGTTCCCAGCCGGTTTCCGGCTGGCCGGGCACCGACTGGATCGAGGACATCCTGTTGCACCAGTCCGGCCAGACCGTCTACGAACAGTGGACTCGCGGTGACCTCGCCTGGAATTCCCCGCAGGTCAAGGCCGCCTGGGAAGCGTGGGGGGCACTGCTGGGGGTCTCTTCGAAGGAGACGTCCCGAGCCAGTCTCTACACCACCTACGAAACCGCGGCGAGAGGGCTGCTTTCGCCGAAGGTGGCGGAGCCGTCCGCGTCCCCAACCGCGGAGCCCGCCGCACGGCGGTGTCACCTGGACCACCAGGGTTCCTTCGCGATCCGCACCTACCGGCCGGAGCCATCCGCGAGCGCGGCGGCCACCGATTCGGCCGCCCCACCATTGGCCTTCTTTCCGACACCGCAGTTCGGAACGACGGACACCACGTCACTTCGGGAGGTCTCCGACGATGTCGCGGTCATGTTCCGCCCCAGCACCAGGGACACCACTGACGACGAGGCCACCGACCGCGCCAACAAACTGATGACGTACCTCGCCTCCGCCGAAGCGCAGGCGGTCTGGCGCGAGCACACAAATGACGTGGCGTTCAGCCGACGTGGCGAAGCGCCCGAATACCCGGACCAGGTCCTGGCGGCGGTCGGGCAGCGGCTGCGCACCGGCACCCTGTGCTGGGACGGGTCGGACCTGATGCCGGCGGCGATGGCCACGGCCTTCGAGCGGGCGGTCCTGGTCTACCTCGAAGCGCCGGAACGCCTGACCAGTCTGCTGGCCGAACTCGAGGCATTCCGGCTGCCGTCCAGTCCCGAGTGGATGGATCTCACCTGCGTGCCGACCAGACAAGAAGGAAAGTGAACGATGACGGAACTGCGTAGGTTCGACCTCGACGGTGGCGGCTCGGTGGTGGTCGAGGTCGACGGTCGGGCCGGCGTGACCCCGGCCGGCAATGCCGGCAAGGTGGTGCGTGAGGCGCGGGCGACGTTCGACCGGGCGCTCTCGGAGGTCCGCGACGCCGCCTCCGCCGCGCTCGGCCAGTTCGAGTCGATGGCCCACCGTCCCGACGAAATCGAGATCACCTTCGGGGTGCAGTTGACCGCCGAGGCCGGCGCGGTGATCGCCCGGACCGGCGTTCAGGGCCAGCTCACGGTGACGGTGCGCTGGCAGCGGCCGCCGACCCCGTAGGCCGGTCGGGAAGTTTCACCCGGTCCGGGTGATGACGCTCAGTTCCCCCCTTCCTACCGTGGAGGTCATGGCTGCCGCTCGCGCGACCCCTGCCAACCCCTTCCCCGGCCCGGCCCTCGCGGATGCGGACAGCGCCGACCAGCGGGCCATCCCGCCCGAGCTGGGCACCGACTCTTTCGCGGTGCTCAGCGGGCCCACGTTCCTGTATTCCAACGGGTGCGGGAACGTGCCGACGGGCAGTATCGGGGGACTCGTCCACCTGGACACTCGCCTGATCAGTGGTTGGTGCCTGACCGTCAACGGCGGCGAACTGCTGGTGCTGCGCGCCGAGACGATCGACCACTACTCCGCGCAGTACGTGCTCACCAACTCGGAGTTGCCCGGGCTGCCGCCGAACTCGCTGGGCGTGCGGCGGCTGCGCTACGTCGGCGACGGATTTCACGAGCGGGTGGAACTGGTCTCCTTCCGGCTGGAGCCGGTGCGGGTGGACCTGCGGCTCGCCGTCGCCGCCGACTTCGCCGACCTGTTCGAGGTCAAGTCGAGGGTCCGGGACCGCTCCGGCGAGATCACCCGTCGCCACGCCGCCGACGGTTCCGAGCTGTGCTTCTCCTATCAGCGCGGCGACTTTTCGGCGCAGACCCGGGTGTGTTGCGTGAAGCCGGCCGACCGGATCGAGGGCGACGACCTGGTCTGGGAGGTGGAGCTGGGCCCCAGCGAGGAGTGGCAGGTCGACCTGCACGTGCCCCTGCCGCCCGGGATGGGTGTGGTCGAGCCGGTCCGGGGCGACATCGCCGACGTCATCCACGGCCGGGCCGACGACCCGCTGCGCCGGTGGCTTGACGACCGGGCGGTGCTGCGCAGCGACAGCGCGGCGTTGGAGCACACCGTGCGGCAGTCCCGCAACGACCTCTCCGCACTGCGGCTCGACCTGGAGGTCAAGGGCCAGCGGATCATGTTGCCCGGGGCAGGGCTGCCGTGGTTCCTCACCGTCTTCGGCCGGGACACGCTGATCACCGCCTATCAGACGCTTGTCGCCGGGCCCGCGTTGGCGAAGGGCACGTTGCTCGCCCTGGCCCGGCTCCAGGGTGAGACGTGCGACGACTTCACCGACGAGGAGCCCGGCAAGATCCTGCACGAGGTGCGCAGCGGCGAGTTGACCCGCAGTGGCGAGAAACCGTTCGGGCCGTACTACGGCAGCGCCGACGCCACCCAACTCTGGCTGATCCTGCTCTCCGAGTACTGGCGTTGGACCGGTGACGACGAGACCGTCCGGCACCTGCGGGACAACGCGCTGGCCGCGTTGCGCTGGATCGACGAGTACGGCGACCGGGACGGCGACGGCTACGTCGAGTACGCCACCCGCTCGCCGGAAGGGCTGGGCAACCAGTGCTGGCGGGACTCCCCGGACGGCGTCTGCTTCGCCGACGGCCGGATC
This sequence comes from Micromonospora sp. DT228, assembly GCF_049841595.1. Taxonomy (NCBI): domain Bacteria; kingdom Bacillati; phylum Actinomycetota; class Actinomycetes; order Micromonosporales; family Micromonosporaceae; genus Micromonospora; species Micromonospora sp. DT228. Next base: position 111,538 of record NZ_JBNCKO010000010.1, read on the forward strand.
CCCGTGCTGCCGCTTGCCACCTGCGACCTGCAGGGCTACACCTACGACGCCAAACTGCGGCTGGCCGAGTTGTGCGACGGGCCGCTGGACAATCCCACGTTGGCGCGCCGGCTGCGCGACGAGGCCAACACTCTGCACGAGCGGTTCAACCACGACTTCTGGATCGAGGAACGTGGCGGCTACTACGCGGTCGCCCTGGACGGCGACAAGAACCGCGTCGATTCCAAGACCTCCGCCATGGGTCACCTGCTGTGGAGCGGAATCGTGCCGCCGGAGCGGGCCGACGCGGTGGTGCGACAACTTCTGTCGCCGGACATGTTCTCCGGTTGGGGCATCCGCACGCTGTCCCGGGAGGAAGGGCTCTACAACGCCCTCGGCTACCACCTGGGCACGGTCTGGCCGCACGACAACTCCCTCGCCGCGCTCGGCCTGGCCCGGTACGGCTTCCGAGCCGAGTCGAACCGCATCAGTCTGGCGATGATCGAGGCGGCCGAGCAGTTCGGTTACCGACTGCCGGAGGCGCTCAGCGGTTTCGATCGCGAGCGGCTGCTCTTCGCCGTGCCGTTCCCGACCGCGTGCAGCCCCCAGGCGTGGGCGGCCGGCACGCCGCTGGCCCTGATCCGCGCCATGCTCGGCATCAACCCGGTCAACGGCCGGTTGGTCCTCGACCCGGATGTCCCGGAGGAACTGGGCCGGATCACCGCCGAGCGGGTGCGGGCGTTCGGCCAACAGTGGGAGTTGGAGGCGATCGGTCGCAGCGGCCACGTCCGGCTCCAGCCGAGCTGAGCGCGGCTGGCGCGTCGGACGTTTGTCCCGGGCCTCGACGGGAAACGGCCCGCAATGACGAAACCTCGTGTGGTGATCGTGGGGGCCGGGTTCGCCGGTTACCACGCGGCGAAGACGTTGAGCCGGATCGCCCGGGACCGGGCCGAGATCGTGGTGCTGAATTCGACCGACTACTTCCTCTACCTCCCGTTGCTGCCCGAGGTGGCGGCCGGGGTGGTCGAACCCAAACGGATCGCGGTGCCGCTGACCGGGACGCTCAAGGGCGTCCGCGTGGTGATCGGCGAGGCCGACCACGTCGACCTGCAGAACCGCTGGGTTGGCTTCACCCAGGCGGAGGGGGAGAAGAACCGGTTGGCGTACGACCGGCTGATCCTCGCCGTGGGCAGCGTCAACAAGCTGCTGCCCATCCCGGGGGTGACCGAGTACGCGCACGGCTTCCGCGGCCTGCCCGAGGCCGTCTACCTGCATGATCACATCGTCCGGCAGCTCGAGCTGGCCGAGCAGGCCGAGGACCCGGCCGAGCAGCAGGCCCGCTCCACGTTCGTGGTGGTCGGGGCGGGCTACACCGGCACCGAGGTCGCCGCGCACGGGCAGTTGTTCACCGACCGGCTGCACGCCCAGCGGCCTCGCCTCCCGGTCCGGCCGCGGTGGATGCTGCTCGACGTGGCACAGCGGGTGCTGCCCGAGATGGACGAGCGGATGTCGAACACCTCGCACCGGGTGCTCAACCGCCGTGGTGTGGACGTCCGGCTCGGCACGTCCGTGGCGGAGGCGACCTGCGACGGGGTGAAGCTCACCGACGGCGAGTACGTGCCGACCTGCACCCTGGTGTGGTGTGTGGGGGTGCGCCCCGACCCGTTCGTCAACGAGTTGGGCCTGCGTACCGACCGGGGGCGGCTGGTGGTCGACGAGTTCCTCAACGTCCCCGGCTACCCGGAGGTGTTCGCCTGCGGCGACGCCGCCGCGGTGCCCGACCTGGTGAACCCGGGAAAGATCTGCGGGATGACGGCCCAGCACGCCCAGCGGCAGGGCAAGCGCGCGGCCCACAACATCGCCGCGTCGTACGGGTTCGGCAAGCGCAAGCCGTACAAGCACCACGACCTGGGCTGGGTCGTCGACCTGGGGGGCAAGGACGCGGCGGCGAACCCGTTGCAGGTGAACCTGGCCGGGTTGCCGGCCAAGACGGTCACCCGGGCGTACCACCTGATGGCGATGCCGGGAAACCGCACGCGGGTCAGCGCCGACTGGGTGCTCGACGCCGCGCTGACCCGCTCGGCCGTGCAGTTGGGGCTGGTCCCGGCGAACGCCGTGCCGCTGGAGAGCACCACACCCGAGATCGCGTCCCGAGCCCGCTGAGCGAGCCGCCCGCGCACCGGCCGGTCAGCCCCGCGCGGCGGGGCCGGCCGGTCGCCGCGCGCCCGGGCCGGCCGGCGGCGCGGGCCGCAGCCGGCGCGGGCCGTACTCGCGCAGCAGGGTCTGCGCGATACCGGCGGCGGGGATGGCCAGCAGCGCGCCCAGCAGACCGGCCAGCTCGGCCGCGAGCAGCACGCTGACCAGCACGGTCAACGGGTTGAGCCGGACCGCCCGGGACAGGATGAACGGCTGCAGCAGGTGGTTCTCCACCTGCTGGTAGACCACGAAGAAGACGAGCACCACCACCCCGGCGGTGGGGGAGTGCAGGAAACCGGCGCCGGCCGCGATCACCGCGCCGAGCGTCGCGCCGACAAGCGGTATCAGGTCGGCCACCGCCACCAGCAGGGCGATCACGGCCGCGAACGGGACACCGGTGACGACAAGCACCACGAATGTCAACACCCCGCAGACCACGCTGATCAACAGGTTGCCGGTGAGGTAGCCGGTCACGGTGCGCGACACCTCCCGGCCCACCCGGCGCAGCCGCTCACCCTGACCGTCCCCGGCCGCCGCGAGCAGGCCGCGGGTGATCCGCGGCGCTTCCAGGACCATGAGGTACGCCAGCACGACGACCGTGACCAGCCCGGCGACCGTCTCGACGACGCCGCGCAGCACGCCCACCGCGGGTTGCCGCAGTCGGGTGCCGAGATCACGGAGCTGGTCGGAGTGCTCGCTGACGTAGCGCCGCGCGCCGGTGCGCTCCAGCGCCTGCCCCAGCGGGCCCTGACCGGCGCGGGCGTCGCGCAGCAGCTCGGGCGCCCGGTCGGCGAACCGGGCCAGCTCCCCGGACAACGGCACCAGGATCAGCGCGGCCAGGATCGCCAGCAGCACGAACGCGACGAGGAACACCAGCAGCGTGGCCACCGAGCGCCGCGGCACGAGACGGCGTTGCACGCGGTCGACGAGGGGTTTGAGCGCCACGGCGAAGAACGCGGCGACCACCGCCCAGACCAGCACCCGGCGGGTCGCGTACACGAGGATAAGCGCGAGCGCGGTCGCGAGCAGCAGACCGATCACGATCAGGGTCCGGCGGGCGGTCACCCGGTCGTCGGTGTTGCTCATCCGCCGCGCCTTCCCCGCACTCGCCGTCGGAAACCCGGCATTGCGGACGCGAGGCCGGCTCGGCGGGTGTGTGGGGCGGCGAGGGGCCGACGTCGCTCAGCCACGCCCTCCGTCGTCCGCGTCGGTGACCGGGCGCGCGCCGGCGACGAACGTGTCGAGCGCGGCGGCGTGCAGCAGCCCGCCCGGCACGGGGTCGCGCAGGGCTGCCACCGCCAACCGGGCGATCGGCAGCCCGCCGGGTCGGGACGTCGCGGCCAACACGACGTTGCCGTACCGGCGACCGCGCAACATCCGCCGGTCGCCGAGCACGCACACGTCGGCGAAGACCGCCCGCACCGTGGCCACCTGGACCCGGGTGGCGACCAGGGGCGGCAGGTCCGTGACGTTGACCAGGAACATCCCGTCCGGGCGCAGGACGCGGGCCACCTCGGCGGCGAACTCGACGGTACGCACGTGCGCGGGCATGAGGGCGGCCCGGTAGATGTCGGCGATCACCAGGTCGTGGGTGGCGGTCGGGGTGGTGGTGAGCGCGTCCCGGGCGTCGGCGACCTCCACCCGCACCTGCGGCGGCAGTGGCGGCAGCTCCCGGGCCACCAGCTCGACCACGGCCGGGTCCCGCTCGACGACACGTTGCGGGGAGCCGGGCCGGGTGGCGGCCAGCCAGCGGGGCAACGTCAACGCGCCACCACCCAGGTGCAGCACGTTCAGCGGGGCGCCCGCCGGGGCGGCCAGCTCCACCGCCGAGGCGATCCGTCGCACGTACTCGAAGTGCAGGTGCCGGGGATCCTCGACATCCACGTACGACTGCTCGACCCCGGCGGACAGCAGGGTCCGCCCGGTCCGCCGGACCGGGTCGGCGACCAGCTCCAGCCGGTCGGCGGCGCGGTTCATGACCGGCACGCTAGCTCAGGCCCGGGACCCGGCCGGCGGGTGACCCGGCACGGCCGACGGGCCGGCGGAGCGGGAGGTCCCGCGTCCACCGGCCCGTCGGTGCCGCTACGGCCGGTCAGCCGCCGGCCATCCCGGCCCCCACCTCGTCGATCGCGTCGTCGATCCGGTGCGCGAGGTCCACGTCGAGCGCGGTCACCCCGTTGGCCTGACTGGTCCGCACGGTCAGCACGGCGGCGGTGTCGCCCGGACGTCCGATGCTCGGTCCGCGCCCGCTGTCCTGGCGCATGCGGTCGAGTCGGTCGAGCACGCGGTCCAGGTTGTCCGCCGGCAACGCGACCACCCGGTGCAGGCCCTGCGTGTCACCGGCCCAGTAGGGCAGGTCGTCGAGCGCCGCGTCGATCGCGTCCGGGTCCAGGGTGGGCGTGGCGGTGGAGGCCCCCACCAGGCCGCCGCCGGCCTCCGGTGGGTTCAGCAGGTCACGCAACCCGTCGGGTACGTGCAACGACTCGACGAGGTCGCCGTCCTGCGCGGCGAGCGCGGCGATCGTCGCCTCCGCCTGGTATCGGGCCTGCTCGGGGGTGTTGCCGCTGATCCGGCCCACCTCGGCGAGGAAGCCGGGCAGGTCACGGTGCCGCTCGATGCCGTCGACCGGCAGCACGTCGTGCAGCGACGCCGGCACCGCCGCGAGCAGGAGTTGCCGCTCGGCGGCGTCCAGGGCGAAGGCGAGGACCAGCACCGTCGCCTCGGTGCCCACCTTCGCCGTCTTGAAGTCGACCCCGGCCCGACGACGGACCTCGTCGACCAGCTCGTGGTAGCCCATGCCGCTCACTCCGGCCGTGCCGGTGGGCGGGGACGGCTGCGGCCGAGGATTGTCGGCGCTGCCGACCGGCGGCGGCGCCGGCCCGCCGCGCGTGCTGTCCGGCTTGTGTGGTCCGGCCGGCGGTGGGCCGGTCCGCCTGCTTTGGTCGAGGCTTGTGAGCTGCTTCGAGGCGCTCAGGCTGGCACCGATCTCGCTGGGCTGGCGGCCCTGGTCGCGGGCCTGTCGAGCCAGCGCCCGACGCCGCTGGTTGTCGCCCTCCATCTGCTTGCGCATGGTGGCACCCCTTCCGCTGGGGATCGTGGGCTGTGTCAGCCGCGTTCCCGCCGTCCCGGGAGCCGAAACGGACGCCGCCGCGCGGGTCGGCCCGGTGTCCGGGACGCTTCATCCGGCGCGGGTGAGGGGTGCTCACCCACCCGGCCCGCACGATCGGATCAGGACCGAAGTTCTTCCGAGGTACGCGGAAGGAAGGTCGTCATGAAGCAGATCGTCGAGATCGTCCCCGCCCGACGTGGTTGGTACGCCCGCTGGCAGCTCACACCCGAGGTCACCAGGTGTTACCCGGTGAGCCTGTGGGCGCTGCTGGAGGAGGCCGACGGGACCGGCCGTGAGGTCATCGGAATGGACTGCATCGGCCAGTGGCCCGGCGCGGACGACAACGAGGCGGGTGGGCAGTTCGTCCGCTACCTGTACCAGACGCCCGATTCGGGAGAGCCCGACGACGTCGATCCGGCCCCGACGGGCGAGCTGCGCGAGAACGGTCCGAGACTCCAGCCGATGACGACACCCTAGACATTCCTCCGGCCCCCGACCCCAGGTCCCAGGGTCGGGGGCCACCCCGTTCGCTGGTGACCCACCCGGCCGGGCATCGGTGTCAGCGGGGGACCGCCGTCGAACGCCCGCTCTCCACGGTGTACGCCCCCGCGGTGAGCGAACCGACGAGGGCAGCGGGTCAGCCGATGGCGCGCAGGTCGTCGTCGGCGTGCGCCACGGTCAGCAACTCGGTCAGACCGGTGCGGTCCAGCATCCGTTGCAGGTGTGGCCCGGCCCCGGTCAGCCGGATCTCCCCGGCGGCGCGGCGCACCACCAGCAGCGCGCTGAGCCCGGAGGAGTCGCAGAGGCTCACGCCGGTCAGGTCGACGAGCACCTGCTGGTCACCGGGCAGCTCGGCGGCGGCGGCGATCAGCTCGGGCGCGGAGGCGTAGTCGAGCTCGCCAGTCAGCCGCAGTCGGACATGCCCGGCGTCGAGCCGGGTGGTCTCGATGGTCAACAGCTGGTCAGACATCTCACCATGTTCTCAGCCAGGGGGACGATCGCAAGTCGGGGGCCGGCGACACGCCCGCTCGCCGCCGCTCCGCCGCTGGTGGCGACACCTCGGCAGCCGCGCTGAGATGCCGCTGCGCGCGTCCCGGCGTAGGGTGGACCGGAGGTTTGGACCATGGACGCCGGTTCCGGTACGGGTTCCGGTGGACGACAAACGGGTTCGGGTGGACGACAAGGAGTGAGGCTCAGCTGGTGACTGCTTCCGACGTCAGGGACTGGGACCCGGGCGACGGACGGATCTTCACGCCGAGCACGACACCGGCTCCGGCGTGGGGCGCCGACGTGTCGCCTCGGCCCGCCGCGACCCCTCCGCCCCGTGCCGGCCTACCGCCGTCGACCCTGGACCGCGACGCCGCCCCGTCCGACTGGTTCGAGGTCGTCGAACACCTCCGTGAGGGCCTGGTGGTCTGTGACGCCGACGGCATCGTGCGCCACGTCAGCCCGGTGGCCGAGCGGTTGCTGCCCGGTGTGACGCCCGGTGAGCCGCTCGGCGCGGCGGGTGTGCCCGGCCTGAGCGAGGGCGACCCCGGCGGCTTCACCTACCGCGGCCGTCGGCTGACCGCCCGCCAGGTGCCCCTCTCCGGCGGCCACTGCTGCTGGTACGTCGAGGACGTCACCGACAGCGTCGGCCGCGCCGACGCGCTGCTCGCCGAGCGAGCCCGCTCGACCTTCCTGGCCGTGGTCGGCGCCAAGTTGGGCAACCCGCTGCACCCCGCCCGGGCCGCCGCCGCGATCGTGCGACTCGCCGTGCCGACCCTGGCCGAGGTGGCCGTGCTGGTTCTCGCACCGCGTTCCGGTCGGGCCGGCTGGTGGCGGGCCTCGGTCGCCGACGACGAGGTGGCGTCGGTGGACAACGGGGTGCTGACCGGCGGGGAGCTGCCCGCCGCCATCGCCGACGCGCTGACCGGGGTCGAGCCGCACGCCCTGGACTGGCTCGTCGAGCAGGCTGTCGACGCCGGCTGGCTGCCCGAGCCCGCCGGTGCCGCGACCGCCGCCCGGGTCGTCCCGCTGCCGGGCCGGGACGCGCCGGTCGGTGTGCTGTTGGTCGCCCGTCGCGCCTCCGACTCGTACGACGACGTCGACGCGGAGCTGATCCGCGCGTTCGCGGCCCGTGCCGGCGCGGCGATGACCACCGCGCTGCTCTACCGCGACCAGACCGAGGTCGCCGACACCCTCCAGGCCAGCCTGTTGCCGGTCGAGCCGGCCGAATCCGCGGGCGTGCAGTGGGGCACCGCGTACCGGCCCGCGCAGGCGGGGCTGCGCATCGGCGGCGACTTCTACGGCTCGCACCGGCTCGCCGACGGCGGCTCGGTGTTCTTCCTCGGCGACGTGTCCGGCAAGGGGGTCGAGGCGGCTGTCTTCACCGGCCAGCTACGCCAGTGCCTCCAGGCGCTGCACCGGTTGGAGTCGCACCCCGGGCGGTTGCTGCGGTTGCTCAACGACGCGTTGCTGGAGACGACCCAGGCGCACGGCCAGGGGCGTTTCGCCACGATCGTGCTCGGCGTGGCCCGTCCGCACCGCGACGGTGGCCTCACCCTGACCATGGCCGGCGGTGGGCATCTGCCGCCGCTGGTGCTGCGCGCCTCCGGCGAGGTGGAGTCGGTGCCGCTGCGCGGCATGCTGATCGGGGTGGTGCCCGACCCCCGCGTGGGCGAGGTGACCGTCCGGCTGGCCCCGGGTGAGACCTGCCTGCTCTACAGCGACGGGGTGACCGAGGCTCGTGGCGGCCGTCGTGGCGACGAGCAGTTCGGCACCGAACGGCTTGTCGCCGCGGTGAGCGGCTGCCAACGGATGCCGGCGCCGGCCCTGGCCGAGCGGGTCGAGCAGGTCACCTGCGACTGGTTGGCGCAGGGCGACCACGACGACATCGCGGTGCTGGCGCTGCGGGCGGCCGGCCCGGGTGGGCGCGCGCCGCGGCACCTGCACTCGGTGCCCACACCGCCTCGCGCCGCCGACCCGCCCGCGGAGTTCGACGCGTGACCGCCGCCACCGCCGCCCTCGACCCGAGCGACGCCTACGTCGGCTACCTGGACTGCCTCGCCGACGCCGACGAGTACGCCGCGATCGACATGGCGATCGGCCTGCTCGACGCGGGCGTGCCGGCGGAACGGGTGCTGCTCGACCTGGTCGCGCCCGCTCAGGCCGAGGTGGGCGAGCGGTGGGCGCGCAACGAGTGGAGCGTCGCCCAGGAGCACGCGGCCACCCACATCAGCGAACGGGTGGTGGCGGCGGTGGCCGCGCACGTCAACCCGCGCCCGAGCGGCGGGCGGGTCGTCGTCGCGTGCATGGACGGCGAGTGGCACGCGCTGCCGCCCCGGCTGGTGGCCGAGGTGCTGCGGTTGCGGGGCTGGCAGGTGACATTCCTGGGCGCCAGTGTGCCGGCGGCGCACCTGGTGTCCTACCTGCACCGCTACGACGCGCACGCGGTCGCCTTGGCGTGCGCGCTGCCGATGCGGCTGCCGCACGCCCATCGGATGATCGAGGCCTGCCGCCGTTCGGACGTGCCGGTGGTGGTCGGGGGGCGCGGGTTCGGTGCGGACGGCCGGTGGGCGCGCCGGCTCGGGGTGGCCTGGGCGCCGGACGCGCCCGCGGCGGCCGAGCTGATCGCCGACGAACGGGCGCTGCGCGGGGTGCCGCCGGCGCGGCTGGCGCACCTGGCCGACGACGAGTACGCCAGCCTGGTGCGGCGTCGTGCCGAGCTGATCGACAGCGCGTTGGCCGACCTGCGGGAGCGGGTGCCGGTGACGCGCGCCTACACCGCCAGTCAGCTCGACTCCACCGTGAGCGACCTGGGTCATGTGGTGGATTTCCTGGCCGCGGCGGTCTACGTCGACGATGCCTCGTTGTTCACCGGGTTCGTCGAGTGGCTGGTGGGAATCCTGTCGAGTCGGGGGGTGCCCGGGGCGGCCGTCGCCCGGTCCCTGGAGCACGTCGCCCGTGCGTTGCGCGACTTCCCCCGGGCGGAGCGCATGGTGGCCCTGGGGCGGGCCGCGTTGCCCGACGCCTGCCGCTGAGCGCCCACCCGCCGACGTCGCTGTCGATCACCGCGCGCTGCGGTCCGCGGGGCGACCCTGCGTATACTTGCCGCACCGCAAATGTCCCACCCGCGGGTGGAGCTAGGGGGAGTACGGTGACGTTCAGCGTCAGCAACGTCGAGCGCGACGGCGGTGGCGCCTGCCTACGTCTGGCGGGTGAGCTGGACATGAGCACGTCCCCGGAGCTGTCCGCCGCGATCGACCGGCTCATCGCCGCCGGCGAGTCCCGGGTGTTGCTCGACCTCGCCGACCTCACCTTCTGCGATTCCACCGGGATGGCCGTGTTCGTCCGGGGCGACAATCAGGCCGCGGTCGACGGGGGGTGGCTTCGGCTCGTCGGCGCCAACGGCCGCGTCGAGCGGGTGTTGCGGATGACCGGCCTGGCCGACGTGTTGCGCTACGAACCGGAATCGGTCGACCCCGCGTCCCGCACCGCCTCCTGATGGGCTAGATTTCCCCGCCAACGCGGTGACCGTCAGGTCCCGTCCCCGCCGACCCGAGGCAGGTAGTGATGGGCGCAGAGAGCCCGCAGCCGGTACGCATCCTGGTGGTCGACGACGACCCCGGTGACGTACTGATGATCGAGGAGGCGTTGGCGGACTCCGACGTCGAAAAGGTCATCGACGTGGTCAGCGACGGCGAGGAGGCGATGGAGTTCCTCCGCGCCGAGGGCCGGCACCAGCAGGCCCGCCGGCCGGACGTGATCCTGCTCGACCTGAACATGCCCCGGATGGACGGCCGGCAGGTGCTCGGCGCGGTCAAGCAGGACGAGGACCTGCGGACCATCCCGATCGTGGTGCTGACCACCTCCAACGCCGACACCGACATCGTCGGCAGCTACACGTTGCAGGCCAACGCGTACGTCACCAAGCCGATCGACCTGGACGACTTCAACGACGTGGTCCGCCGCATCGACGAGTTCTTCGGCCGGGTGGTCGTGCTGCCCAAGCGCGTCTGACGCGGGCCCCCGTGCGCGCATGCTGAACATTTTTCCCGAACCTCCTCGGTCGTCGCGGTCGCGGCCGAGGATCCAGGAGGGGAAGTAACAGCGGCTGCCTGGGGGGCGACGGGATGAGGTTCTCCATCGTTGAGAGCGGTTACGACGTGCGGCAGGTCGATTCCTGCCTGGACGAGTTGGGGATCCGGCTGTCCCGGCTCGCGACGCGCGCCGAGGGCGTCGCCGGGACCACCGGCGAGTGGGACGAGATCCGGCAGGAGGCGGCGTGGCTCAGCGGCCTCCTCCAGCGGCTGGACCTCGGCGACACCGCCGTCACCGGGGATGCCGGTGCCGCCGAGCGGCGTACCGCCGCCGAGATCCTGGCCCAGGCCCGTGCCGAGCTGGACGAGGCCCGCGCGGAGGCACAGCAGGTGCGGGAGCGGGCGTACGAGGAGGCGGTGCAGGCCCGGCGTGACGTCGAGGCGGCGCTGTACGCCCGGCGGCGAGGTGCGGCACGGGTGGACGAGATCCTCGGTCAGGTGACGGAGGACCAGGTGCCCGTCGACACGTCCACCGCGGCTGCCGGCGTACCGGGGAGCCGGGTCGGAGCCGACGGCCCGGACGCGGGCGCGGAGCCGCCGTCGGGCCGGCACTGAGGAGTTGTCGGTTCAGGCGGTGAGCGCCGCCGCGACGGTGGTCGCCCGATCCTCGTGCTGGGCGTACGCGTCGGGGTAGGCGGAGATCTGCACGGCCTGGGCGGCTGCGGTGACGCTCATGTCCTGCCAGCCGGGGATCTCGTTGAGCGCGCTGTAGAAGGCCCGCGCGGCGTACGACGGGCGCATCAGCTCGGCCACCGTGCCCCAGCCGCTGCTGGGCCGCTGCTGGAACAACCCGAGCGAGTCGTGGTCGGAGCCGCTGCCCTGGTTCGGGTAGTCAGCCGACTCGGGAAGGACGTCGCTGGCCAGGTTGTAGAGGTTGCTCTCCTGCATGGCGGTGGCCAGGGCCACCACCAGGGCGCGGCGCGGCATCTTCAGGTCCAGGCCGACGTCCACGATGATCTTCGCGTTGTCCATCTGGGCCTGGTCGAGGCCGGCGACCGGGCGGGGTCGGCGGGGCTTGACCGGCTTCTTGGGGGCCTTGCGCGCGACGGTGGGCGCCGGGGTGGGCGTTGCCGTCGGGCTGGGCAGGATCCGTGCGGGGGCGAGGTCACGGTCCAACGACCGGGAGGCGCGCTCGTCGGCGATGGCGGCGCGATCGGCCACCGCCTCGGCGAGTGGCTCCACGGAGCGGATCGGGTCGTCCCCGTCGCCCCGGGCGGTGGCGACCGCGACGAGGCTGAGGCAGCAGGTGACGCCTGTGGCCAGGGCTATCCGGATCGGGGTCGAGCCGAGCAGGGGACGCCGGGGCGGTTCGGGGACGCGGTGCCGGCCGATCGTCCGTTCGGTTGATGCGACGTCGCCCGGGTGGGTGGTCGGGTGCGCGTCGGTCAGCTTCTGGTCGGAGGGGTCGTCGGGATGCACCTGACGAGGCTAAAGACCCAATTGCTCGATATCGCCTGTCCGTACGGTGGCCTGCGCCACAATTTGCCCAGATCGTGCCGACTCCAAGCACCACACCTGGGCAGACCGCGCAATCCTCCTGGATGGGACTAGACGGTTATTCCCGATTGGCCGGACGAAGACGGTCGCGAGTGCGCCCCAACGGCCGAGAATCCAGACAGACCCAGGGATCCCCCGATCGCCCGATGTCGACCGCACCGAACGGCCAGCCCCACCTCGACCGTGGCGGCCGAGTGGGGCCGGGCGTCAGTGGCGACCGTTCTCCGCTGGCGTGACGGTCAACCGATGCCGGCTCGTGTCGCCGCTGGAGAACGGCCAGAGACGGTCCGCGTACTCCACCAGGTCGGCCAGTTGATCTCGACTCAGGCCGGCCGACGAGATCGAGGCGTGCACGTCGGCCCGGTAGAGACCGTCGTCGTCACGCCCCAGTTTCGCCTCCGCGCGCACCTGCACGGTGTGCGCCTCGTCGGTGATCTCACCGGCCGCCTCCACCGCCGCGTGGTGCAGGCAGGACGCGAAGGCGGCGGCCAGCAACTGCTCTGGTCGCAGCCCCGTGCAGTGCGCCGCCAGTGGCGACGCCAGCGGGGTGGAGAGCCCGCCATCGTCGGTGCGTACGTGACCGCCCTCGGCGGTCGCGGTGGCCTCACGCAGCCAGGAACTCGGATCCGGCATCGCGTTTCTCCCGTCGCTCGGCAGGTCGCCTACCCGGCCCCCGCCCGCCGAAACGCCGTCGCTTCCGCGGTCAGCGCCCGGAGGCCGCCTCCGGCTCGTCGAGCAGGGCCACCGCCTCGGTCGCCTCGGCGGCGGCCCGTTCGGTCCACGCCGATGTCAGCGCCGGCCGGCGGGTCACCGGGATCGCCATCGGCACGTACACCCGGGCGTCCACGGCCTCGGCCAGCAGCAGCGCCGCGACCATGCTGCTCGGGCGTAGCGTGGGATCGTCGGCCAGGCAGGAGTGGCACAACTCGGCCACCTCCGGCGGGAGCCCGTCGATCTCGGGCAGCGGCTCCGGTGGCTGACTGCGACGTACGCCGAGCAGTTCGTTGCTGGTGTTCGCCTGGTACGGCAGACGTGCGGTCAGGCAGTAGTAGAGGACCACGCCGAGGGCGTACATGTCGGAGGCGGGGGTGGCCGGCGCCCGCTCCAACTGCTCGGGCGCGAGGTAGGCAGGGGTGCCCAACACCATCCCGGTCGGGGTCGGATCGGGTGCGCCGGCGGGGATGGCGATGCCGAAGTCGAGCACCTTCACGCCCGACGGGGTGAGCATGACGTTCGCGGGCTTGACGTCACGGTGCACGATGCCCTCGGCGTGCGCGGCGGCCAACGCCGCGGCGACCTCCGCGCAGACCCGTACCGCGATCCGCCAGTCCAGCGGCCCGGCCCGCAGGTGCGCGGCGAGCGTCTCACCCTCGGCCAGCTCCATCACGATGTAGGGCACCGCCCGACCCGGCCAGGTCGAGGCGGTGCCGAAGTCGTGCACGCTCGCCACGTTCGGGTGCACCAGGCGGGCGGCCGACCGGGCCTCCGCGCGGATCCGGTCCACCGGGCCGCCCTGGCGGTGCCGGCCGTCCTGGTCGTCCGGACCGGGGAGGATGAGCTTCACCGCGACCGTCCGGTCCAGCACCAGGTCGTGCGCCCGCCACACCTCGGACATCCCACCCACACCGATGCGCTGCTCGAGCTGATACCGCCCGTCCAGTGTGCGCATCGACCACTCCTCGCCCTCGCTCCGCCGACGGCGGGTGCTCCGGTCGCGGTACCCGAGCGCCAAGCTGGGCAAACCGCAGCGGTGTTCGGGGGGATCGGCGCGCGTACCGCGCTGCGCCGACGGCGGCGGGTGCGGTAGCTTGCGAGCCAGAGCCGGCGTCACCGATTGTGCCGGCACGGTCACCCGGGGGGACGCCGCGATGAGCGAGGTCACCGTACGCTTCGTCGGCGGACCGGCGGACGGCCTGGTCCGCCTCCTGCCGGCCGGGTCGGACGGCGCCCCACCACCGCGCTGGATCATGCGGCACCCGGACGGCGCCGGGCCCATGCAGCCCGGCCCGGACCACCTCTACGAACGCGACCGGCCCGACGACGCGGGCGGTTGGAGCATGCGGTTCGTGCGCACCGACGCGTACGGGGTGTCCGAGTGACCACGAGGCGGTGCTGACCGGTGGCGACGCCGGCGTCGGGTCGGGCCGGCCGCACAGCTGGCACACAGCTCCCGCAGGGGCGTGGCACAGACGTCGCGGCCACGATGGGCGCCATGGTCACACACGGGCAGACCGCGCCGAGCCGGATCGAGCTGCGTCGCCCCGACGGCGAACCCGTCCGGGTGCTGGTGGTCGACGACGAGGCGACGCTCACCGACCTGCTGTCGATGGCGCTGCGCTACGAGGGCTGGCAGGTCCGCAGCGCCGGCAACGGCATGGCGGCGTTGAGCACCGCCCGGCAGTTCCAGCCGGACGCAGTGGTCCTCGACGTGATGCTGCCCGACCTGGACGGCTTCCAGGTGCTGCGCCGGCTGCGCGAGCACGCCCCCACCGTCCCGGTGCTCTTCCTGACCGCCCGCGACGCCGTCGAGGAACGCATCGCCGGCCTGACCGTGGGCGGCGACGACTACGTGACCAAGCCGTTCAGCCTGGAGGAGGTGATCGCCCGGCTGCGCGCGCTGCTGCGCCGCTCCGGCTTCGCCGTCGCCGCCCGGGAGGACGCGGTCCTCACCGTCGGTGACCTCAGCCTCGACGAGGACAGCCACGAGGTCCGCCGCGACGGCCACCTGATCACCCTCACCGCTACCGAGTTCGAGCTGCTGCGGTACCTGATGCGCAACCCACGCCGGGTGCTCAGCAAGGCGCAGATCCTCGACCGGGTGTGGCACTACGACTTCGGCGGCCAGGCCAACGTGGTGGAGCTGTACATCTCGTACCTGCGCAAGAAGATCGACGCCGGTCGGGCGCCGATGATCCACACGCTGCGCGGTGCGGGCTATGTCCTCAGACCCGCCGAGTAACCGCCACCCGCTGCGCGCCGCCCGCCGGTGGCTGGCCGGCCGTTCCCTGCGTACCCGGCTGGTGTTTGCCCTTGTCGCGTTGCTGGCGGTGGTAAGCGTCGCCGTCGCCGGCCTCACCACGGTGGCGCTGCGGCACGTCCTGATCGCCCGGATCGACGCGGAGTTGGCGCCCGCCACCGTCATGCGGGGTGACCGTCCGGGACGGCCGGCGTTCCCGGGCAGCGGCCCGGCCATCCCACCCGGGTCCCCGTCGGGCACGGTGGTCGCCGAGATCACCGGCGGCCGGGTGACCAGCGCCCGGACCCTCACCGACAGCCCTTCGGGCGACGACCCGTTCCCGGACGAGCAGACCGTCGCTGTCGGGGAGGTCGCCGCGCTGGCGGACCTGCCGGTCGACGCCCGACCGCGCACCGTCGACCTGGGCGCGCGCGGCGACTACCGGGCGGTGGCCCGGCAGTACTGGGACGGCCGGGTACGCGTCGTCGCCGTCCCGCTGGCCGGTGTGCGGGAGACCGTCCGGCGGCAACTCGCCGCACAGGCCGGGGTGGTCGCCGTCGGGCTGCTCATCGCGGGCGCCGCCGGGGCGCTGATCGTGCGGGCCACGCTGCGCCCGCTCAACCGGGTGGCCGCCACCGCCACCCGGGTCACCGAACTGCCCCTGGACCGCGGCGAGGTGGCACTCGCCGTCCGGGTCCCGACCGCGGACACCGACCCGCGTACCGAGGTCGGCCAGGTCGGCGCGGCGCTGAACCGGATGCTGGGCCACGTCGCCGACGCGCTGTCCGCGCGGCAGGCCAGCGAGACCCGGGTACGCCAGTTCGTCGCCGACGCCAGCCACGAGCTGCGGACGCCCCTCGCGGCGATCCGCGGCTACGCGGAGCTGGCCCGGCGTGGGCGCGACGAGGTCCCCGCCGACGTGGCGCACGCCCTGCGCCGGGTGGAGTCGGAGAGCACCCGGATGACACGCCTCGTCGACGACCTGCTGCTGCTGGCCCGACTCGACTCCGGTCGGCCGCTCGCGGCGGACCCGGTCGATCTGACCGCCCTGCTCGTGGACGCGGTCAGCGACGCGCACGTCGCCGGCCCCGACCACCACTGGCAGCTCGGCCTGCCCGAGGTGGCGATCCGGGTGCCCGGTGATGCCGCGCGGCTGCACCAGGTGGTGGCGAACCTGCTCGGCAACGCCCGGGTGCACACCCCGCCGGGCAGCACGGTCGTCACCACGCTTGCCGTCGACGCCGACAACGCCGTGCTCACCGTCGCCGACGACGGGCCCGGGGTGCCGGCGGAGCTGCGACCGGAGATGTTCGAACGTTTCGCGCGCGGTGACAGCTCCCGGTCCCGGGAGCACGGCAGCACGGGCCTCGGCCTGGCGATCGTCGCGGCCGTGGTGGAGGCCCACCACGGCACCGTCGCGGTGGACAGCGCTCCGGGCCGGACCGTGTTCACCGTCCGGTTGCCCCATGCCAGCGCGGACACCTGATCGGCTCGCGGGGACAGGTCTGGGTCAGCCGCGCAGCACCTCGGCGAGGACCTCGACGACGCGCCTTGTGTGACGCCCGTCCGGGTCCTCGTCGGTGTTCAGGTCGGTCACGCTCATCCCGAGCAGGCGGTCGGCACGGGCCAGTGGGGTGACAAGGGCGATCAGGTCGGCCCAGCGCAACCCGTCCGGCTCGGGGTAGGTCACCGCCGGCAGATCCCGCGGGTCCACCACGTCCAGATCGAGATGCAGCCAGGCCGGCCCGTCGGAGTCGGTGGCCAGGCCCGCCCCGATCGTCGCGGCGCCCCGGCGCAGCACCTCGGCGGCGTTCACCTGCTGGATCGCCGGGTCGATCCGGGCCGCCTCGACCCGGCTGCTCTCGTCG
This sequence comes from Micromonospora sp. DT228, assembly GCF_049841595.1. NCBI lineage: Bacteria > Bacillati > Actinomycetota > Actinomycetes > Micromonosporales > Micromonosporaceae > Micromonospora > Micromonospora sp. DT228. The sequence continues at coordinate 128,224 of NZ_JBNCKO010000010.1, forward strand.
CTGGCCGGGCGGTGCCCGAGCAGGTGGACCCGGCTCGGCTCGATCAGCGTGCCGTCCGGGCCGACGGCGGCGGCCGGGCCGTGCCCGGTGAGCACCGAGAGGTCCATGTCGGCGGCCTCACCGGTCGGGGAGGTCGCGCCGTCGAGGAAGTCCGGGTGGGCGTCCACGAACCACAGCTCGGTCTTCGGCGGCAGGGCCCGGCAGATGCCGGGCAGGATCGCGCAGTCCCCGCCGAGCACCAGCGGTCGACGGCCGTCCGCCAGGATCGCGCCGACCCGCGCGGCGATCGCGCCACCGGCCCGGACCAGGCCCGCGGCGCCGATCACCCCGCTGGCCGGGTCTCGGATCGGGTCGCGCAACCGGGCCTCGTCGATCTGCCCGCCGTCGTCGGCGGACAGGGCGTCGTGCAGGCCGGCCCGGCGCAGCGCGGCCGGTGCCCGTTCCTCGCCGCGCCCAGCGCCGGAGGAGTCCAGCGGGGCGTCCACGATCATCCAGCGCACGTCCGCAGCGTACCGGCGCGGTGGGGCGTTTCGACCACATTCTGTGGCGAGGCTGGGAGTCCGCGAATGTGCCCGCGACGGCGATGACGAGCGGCGTACGGTGAGGGACAAGTCCGGCTTTCTGGGTCAAAAGCCTCATGGTGTACGCCTGGGACCGGGGTCGGGACGGGCGAGGGCAAGGAGCGATCGGTGATACATCTGGCCTACCTGGACGCGGGATCCGGCAGCCTGATCGTGCAGGCCGTCGTCGGCGGGGTGGCCGGCGCCGCGGTCGCCGCCAAGCTCTACTGGCGACGCCTCGTCGACAGGTTCCGCCGGCAACCGACCGACCAGCGGTGAGCGGGCCGGTCCCCACGATGGCGATCTCACCCACCGAGGTACGACAGGAGCCGGCCTCCTTCCGCGACCCCGCCAACCGCGTCTTCCACGTCGGCGACGAGGTGCTGCGCGGGCTGGACCCGCAGGCCGCCGAGCACTGGCGCGCCCTGGCCGGCAGCACGTTCTTCCCGGCCCTGGTCGCCGCACGCAAGATCTGCGCCACCGAGGACGCCCCGTCGGCACTCGTGCCCGCCGCGGCCGGCGCACCCTGGGCCGCCGTACTGCGCCACGAGCGCATCCCGTTCGTCTCCCACCCGTACGAGTGGTCGTTCGGCATGCTGCGCGACGCCGCCCTGCTGCACCTGGAGATCCTGCGCGCCGCGCTCGCCGACGGCTTCACCACCAAGGACGGCTCGGCGTACAACCTGCAGTGGCGCGGCGCCGAGCCGGTCTTCATCGACATCGGCTCCTTCGAGCCGGTCCGCGAGGACGAGCCGTGGGCCGGTTACCGGCAGTTCTGCCAGACCGTGCTCTATCCGCTGATGCTCACCGCCCACCTGGGCGTCGACTTCCAACCCTGGCTGCGCGCCCGGGTCGACGGCATCGAGGCCGACGAACTCCGGCCCCTGTTCAGCGGGACCCGCCGGCTGCGCCCCGGCGTGCTGACCCACCTGCACCTGCACGGTGCCATGCAGCGCCGCAACGCCGCCGCCAGCACCACCGACGTCCGCGACCAGCTACGGGCCGCCGGCTTCTCCCGAGAGCTGCTGCTGGCCACCGTCCGCGGCATGCAGAAACTGGTCCGCAAGCTGGACCATCGCCCGGCGGAGAGCCACTGGTCGGACTACCAGCACACCTGCGGCTACTCGGCCCGCGACCGGGTGGCGAAGGAACAGTTCGTCGCCGCCGCGGTGGCCGCCGGCACCCGCCCGCGCCTGGTGCTCGACCTCGGCGCCAACGACGGCCGGTACTCCCGACTGGCCGCCGGGCACGCCGACTACGTGGTCGCCGTCGAACAGGACCCGGCGGTGGTCGACGAGCTGTACCGCAAGCTACGCGCCGAGGGACAGCGCCGCATCCTGCCGCTGGTGCTGGACCTCGCCGACCCGTCACCCGGCGGCGGCTGGCGGAGCGTCGAGCGGGCCGGCTTCGCCGCACGGGCCTGCGCCGACGTGGTGCTCGCCCTGGCCGTGGTGCACCACCTGGCGATCGGGCGCAACGTGCCGCTGCCGGAGGTGGTCGACTGGCTGACCGGGCTGACCGCGCCCGGCGGCGCCATCGTGGTGGAGTTCGTCGGGCCGGAGGACCCGATGGCGACCCGGCTGCTCGCCAACAAGCCCGCCGGCCTCTTCCCGGACTACCGGCGCGACACCTTCGAGGCGTTGCTCGCCGCCCGGGGCCGGATCACCGACCGGCTGGAACTGCCCTCGGGCACCCGCACGCTCTACCGGACGGTGGTGGGTGGCTGACCCGGCCCCGGTCGGCGGGCCGGTTTCGGTCGGCGGGCCGCGCTCGGCCTTCGGGCGGTGGGCTCGGGGCTGGCGGGGCGAGCTGGGCCGGCTGCTGGAGGTGGCCGCGCTGGTCGGGCTCGTCGTCACCCAGCCACTGCTGGACGTGCTCGGCCGCAGCCCCGACTTCTTCCTCTTCCACCGCGCCGGCCCGGCCCAGATCCTGCTGCTGACCGCCCTGGTGGCGGTGCTGCCCACGAGCGCGGTGGCACTGCTCGGCGCGCTCAGTCGACTGGCCGGCCGGAGGGCCCGCGCCGTCACCCACACCGGGCTGGTCGGGCTGCTGCTCGCCGCCCTCGCCGTGCAGGTGGGCCGACACGTGACGCCGCTTCGGGGCGTACCCCTGCTGCTCGTGGCCGTGCTGGCCGGCGCCGGCGGCGCGGCCGCACACCGGCGGTGGCGGGCGCCGGGCCGCGTGCTGCGACTGGCCGCCGCCGGGCCGGTGGCGTTCGTGGCGCTCTTCCTGCTCGTCTCACCCACCTCGGCGGTGGTGCTGCCGCGCGGCGACGGCGGGGCGGCCGGCACCGCGCAGGGCACCGGCGTGCACCCGCCGGTGGTCATGCTGATCCTCGACGAGCTGCCGCTGGTCAGCCTGCTCGGCGCGGACGGACGGATCGACGCCGCGAGGTACCCACACTTCGCCGAGCTGGCCGCCGGCTCGACCTGGTACCGCAACGCCACCGGGGTCAGCGGCTGGACCCCCAACGCGCTGCCCGCGATGCTCACCGGCCGGTACCCGGCCAAGCCGGTCGCCCCGCACTACTCGCAGTACCCGGACAACATCTTCACCGCCTTCGGCGGCCTGTACGACATCCGCGCCGAGGAGAGCATCACCCGACTGTGCCCGCCCAGCCGCTGCGACCAACCGGTCGCCCCCGAACAGGGGCTCGGCGTCCTGGCCCGGCAGACCGGCAGGCTGCTCGGCCAGCTCGCCGGGCCGACGGAGAGCGCCGTCGACCCGGAGGACTCCTACCGGGAGCAGACCCGGGCCGAGGCCGGCCTGGACGCCGCCGAACCGGTGCCGGCCGACCCGACGTTCCGCTGGGACAGCCTGGACGACAACCAACCGGCCCGGTTCACCAGCTTCCTGGCCGGGTTGCGGCCGACACCCCGACCCACCCTGCACTTCCTGCACCTGCTGATGCCGCACTCGCCGTGGGCGTACCTGCCCTCCGGGGCGCGCTACGACGCCCCCGAGGACCTGCCCAACGACGGCGCCGGCTGGATCGAGCTGGCCCGGCAGCGCCACCTCGCCCAACTCGGCTACACCGACCGGCTGATCGGCGAAACCCTGCGGACGCTGCGCGCCAGCGGCCTCTACGACCAGGCCCTCGTCGTGGTCACCGCCGACCACGGTGTCAGCTTCCGCCCCGGCGCGCAGGGCCGGGGCCTGGACGCGATCAAGGCCGCCGCCGGTGAGGTCGCCTGGGTGCCGATGTTCGTCAAGGAACCCCGGCAGCAGGCCGGGCGGGTGGACGACCGCAACTGGGAACACGTCGACCTGCTGCCGACAGTGGCCGACGAGGCGAACCTCCGGCTGCCCTGGCCTGTCGACGGCCGCTCCGCCCAGCAGGCCCCCCGCACCGACGGCACGAAACACTTCTACGACCGCCCGGGCGTTCCGCTCACCTTCCCCGGCGGGGTGCCCGCCCCGCCGCCGCTGCCGACACCGCACCCCCTGGTCGGCACCGAGGTTCGTGCGGGACCGGCCGGCGGCAACGCCCGGGTGGCCGACCTGGCCGCGTTCACGGCCACGGACCCGGACACCGGCACCCTCCCGGCGCTCGTCTGGGGCGACGTCCCGGACCGGATCCCGGACGGCACGCTGCTGGCGGTGGCCGTCAACGGCCGGATCGGCGCCGTCGTCCCGGTGGTGCCACCCGACCCCGGCGGACGTCGGTTCGCCGCCCTGCTCAGCGACGACAAGCTGTTCCGCGCCGGGAGCAACCAGCTCGACGTCTTCCAGGTCGCGACGGACGGTACGCTGCGACGCCTCGCCCTGTCCTGAGCCGGTCTCGGGTACTGGGATGAGGGGTTTCCCGGTGCCCCGGTCGGGAATCGGGTGACGCATGCCTCACCGCCGAACCACGGCGGGCGTTGTCCCCCGAGCCGCAATTACGGTAGAAGCGAAGGCAATTCAACGTAGATCTGCCGGCGAAGCGAGGAACCACATGACGGAAGTCAAGCTCGATCACCCCGGTGGGCAGCTGTCGATGCCGGTACATTCCGCGGTCGAGGGCCCCGCCGGTATCGGGGTGAGCAAGCTGCTGAAGGAAACCGGGATGACGACGTACGACCCCGGTTTCGTCAACACCGCGGCTGCCTCATCGGCGATCACCTACATCGACGGCGACGCGGGGATCCTGCGCTACCGGGGATACCCGATCGAGCAGCTGGCCGAGAAGTCCTCCTTCCTGGAGGTCTCCTACCTGCTCATCTACGGTGAGCTGCCGACCGAGCAGCAGCTGACCGAGTTCACCGAGTGGATCCGGCGGCACTCGCTGCTGCACGAGGAGATGCGTCGCTTCTTCGACGGCTTCCCCCGGGACGCCCACCCGATGGCGGTGCTGTCGTCCGCGGTGAGCGCCCTGTCCACCTTCTACCAGGACAGCCTGGACCCGTTCGACTCCGAGCACGTGGAGATCTCCACGGTCCGGCTCATGGCGAAGGTGCCCACCATCGCCTCGTACGCCTACAAGAAGTCCATCGGGCAGCCGCTGCTCTACCCGGACAACTCGCTGGGGTACGTGGACAACCTCCTGCGGATGACCTTCGGCGTGCCGGCGGAGCCGTACGAGGTCGACCCGGTGATGTCGAAGGTGCTGGACATGCTGTTCGTCCTGCACGCCGACCACGAGCAGAACTGCTCCACGTCGACCGTGCGCCTGGTCGGCTCCAGCAACGCCAACCTCTTCGCCTCGGTCTCTGCCGGCGTCAACGCGCTGTTCGGCCCGCTGCACGGCGGCGCCAACCAGGCGGTGCTGGAGATGCTCCAGCAGATCCACGCCGGTGACGACGACGTCCGCTCCTTCGTCCGCAAGGTCAAGAACAAGGAGGACGGCGTCAAGCTGATGGGCTTCGGCCACCGGGTCTACAAGAACTACGACCCGCGCGCGGCGATCGTCAAGAAGGCCGCGCAGGACGTGCTGGGCCGGATGGCCAAGCCCGACCCGCTGCTGGACATCGCCATGGAGCTGGAGGAGATCGCCCTCGCGGACGACTTCTTCGTCTCCCGTCGGCTCTACCCGAACGTGGACTTCTACACCGGCCTGATCTACAAGGCCATGGGCTTCCCGACGAAGATGTTCACGGTGCTCTTCGCGCTCGGCCGGCTGCCCGGCTGGATCGCCCAGTGGCGCGAGATGATCAGCGACCCGGAGACCAAGATCGGCCGTCCCCGGCAGGTCTACGTCGGCGCGCCCGAGCGGGACTACGTCCCCTTCGCCGAGCGCTGACCTCCGCTCCTCCGCACCACCCGCAGGCCGCCGACCCGATCCGGGCCGGCGGCCTGCGGCGCAACCTCTCCCGTCCGTACGTCCCCACCCCTGGTCCCTGTTCTCGACCGTGTAGAGCTGCCCCATGTGTGGGGCAGTAGTGGGTGGGGTGGTGCCGGGTGTGGGGTGGTGCCGGGTGTGGGGTGGTGCCGGGTGTGGGGTGGTGCCGGCTGTGGGGTGGTGCCGGGTGTGGGGTGGTAGTGGTGGTGGGGCGGGGCTGCCCCACGTGTGGGCGCTGGTGGTGGTGTTGCTGTGCCGGGTGCGGGGCGGGGCTGTCTCAGGTGTGGGGCGGGCTTGGCGGGGCCGGGTGAGCTGATCCGCCGATGATCGACTCGACATCGCTGATATCGCGGTATCAGCCCCGCTTTGATAGCCCGATTTCGGCGAAACGGAGTCGATCAGGGGCACCGCAGGCGCGTGGGCGCTGTCTCGTGCGTGCGTGGGCGCTGTCTCCGTGCGTGCGTGGGCGGTGTCTCCGTGCGTGCCTCGACGGCGTCTCCGCCGACGCGTACCCGCGCTCGCGCTCGGATGGCTGTAGCCGCCCCATTTCTGGGGCAGCTCTACAGGGCGCGAACAGGACACGGGATGTTCCCGCGTGCGGGCGCGCTCGACGTCACGGCATCCGGGCCGCTGGGCAGGTGTGCCGGTGGCGCTGGTGGCGACCGTGTCCTTGCCCGGTGCCCCATCGGAGACCCAGGCAGCCCGTTCGTCATGGTTACCGGCTGACTCGAAAAGCGGCAGGTTGACCGGCATCGGCATCAGGCCCAGTGCGATCAAGGCGGCGACCGGCGAGCTGGCATCCAGGGTTGAGCGGCCCGGCGGTGCACCGCGCGGCCCGGCGCACAACGGCTCAGCTACCCAGCGCGGAGCTGCAGCGCGCTCACCACAACGCGATCGACTCGGCTTCCGGGAAGTCGGGGGGTTCCAGGCATCGGGACACCGCGACTTCAAGGAAACCGAGTCGATCAACCGCAAACGGGCAAAGGGCGGGCGGACCGTCAGCGCAGGCCGGCGGCGGCGAGGAGGTTGCCCTCGGGGAGCGCCGGGAGGGCGCGGCCCCGCGACATCCGCTGCTCGGCGCGCTCGGCGGTGAACGCGGCGTCGTGGTGGATGGCGGCGGCATAGCTGGCGGCGGTGCGCTGGGCGATCGCCGACCAGCCGTACTGGTCGTGGACCATCCGGCGGGCGCGGCGGGCCATGACACGGGCCCGGTCGGGGTCGGACAGCAGCGCGTCGACCGCGTCGGCGATCCCGTCGGGGTCGTGCGGGCGGAAGGTCATGCCGGTCACGCCCGGCTCGACGATCTCGGCGAGGCCGCCGGTGGCGGCGACGGCCAGGGGCGCGCCGGCTGCCGCGCCCTCCAGGGCCACCATGCCGAACGGCTCGTAGATGCTCGGCACGGCGAAGCAGTCGGACGCGGCCATCAGCGCCGGCAGGTCGGTGCCGCCGAGGAAGCCCGGCATGGTGACCATGCCGCCGAGGCCACGGCGGTGCACCTCGGCCTCCAACTCGGCGCGGTACGGGCCGTCGCCGGCGATCACGACGCGCAGCCCGGGGTGCCGCTCGCGCAGTCGGGGCAGCGCGGCGATCAGGTGCTGGACGCCCTTCTCGTAGACGAGGCGGCCGGCGAAGGTGACGAGCTTGCCGTCCCCGGCGAACCGGGCGCGGGCGGCGGCCACCGCGCGGGCCGGTACCCGCCAGCGGTGCGGCTCGACGCCGTTGGCGACCACGTCGACCCGAGCGGTCGGTACGTCGAAGAGGGCGTTCACCTCGTCGCGCATGTAACCGGAGCAGACGATCACCCGGCCGGACTCACTTGTGAGCCACTGCTCGACGCCGTGGATGGTGCGGTTCATCTCCTCGGGCAGCCAGCCCTGGTGCCGGCCGGCCTCGGTGGCGTGGATCGTGCTGACCAGCGGGATGTCCAGGTGGTCGCGCAACGTGATCGCGGTGTGGGCGACGAGCCAGTCGTGGGCGTGGATGACGTCGTAGCTGCCGGCCTGGGTGGCGCGTAGTGCGGTGCGGGTGAGGGTGTGGTTGAAGGCCATGGTCCAGGCCAGTAGGGAGCTGGTGGCGAGGGGGAAGGTGACCGGGTCTTCGGGGGCGCGCAGGATGCGGACGCCGTCGGCGTACTCCTCCATGGGTGCGCCGTCGGTGTGGCGGGTGACGACGGTGACCTCGTGGCCGGCGGCGGCGAGGGCGACGGAGAGGGCGTGCACGTGGCGGCCGAGGCCGCCGACGAGCACCGGCGGGTATTCCCAGGACAGCATCAGGATGCGACGGGTCTGCGGGGGCACCCCGGGGCCGGGCTGCGCCGGCACGGTCGCGCCGGGCTGCGCGGAGAGACCGGGCTGCGCGGGGAGACCGGGCTGGGTCGGGAGCGGGGACCGGGAGGTCAGGGTGGGCCGGTGGGCCCGGTCCTTGGTGGCTGTGTGCTGCTCGTCGACCCGCAGGGTCACATCAATCTCCGTCCATGCATGGTGATACGCCGGCGTCGGTGGCGGCGGAGTGAGGTGTAAGGGGTGGCGAAGGCCAGGCGGAACGCGCACGAACGCTTGTCCCCGATCAAGGAAAGTCCATCGAGCCCGAGAACGCACCTCAAAAAGGGTCATCGTGACGGAGGACACCTGAGGGTGTTGCCCGCAGCAGACGGGTGGTTTTCCGGCACCGCCTGAAAGGATGGATTGGCGCTCCCGGGCGGGGGGCATTACCTGCGTGCGCGCGGGCATGCGTCGGCCGGTGCGGGCACAACCATGGTCTAAGGAGCAACATGCAGGTCTGGCCGGGCGAGCGGTACCCCCTGGGCGCCACCTACGACGGGATGGGCACCAACTTCGCCATCTTCTCCGAGGTGGCCGACAGGATCGAGCTCTGCCTCTTCGACGAGTGGGACACCGGCGCGGAGCGCCGCGTCGAGCTGCGTGAGGTGGACGCCTACGTGTGGCACGCGTACCTGCCGGGCATCGAGCCGGGGCAGCGCTACGGCTACCGGGTGTACGGCCCGTACGACCCCGCCAACGGGCTGCGCTGCAACCCGCACAAGCTGCTGCTCGACCCGTACGCGAAGGCCATCGACGGTGACGTGCAGTGGGACCCGGCGGTCTACGACTACGACATGGCGGAGCCGGAGAAGATGTCGGAGACCGACTCGGCGCCGTTCATGCCGAAGTCGGTGGTCGTCAACCCGTACTTCGACTGGGGCAACGACAAGCCGCCGCGCACCCCTTACCACCACTCGGTGATCTACGAGGCGCACGTGCGCGGGCTGACCATGCGCCACCCGGACATCCCGGAGGAGCTGCGCGGCACGTACGCGGCCATCGCCTCCCCGCCGATGATCGAATATCTGACCCAGCTCGGGGTGACCGCGATCGAGCTGATGCCCGTGCACCAGTTCATCCACGACAACCGCCTCAGCGACCTGGGGCTGCGCAACTACTGGGGTTACAACACCATCGGGTTCTTCGCCCCGCACCACGGCTACTCGGCGCTGGGCCGCACCGGCCAGCAGGTGCAGGAGTTCCGGGGCATGGTCAAGGCGCTGCACGCGGCCGGCATCGAGGTCATCCTCGACGTGGTCTACAACCACACCGCCGAGGGCAACCACCTCGGCCCCACGTTGAGCTTCAAGGGCGTGGACGCCCCCAGCTACTACCGGCTCAGCGAGGAGGACCGCCGCTACTTCGTCGACTACACGGGCACCGGCAACAGCCTCAACGTGCGCAGCCCGCACTCGCTGCAACTGATCATGGATTCGCTGCGCTACTGGGTGACCGAGATGCACGTCGACGGTTTCCGCTTCGACCTGGCGGCCACCCTGGCCCGCGAGTTCTACGAGGTGGACCGGCTGTCGACGTTCTTCGAGGTGGTCCAGCAGGACCCGGTGGTCAGCCAGGTGAAGCTGATCGCCGAGCCGTGGGACGTCGGCCCCGGCGGCTACCAGGTGGGCAACTTCCCGCCGCTGTGGACGGAGTGGAACGGAAAATACCGCGACACCGTGCGGGACTTCTGGCGCGGTGAGCCGGCCACCCTCGCCGAGTTCGCGTCGCGCATCTCCGGCTCCGCCGACCTCTACCAGGACGACGGCCGCCGCCCGTTCCACAGCATCAACTTCGTCACCGTGCACGACGGGTTCACGCTCAACGACCTGGTGTCGTACAACGACAAGCACAACGAGGCCAACGGTGAGGACAATCGCGACGGCGAGAGCCACAACCGCTCCTGGAACTGCGGGGTCGAGGGCGACACCGACGACGAGGCGGTGCTCGCCCTGCGGGCCAAGCAGCGGCGCAACTTCCTGGCCACGCTGATGCTGTCGCAGGGTGTCCCGATGATCGGCCACGGCGACGAGCTGGGCCGCACCCAGCACGGCAACAACAACGTCTACTGCCAGGACAGCGAGCTGGCCTGGATCGACTGGGACAACGTCGACGAGCACCTGCTGGAGTTCGTCCAGACGTTGACCGCGTTCCGTAAACGGCACCAGGTGTTCCGCCGCCGCCGGTTCTTCACCGGCCTGCCGGTGAACGGGCGCGGCATCGACGAGCCGCTGCCCGACCTGGCCTGGCACACCCCGGACGGGCGGGAGATGACAGCCGACGACTGGGGCAACGACTTCGGCCGCTCGGTGGCGCTGTTCGTCAACGGCGAGGGCATCCGCGAACGCGGCCAGTACGGCCAGAAACACCACGACGCCTCGTTCCTGCTCTGCTTCAACGCCCACGACGCGCCGCTGGACTTCACCATGCCCGGTTCCGAGTACGGCCAGAAGTGGGAACGGGTGATCAGCACGGCCGAACCCGAACCGGGCGACGCCACCGTGATCAGCGCGGGCGGCACCATCCGGGTGCCGGACCGGTCCCTCGTGGTGCTGGAGAGGACGATCTGACATGGCCCCCACCCCTCCCAAGGCCACCTACCGCGTCCAGGTCCGCCCCGGCTTCGACCTGGACGCCACCGCCGCGATCGTCGACTACCTGGACGACCTCGGCGTCAGCCACCTCTACACCGCCCCGCTGCTGGCCGCCACCCCCGGTTCCCAGCACGGCTACGACGTGGTCGACCACCGGGCGGTCAACCCGGAGCTGGGCGGTGAGGCCGCCCGGCAACGACTGCTGGCCGCGCTGCGGGACAAGCACCTCGGCCTGGTCGTCGACATCGTGCCCAACCACGCGGGTGTCGCCGTGCCACCGGCCAACCCGCCCTGGTGGGACGTGCTGCGCCGGGGGCGTGACTCGTCGTACGCCGACTGGTTCGACATCGACTGGGACCGGGGCCGGCTGCTGCTGCCGGTGCTGGCCGACGACCCGGCCGCCCTGGACGACCTCAAGGTGGTCGACGACGAGCTGCGCTACCACGAGCACCGCTTCCCGATCGCCGACGGCACCGGCGACGGCACCGCGCGGGGGGTGCACGACCGGCAGCGCTACGAGCTGGTCTCCTGGCGTCGGGGTGACGCCGAGCTGACGTACCGCAGGTTCTTCGCCATCGCGGGCCTGGCGGGTCTGCGCGTGGAGGACCCGGCGGTGTTCGCCGCCACCCACGAGCTGATCCTGCGCTGGGCATCCGCCGGCGAGGTCGACGGCATCCGCGTCGACCACCCGGACGGCCTGCGCGACCCGGCCGGCTACCTGGCCCGGTTGCGGGCCGCGGCGCCGGACGCCTGGCTCGTGGTGGAGAAGATCCTGGAGTACGGCGAGGAGCTGCCGGACTGGCCGGTGGACGGCACGACCGGCTACGAGGCCCTGGCCGCGGTCGGCGGGCTGTTCGTCGACACCGACGCCGAGGGCGACTTCACGGTGCTCGACACCCACCTCGTCGGGCACCGCACCTCCTGGGAGAACCTGACCCACTCCACCAAGCTGGCCGCCGCCACCGGGCTGCTCGCCGCCGAGCTGACCCGGCTGGCCGCGCTCGCCCCCGAGGTGCCCACCGAGCAGGCCCGCGCGGCGCTCGCCGAGCTGGCCGCCGCGTTCGAGGTCTACCGGGGCTACCCGCCGCACGGCGCCCGGCACCTCGCCGCCGCCCGCTCCGAGGCCGGTCGCCGCCGCCCCGACCTGGCCGGCGCCCTGGACGCGGTCACCCGCCGACTGCGCGACCCCAACGACGAGCTGGCGAAGCGGTTCCCGCAGCTCACCGGCGCGGTGATGGCCAAGGGCGTGGAGGACACCGCGTTCTACCGGTGGACCCGGTTCGTGGCGCTCAACGAGGTCGGCGACAGCCCCGCCCACTTCGGGGTGCCGCCGGCGGAGTTCCACCGCTTCGCCGCCGCCCAGCAGGTCCGTTGGCCCGCGAGCATGACCACCGTCTCCACCCACGACACCAAACGCGGCGAGGACGTCCGGGCCCGCCTCGCCGTGCTCAGCGAGCTGCCGGGCCGCTGGGCCGAGCAGGTCAAGGCCTGGATGGAGTACGCGCCGCTGCCCGACCCGTCCTTCGCCCACCTGCTCTGGCAGACCGCCGTCGGCGCGTGGCCGATCGAACGGGAACGGCTGCACGCGTACGCCGAGAAGGCCGCCCGGGAGGCCGCGGCCTCGACCAGTTGGGCGGACCCCGACCCGGCCTTCGAACAGGCCATGCACGCGCTGATCGACCTGATGTACGACGACCCGAGCCTGCACGACGAGCTGACCGAACTCGCCGCCGCCATCACCCCGGCCGGCTGGAGCAACTCCCTCGGGCAGAAACTCGTGCAACTCACCATGCCCGGCGTCCCGGACACCTACCAGGGCACCGAGCTGTGGGACAACTCCCTCGTCGACCCGGACAATCGCCGCCCGGTCGACTTCGACGTACGCCGAGAGCTGCTGGCACGCCTCGACGGCGGCTGGCGTCCCCCGATCGACACCGACGGAGCGGCGAAGCTGCTCGTCGTGTCGCGGACCCTGCGCCTGCGGCGGGCGCACCCGGAGCTGTTCACCGGCTACCGGCCGGTGCCGGCGCACGGGCGGCTGGGCCGGCACGCGGTGGCGTTCGACCGGGGCGGCGCGATCACCGTGGCGACCCGGCTGCCGCTGGGCCTGGCACGCGCCGGCGGCTGGTGCGACACCGCGCTGTCGCTCCCCGTTAACGAGGTTAAGGACCTGTTCACCGGTCGGGTCTACAGTGGCGGGGAGACCCCTCTGGACGACCTTCTGTCCGACTATCCCGTCGCACTGCTGGCCCCTCCCACCGCTGCCGTGGAGGCTGCGTCATGACCGAATTCTCCGTGTGGGCGCCGGACGCCACCCGCGTGCGACTGCGCCTGACCGGCGACGCCGACCACGAGATGCGCGCCGCCGCCGACGGCTGGTGGCGCGTCGACGTGCCCGACGCCGGCCTCGACTACTCCTTTCTGCTGAACGACGACGAAACCCCGCTGCCCGACCCCCGGTCACCGTGGCAGCCTGCTGGTGTGCACGGGCCCAGCCGCCGCTACGACCACTCGGCGTTCGCGTGGTCCGACACCTCGTGGACGGGCCGGCAACTGCCCGGCAGCATCCTCTACGAGCTGCACATCGGCACCTTCACCCCGGAGGGCACCTTCGACGCGGCCATCGACCGCCTCGACCACCTGGTGTCACTCGGCGTCGACCTGATCGAGCTGCTCCCGATCAACGCCTTCAACGGCGAACACAACTGGGGGTACGACGGCGTCTGCTGGTACGCCCCCCACCAGCCCTACGGTGGCCCCGACGGCCTGAAACGGTTCGTCGACGCCGCCCACTCTCGCGGTCTGGGGGTGATCCTCGACGTCGTCTACAACCATTTCGGGCCCTCCGGGGCCTACGCGCCGCAGTTCGGGCCCTACCTCGCGGAGCATTCGAACGCCTGGGGGCGTTCGGTCAACCTGGACGGCCCGCACTCCGACGAGGTACGCCGCTACATCATCGACAGCGTGCTCATGTGGCTGCGCGACTACCACGTCGACGGTCTGCGCCTGGACGCCGTGCACGCCCTGCACGACTCGCGGGCGGTGCCCATCCTGGAAGAGCTGGCGATTGCCGTCGAGTCGCTGTCGACGCACGTGGGGCGGCCGCTGTCGCTGATCGCCGAGTCCGACCTCAACGACCCGCGGCTCATCACCCCGCGCGAGGCGGGTGGGTTCGGGCTGCACGCCCAGTGGAACGACGACGCGCACCACGCGCTGCACACGTTGCTGACGGGGGAGCGGCAGGGCTACTACGGGGACTTCGGCTCTTTGGAGACGCTGTCTGATGTGCTGACCGGCGGGTTCTTCCACGCGGGGACCTGGTCGAGCTTCCGCAACCGGCACCACGGGCGGCCTGTTGATCCTCGGGTTCCTGGGCACCGGTTCGTGGCGTACTTGCAGAACCACGACCAGATCGGGAACCGGGCTACCGGGGATCGGATCTCTGCCTCCTTGTCGCCTTCGCTGCTGCGGGTCGGGGCTACGTTGCTGCTGACTGCTCCGTTTACTCCGATGTTGTTCATGGGGGAGGAGTGGGCTGCTTCTACGCCTTGGCAGTTCTTCACGTCGCATCCGGAGCCGGAGTTGGCGTCTGCGGTGCGTAGCGGGCGGCGGCGGGAGTTCGCGTCGCACGGGTGGCCGGAGGGGGACGTGCCGGACCCGCAGGACCCGGAGACGTTCACGCGGTCGCGGTTGGACTGGGCGGAGCTGGACAAGCCTGAGCATGCTTCGATGCTGGCGTTTTACCAGCGGTTGATTGGGCTGCGGCGGTCGTGCCCTGATCTTTCGGATCCTCGGTTGCAGGAGGTTTCTGTGCAGCATGGGGACCAGTTTTTGGTGATGCGGCGGGGGGACACGCTTGTTGTCGCGAACCTCGCTGGGCGGGGGCAGGGGGTGTCGCTGCCCGGGGTGGCTCGGCGGGTGTTGCTGGCTACGGGGGAGGGGGTCACGGTGATGCGGGACCGGATCCAGTTGCCTGCGGAGACTGCGGCGATCGTGGCGCTCTGACGACTTCCCACTTTCCACCAAAGGGCTGCGGGCCATGGAGACTGCGTGCCTGGCAGCCGACCAAGCGCCGCCATTATCCAATGATTAGCAGATGACCTGACGCCAAGCTGACGCTCACTGAGCATTGCCCTAGTCCGGGTCCAGCCCTGGCCGCTGAAGACCGCTAAAGTGGATCCAGTGAACCACCGGCACCGTCTTGTTCGGTCAAGTGGCCATCGGTGGTACGTCCAAGCCTTGTGTCGGAAATCCGTCTCACCTTGTCTGCAGCTTCTCCTTGCTGCAGGTTTACCTACCTTCTCGAACGCGATAGTCTGCGAAGCTATCCAATCGATCTGGAAAGGGATCCTGCGTGCCATTCAAGTCCAAGGCAGAGGATGAAGCGTTTAAGGCCGCCGAGCTCAACGCGTTCCGTGGTTTCAGCCTTGATCTAACACGAGAAAAAGTTGACGAAGCGTTAAAGCATTTTGGTCGTTTAGGAATATTTTCGGAGTACACTAAGCATGATATTTCGCATATCGATGGTATGCTTGAAATTTGTGACTGGTTGGTTCCGCCAGCGACCCGCGATGTTATGACGCCTGCTGACTGGCTTTTAATCGTACTAGCGACATACTTCCATGACTTCGGGTTGCTTGTCACAGCAGACGAATTCAACAGAAGAGCAGAAACCGGGTTCGGGGATTACGTCCGAAGCCTTGAGGCGGCACAGGATGACAGCTCTAGAGATTATCTGGCAAAGCTGGGCGCCTTAGGGGACGAAGCAAAAGAGCGATTTCATTACCAGGAGTTCGTTCGAGCTAACCACCCAACTCGAATAAAAACATGGTTGTCGGGTAACCCTAGCGCCGCTCTGGGATATGATCCGAAGCTAGTGGATGCCCTCAGTCAACTGCTGGCGCCGCTCCATCCGAGCTTTGTGCGGGATCTCGGAATCGTGTGCGAGAGTCACCACCGAGAGGACCTCAACAACGTCAGCAAGTATGACGTTCGTGCCCCGTACGGGCGGACCGGGGGTGAAACCGCTAACGTCCAATATGCAGCGATACTGTTGCGCACAACGGATCTCTTGCATATCACCGAAGACCGGACGCCCTCGGTGGCGGCGCTTATTATTAACCCTTCCAATCCGGTAAGTCAAGAAGAGTGGGCGAAGCAGGAGGCGGTCCGGAATGTGCGATCGAAGGTCGCAACGAATCGGGAAGGGGCATTAGACGAGAGTGCGAGTAGGGATACTGTCGAGATTTACGCAACGTTCTCAGATGAGCGCGGCTATTTTGGGTTAACCCGGTACCTCCGGTATGCTGAAGAAGAATTAAGAAGATCCTTTGCATGGGCTGTTGCGAGCCGCAAGCAGCACGGTGTGCGCCACGACTTCCCTTGGCGCTACATAGATACGGAGAATATTGAAGCTGAAGGCTTTATAGCCCGCCAGTTTGAATTCGAGATTGATCAGCATAAGATTCTAGAATTGTTGACCGGGCATACTCTATATAACGATACGAAAGTTGTTCTTCGCGAATTAGTGCAAAATAGTATTGATGCAGTTAGGCTTCAGCAATTAATTGAGAAAGATTCCGGCTTCGAGCCAACTGTGCGAATCTCATATCTCCATCCTCATGTTGAAATCGAGGTGATGGATAACGGCACTGGGATGTCTCAAGATATTATTGAGGCCAACTTCCTCAAAGTTGGTTCTTCGAGATATCAGGACCCGGACTTCAGGAAGCAATACCCAGGGTTTCATCCTATCAGCCGCTTCGGTATCGGTGTTCTGTCGGCATTTATGATAGCGGATCATGTGCGGGTCATCACTTCGAACCCGGGGGATGCCGAAGCCAGGGAGCTAACACTTGAGTCGGTTCATGGCGACTATCTAATACGTCTACTGAATAAAGAATCCGACGATGTGCCAGAGCACATCCGGAACCACGGGACCTGCGTTCGGCTGAAGATTAGACCCAGTGCCGGATTAGGGGACGTGGAAGCGATCCTCAAGCATTGGTTGGTGGTTCCGCGGTGCAAGATTGAGTATGTGACCGATGAGTCAACGATACGGATTGGCTACGATAGTCCTCGCGCCGCTTTGGAGGATTCTCTTGTACGTGGTGGACGGTCCATTATCGCAGAGAGCAGTGGAAAGCCGGCCAAATGGAAGGTGAACGTTTGCGTCGAGGATGGTTTCGAAATCGCTTACGCCACATCCTGGGACGGCTGGAACCAAGAGTGGCAGCTGGGTGAAACCAAGTCGTCGCAGCAGCTATTTGACGAGGATGTTGACGAGAGCGAGATTGACCCCTCCGCAGATATGATTGGCGTCTGTGTCGAAGGCATAAGAGTGACGAATCTTTCTCCAGGTTTCCAAAGCGAGTCAGGCGTAATTGCGGTATTGAACGCAACCGGGTCAGGCTCTCCTAAGACTAATGTGGCACGTTCTAATTTGGAAAGAACGCCCGAGTATCGATCTCTCCTGAAGAAAATCTATGAGGCGTACGCACGTGAAGTTGCCTCCGAGCTGAACGAACTTAGTCAGATCCGGAATTTCTCCTTATCCAGGGCGGCACGTGAAGTGCAATACCTTCTTGGTCCCCTCGATGATCGTAGTCCGTACGCTCGTGTCGAGTCTCGTACCCTTCTCGATCAAGCGATTAGCAATGTTCCCTGCTTCTTGGTGGAAGACGGGGTAGGTCGGCAACTTCAATCGCTTAACGATCTAAAGCATCTCGATGAAATCGGGACTGTGCAGGGCCCGATAACCCGCCATTTGGGATACTTTCTGGAGCAAGTGCAAACCAACGTGACTATCAAGGCCATATTGGACTTGGTGGCCAACGCCCACGTGCCGATGCCCGAACTCCCCATCGTTGGGGCACACGAAGACTCTCTTTACCTTTCGCAACTCTTGCGAAAGCAGTGGGAGGTTTCCTCCATAGAGACCTTCGTTGATCCTCCGTTTGTAGTAGCTCGTTGGCGACGGCGGGCAGCCCCTTCGCGCTGGATCCGGGCGGAGGACGATACGAAGGTGTCGGCTGGAGCCGTGCAAGCGATCAAGGAATTTGCTGGCGCGTACAGGAGGACTCGCAGCGGCTTTTCCTTTACTGTTTTGGTGCCCACTGAATCAGTCGATTTCAAGGTCGGTCACGAAAATATCTTCGCGATTGAAGTGGGACGTGATCTTCTGCTTACACATGACAATCCGCTTCTTTCGATTCGATCGTCCGAAGCCAATATTTCCGAATTCGAAAGACTTTGGATGATTGGTCGAATTGCCCGACACTACTATAATCGGAGCAATCGAGCCTATCTCCCGGAGCAGGTTTCCAGCGAATTGACAATGAAGAATCGTCTCACTTTAGCCTGTTCGCGCTACTTGTCGCCGTTCCTCGATGAAGCGTCTATGCGGGCTGCGGTTGAGGCGGTGCAGCCGAACACGTTGAACGTTTTGGTCTGGGACCGCAGATATACAAGTTCAGGGAGTGAGTAAGGGGTGGAATGCATTTGTCTTATAGTTTTGGGGGAGGTTCGTGAAAAGCGAGCAGATGCTTTCGGAGCTTCACGTAGAGCGTTACAAGTACATACTGCAACAGCTAAATTCAACCAATGAAAATGTTCATCGCTTCCTGGCTGTCTACCAATCACTCGCTACGGGAATACTTGGCGCCGGGCTGGCGCTCTTCGTCGGCTACCGAAAGTGGGGCATTGACGCTGCTGTGGCTCATTCGGGACTTGTCGGCCTCGTCTGCCTGTTGACTATAGTGGCGTCATTTACGATCCTACTAGTGCTCTCTAGCATCTTCTCCTGGCTTGACTATCGTAAGGAAGAGTGTGCATTAACTGATAATTTGATAGGCCCAGGTTTTCGTGACCCTCCACGTCTTAAAAATTTCGTTCGATGGCATGAGACCTATATCATAGGCTTCATAATTGTGTCGACGATGGCCGTCTGGGTTCTGGTGTTTCACTTTGCCGTTCCAAACATGCATTGATCGCTCGGCGACTGTCAGCGTTGCGTGGTGTCGCTCACGGTGAGCTATTCCGACTACGTTGACCAGTTGGGTGCGTGAATTCGGCGTCGCGTGCTGGAACAGACGAGTTCACACCGGCTTGGCGCGATGGCGCCTTCCCGATTGAGGTCCACCCAGCGTCCGTGCTGTTGCTGCACGAGTTCTGCGTGGTCTGCTGGGAATTGATGCAATTCGCCGCAATCCCAGTTTGTATAGGAGTGATCGTAGGATGGTCAGTAGGCCAGACACCATCGGGGCCAGGATTCGGTACTGGCGGATGCGCCGAGGAGGCATGACTCAGGCCGTCCTCGCGGGGCTCGCTGGGGTCACCCAGTCCTACGTGTCGCAGGTTGAGTCCGGCCGAAAGCCGATCGACCGCCGCTCCACCCTGGTAGCTCTCGCTGCCGCACTCCAGGTCACCGTGGCCGACCTACTCGGCCAGGGCACCGAGTCCGGCCATCCGGCCCGCGAGAGCGCTGCCGAATGCGTGCCGGCGATCTGGTCGGCCCTGATCGAGATCGAGGACGGCGAGCGTCGCCCGTCGACCTACACCGTGGATCAACTGGCGGCCGAGATTGCCCGCGCCGAGCAGCTTCGCACCTCCTGCAACTACCCGGCGATGGCTCGTATGCTGCCCACCCTCCTGCTCGAAGCCGCCGCCGTGGGCGGCACCGTGCTCGTCCAGGTCGCCTACCAAGCGGCCACCTGCCTGCGGAATCTCGGCTACCGCCACCTGGCCCTCAACGCCGCCCGGCTCGCCGGGGCGGTCGCCGAAGACACCGAAGACCCGGCATGGATCGCAGCCGCCCGCTTCGCCTATGCGCAGAGCCTGCCAATCGAGTCCGGATCGGTCGCGGCCCGTGCCGCCAACCGGTCACTGACCGAGCTGCAAGCCGACGCCGCCGACGAGCGGGTGCGACAGATGCTCGGACAACTCCACCTCTCGGCCGCGTTGACGTCGACGGTCAGCGGCCGATTGGACGTAGCTCGCGATCACCTGGCCGAGGCAACTCGCGAGGCGGCAACGCTCGGGGATCCGGTCGACGGCGCGGGGTTCAACGGCTGTGGGTTCGGACCAACCAACGTCGGGCTGTGGAAAATGTCTATCGCCGCCGAGCAGGGCGAGTCCGGCCGGGTCATCGAGCTGTCTCGAACGGTCCGACCGCAGGTGCTCGCAGCGTCGATCCGCCAGCAGTCCTACTGGCTCGACCTCGGCCGCGCCCTGGCGGATGGCGGTCGCCGAGACGTCGAGGCCCTCGCCGCCTTCGTACGTGCCGAGCAGGCTGCGCCGATCCCGTTCGCCATCAACCCCCTTGCCCGCGATGCCGTGGTGACGCTGGCGCACCGCGCCCAGCGCCGGGCCATCCCCGACGAGCTGCGCTTGCTCGCCGGCCGTATCGGCATCAACCTGGCCGCATAACGGGAAGTTGGCGCACGCTCGACCGTTCAGCCCTGCATCCCGATTGGGAGCTGCGCGCCGGCTGATGAGGTCTGACGCGGTGTGGCCTTCGGCATCACCCGAGAATGGCTGAGAGGCAGGGGCACACCATGGCACTCAGCGTCACCGATGCGCTGCTCTGCGGGTGTAGCGTCCAACCGAGCGGGGATAGCGGGTTCAATGCCAGTTCGGTCCTCTAACCGGGAGTAGGCATGGCGACGAAGCCGGACACCATCGGGGCCAGGATCCGGTACTGGCGAATGCGACGTGGCGGCATGACGCAGACTGTCCTCGCCGGGCTCGCTGGCGTCACCCAGTCCTACGTATCGCAGGTCGAGTCGGGCCGAAAACCGATCGACCGCCGGTCCACTCTGGTCACCCTCGCTGCCGCACTTCAGGTCACGGTGGCCGACCTGCTCGGCCAGGGCACCGAGTCTGGCGATCCGGCCCGCGAGAGCGCCGCCGAGTGCGTGCCGGCAGTCTGGTCGGCCCTGATCGAGATCGAGGACGGCGAGCGCCGCCCGTCGACCTACACGGCGGAGCTACTAACCGCCGAGATCGACCGCGCCGATCAGCTCCGCAATTCGTGCAACTACCCGGCCATGGCCCGGATGCTCTCGAGCCTGTTGGTGGAAGCCGCTGCCGTGGGCGGCACCGCGCTCGCTCAGGTCGCCTACCTGGCCTCCACCTGCCTCCGGCACCTCGGCTATCGCCACCTGGCCCTCAACGCCTCCCGGATATCCGTATCGGCTGCCGAGGACGTCGAAGATCGAGCGTGGATTGGCGCATCTCGCTTCATCTACGCGCAGAGCCTGCCGATCGAGTCCGCGCGCCTGGCAGCCAGAGTCAGTAACCGCTCGCTGGCGGAGCTACAGGGAGACGCCTCCGACGCCCGGGTACGGCAGATGCTTGGCCAACTTCACCTCATGGCAGCGCTGGCCTCGACCGTGGACGCTCGCCCGGACGTTGCCCGCGACCACCTCGCCGAGGCCGCACGTGAGGCGGTGAGTCTGGGAGATCCGGCCGACGGCGGCGGCTTCAACGGCTGCTGCTTCGGGCCAACCAATGTGGGGCTCTGGAAGATGTCCATCGCTGCTGAGCAGGGCGAGTACGGCAAGATAATCGAGCTGTCCCGGACGATCCGCCCGCAGGTGCTCAAGGCATCGAATCGCCAACTGTCGTACTGGCTCGACATTGGGCGAGCGCTTGCGGACGGCGGTCGCCGGGACTCCGAGGCCCTCGCAGCGTTCATCCGGGCCGAGCAGGCCGCGCCGATCCCGTTCGCCATCAACCCGCTCGCCCGCGACGCCGTGGTGACCCTTGCCCACCGTGCCCAGCGCCGAGCCATCCCCGACGATCTGCGCCTGCTCGCCGGCCGCATCGGCATCAACCTGGCCGCATAACTGGCAGTAATCACCGCATCACCAATCCGCCCTAGTGTCCGGTTTGGGACGTGACCGCGTCCTGGCCTGGGAGGGCGGCGAGCCTCCCGGAACTATGACGGAGGAGGCGGGGATGAGCGGGCAGGACGACAACGCTCCGAAGAACAAGGGTGAGGCGGCCGAGCGGGAGGCTGCCAAACAGCGCCTCCTCGCCCAGGCCGAGGCGGACCGCGTACCCGTGGACGACACGACCCGCGCGGTCCCGGACCGGCGGTGGCGGCGTGACCAACGATGACCTCCCGATCGGTCGCCGGGTCGCCCGCTGGCGGGTGCGGCGGTCGATGACGCAGCAGATGCTCGCCGACCGGCTGCGGAGGTCGAAGAGCTGGGTGGACAAGGTGGAGCGGGGTGTGCGCGCCCTGGACCGGTACTCGGTGATCCAGGAACTCGCCCACGTCCTGCGGGTCGATCCGGAGGTGCTGCTCGGTCAGCAGCCGAGCACTCCGGCGGGCACGCCGGACGGGGTGGACGACATCCGCGCCGCGCTCGCCCGCTACGACATCCCGCAGGCCCCGGCGCAGACGCCGGAGGAGCTGCGAAGGCAGATCGGGTACGCCTGGTTGACCTACCAGCACGCACACTACGGGCAGTTGGTGCGGGTGTTGCCGGGTCTGCTGGACGCCGTCCAGGGCGTGCGGTCGGCGGAGGTGCTGGTGCCGGCGTACCGGATCACCTCGTCACTGCTGGTCAAGCTCGGCGAGGCCGACCTGGCCTGGCTGGCGGCCGACCGCGCGATGTCCGCCGCCGGAGACAACCAGATCCTGGCGGCAACAGCAGCCATCTCGGTAGCCCAAGCGCTCCGCGCGTCAAACCGCGACCGTCTCGCCCTAACAGCAACCCTAAATGCGGCAAACCGCATCCTCCCACCCCCGTCCCGCCCCGGTGATCATGAGGTTGGCGGGCTTCGTGGAGATCAAAGTGCCCGTCAACCTCATGATCACCGGGGCGAGGGTAGGGGCGAGGGCGAGGGTAGGGGTGTGGGGGAGTGGGTTGTGGGTGGGACGTTGTTGGTGCAGGCCGGTCTTGCCGCTGCCGGCAGCGGCGACCACCACCGCGCCGGGGAGCTGACCGACCGGGCCGCGGGCGTTGCCGCACACCTTCGGGGGTACGACGACACGCACCACACCAGCTTCGGGCCGGTCGTTGTCGAGCTGGCTCGGGTGTTGGTGGCAGCGTCGCGGGGTGATGCCGTCGAGGCGCTGCGGTGGCACTCTGCCGTGGTGCGGCGGGAGGCGTGGCGGCGGTTGCCGGTCGAGTATCGGGGCGCGTACCTGGTGGACGTCGCGCGGGCGTACCTCCAGGTGGGTGACCTGCGCGGCGCTGCCCGCGCCCTGGTGGACGCGGACAGTGTCGCGCCGGCTGAGGTTCGGTGCCGGCCGTTGGCGCGTACCGTGATCGCCGAGGTTGCCCGTGCGCAGCCGGCACCGGCCGGCGTGGCGCGACTGGCGACGCTGGTCGGGCTCACCCGCTGACCGGCCGGCTGCTCCGGCCCAAGGCGATGGTGCGTGGAGACGCCGGGGCGTCAGGATGGGCGGTGCTGACCCCGGTGCCCGGAATGGCGGTCAGGACCGCAACCCGGGGCCTGCTCGACTGGCGACGCGGACTCACAGAACCGTTGTCAGCACACCTCCGTCGACGCGTACCGCCGATCCGTTGATCGCGGACGCTACGGGACTGGCGAGGAAGGTCACGGTGTTCGCGATCTCGCTCGGTTCGATGAAGCGTCCCAGGAGCGAGGTCTGGTTGGCGCCGATGATCGCGACTTTCAGGTCGTCCTCAAGGAGGGATTGGGCATCGGCGAGCGACCTGACCGTTTCGGCGACGCCGGTGGAATAGGTGGGGCCGCCCAGCACCGAGTTGACGGTCACCGCGGTGCCCTTCGTCAGCTTCGCCAGCCCGTTGCCCACTGCGAGCATCGCCGTCTTGGTCGTGCCGTAGTGAATCATGTCGGCGGGAATGTTGACGCCCGACTCACTGCTCACGAACACGATCCGGCCCCAGCCCCGATCGAGCATCGCCGGCATCAGGTGCCGCGCGAGCCGGACCCCGCTGAGTACGTTCACCTCGAAGTAGCGCCGCCACTCCTCGTCGGAAATGAGGTCGAAGGGTTTGAGTTCGAAGAGCCCGACGTTGTTGACGAGAATGTCAATGGCGGGCAGTTCGTCGCACAGCCTGTCGACGTCGTCGGCAACCGCGAAGTCGGCTGGGATGCCGGTGACGGATACGCCGGGCGCCTCCCGACGCAACACGTCGACGGCCTCGGCCAGCTTTGCCGGGTCGCGGCCGTTGAGGACCACGTTGACACCCTCGCCGGCCAGGGCCTTCGCGGTCGCGTAGCCGATGCCTTGACTGGATCCGCTGATGAATGCGGTCTTGCCGCTGAGCTGCAGGTCCACGTGCTGTTCTCCTCGTGAGTGATCGCCGGTCGGCGCACCTGCCGGACGTCGGCAGGTGTTCCCCTCGACCTTGCCGCAGACCGATCAGCATCTGATGAGCATTGCGTCAGTGGCCGACGCTGGTGTGGCCGGAATGTTGGTACCTGCGGCAACGGCCGACTGATCTAACTGCGAGGACTGCGCGGGCGGCTCGTCGCTGGATCAGGCGGTGTGGTGCTGGCCGTTGACCGGAGGGCTGATGGTGCACCGGCTTGCCGCGTCCAGCCGGGTGGAGACGCTGTCCGGCAGCTCGAACGCGAGGCCGGCGAGGTTGGCGCTCAGCTGATCGGCGGAGCGGGGGCCGAGGACCACCGAGGTGATCTCGGGCCGGCTGCCGAGCCAGGCGAGCGCTACGGTCGACGGGGTCGTTCCCAGTTCGGCGGCGACGGCGGTGACGTCGTCGACGATGTCGAAATGCCGCTCGGCGAGGAGACCTGTCACGAACGCGCGTGCCATCGGGCTGGGCATGGCCGCCCATTCGGCGAGTCGGGATCCGGCGGCCGGCGCGGTGTCGCGCTGGTATCGCCCGGCGAGCAGACCGCTGCCGAGCGGGCTGTAGGCGAGGACGCCGAGCCCGTGGTGCTGGCAGGTGGGCACGATCTCGGCCTCGATGGCGCGCATGATCAGCGAGTAGTTGGCTTGCAGGCTGATGAAGGGCGTGCCGCCGACGCGGTGCGCCGCCCATTGGGCGTTGACGATTCCGGCGGCGGTGAAGTTGGAGCAGCCGACGTAGCGGACCTTGCCGGAGCGTACGAAGTCGTCGAGCGCTGCCATGGTTTCGTCGATCGGGGTGTCCGGGTCGGGCACGTGGCACTGATAGAGGTCGACGTAGTCGGTGCCCAGTCGGCGCAGGCTCGCTTCCAGGGCGCGCGTCAGGTGGGCCCGGGACAGGCCCCGGTTGTTGGGTCCGGCACCCTGCGGTGCCGCCCCCTTGGTGGCGAGGACGACCTCGGCGCGGCGGTGGGCGATGGCGCGGCCGACGACCTCTTCGCTGGTGCCACCTCGGTAGGTGTCCGCGGTGTCGACGAAGGTGTGGCCGGCATCGAGGAACTCGCCGATGACGCGTCGTGCCTCGGTGTCCGGCGTCGGTGCCTGCGGGTCGGTGCCGAAGTTCATCGTGCCCAGGCAGGCCCGGGAGACGTGGAGGCCGGATCGGCCCAGTGTCGCGTACCGCATGGCGTCCCCGTACAATCGGAATCAACATTCCGCTTGAAGATACGGAACCTGGATTCCGCTCGTCAAGGGTGTTCGATCGGAGGAGGCCGGCATGATCCGTTCGGATGCGGCGCGCAACCGCGCGAAGGTGCTCGCGGCGGCCGAGATCGTGCTCGGCGAGCAGGGATTGACCGCCCGCATGGACGAGATCGCACGCCGAGCCGGAGTGGGTGTCGGCACCGTCTACCGGCACTTCGCCACGAAGGAAGCCCTCTACGCGGCGATCGTCTCGGCGCGGGTGGACCTGCTGCTCGACGAGGCCGCCCGGTTGCGCGCGGCCGCGGAGCCAGAGACCGGGTTCTTCAGGTTCTTCGCCCAGGTCGTCGCGGACGCGGCGGGCAAGAAGACCCTGACGGACGCGTTGCGCAGCGCCGGAATCGACGTCAAGGCAGAGCAGGCAGACCAGCGTACGCGGATGCGCGAAGCGTTGGCGGACCTGCTGCGCGAGGCCCAACGCGTCGGCGCCGTACGCCCCGACGTCGACATGCCCGAGATCCTCGCCCTGCTCCGGGGCGCCAGCATGGCGGCGGAAACCGGCGACTACGCCGGCCCCGTCGTCGACCGGGCCCTTGCCGTTCTGTTCGACGGCCTGCGCCCGCTCGCGCCCCCCGCGTAGACGCGGTTGGTCCTGTCGGCCCGGTGCTACGGTTCGGCTCGTGCTGAAGGTGCTTGTCAGCGGGTGCTTGCAGGGGCGGGCGCTGCGGTACAACGCGACATACGTGCCGGTGAACTCGCTGATCTGGGACCGCTGGGTGGCCGAAGGACGCCTCGTGCGGTTCTGCCCGGAGGTCGCGGTCGGATTTCCCGTTCCCCGCCCGCCCGCCGAGATAGTGGGCGGGACCGCGGGGGACGTTCTCGCGGGTTCCGCGCGGGTGGAGGAAGCCACCGGCGCGGACGTGACCGAGCTGTTTCGGCTCGCCGCTCGACGAGCACTGGATCGAGCGGTGGAGGCAGGCGTCGCGCTCGCGATCCTTGTCGACGGCAGCCCAACCTGCGGCAGCAGCGTGATCTATGACGGCTCGTTCACCGGCCGAACCGTCCCCGGACGGGGAGTCGCGGCGGAGGAACTGCTACGTCACGGCAAACCGGTGTTCCATGAAGGACAGCTTGCGTAGGCCGCGGCGATGCTCGCCAAATTGGAGAAGTCGGAGCGCCGCACCGCGTAACGAGCGCCACCGCCGTCAGCGGTCGGTAAGTCGGCCACAGCCACGGCGTGGCGCACTGGAGCAAGGCAAGACCTCTGCAGTGGACTCGCAGGCCCAGGAGCGATGGAATAGCGATGAGACGTGGCGATTGTTCGGCGGCCGGGGAGTCGCGACTAGATGCTCTCGCCGCTGCCGATCCCCGTGAGAAGGCTGCGAACTGCACCGGCATGGGGATCTCCGAGGGGATCGAGGATCTGTAGTGCCTGCTGCCAGCAGCGTTGCGCGTCTTCGTGCTGGTCGGCGGCATGGTGAGTGTCGCCGAGGGCTGCCAACGTGAGCCCTTCGCAGCGGCGGTCGTCGAACCTGCGGAACAGCTCCAGGGCATGCGTGTGCCGCTCCAGGGCCTGGTCGAGCCGGCCGACCTGTTGATACGCCAAGCCGAGGGGATAGGAGGCCCAGGCGACGCTCCAGTGATCGTCGATGCTGCCGAGGATGGCAACGGCTTGCTGGTAGTAAGCAATCGCCGTGTCGAGGTCTCCGCGTGCGCGGTGCCCGTTGCCGAGGCTGAGCAACGACATGCCCTCGCCACGGGTGATGCCATGGGAGCGAAAGACCTCTCTCGCCTGGCCGTAGAGGCTCATGGCCTCGTCCGTCTGCCCAAGCTCCTCGTGGATGAGGCCGAGTCCACGCAGGCAAAAACCTTCCACCCAGTGGTCGTCGACTTCACGGCTCGCGGCGACGCCTCGGTGATAGCAGTCGAGCGCGGTCTCGCGCTGCCCCATGCGCCAGTAGGCGTCGCCCAGGCAGCGGAGGTTGGCAGCCTCGCCGAGGCGCGATCCGGCGGAGCGCGCCGCACGTAGGCCGGTGAGGTGGATGTCGCGCCAGTCGGCCCAGTAAGACTTGAGCTCGAAGAAGCCATCGCTTACCACCGGCAGCTGCCAGGCGATGTCGAGTTCTCCCAGATCGTCGGCCTGCCGAACGGTGTCCAGAAGGTTCAGCCGCTCCCGCTCGAACCATGCCATCGCCTCGGTCACCGAGCGCGGAGGAGCGAGGGCGACGCCGGTTTCGCCTGCGGGCAGAGCGACGGCATGCGAGTGC
Organism: Micromonospora sp. DT228; assembly: GCF_049841595.1. Taxonomy (NCBI): domain Bacteria; kingdom Bacillati; phylum Actinomycetota; class Actinomycetes; order Micromonosporales; family Micromonosporaceae; genus Micromonospora; species Micromonospora sp. DT228. The sequence goes on from NZ_JBNCKO010000010.1 coordinate 155,735, forward strand.
GGGAGAATAGCCTTGCGGCCTTCTTCGGCCATCCGCAGATACCAGGAGTAGACGCGGCGTCGCGATTGGCGCTGCTGCGCGGGCGTCTCCTCAGCCTGTGCTCGCTCCAGCGCGTAGGCGCGGAGAAGGTCGTGGAAGAGGTATCGGTCGCGGCTCGAGTTCTGCACGAGGTGCGCAGCGGTGAGCTGGTCAAGCAGATTGCGGGCTCGGGCCAGACCCACGCCAGTGAGGGCTGCCGCCGCTGCCACCGAGATGTCGGAGCCTGCGTGTAACCCCAGTAGTCGAAAGAACCGTGCCGTGTCGTCGGGCAGCGTCTGGTAGGACCAGGAGAACACCGCCCGTACGTCGGAGAGTTCGTCACCGTCGACCGCGAGGGCGTCGAGCTGATGCTCGGCCAGGGCGAGGTCTGCCACGAACTCGGCGAGGGTGACATGGGGAGAGTTGGCGATGCGCTCCCCGATGATTCGCAGGGCAAGGGGGAGGTAGGCGCAGCGGCGAGCAAGTTCAGCGGCCTCCTGCGGCTCAGCGCTGACGCGTCCCCCGCCGATGCTATCGCTGAGCAGCGCTATCGCTTCTTCGGAAGTCAGGACGTCCAGAGTCATCCGCGATGCTCCTTCCCGTGCCACGAGACCGGACAGTCGGCTGCGGCTGGTCACAATCGCCATGCAGGTCGGCGTGGCCGGGAGTAGTGGCCGGACCTGGCCAACGGTTGACACATTGTCCACCACGATCAGGACGCGCTTGCCGTTCAGTACGGACCTGAAGAGGGCGGCACGTCCGTCAGTGTCCGTGGGGATCTGCTCCGCCGGCACGTGCAGGGCGCGCAGGAACGTGTCCAGCGCCTGGCCAACGTCGAGGACTGGCCCAGGGCCGTAGCCGCGCATATCGACGTAAAGATCGCCGTCGGTGAACCACCGGCGTACGCGGTGAGCCCAATGGACAGCCAGCGCTGTCTTGCCCACACCAGGTGCGCCCGCGATGGTGGCCACCGTCATTGGCCGAAGGCCCGCAGCTATGGGTCCGTCGTCGGTCGGCAGCGCCGCGTCCAGCCGGGTGAGGGTCTGCTTGCGGTTGACGAAGCGGGTGGCGTCGAGGGGGAGTTGACGCGGCGGCTTGAGTCCTTCACGTTCTCGCCCCGGCGGCGAGCGGCGGGTCATGGGGCGTTGATCTGGAGCTGGTCTGCGATCTTCCGATAGGGGACCGAAGCTGAGACGGCCGCATCACGCCACAGATTGGCCTGCACGATTTGCTCCGGCTCGCTGATCAACTCTCCGGAGACGAAGTGCCCACCCTCGTCGTAGTACATGGCCACCAGCCGCGCCGAGTCGAACAACCAGTAGTCGTAGTGCGGCAACACGACCGGCCAGTCATCGCCGGGGACCACGATGAGGCGGACGTCCTCACCCGCCTCGACCGTGTGCTCGTAAGCCCACCCACACTCGAACCGCACATAATCGGATAGCGGCTCGGCGACGACATGGACCCGGTGCATGCGCTTGCCCGCCGACACCGCCGCCCGCACGGTCTCGCACCATGCTGCGATCCCGGGAAACTCGCCGCGGGTCTGACCCGCCAGAAAGCGCGCGAACTCGTCCTGCTCGTACGAGACGTCATACCGCTGAAGCGTCTCCAGCCGGTAAGCCGTGTAACGGAAGTCGCGAAACAGTTGGTTGAACTCGTCGTCATCGAGAGACGTGAACGACCGGGTCAACGCCCGATCACCGCTGCTCGGACTCGCGGTAGCGCTCAATGGCACCGAGCAGGACCTCGGCGGGAATCCGCACCGCGCCCTCACCAGGAAGAACGTTCTCTAGCTCGCCGGTGGTGTCCTCGTCAATGAGGTTCCCTTGAACGACAAGCTCCCCGCTTTCACCGAGGTAGACCGTGGGGCATCCGTTGCCACCCGAGCCAGGATCCTTGTAGAGCTTGGTCAGCTTCATCGCGACCTCCATCACAGAGACAAACGGCTGGCACATGCTGTCGGTCAGGAGAGTAGTGCTTAGCGTAGTTGCCCAACAAGCCGATACCTTGTATCTGATCTTGGCAACTGGGGGCGCGTCGCCGCGCCGGCCGAGGTCCGGTGCCGGCCTCTGGCGCGTACCGTGATCGCCGATATTGCCCGCGGGCAGCCGGCGCCGGCCGGTGTGGAGCGACTGGCGACGCTTGTCGGGCTCACTCGCTGACGGTCGCTGGCCTCGGCACCGGCCTCGGGCCCAAGTGTCCGGGACGCCGCGCACGTGGGCTCCTTCTGGGACTACCGGGCGTCGCGCCGACGACGCGCGCGCTCGAACTCGGCGACATCCGACATCCAGGGACCGTGCTGTTCGAGTGCGGCGCAGCCGCCGCGGACGAAGGCGCTCACCAGACGCCGGTAGCCGCCGATCCCGTCCACCAGGCTGTACTCGACCTGGTACTGCGGATCCGACAGGGCTTCCCCGGGTCGCAGCGTCGTGATCCGGGCGACGGAGTCCGCGTAGAAGTGCAGTTGGATCCCCTCGCCCATCTCCTCGTCCTCGATGGTGAACACCTCGTTGTTCCCAGCAGAGCGATCGGCGACGAACTCCCAGAACTCGGCGGAGGCGGTGCGCGGACCCTCCCGTACCCACTTGTTCTCGCCGCCCTTGTCATCGGTGAACGACAGGGCCGTCTTTCGCGCGCTCCTACCGAGGTCGTCGGCCGTCTCCTCGTCGTCTTCCACAGGTGTGCTCCTGGCGCGGTCCGCGGCCTCCGAGCACATCAGAAAGCTCACCGTACGGACCGCGTCGTCGACGAGTGCGGGGTGTGCGCGGCGCACGGCAGCGTCGACCGTCGCCGCCATCCGGTCCCAGTCGCGCTTGTCCGTGGCCCGTTTTCCCCGCCGCGGATCGAGGCCGATCCGCATCCCTGCGCACGCCTGCTCGGCAGTGGCGATCACACGCATGACCTGGGGCAACAGTGCGGCGTCGACGGCACCGGGGCTTCGCCGTGGAATCGTCGCGCCATGCAGATACTGGCCCGTGTAGCGCAGAATCGCCGCGTCGAGTGGCCCGAGGGCTACTCCGCGCTCGGCGCGACGGCGGTCCGCGTGATGCTCCTGAGCACGCCTCTCGTCCGACACCTCCGTTGCCGCGCGCGTCGCCACGCAGACCTGACCGCGATCGAGTAGCTCGATGTCGGCACCGTGGGCGACGAGGCGGATCCGGTCCCACCGGATGCGCCGAAAGAGCGCGTCGACGTCCGAGGGCGGGGAGAGCAGGACCGGGTCCAGGAGCGCGACTGCGGCGTTCTCGTCGAGCTGGCCCCGGGTTCCGGCGGCGTCGCACAGCGGAAGGACCGCACTCCACAGGAGCAGGTGTCTGGCCAGGTCGTCCCGGATCACCGCAAGATGGGCTTCCCTGATCGGGAACGTGAACGTGCGGGGCTCATGGTTGGCGTCGGCCCCGGCGGCGAGCATCAGCCTCAGCTCGCCGTCCGCGCGGATCACCTTCGGGATCCAGCCGCTACGCGTGAAAACGATGTCTCTCATCTGTTCACGACCACCGTGCACATTCGACCTCGAGGCGCGGGTCGGTGCGTACCCAGACCTCGCCCCCGGCGGCCTCGGCCGGGGCGTTCACCCGTTCGAGGCCGAGGAATTCGATCAACTGGAGCAGTTCGGCTCGTTCGGCTCGGTCATCGTCGACATCATGCGAGTCGAAGAAGACGTAGTACGCGTCGCTCGGGTCGACGATGCCGGAATCCGCCCAGATCCGGCCGAACTCTTCGATGGCCGCCGCTTCCGTCGTGAAGGTGGCGGCGCGGGCGGCACCCCGGGTCTCCGGTGACGCGTCGAGGTCGGACAGGTCAGCGAACCACTGGCCAAAGTGGTCGAGGCCGGCATATCCGTTCTCGAAGAACAGCATCGCGCTCGGAAGGTAGCGGTTGCCCCGGTCGACCTGGAGGTGTTCCGACCGAGGTTGGTCCGCATGCTTCGTCCGGGAGATCACACCCCGGCGGGGCCTGATTACCAGACTCTGCTTCGCCGCTTCGTCCTTGATGGTGTAAGTGCCCGACTCTCGACCCCGGAAGAACGCGGAGAACGCCACGTAGGCCTCCTGGGGGTCGCCCACCGAGACGTGTTGATCGTTGCCGTCACCGGCGGCGAAGACGAACAGCTTTGGTCCGGGACTGTAGGGGCGGGCCATGTGCGTCCTTCGTTCGTGTGTGAAAGCTCCGCCAGCGTAGTGGGTAGAACTGACACTCCCGCGCGGTCGTTCCTAGTTCGGCGGCGACGGCGGTGACCGTCATCGACCGGGCCCTTGCCGTCCTGTTCGACGGCCTGCGCCCGCTCGCGCCCCCCGCGTGACGCACAGCCCACTGCCGTCCCGGGACATCATCGGTGGCCCTGGCTCGCTAGGCTCTGCGGCCATGCGTAGCTTCTTGAGGGTCCGTACCCTCGTGGCGGTCACCGGCATGTCCACCCTGCTCCTGATGCCCGTGCCCGCATTCGCGGCCGAGCCCGGTGCTCTCGCCCTGGTCGATGCGGCAACCGACGGCACGCCCGGCAACGGCGGGGTCGGCGGTGCGGACATCTCCGACGACGGGCGGTACGTCGCCTTCGCCTCCACCTCGGACAACCTCGTCCCGGGCGACTCGAACGACAACACGGACGTCTTCGTTCGCGACACCGAGACCGGCACCACCACCCTGGTCAGCGGCGGCCTGGGCGGGCAGCCGGCCAACGACGGGGCCACGTACACCGCGGCGATCTCCGGCAACGGCCGCTACGTGGCCTTCACGTCGTACGCGTCGAACCTCGTGCCCGGCGACACCAACAACGAACGTGACGTCTTCGTGCACGACCGCCAGAGCGGGCTGACGACGATGGCCAGCGCGTTCGCGGGCGGGCGGCAGATTCGAGGCAGCAGCAGCGGTGCCACGATCTCCGACAACGGCCGTTACACCACCTTCATCGTCACCTCGTTCAGCGGGGACCTGGACGACCAGGGCCTCTGGCTCTACGGGCAGGTGGCGTACGTCCACGACCTGCAGCTCGGCAAGACCACACGGATCAGTTCGCAGGCCGACGGCGGCGCGGACCTCTCGGTGTTCGAGGCCGTCATCTCGGGCAGCGGGCGGCGGGTGGCGTTCAGCGCGTCGGGCAACTGGATCGGCGACGGCGGGACGGGTGCCGGCGTCTTCGTTCACGACTTCTCATCCGGCGCGACGGTCCGGGCCAACCTGCCGGCCGCCGAGAGTCGATTCCGCGGCGCGGGAAACCCGAGCATCAGCAGGGACGGCACAAAGGTGTCGTGGGAGTCGTACGAGCCGTACCTGCCGGCGGACACCAACACGACGCTCGACGTCTACGTCCGCGACCTGATCGCCGACACCACCGCGTTGGTCAGCGCCAGCCGGGGCAGCGCAGGCGCGGGCAACAGCCACAGCAGTTCCGGTCGACTGGCTGCCGGCGGTCGTTACGTGTCCTTCTACTCGTCCGCCTCCGACCTCGCTCCCCGCGACGGCAACGGCATCGGCAGCGACGTCTTCGTGCGAGACCTCAACACAGGTCGGACGACTGCGGTCAGCACCACCCCCGCCGGCGCGACCGGCAACGGCGAGAGTTTCAGCGCGATCCCCTCCGCCAACGGCAGCCGGATCGTCTTCAGCTCCAAGGCAACGGACCTGGGCGTCGACCCGGGCGACGGTCACGAACACCTTTTCGTGCGCTGCCTGCGCACCTGCTGACCAACGAGGTCGCACGGCATCGAGGGCCACGACGGCCGGTCCCCGACCGTACCGGCACTTGGCGTCACCCACCCCTTCACACCCCCCGCTGGCGGGTGACGGCCAGGGCGGGGTTTCCGGGAACGTGAGATCCGGGCATGTACCTCGGCAATGCTGGAGGGGAGACGGCGATGCTGGTAAGCGGTTATCTCGGCGCGGTGCTCATCGGTGCCCTCGTCGGCCTGCTGGGCCGACTCATCCTGCCGGGGAGGCAACGGATCGGCGTCTTCGCCACGTTCGTCCTCGGCGTCGGCTCGGCGGTGCTGGGCACGGTGGTCGCCAGGGCGCTCGACATCGACGACGGAGCCAACGTGAAGGTGTGGGTGCTGCGCTGGGACTGGGTCGTGCTCGCGATCCAGGTCGGCCTCGCGATCATCGCCGTGGCCCTGGCGAACATGCTCACCTTCACCCGGCTCGCCGGCGGCGACGAGAAGCCCCGCCGGCGGGCCCGTCGCAGCCAGGCAAAGGACTGACGGTACGGCGCTACTCGCAGAAGACCCGCACGGTGGCATCGGGTGAATCCACCTCCACGGTCACCTCGTCGAGGTGCTCCACGAGTGCCTCCAACTGCTCGGGCTTGAGCTGCGTCAGGTCGATCGGCACCCCTGAGTCGCTGAGTGAGGCATTGGCCTTGACCAGTGCCTGTGGCGGGACGAGCGCCGCCAGTCGTACGCCGGCGCGCAGCAGTTGCAGCGGCACCCGCACGTTGACCCGCGACGGCTCGCCGTTGTCGGTGGCGTCCACAAGCACCCGCAGGTACTTCACCTTGCCCTTCGGTCGGGCGTCGTGACTCCCCGTCGCCAATGCCTGGTCCCGTTCGAGGGCGGCGATGAGCTGCTCCGCCTCCTCGGCGGTGATCTTGCCGGCGGCCAGCATGTCGAGGATGTCCTTGCGTTGTTCGGTCATGCGAACCTCTCCTATCGGATGGCCACGAGCACGGCCGTGCGGCCCTGCTCGATGTCGAAGCGGGCGCCGGGCAGCGCGGAGATGACACGCCAGGCGGCGCGGAGTGCCCGCACCACGCCGATGCGGAACACGACGCAGGCCACGATCGCCGCCAGCACGACCAGGACCACGACCGGGAAGAGCACGAGCACCACGGGGAGCACCGGAACCCAGACGCGGATGGGCCGGCGGTCGGCGCGGTTGACCGTGACGGTCACCAACTGCGGCATCACGTCCGGCCGTCCAGCTCGGCCAACGCCTGCTGTGCGGTGATCTCACCGCGGCGCAACCTGTCGATGATCTCGGCCCGCGAGGGCGCCGGGTCGGTCTCGACGAAGTCGAGCATCTGCGTGATCCGGTTGAGTCGTGACTTGATCGTCGGATAGCTCACCCCGAAGATGCGTTCCATCTCCTTGATCGAGCCGTGGCAGCGCACGAACGCCGTGACGAAGACCTGGTCGTCGACGTTGAGCTGAGCCAGTTGCGGTGGCTCGAACTCGCCCTCGATCGCGACGCCGTTGCTCGCCAGGCGCACGCGCTCGACGACGAACGGCTGCCCACGCGTCAGGCTCGTGAGGTCCTGCCAGTCCATGGCCTGATCTGTCATACCTGAATTTATAACTCATAAATCTTGAACTTCCATGATGTTGATCTTAATTTTCTTTAAGATTGTGCTCGACGGGATGGCGGTGAGTGGCAGGCTCGCGGCAGAGGTGCGCCACGACGGCTCGCACCGGCCCGGAGGGTCGCGATCGCTGGTCACGGCACTGGGTGTCGAGGACTTCACCGATGCCCTGATCGCCTACACGATCGTGGAAGCGGGCTCGCACGACGAGGCGGTTCAGATCTTCTCCGGGCACCCGCACCTGGGGTTGGTCGCCGGAAACTCGATCGCGGTCCTGGAGTGTCCGCCCCCCGCCAGCGTGAGTCGACCTGGCGGTCGCCACGCCCAGCACGGAGGTCTGTGGCTAGCGGTGCCGCGTGACGCTGCCCGTGGCGCGCGTGACCGCGGTCAGGTGGGGATGCCTGCGGCCTTGCTCTCGGTGAGCTGCCACCTGTCGCCGTGACCCGTGGCGATCGCGATCGCCTCGATCAGCCGCCGGGCTGCCGCGGGATCACCGGCGAAGCTGACGGCGGCGTCGAGGCCGACCGGCGGCCCACCGGCGAGGCTCGCGGCCACGGCGATCATCTGCCGGTCCCGGTCCGGCACGTCGGCGGCCGCCGCGAAGTCGACCACCGCCGCCCAGTCGGTGACCTGCCCCATCCGCACGGTGTCACCCATGTCCCAGGGCAGATCCAGGATCCCCACGAGGTCACCGAAGCCCGGCTGGTCCGGCACCGCGGTGAAGGTCAGCAGGTGTACGGCGGCCCGCCGGCCGAGCGAGGCGCCGGTGGCGATGTCGGTGCGCAGGACTCCGCGAATCTCCTCGCCGGTGAACCCGGAGGCGACGTCCGGCCGGGGAGTCCTCCGATGCAGCGGCGGCGCCGTATCCGGGTCGGTCAGCAACTCCGCCACCCGCAGGCACTCCACACACGGCGGCAACGCGGCGATGTCCACGCACCTGTCACTGCGATGCATCTCGTAGGCAGTGTTGATCGCCCACTGGTCACTGCCCCAGACCGGTCGCCCCGGAGTCGAACACAGCGTGAGACCCGTCTCCCCGCCGTCCCCGCCGGCCTCGTCGTCGAGATCCACGGACAGGTGCTGGATCGTGCCATCCGTACACGGTCGAGGTGTCATCGGCTGCTCCTCGTCACTGGCTGCTTCACCGGCAACCCCGTGACAACGAAGCCTATCCATGCTCCGCAACCGGCCCCACCCCCGCCAGAGCTGGGGTGCTCCTCAGGAAACAGGCGCTGGGCTGCCCGGCATGGCGGGGGCCGATGGTGCGGGGCGTCGGCTCGACGGCGACCGCGACGCGACCCGGGCGGCACCGATCCGCCGCTCGGCGCCTGTGGTGACCGGCCTGGTCGTGGCTCCCAACGGGCACGATCCACTCGCCGTGCCGGAAGTCGGGGTGTTCCCGCCCGCCGGACACCCCGGTCGCACCGAACGCGAGTCGATCTTCGTTGCGCGCCGCCGGAGCCGCCCGGTGGGCGCGCTCCGCCCGTCAGTGCGCCTGCTCGATGCGAAAGACTTCTTGCGAAAACAAGCTCAGCAGGCGTATAACCGAGAGAAGTCTTTCGCAAGGGGTGTCGATGGAGCGGAACGAGCCAGAACGCCGGGTACGCGTCCAGGACGCGACCACCCTGCGCGCACTCGCGCACCCGTTGCGCCTGCGGCTGCTGCGCTACCTGCTGGCCGCCGGCCCGAGAACCGCCGCGCAGTGCGCCGAGGCCCTTGACGACACCGGGGCGAACTGCAGCTACCACCTGCGCCAACTGGCCCGGCACGGCCTCATCGAGCGGGCCGACGCCGACGGGACCAACAGGCGTGACCGGCCGTGGCGCGCCGCCGCCACCGGTTTCGAATTCCTTCCGGCTGCCGACGACGCCGAGGGGCAGCAGATCGCCGACGCGCTGACCGCCCTGGGGTTCGACGAGGTGTTCCGGTCGTTGCAGCGCTACCAGCAACAGCAGCACAAGCTTGCCGACGCGTGGCGGGAGAGCGTCACCTTCCACAGCTACACGCTCTCGCTCACCCCGGAGGAGTTGCGGCACCTCACGCTGACCCTGGACGCCGTCATCCGGCCGTACCTGCGCCCGTTGCGTACCGCATCCCCGAGCGACGCCCGGCCGGTCAGCCTCCACCTGCAGGCGTACCCCACGCCGGAGTTCACCTGAGATGTGGACGCTCCTGAGACGCCCCGGATTCGGCCTGATCTGGGCTGCCGGGCTCTCCTCCAGCGTGGCGAGCTGGCTGCTGCTCACCGGGCTGCCGATCTACGTGTTCGGGGTGACCGGCTCGGCGCTCACCACCTCCGCCGTCTTCCTCGTCGAGCTGCTGTGCGGCATCACGCTGGGATCGTTCGCCGGTGCTCTCGCCGATCGCCTCGACAGGTTCTGGCTCATGAGCTGCGTCGCCGTGCTGCAGGCCGCGGTGGTGATCCCCCTACTCGGTCGACCCGACCACCGCCTGTGGATCATCTCGCTGGTCGCCGGAGCCCAGGCGGTGCTGACGCAGACGTTCGACTCCGCGCGCAACGCCGCGCTGCCACGCCTCGTCGATCCCGCTCAGTTGATACGCGCCAACAGCGTGGTGGCGCTGAACAGCAGCGTGGGACGGCTCGTCGGAGGTTCGCTGGGCGGGTTCGCGATCACCCGCGACGGCACCCGCTATCTGGCTGTCGGCGCCGTCCTGGCCTTCGCGATCACGGCGGCCCTGATCGCCACCGGCCGCCGGGCCGCCCACCACGCGACCGCGCGGCCGACGACCCCGGACCGTACGTCGTCGTTCCTCACCGCCTGGCGACACGGCCTCACGGCGATGCTGCGCAACCGGACCGTGCGGGTGACGATCGTGAGTGTGGCGTTGGGCGGCATCGCGCAGGGCCTGTTCGTGGTGCTCTTCGTGGTCTTCGTCAGCCGCGCGCTGCACGCCGACGGCACGCTCACCGGTGTGCTGCGCGGCGTCCAGGCGATCGGCGGCGTGGCGGGCGGGCTCATCGTCGGCATGCTGGGCGCTCGGCTCAGCCCTCGCCTGCTGATGAGTGTCGGGGCGACCACCTTCGCGCTGATCAGCCTGGTCATCTGGAACGGACCGGCGCTCACCCGTCAACCCGAGTGGTACATCGGGTTGTTCATCCTGGTCGGTGCGCCGGGCATCGCGTACGCCAGCGGAGCTTTCGCACAGATCCAACAGAGCGTGCCCGACGCCGAGCTGGGCCGTGCCTTCGGCGTCTACTACGCGATCTTCAACGCCTCGCAGGGGCTGGGCATGGCGGCCGCCGGCCTGCTCGGCGACGTGCTCAGCGTCGTCCTCGTGCTCAACGTGCAGGCCCTTCTGTACCTAACCTCCGGCGCGGTCGCCCACGTGGGCCTGCGCCCCGTCCGGCGGCAGCGCGCCGCCGCACGGCAGCGCGCCACCATCGGTAGTCGCCTGTCGCCCGGCGTCGAAGACACGCCACAGATGTAGGCCCTCGCGCTTCGAGACGGCCGCCGCGTCTACGCGTCCCCAATTGCCGTGAGTGCCGTGTCGAGCGCCTGGTCCGTCGGGACGGGCACGTCGGGGAGCACCCCGACGCCCTCCCAGTTGGTGCCGGTGACGCTGTTGATGGTCCGGGCGGTTGGCACGGTCACGAGGATGTGTTCGGTGACCGGGTGGCGGGCCGTCGGATGCGCGCCGCCACGTGTCGTCTCACCGACGACGACAGCCCGGCCGTGCGCCTGCAGGGTGTACGCCACGTCCTCGCCCCCGGAGAACGTCATCGCGCTGGTGAGCACGTAGACCGGTCGGTCCGCGTAGCGCGGCGCGGGAAGGTGCGGGATCGTCCAGAACTGGCGGGTGGCGCCGGTGGACCGCTCGTAGAAGTCGTTGAGGTGCACCTGGTCGTCGCGGAAGAAGTAGCTGCACCACATCGCGGCGCCCTCGGGTGTCCCGCCGGAGCAGGCGCGCAGGTCGAGGACGAGCGCGGAGCTGAGGGCGACAAGTTGCATGGCCGCGCCGATCGCGGCGGCGCCCTCGTCGGCGTACGCGATGCGCCGCACGTCGATGAGCCCGACGTTGCCGTCCAGGTGCTCGACCCGACGAATGCCCTGGTTCTCCGCCCTGAGCAGCGCGAGGAACGCGGCCCGTCCTCCGTCCGCGTCCGCTGGATCCAGTGACTGCGGCTGGTCTGACCACAGCAGCCGCAGATGCTTGTCCGGGCACACCTGCTGAAGGTGCGCGGTCACCCTCGCGCAGAGCGCCGGCCCGTCCAGGTCGTCGTACTCGCCGGCCGCGAGACGACGCCTGATCGCGGCGTCGATGTCCGCGACCTGTGCGGGAAAGACGTACCCTGCCTCGATCCGGTCCAGGGCCTGTCCGACTATCTGTTCGTTGGAGAGCACGGCGGCATGGTAGACCGTCATCAACCCGTGGCCATTCTCTCGCCCATGTCTGACTTCCGCGGGGACACCTCAGGTGTCTCGTCAAGGTCATCTATTCGCCGGACGCCCCGCCGGAGGGCCGGCTGTGGGTGAGCCGAGGGTGCCTGGAGTTTCTGCCGGCGGCTGGCGGGACAGCGCTCACTCTCGGCGCGCTCCGAGTCGTCATCCGCGAGCTGCTCAAACGGCGTCGCCGACGGCAGGCGCCCGCCCGCGCGTAGGTCGTGCCGTGCCGATGGCGTTCGTGCGGCCTCAGGGGGGTCGACATCAGTCCGTGCGAATTGATCGTGTCTTACCCGTCGATTAGTGTCCGCGTCCGTGAATCACTCTCGAATTGCTTCCGCAGTGTTGATCCTCGCCGCTGCCACCGCGCTGAGCGCCTGCGGTGACGGGGACAAGGCGACGACCGCCGGATCGACGTCGTCCGCCAGCACGTCCGCCGCCGCGACCTCGGCGGCTGCCTCCCCAACCGCGGCACCGGCGTCGTCGGCCGCGACGGGCGCCGTGGGCGACAAGCAACTCTGCACGTCGTTGAAGAAGGCCAGCGACCAGATGAAGGCCGAGCTGGTGAAGGTCGCCATGGCTGGTGAGCCGTCGGCGGCGGACTTCAAGAAGGTCCTGACGGCGTTGTCGACGGAGTTGGGCGCGTTGGCCACGGCCGGCGGAGACGGCAAGGTGGCCGCTGCCCTCCGGCCGTTCGGCGCCGAGGTGGCGAAGGCCGCGGCTGCCGCCGACCCGGCGTCCGCTGCCGACAACCCGGCCTTCATGAAGGCCGGCACCGAGGTCAACGCCGCGTGCACGGCGGCCGGAGTCCCTCTGGGCCTCTGAGCACGATCGTCTCCACGCTGTTGGGGTGACGGTGGTCCGCGGTGGTGACATCCGGGCCACCGTCGCCCGCCGAACGTGCGCGGCCCGCGCCGGTTGTCGACGAGCGCGGGGACGGAATTCCGACGCAGGGAGTTCGCCGGCCCTCGCGTGTCCCACTCTTGTAGTCGGCTCACCGCCGAGGTGACCGAACACAAGGGACAGTGGAGGTTGGCATGCTGATCATCGCCGCGGACAGGGCGACGTACCCGCCCAACGGCCAGATCCCCAACCTCGAAGACGACGAGAAGGCCTACGCCGAGATCGCCGAACGAATCGCGTCACTCCTGCCGGAGGGATTCGAGGAGAACGCCTTCGGGCAGCTGGTCACCTGGTCGGCGAGCGCCCTGGGACGCCCCCAGAGCTTCGCGACGTGGGCCGAGGCCGTCACGGCCGCGACCGCCTACGCGCGGGGCGAGTTCGCCGGCAACACCGACCAGCGCCAGCGCGACCAGCCCTTGGAGGGCAACGCACTGGACCGGCTCGGGACGGCGCTGCTGAGCGCGGGGCAGACCGACGACCCGCAGATCAAGCTGCGCGAGAAGAGCCGCAGGTGGGCCAACTGCGGGCTGGCCGCGTTCCAGATCCGCGAGCAGTTGCAGGCCAAGGGTGGCAAACTGGCCAGCAAGTCCCGCGAGGCCTACGGCGTCGGCAAAGATGCGGATCTGAAGAGTGACCTGCTCGTCCTGCCCAGCGCGACCACAGTCCTGCTGCTCGACTGTCAGTTCCCGCAGGTGCACAACTTCGTCATCGAGGTACACCACGACGGGTCGCGCTTCCTCGCCCAGGGCTACCAGGGCTTCTACTTCGCGCAGTGGTGGCTCGGACTGGACCAGAGCTATTCCGGCACGCCCAGCGCCGAGATCCTCGCCCTGCGCGAGCGATACGGGTTGGGCCGGCAAATCACCACGCCAAACTACGAGAGCCTGCTCGACGGCCTGGTCGCGGCCGTCGCGTCCGGCTGGCCGGAGACCGCGGACCAGTGGAGGACGTTGCCGTTCAACCCGGACCCGCAGGAGATCGACGGGATCCGCCACCGGTCCGGCTCGCCGACGTTTCTCGTAGAGGCGTTCGAGGTGGGCCAGCCGGCGGCGGCTCGCGCGAAGCTCGGCGGTGACGCCCGCGCGTCGCTCAGCGAGCTGGCGACGCGCAGTCTGACCACCGACTGACGGCTGAACCGGCGCCGGAGTCAGCGTGACCCCTCAACGCTGGTGTGTGAGGCGGCGGCGACATGCGGGCCTGTCGTGCGTCTGGCGACGGCCACCATGATGATGGTGCTGACCAGCGCGGCGACGGGGGCGAGGGCCAGGCCGTGGCGGACGCCGTTCGCCACCACCAGACCGGTGACCGCCGAGCCGGCGGCGCTGCCGATGGTGAACGCGGTGGCGACCCAGGCGAACGCCTCGGCCACGGTGCCCGGCGCTGCGAGCTGATCCACCAAGAGGAAGATGGCGGTCAGCGCCGGCGGCAGAGCCAGACCGCTGACCGCCAGCAACACCGCCATCAGGCTGGGGCGCGGTGTCAGCAGCAGCGGCACGAAGCCGAGGGTCAGCCCGGCGGTGAGCAGCGGCAGCCGCCCTGCTCCCGCCGGCGCGGCCCGGGTGTAGAGCAGGCCGCCGACCAGGGCGCCGGTTGCCTGCGCGGCGAGCAACCAGCCGGCCAGGCGCCGGTCGCCGGCCTCCTCCGCGTACGCGGTGATCGCCACCGCGATGCCGCCGACCGCCATCCCCGTGCCGGCCACCCCCACCAGCAGGGCCGTGAACCGGGGCACCCGCAGCGGGCCGGCCCAGTGCCGGGCCGCCGGGACTCCCCGCCAGGCCCGCACGGCGGGCGCGCGGACGAACGCGGCGGTGCCGGCGAGCTGCAGCAGCGCGGCCACCACCAACCCGGCGACCGGCCCGCCGAGCGCCACCGCGAGCAGCGTCGTGAGCGGGCCCACCACGAAGATCACTTCCTGTACGGCGACATCCAACGCGTACGCGGCCGGCACCGCAGCCGGGGGCAGCAGATCCGGCCACAGCGAGCGAAGGCACGCCTCCAACGGGGGAGCGCCGAGCCCGGCGACCACGGCGCCGACGGCCGCACCTGTCGCGCCGAAGGCGCCGGTGGCCACGAAGCCGAACCCGGCCCCGGACAGCACCGCCGCCAGGCACAGCACCGGTGGTTGACGCCAGCGGTCCACCGCTCGGGCGAGCAGCGGCGTACCCACCGCCACCCCTGCGGTGTACGCGGCGACGAGCAACCCGGCCGCGGCCAGGCTGAACGACTCCCGCGCGAACAGCAGGAGGGCGAGCGGCCCGGAGGCCGACGGCAGCCGGCCCACCTGGGCGGCGAGCAGGACCCAGAGCACCTGCGGGGCACGCAGGACCACCCGGATACCGGATGAGGACATGAGACATCGCTCCCGATGCGATGGAAGGAACCACAAGGACCCACGGGCACCAGCCGGCGTGGGTCAGGGAGCGAAGTCGGACCGCTCGTGGTCGTTGCCGTACAACGGCAGAGCGGGCGTGGTCCACCGGGCGTACGACGCCGCGACCGCCTCAACCGGAACCACGAACTGACCGTATCGCACGCCGGCGGTCCACGGGGGGCGCGCCCTACCCGTTCCGTGCGGCCCGATATTCCAGGATCCTCTCTACTTCATCGACCCGCCACCGAAGCACATCCGTGGGACTCAGTTCGGAACCTGTCTCGCGCAGCACCTCGAGGCCGTGCTGATCCTCGCGTAGGGCGAGGCCAGCGGCAGCGTTGAGCCTCGCGTACAGGTAGTCGTCGGTCAGGTGCGCGGTCAACAGGTTACGAACCGTCGGGGTGTCCAGGCCCGATTCCGCCAGGCTGAGCAGGGCGTTGGCGCGGACTCGGCCGTCGCGGTCAGCCGCGAGGTGAATCAGCGCCGCCACCACGCCCGGCGGCGTGTCGAACGGGTGGGGAGGCAGATTCATATACATACCCAGGCGTGGGTGCTCGCCGATGGCGTAGCCGAGCACGCCAGCGACGTGCCCGCGGATGTCCGGGTCAGGATGAACGGCATGGTGCAGGATGTCCGTCAGGTCACCACGACCGGTGTACTCGGCGAACGCGCCGATCACATTGCCCAGCGCGATCGGATCGTCCTCGGCGCGCAACCGTGGCCTGAGCACCTCCAGCGCCTGCGCCTTCAGGGGTTGCTCATCGCAGCCCAGGTAGTGCAACAACTGGGTCGCGAACCTCCTGGTGTCGACCGAAGGGTGTGCCACCAGGTTGGCAGCCCACCGGAACTGGTCCTCGGCGGACAGGTGATACGCCATGCCGACCTCGGCCTGGCCCCAGTCGCACGACTGCGGGTCTGCGTGGAACAGGGCGCGTGCCAACAACTCGTCCGGGGAGACGGGTATGTCGAATTGGTGTTCCAGATAGGTGACGATCGCCCGATGATCGAGCTGCGTCTCGGCCTGCCGCCCGTCGGCCAGGGTCAACCGGATCCTCGTCGCGTGTTCCGACTCCTGCTCCCTGGTCAGGATCCGTATCCGCTCGACGGCGGCCGGCTCGTCCGGGTGCGCACCGAGCCGACGACGCAGTTCGACCTCCGGGTCGAGACCCAGCCACAGCCGTGCGATGTCCAGCGCACCGCGCCTCAGGTGCTGCGGCACCTGCTTCCGCCACCATGGGACCTTGTGCACCATCTCCCACAGGACCTCGTACGCCCCGAAGTCGGCCGCCCAGGACACCGGATCGACACCGTCGTCCCACGGGCGGGCCGGATCGGCTCCGGCCTGGAGCAGGCTGGCGACGACATCGGCGTTACCCCCGAACACCGCCGCACGCAGCAGCCCGCTGCCCTCGTCACCCGCGAGCGCGTCCGCCGACGCCGTCCGTAACAGCCGGTCGAGAGACGACGTGTCACCGGCCCGCACCGCCGCGAGCAACTGCGCATCCACCCGGCCACCCTGCCCGAGCGAAGGCCGGCGGTCGAGCGGTTATCGAGGCGCCACCTGATCGACGCCGACGTCACCCGCGCCCGTTCCGCCTGGCGATCGCCGACGTCGGTGATGAGTTTTCGCGCCGGCGCCCGTCACACCTACGACAGGACGTGCCGAGGCGGAAGGATGACGCGATGAGTGCGGACACACGGCTGGACGGGTTGGGCGAGGTCGACGAGCTGACGTTCTCGGGGCTGGCGGCTCGGCACCGGCGGGAGTTGCACGTGCACTGCTACCGGATGCTCGGGTCGTTCGAGGACGCCGAGGACGCCGTGCAGGAGACGTTGCTGCGTGCCTGGCGGCGGCGGGAGACCTTCGAGGGGCGGTCGACGTTCCGGGCCTGGCTGTACCGGATCGCCACGAACGCCTGCCTGGACCTGCTGGCCAAACGCCGCCCGGAACCCGCGACCGGCGGTGAGGTGCGTTGGCTGCAGCCGTACCCGGATCGGTTGCTCGACGAGCTGCCCGCCGGTGGCGCGGACGAGCCGGAGGCGCTCGCCGTCGCGCGGGAGACGATCGAGCTGGCGTACGTGGTCGCGGTCCAACACCTCGCGCCGCGCCCACGGGCGGCGCTGATCCTGCGTGACGTGCTCGGGTGGCCGGCGAAGGACGTCGCGGACCTCCTCGGGGACTCCGTCAACTCGGTGAACAGCGCGCTGCAACGGGCCCGTGCCGGCATGCGGGAGCACCTGCCCGCCGAGCGGCAGGACTGGACCGGTGGCGAGGAGGACCCCGACACCCGCGAGTTGGTACGCCGCTTCACCGACGCCGCCGTGGCCACCGACGTCGACGTGCTCGCGGCCATGCTGCGCGACGACGTCCGCTGCTCGATGCCGCCCACGCCGGGCCTGTCCGTCGGCCGCGCCGCGGTGGTCAACGGCTGGGTCCAGGACGGGTTCGCCGACCTTCGGGGCCTGCGCGCGGTCCCCACCTCGGTCAACCGGCAGCCGGCCGTCGCCTTCTATCTGTGGCGCGCGCCGGAGGGCGTATACCTGCCGCTGACGATCGACGTCCTGCGCGTCACCGGCGGAGCGATCACCGAGATCGTCACCTTCCACGACGACCAGTTCCCGCGGCTCGGGCTGCCCGAGCGCCTGCCGGCCGACGACGCCGAATAGGCACGCCGCCCGGCGGCGCACGTCGCGCTGGCCGCACCCCTGTCGAAGAGTGGAGGAACGTCGCTCAGAGTTGGGCGACGACCACCCTGGTGGCCTGGGCGATGAGGGCGTCGTCGGGGGTGGCGTCCCTCGTGCCGCGACTGGACAGCACGGCGAGCACGATGGGGGCGCGGTCGGGGGGCCAGAGCACGGCGATGTCGTTGCGGGTGCCGTACCCTCCGGTCCCGGTCTTGTCCCCGACCACCCAGCCGGCGGGCACCCCAGCGCGCACCAGCGCCGCGCCCGTGGTGTTGCCGCGCAGCCAGCCGCGCAGGACGTCACGGTCCGCGGGCGTCAGGGCGTCCCCCACGGTGTACGCGCGCAGGTCGCCCACCAGGGCCCGCGCGGTGCTGGTGTCCCGCGGGTCGCCGGGTGTCGCCTCGTTGAGCGCGGTCTCGTAGCGGGTGGCGTCGGTGACCGTGTCGCCGAGGGCACGCAGCTTCGCCTCGAAACCCTGCGGTCCGCCGAGATGACGGAGCAGCAGGTTGCCGGCGGTGTTGTCGCTGTAGCGCACGGCGGCGTCGGCGAGAGCGCGCAGGCTCATGCCCTCGGCGACGTGGGTGCCGGTGACGGGGGAGTGGGCCACCAGGTCCCGCGCCGAGAAGCGCACCACCCGGTCCAACTCGGCGTCCGTGGTGGTGTCGAGCACCTCGGCGGCGGCCAGCGCCTTCCACGTCGAGGCGTACGCGAACCGTTCGTCAGGTCGGTGTCGCACGGTGCGGCCGGTGCCCGTGTCGACGGCGTAGATGCCCAACCGCGCGCCGAACGTCTGCTCCAGCCGCTGGAACTCCTGCGCGGCGGCCGGCGACGGCGCGGCGGCCGGCGGCGGGGAGAGGGTGACCTCCGGGCTCGGCGTCGCGCGCGCCTCGGGTGCGTCGCTGGCGCGGCACGCCGACGACGACACCAGGGCCGACGTCGCGGCCACCGCGGCCACCAGGCGTCGGACAGCGGCACCCATCATCGTTCCTCCTGATCAGCCGGCGGGTCATCCGCGACGACCCTACGGTGGCGGTCACCGAGGTCGTGTCGCGGTCAGTCGTGGGGGAGCCGGCGTGGCTCGATCCGCAGCCCCCGCCCGAGCTGCCAGGAGGCGGTGGGCCACGCCGCGATGAAGCCGGCGATCAGCCCCAACTGGCCCGCGAACCAGAAGATGGGGCTGTCCGGGCGCAGGGGTGGCTCCGGAAAGACCACCCGGTGCGCGAGCGTCAGCCAAACGAACAGCGCCAACTCGAACGCGGTGATCGTCAGCAGTTCGACCTTGGCGACCGTGGACAGGGCGTGCCAGATCTTCGTGACGCCGCGGCCCGGTGCGCCGACGTACCGGAAGAGCACCGCTATCGTCACCGCCGCCAGGTAGTCCCCGGCGTAGTCGACCCAGAGCGTCTCCTGGGCCGGGTCGGACCTGACGACGTACAGGGCGACCTCGGCGACGACGAAACCGAGCGCGCAGTGGGCGCCGCAGCGGGACACGCGGGTGACGACGACGCCGCGCCGGGGCCGTCGCGGCTTGTCCTCCCGCCGCCGTCGGGAGTACGTCTCGGGCCTACCCCAGTTCCAGTAGAGGCGGACGGCGGCCGGGCCGACGTAGAGGACTGTCACCAGCCAGACGATCTCCATGACCCGGACCGGCTGACGGTGCCCACGAAGATAGGTGTCGGCGACGACGATCGCGCAGCTGACGACCCCGACCGTGAGCGAGACCCAGGACAGCGTCAGGAGCCAGGTGGGTTGCATCCTCGCCCCTTCCCCGCGCGGGACGCCGAGGCGCCTCCCGCTGCCGTATTCGAAGGGGGGCGGCACCGACCGAGGGCACCTCGCAGTGTTCCATGCCCCACCCGCAGGCAGCGGGAGATCGGGTGTTCCCGCCGACCGCGGCACCCTCTGGGACGGCAGCGCCCGCTTCTCCGAGTTGCGCCGACGCGTCGAGGGCGTCTCGCAGAAGATGCTCACCCAGACCCTTCGCGGTCTCGAACGCGACGGTCTCGTGACTAGTGCTGTGACCACTAACGTTCACCGGGTTGTCGGTGGTGTTGTGGTTCCTCGCCCAGACGTTGTCGGAAGCGAGCGACTCCCCACCGATGGTGGGGCGGGCCTCAGCCGGCCAACTGACCCTGACACCGCTGGTGGGCGGCGTGGGTCACGCCGGGACAGCCCGGCACCGGGAAGGTGTCGGCCTGCTCGACGGTGCGTGATGACCGCACCCATGTCGGGTGCGGTGGTGGTGACGCCGCCCGGGGTCCGGGTGGCGATGGTGAACGCCGCGGCAACATCACGATGCCCGACGAACCCGCAACTCCTGCACATCATGGTCCGCCCGCGGGGCTTGACCACTGTGCGCCGGCACACCGGGCAGGTCGACGACGTACCCCGCTCATCGACCAGATGCACGGTGATCCCGGCCAGCTCCGCCTTGTCCTTCAGGACCGCGATCGCCCGGCCGAGTCGCCACTGCCGCAACCGCAGGTTGTGCCGCCGACCCGCCGGCAGATCGAGGACACCACGCGGGTCACCGACGGTCAGCGTCCCGACCCGGTGCTGCACTGCCCAGCCGATCACGGTCTTCGCGGCCTCGTGCCCGGCCTGCCGTACCCGACGCCGATGCCGACCCTCCATCAGCCGAGCCCGCCGGCGGGTCTTGCGCCACCGCCGCGAACCCCGCTGGCCCTTCTTCGGCGCACGGGCGGCGGTCGCCCGGCGGCGGCCTTTCGTGTCGGCCAGGTGCTGACGGTGCTCGGCGCGGATCGCCCGGCCGGACACCAGCAACATCTGCCCGTCACCGGCTGCCACCGCGTACGGGTGAATGATGCCCAGGTCGACCCCGGCGATCCGCCCCCGCTGCGGCTCCTGACCCGCAGGGTAGGTCGCGACCGGAAGTTCCGCGGTGACCTCGACCCACAACCGCCCCTGATCGAACACCAGCGTCACCGACCGCACCGCATCATGAGGGTAGGGAACCGCCCGGTCCAGGCGCACCACCAGCGGCGGGCTCCCGGCCGAGGTCGGCAACCGCAGCCGCCGTTGACTCAGACCGAACGTGCCGTGATACCAGCGGACCGGCATCAACGACCGTCGCCGCCGCGGATACCGCACCTCACCATGCCCCGCCCCGCGGCGGGCGGCAGCGCTAAACCACGCATCAGAATAGCGACGCAACACCGACCGGGCGCCGGTCGAGTCGAGCTCACCGAACGTGCCCGGACCAGACGCGGCGAGCAGTCGACACAACTCCTGATAGCTCGCGACCGGCCGATCGTGACGACGATGCCGCCAGCTGTTGTATTCCAAGACACACGCCCAAAGATCCCCGGCCGCGCGGAGCAGGCCGAAGCAGCGTCGCCGCTGCGCCCGGGTCAGACGCAGGCCGACCCGGGCGGTGCGATGCACCACCCGCGGCGCTCCCGAATCCCTACGTCTGGGCATACCCGAAGCCAACCACGAGGATCTGACACAACCCGGCCAACGTTAGTGGACACAGCACTAGCTGGCGAAGTCGACGCCGCTGAGGGAGACGCCGCGGTGCGCGGCGAGGTGTTCGGCCTGCGCGGTGATGGCCTTGCGGGCGGCGTCCGACAGCCGGTGCCAGGGCTGGACGGTGACCGTCATCGTGCGGCCGGACTTGCGGGGACGCCAGGCGCCGACCAGGTCGCCGTCGACCAGGACGCCGCCGGGGCGACCCAACACCGGCCACATCTGCTTGGCGTGGGCGGCGTCCGGCGCCAGCGTCGCCCGGTCCTTGGCCTGGAGGAAGAGGTCGAACGGGCCGAGCAGGCGGGTGCCGCGGCCGTCGGCCGACTCCAGCGCCTCCTCGTCGTCGGCCAGCAGCGAGCGCGCCTCGCCGTCGACCGTCACCTCGATCACGTCGTCGGGCCAGTGTGCCTTCACGTCCTTCACCGGGGCGTCGAGATAGTCCGCCACGTGCTTCGGTGTGGCCGGGCCGAGCAGGCGGAGATAGGCGCGGACGAGGTCGAAGCGATCGCCCGGCGCGGCGGCCCTCCGGAACCCGGCGATGCGCCGCAGGACCGGGGGCGAGGTGCCGAGCTGCAACTCCAGCCCGGCCCGCGCGGCGGCGAGCCGGAAGGGCATCTCGTAGACGTGCGTGGCGTCGCACGGCCGGCAGAACCGCAGGTACGGCTCGGGCAGCACCGCGGCCAGGCGGCCGGAGACGTCTCCCTTGACCGTCGGCGTGGTGACGATGGCCCGCATGCGGGCGGCCACCTCGTCCAGGGCGGCGAGGTTGTCGATGCCGGCGGCCTTCAACGGCTTGGCGGCGTCGTAGATGCGCTTGCCCGCGTCGGCGTCGGAGAAGGGTTCGACCGCGGCCACCACGTTGCCGACGTCGGCCCGGCGGTAGAGGTGGGGAGCGCCGCGCACGGTCCACAGCACGATCACCTCCGTGTCGGACAACGCGGTCACGTCGACGCCGCGCGCGGCCAGCGCCCACCGGGCGCCGTCCGGGCCGGTGTTCTGCACTCCGATGTCCAGGATGGCGGTGTCGGCGAGCGTGCCCTGAGCCCGGTCGAGTTGCTGGGCGCGGACGCGGAAGTTGAGCACCTGGCGTCGGTCGACCATTCCCGCACCCTAGACGAGTAGGCCCGGACGGCCCGGGAGCCGCGTCGGTCCGCAAGAGTGACATTACGCAGAGCGTTGACTCTGTCGCGTACAGCAATGATACTGCCCTGAGTGCGCAGTCGCGAACATTTCGGCTGCGCGAATCGGTTGGTAATGCGCACGCCCCTTGCGCGATGAGATATCGTCGGGCTTTCTGGCCGACCGAGGCCGTCCGACTCGACGGCCGTCCGACGTGAGGGGTATGCATGTGCGGGATCGCCGCAGCGCTGCCGGACTATGACTGCGACCTGGCAGCGGTTTCCGATCGGCAACTGCTGGACGTGCTGCCGGAACTGCCGCACGTCGACCTGACCGCCGACCGGCCCAGCGGAATGGACCTGCACCCCGCGTTCGACGGTCTGGTCAAGGAACTCGCGGCCGCGTTGGATCTGTACACCGCGCCCACCGCTGTGCACCGGTTGGCGTGCGAGAAGAGCCTGCGCGAGGCCGTCGTGGCGCGGACGTCGGCGCTGGACTCGTGGCTCACCGTCGCCGAGCGCGCACTCGACGACCCCGGCGCCGGCTGGGACGCCGACCTCCTGGAGCAGGTCCAGCAGCGCGCGGTGGCCGCTCGGGACCTGCTCTGGTCGATCGAGCAGGACAGGATCGGCGCCGCGGTGCGGATCGCCGAGCTCGCGCGGCAACAGATGATCACCCTGAACCAGGCGCGCAGCTACCTCGCCGTCGACGCGGTTCTGGACGCGATCGATCGGCTGGAGGTGCGCGGCCGGGACTCGGCGGGCATCCAGGTGTGGGTCACGCTCGATGACGCCGACCTCGCGCGGGTGCCGGCCACGCTGCGGGACCGGGTGGACGGCGAGTTCCGCCACTGCGCGGCGGCGCAGTTCCGGGGCGGCATCTCACTCGTGTACAAGCGCGCCTCGGTCATCGGCCGGCTCGGTGACAACGTCGCGTACCTGCGCGCGGCGATGACCGCCGACGACGACCTGCACACAGTCCTCGATCTGCCCAGCGCCCGCGTCGTGATCGTCGCGCACACCCGCTGGGCCAGCGTCGGCCGGATCAGCGAGGCCAACGCCCACCCGCTGGACAGCACCACGCCGGCCGGCGACGATCCGTGCTTCGCGATCGCCGCTCTCAACGGCGACATCGACAACCACGTCGCGCTGCGCGACCAGTTGAACCTGCCGGCCTCGTCCACCGGAATCAGCACCGACGCCAAGCTGATCCCGGTGATGCTCGCCCAGCAGATGGCCGCCGGTCACTCGCCCGAACAGGCGATGGCCGCCTCCGCGCGCAACTATCACGGTTCGTTCGCGATCGCGGCACAGGGCGACCTCGCCGCCGACCAACTGATGCTCGTCGTCAAGGGCAGCGGCCAGGGCCTGTACGTCGGGTTCGCCCTCGGCTGCTTCCTGGTCGCCAGTGAGGTGTACGGCCTGGTCGGCTGGACCGATCGGTACCTGCGGTTGGACGGCAGGCACTCCGACGACGGTGAGGTCGGCACGGTGGTCGTCCTCGACCGGAAGCACGCCGGTACCCTCGCCGGCCTG
Source organism: Micromonospora sp. DT228 (assembly GCF_049841595.1). Lineage (NCBI taxonomy): Bacteria > Bacillati > Actinomycetota > Actinomycetes > Micromonosporales > Micromonosporaceae > Micromonospora > Micromonospora sp. DT228. Next base: position 179,555 of record NZ_JBNCKO010000010.1, read on the forward strand.
CGCCGGACGACGATGCGCGGCCGGTCCCTGCCGGTCACCGAGGCGGACATCGCCACCGCGGAGATCACCACACGGGATGTCGCGCGCGGCGAGTTCGACCACTACCTGGTGAAGGAGATCACCGAGGCGCCGTCCTCGTTCCGCAAGAGCCTGCGGGGTCGCATCGCCGACGACGGCCAGCGGCTCTCCGTCGCGCTCGGCGAATCCGCACTGCCGCAGAGCATCCGGGAGCGCTTCGTCGACCGGGACATCCGCGAGATCCTCTTCGTCGGTCAGGGCACGGCCGCGGTCGCCTGCGAGGGCATCGCCAAGGTGGCCGACGATCTGCTGCACCCGCACATCACCGTTGCCGCGATGCCGGCCACCGAGCTGTCCGCCTGGAAGCTGCGGGCGGACATGTCGTCGGTCTGTGTCGTCGCGGTCAGCCAGTCCGGCTCGACCACCGACACGAACCGCGCCATCGACATGGCCCGCGCGCGGGGCGCCGCCGTGCTGGCCATCGTCAACCGCCGGGACAGCGATCTGAGCCACAAGGCCGACGGTGTGCTGTACACGTCGGACGGCCGCGACGTGGAGATGGCGGTCGCCTCGACGAAGGCGTTCTACTCGCAGGCGGCCACCGGTACGCTGCTCGCGCTGCAGATCGCGAGGCTGTGCGACCTGCTCTCGCCGGAGCTGGAAGACCTGATGCTGCACGCGTTGCAGGAGATGCCGCAACAGCTGCAGACGCTGCGCGACCTCGGCCCGAGGATGGCCGAGATCGCGCAGGTGGCGATCCGGCACCCGCACTGGGCGGTGGTCGGCTCCGGCCCGAACCGCGTCGCGGCCGACGAGACCCGCATCAAACTCTCCGAGCTGTGCTACAAGACCGTCTCCACCGACGCCGTCGAGGACAAGAAGCACGTCGACCTGTCGGCGGAGGCGTTCGTCCTGGTCTGCGCGGCCGGCACCCCGCCGGGGCAGCTGCGCGACCTCACCAAAGAGGTCGACATCTTCGCCGCCCACCGCAACCAACCGGTAGTCATCGTCGACGAGGGCATCGAGCTGCCGTGGGCTACCGACTGGGTGATCCGGGTGCCGGCGGCGCACCCCGCCTTCGCCTGGATCCTCAGCACGGCTGCCGGGCACCTCTTCTCCTACCACGCCGCCCGGGCGATCGACGCTACCGCCGATCCGCTGCGCGAGGCGCTCGCGGGGCTGGAGGCGTCGGTCGACGCCGGTCGCGTCGCGCGTGACGAGCTGGACGCCGCGTGTGGCGGCATCCACCAGTTCCTCGCCGAGGCGGCCCAGGGCAGCGTTCGCGGCGTTCTTCCCAGCGACGTCGCGCTGCGACTGCACCAGGCCGCGTCGCTGCTGCGGCACGGCGCAGCGGTCGTGCCGGAGCTGCCGGTAGCGGTCGCCGATCCGGTCGACTTCGTGCGTACCCAGCTCACGGCCTCCGCCGACGAGCTGACGCGCTCGATCGACTCGGTCAAGCACCAGGCGAAGACGGTGACCGTCGGCACCTCGCGGGGCGACTCCGACCTGCTGGACAACGCGCTCGCCACGGCCGTCGTCGAGGCCGGTGGCGATCTGTCCGTGCTGAGCTATCCCGTCCTGCTGGCGCTCCGCGCGTTCGCCCGGGTGACCGGGGGCGTCACCGGCACGATCCGGTACCAGCTCAGTCAGTCGCCGGGCCACGCCACCCTGCGCGTTCTGCGCAAGACCGGCGTCGCCGAGGACCTGGCCAGCCGCGCGGACAGCGGTGCCGAGCTGAGCGGCTCGAAGCAGCTCGCCGTCGCCTCGCGCATGGTGCGGCTGGTCCGCGGCGTACGCGACGGCCGGCTGGTGCTCATGGTGCCGGAGCAGACCGGGGCGCGCGTGCACTCGCTCACGCTCGCGCACGTGACACTTGTCGAGCGGGCCGAGCCCGCGCACCTGACCGAGGTGCTCGAGCTGACCGGCACGCGACTGGCGGAGATCAGGGCTGCGGTCACCGAGACCGACACGCCGTTCGCCGTGGAGAGCCTCACGCAGGTGCCGGTGGAGACGGTTCTTCTGGGTTCGGTGGACGACGTGGTCCGGCTCCTGAGCCGGTAGCCGGTCGATGGGTTTCGCGGTGCTGCCGGCGGCTGTGTCGCCGGCAGCACCGCTCGCCAGCCCTCCGCGCCGCGGGCTGACACGTGCGGTGCGCGACGCTGCCCAGTGCGGTCCCCCTTGACCTTGACACGGTGACAAGGTCTTCGGTGGGGTCGAGGAGGTGGTCTCGATGACCGGACCGGAAAAGGACGCGAACACCATGCGGGCGCTCCGGGCGTTGGAAAGCGGCGACTCGTCGGTACGGCTGCGCGCGGCGCTGGCGGTCGGCACAGCCCCGGACCCGCGGTTCGTCGACATGCTCGTCGAACGATGCGCGATCGAGCCCGAGTTCTTCGTACGCGAGATGGTCACCTGGGCGCTGATCCGCCACCCACCCGCACTGACCGTCGCGAAGCTCACCGACCAACTCCGCTCGGAGCGGGCGCAGGCCCGGAGCCAGGCGTTGCACACGTTGTCCAAGATCGGCGATCGGCGGGCCTGGCCGGCGATGACACGGGCGCTCCTGACCGACCCGGACGAGGAGGTGGCGCGAAGCGCCTGGCGAGCCGCGGTCGCCCTGGTGCCTCCGGGTGACGAGCCTGAGTTGGCCGAGGTGTTGGCGACGCAGCTCGGGCGCGGCACGCGGGACACGCGGTTGAGCCTCAGCCGGGCGTTCGTCGCGCTCGGTGCGGTGGCGATGCCGATCCTGCGCGTCGCGATGCAGGCTCCCGACCCACAGGTACGCGCGCACGCGATCGCGACGGAACGGCTGGCGCGGGACCCGGATGTGGGTGTCGAGTCCTCGATCGAGGAGGCGAAGCGTGTGCTGGCCCTCGGCGCGATCGGCGAGAAGGGATGATGCGCAGGTGTTGATCGGTGACGTGGCGCGCCGGTCCGGGGTCAGCGCCCGCATGCTCCGGCACTACGACTCGCTCGGCCTGGTCCGGCCGACCGGCCGTAGCGGCGCCGGCTACCGGGAGTACTCCGACGAGGACATCCGGCTGATCTTCCAGGTCGAGAGCCTGCGGTCCCTGGGCCTGTCGCTGCGTGACGTCCGGCGGGCGCTCGACGATCCCGGCTTCACCCCCTCCGGCCTCGTCGACGACCTGATCCAGCGGACACGACAGCGCATCGCGGATGAGCGGGACCTGCTCACCCGACTGCGTCGGATCGCTGCCGCCGACCCCGCCGACTGGGAGGACGTGCTCCAGGTCGTCGCGCTCCTGCAGGCCCTGGACTCACCGAGCGCGGGCAGGCGTCAGCGCGCGGCCCTGTCCTCGGCCGACGGGGCTCCGGTGCCCGTGGAGGCGCTCGTCGAGGCGGCGCTCGACGAGACCGACCCGAACGTCGCCGGAGCCCTGCGATGGGCGCTGGCGCAGTCGGGGGACGACGGTCTGGCGCTGCTCGCGGACGGCCTACGCTCACCACGGGCCGAGGTACGCGAGCGTGCCGTCCGGACCATCGCCGAGATCCCGCACGACGCGGCGACCGACGTGCTGCGCGACGCCCTCGCGAACTCCGACGTCGTGGTCCGCGGGCACGCGGCGCTGGCGCTCGGGGCGCGGCGGGTGGCGGACGCGGTCCCGATGCTTGTCGACATGGTCGTCGAGGCCACGAAGGACGCCGAGGCAGCCGACGTGTTGGGCGTGCTGGCGACCGAACCCGAGGTGGCGGCACTGATCGCCACCAGGCTCGTCGGCTGCCTCGCCCGGGGGACCGTGGCGTCGTCGGCGCGTCGGCGACTGACCGAGGCGCTGGCGGACATCCCGGGTGACACCGCGGCACGGGCCCTGGTGGACCTGTCCCGAGACGACGACCGCGCCGTCGCGCTGACGGCGACATCCATCCTCACGCTCCGCGGTGGGGCCGGAAAGCCCCGCACCGGGATCGGAGTGCCGCGCGACGGGATCGGGCCGGGCACGATGCCGGACGACCCCCTCGCCTGAGCGAGAGGGTCGTCCGGTGGCAACTGGGGGGACGCGCCGGTCAGCCGCCGGCGAACGTGACCTCGGTGCCGCACTTGGCGTTCTGGTTGAGGCAGGACCTCACCAGGGCGCCGAGGCGTGCCGGCTCCCAGGCGTTCATGAAGTCGCCGTGCATGGAGGACGGCTTGCCGGAGGAGAGCGTGAGACCGTCACCGCCCAGCGACTGGTAGTTGACCATGAAGGACAGGTCCGGCACGGCCACCGGGTACTTGCCGGTGCAGACGCCGTTCACCGGGTCACCCATGTGCGACTTGTGGTCGGGGGAGTCGATGTTCTTGCCGTCCCAGCAGTCCTTGAACACCAGCTGGAAGATCAGGTTGCCGCCGGGTGCGCAGACCGGCCAGTTGCCGTCGGCGCTGCGGCCGACCTCGGCGCTGCCGGCACACCAGAACTGGTTGCTGCCGGCGTTCTTCGGGGTGTCCACCTGCCGCTTGGCGTCGCCTTCGACGACCCGCAGGCCCGGCGGGAAGGGCTTGACCGTCGACGGGTCCTTGACCCGCGAGCCGTAGTAGACGCGCATGCTCTTGATCGGGACCGGCTGGCCGTCCTTGCGCAGCTCCGGGGTCCAGTAGGCGCTGTTGTCACCCGGGGCGTTGCAGTTGGTCGTCGCGGAGAGCAGCTTGTCGGTCGTGGTGAAGGCGTCGATCTTCGGACCGAAGAAGGTGTGCATGTGCGAGGCGCCCGGCAGGGCGGGCACGACGATCGGGTCGTCCGGCGCCGAGTTGGCGACCTCGCAGTCGGTGTGGAACTCGGGCACCCGGGTGGTCCCCGGTGGCACCGCCTTCGGCGTGAGGGCGTCGAAGGCGGCCAGTTCCCTGCTCCACCGGGCCTGGTCGACCGGGACCCAACCGCCGGCGGGTGCGCTCGGCGGGACGGACGTGGAGGCGGACGCCGACGGGGTGGGGCTCGGCGCGGACGATGCGGTGGGCGTCGGCGAGGCGCTCGCCGGCGCGCTCGGCGACGAGCCCGCCGCGGGGCCGAACGTGAACCAGTTCAGGTTCACGAAGTCCGCCGTCGAGGTGCTCTTCAGGACGGCGAAGACGGTCTGCGGGCCGGCCGGCACGGCGGACGCCTTCGCCGTGACCGTCGTCCACTTCTGCCAGCCGCCGGTCTGCGCGATCGGGAAGGTGGCGAGCAGGTGACCGTCCGGCGCGGCGAGGTGCAGCTCGACGGTGCCGCCGGTGGCGTTGTGCGAGGAGACCCGGGCCGTGAGGTTGGCCCCGGTGATCGACACGCCGTCGTAGCGCAGCCAGTCGCCGCTGGCCAGCCAGCCGACGTTCCGGCCGCCGTCGGCATCGCCGGTGTCCTCGGTCTGCGCCCCGGAGTGTGCCGCGAAGGCCTCGGCCTGGATTCGGCCGGGCACGGAGACCTCTTCGGCCTGGGCGCCGGCGATGTAGATGCCGCTGGCGCCCAGTGCGGCCACGACGGCGGCGGCGAGCGAGATGCGGGTGCGGCGGCGACGCTTTCGCGCCCGGTCCGCCGGTGCGACGTGCGCGGGGGTGGTCCGCATTACCAGTGTTGTCCTTTGCGTCGGCGACAAAGCTTTTGACGAAAGGAATTATGGGCGTACGCAGAGCTGACAACAACTCGCGGAAGAAGAATTAAGAACAGTGCTCGGAAGGTCTCCTGGTCGCCGTCTTCGCCGTGCCGGATAACGGTTTTTCGGTCGCGCAGTCTTAAGTCTTCGTTAAGTGTCCGAGGTGCTGGGCGCGTGTCTCCGGCGATTGCAAGATTACATTTTTTGGAGAAAAGTTTGTTCCGATTCGCCGTGGTGGGCCGCGTGGCGTCGCTGGTGGGGGAGCGGTGCCGTGGAGCCGTCGCGCAGCGGACGCGACACGCCGGGCGCCGGGCTATCGGAGCGGCCGACGGTTGACCGTGACCCTAAGCGATGTCTCGTAACGTGGTGAAGGCGTTGCCTGCTAACGGTTGGCGGATCAGCCGGCCACAAGCAACTGAGCAGCACGTCACCACGACCAGGTGCAACACTGTTTCGGTGATTACGGTCGGAACCGTCCGGGAATGGCACACCGACGACGGTTGGGGAGTCCTCGACTCCGACGCCACCCCCGGCGGATGCTGGGCCCACTTCAGCAACGTCCTGATGAGCGGTTACCGCTTCCTCAGCCCAGGTCAACCGGTCTCGTTCGAGTTCGAGACCGGCTGGCAGGACGGATACGACTATCGGGCCCTCGCCGTCTGGACCGGCAACGACCGCCCACCGGCACCCGTCCCTCAGCAACCGTCAGCGGCCTACAGCAGCATCCTGCGCCTGGAGTTCGATGCACCGACAGAGGGCGACACTCCGAACCGTGCAGATCAACCGCAGTAGGACTTGCCTGGAGTTTTCACAGCTCGGCGCGCTACACCCGCTCGTCTGAACGCTGCAGGAGTTACGAGACGTCCCTTAAGGTTGGTCGGGGCGGTGCCGGGCGAAGGCGTCGGCCATGCCCCAGCGGCCCGGGATGTCCAGCAGCGCGACCCGTCCGAAGGCCGACGGCAGCGAGGGGTCGACGGCCAGGTGGTCCTCGTGCGGGTTGAGGCCGAGCATGGTGCGCAGGAGCAGGATTGACGCTCCGCTGGACCAGGCCTGTGGGCTGCCGGCGGTGGGATACCGGACCGGGTAGCGGGTGGTGTTGCGGTCGAACCCGCCGAAGGCCTCGGGCAGCCGACCATCGAAGAAGGTGGCGGCGGACAGGATGCTCTCCGCGATGCGGCCCGCCTCGCTGGCGAACCCGTACCGGCGCAGACCCCAGGCGATGAACGAGTTGTCGAACGGCCAGACCGTGCCGTTGTGGTAGCCGAGGGGGTTGTAGCGGCGCTGCCCCTCGGCGAAGGTCCGCACGCCCCAACCGGAGAAGAGCGCCCGGCCCATCAGGTGTTCGACGACCTGCGGGGCCCGCTCCGGCGGCACGATGCCGCTCCACAGCAGATGCCCGATGTTCGACGACAGGCTGTCGACGGGTGTGCCGTCGTGGTCCAGCGCGAGGGCGTAGTAGCCGCGGTCGGCCAGCCAGAAGTCCCGGTTGAACCGGTCGTACAGCGCCGCCGCGTCGCGTTCCAGCCGCTCGGCGTAGTCGGGGTCACCCCAGACGGTACGGGCCAGCCGAGCCCCGCGGATCTTCGCGTCGTAGGCGTACCCCTGGGTTTCGCAGGTGGCCCTCGGGAAGCCCGGCAGCCTCCCGTCGGCGTAGGAGATGCTGTCCCAGGAGTCCTTCCAGCACTGGTTCTCCAGGCCGGTGGCGCGGTTGCGTCGCTCGTACCAGACGTAGCCGGTGGACGTGAGGTCCGCGTAGTTGTCGATCCACGCCAGGGCGGCGCGAGCCTCCTGCTCCAACTCCCGCACCAACGCGGTGTCGCCGCTCCACCGCTCGTACTCGTCGAGCAGCACCACGAACAGTGGTGAGGCGTCCACGGTGCCGTAGTAGGGGGAGTGCGGCTGTTCCTCGAACGCGGCCGACTCCCCGTAGCGCAGCTCGTGCAGGATCCGGCCGGGATCCTCCTCCAGCACGTCGTCGGTGCGGACGCCCTGCAGGGAGGCGAGGATCCGCAACGTGGGCGGGGTCAACGACGGGGTGACGGGCAGGGTCTGCAGGCAGGTCAGCAGGCTGTCGCGGCCGAACAGGGTCATGAACCAGGGCAACCCGGCGGCGGGTACGGCCGCGCCGCTGAGCGAGAGCGGGGCGAAGCGCAGCGCCGCCAGGTCCACCAGGCTGCGGTGGTACACCTGCTGCAGCGCGGCGCTCTCGGTGTCCAGGGTCGGGGCCGCCGCGACCCAGGCCCGCAGGCTGGTGGGCAGCGTGGAGTCGTCGGGCCGCTGGGCCCGCAGCGCGGAGCGCAGGTCGACGCCGTCGGGACGCAGCGCCAGCATGGCGACCTGCAACCGCGTCGACCACTGTTGTCCGGGGCCCAGTCGGATCGTGAAGCGCAGGCCGTCCGGGTCGAACTCGGCGGGCTCACTCGCCGACAGGACGACCTCACGTCGGTAGGTGCCGCGCCGGTAGCCCAGGCGCAACTCGTCGGGGCCCACGTGTGTGTAGTGCGTGCCGGTCTTCGCGCCGATGTCGAACTTGATCTCGAAGATGTCGGCGAAGTCGGCCGCCACCTCCAGCCGGATGTCGAGATCCCGGTCCTGCTCGCCGTAGTTGAAGATCGTCAGGGACTCGGTCAGGTCCGGACCGATGCGCCGGCGCCGGATGGCCGACACGTCGGCCTGCACGTAGTCGACCGCCGCGCCCGGCACCACGAAGAACGTGACCTCGTAGTACTGGCTGTCGTCCACCGACAGGGCGGTCATGCACTCGCCGTTGACGAAGAGCATCCAGCGGGACAGGAAGCGGGTGTCGGCGGCGAACAGCCCGACCGGCGTGGCGGGGGACGAGTCGACGTCACCGCTGGCGTCGGACACCATGAAGGTGTTCCCGTCGATACACGACACGGTGTCCGCGATGTCCCTCATCGGCTACGTCCCACTGGCCGGGCCGCCCCTCTGCAACGGCCCCGGCTCACGCGGAAACAGCCGTCCGAGCCGCAACGCCAGGCCGAGGTCGCCGTCGACCATGATCTCGCCCCGGGTGATCGCCGCCAGGCCGTTCACCTCACCGCGCGCCATCGCCTCCGCGACAGGCGCCGAGACCGTGATCACGGTGGTGGCGGGGTCGGCGCCGCGCCGCACCCGCATCCGGCCATGGTCGATCTCCAGGAGCCACTGCTCCAGGTCGCCGCCGTCCCCGATGTCGAACCGCACGGTCCCGCACACCTTGCTGAACCGCGGATCCTGGCCGGCGACGGTCAACCGCTCGAAAAAGGCACTTGTCGCCGTCATCCCACCTCCCCGGGTGCTTGTAGAAGCGGATGCCGGCTACCCGGTGCGGCCCGCCGTTAACTCCCGGCGGCCCGTCTCGTTCGGGTCATCCCAGGTCGAAGTCCACCACCGTCGGCGTCCGCCGGACCCGCACCGCTGTCGCGGTGTCGAAGCCCGCCGCGTCCCGGTGCCACGTCGGCTGGGCGTACGTGCAGTCGCAGCGCAGCTTCACCCGCTGCCCGGGGAGCAGGCGCAGGGCATAACCGTCGCCCACGTCCGCCACGCCGGCCAGGTCCCCGGTGGTCGCGTCGAAGGCGACCACCTGGCCGTAGGTGAGCAGCTCGTCGACCCTTACCGCCCCGGTGAGCGGTGTTCCGGCGGGCAGCGCCTGATTCAGCGTCGCCGTCTGCTGGGCGCGCACGCGCACCGGCCGCGCCTGCGGCCGACCACCCACCCCACCGGACCACACCGTGGCCAGCCCGGCGGCGGCGAACTGCACCGGCCAGTGGTACGGGCCGAGACCGGTGATCGTGTAGCGGCCGTTGTCGTCGGTGGTCGGGCCGTGGTCGTCGTACTTCGGGTGCGGCACGTAGGGCACCACCATCACCAGCGCACCGCGGATCGGCGCGCCCGTCGCCGCGTTGGTCACCACTCCGACGACGGTGCCCGGCGGGTCGAGCCGGATGGTCGGCGCGCTGGTCACCACGCCGGGCCGCACCTGAATCACCTGTGCCCGCTCGCGTTCACCGGTGCCGCCGTGCCGGCCGACCCACTGCATGCCGTACGCCGTCGCGTCGTAGGCGCTCACCAGCAGCCGGTACCTGCCCGGGGCGACGTCGCCGGTCACCAGGTTGCCCTGCTCGTCGGCGCAGCCCCCGTACCGCCCGTCTTGGTCCTCGCCGAGGCCGACCGCCGACAACGCCGCGGCGTCCACCGGGACGAGCGCGGCGCAGGCCCGAGGCACCGGAGTGCCGGTCGCCGCGTCGCGTACCACGGTGCGGACCATGCCGGGCGCGGGCGGCACCGACCCGGGGGTACGCGCGGCGGCCGGTTCGGCGGCCCCGACGACGAGCAGTGCGACGGCGACGGCGGCGGTCAGGTGGCGCGGGAGCGAGCGGCGCATGGGGGTCGTCCTCTCGGTGGCGCGACGGATTGCGCCGACGGTATCGGCCTGTCAGTGATCCAAATCGGTCAATGTCGCCATGTCGACTGTTGCGGGACGCGCGCTGCCCGGAACGGACCTTCTGCCGCGAACCAGGCGCGGGAGCCGCGTTCAGGACATAGCGTCAGGGCGGCGGCTGCGCCGCTGCGCCGGTCCGCCGCCGGCCACGCCGACCGGAGGGGGACCGGACATGGACCGGGTCGACAGTGTGCTCCTGCCGGAGCTGGACGGACCCGTGCCGGCGACGCTGCCGAGCGCGCTCGGCCTGCTGAGCCTGGCCCTGGGCGTCGGCGCCCTGGTCGCGCCCGGCCGCCTCGCGCGACTGGCCGGGGTGGACGACTCCCCGGCCGCGCGCGCGGTGCTCCCGGCCGTCGGGGTGCGGGAGTTGGGCAGCGCCGCCGGCCTGCTCGGCGGTCGTCGCCCGGCGGGCTGGGCGTGGAGCCGGGTGGCCAGCGACGCCATGGACCTGACCCTGCTCGTCCGCGCCCTCGCCGACCGCAGCGGTGAGCGACGACGCCGCGTCGCCCTGACCACAGTCGCGATCGCCGGCATCGCGGCCGTCGACGTGCTCTCCGCCGTACGGATCAGCCGAGCGCGACGCGCACGGGCGCGGATGATCCGGATGGAGATCGCGGTGACCGTGAACCGGTCACCGGCCGAGGCGTACCGGTTCTGGCGCGACGTGGAGAACCTGCCCCGGTTCATGACGCACCTGGAGTCGGTGCGCGCCGACGACCTGCGCCGCTCGCACTGGGTCGCTCGCGGCCCGGCCGGCCATCGCGTCGAGTGGGACGCCGAGATCATCCACGACCAGCCGAACACGTCGATCACCTGGCGATCGCTGGCGGGGACCGGGGTGCCCAACGCCGGCCGGGTCCGCTTCGTGCCCGCGCCCGGCGACCGGGGCACCGAGGTCCGGGTGGAGTTGCGCTACGCGCCGCCGGCCGGCGCGCTCGGCCGGGCGGTGGCGAAGCTCTTCGGCGAGGAACCCGAGCAGCAGGTCCGTGACGACCTGCGCCGGTTCAAGCAGGTGCTGGAGACCGGCGAGGTGGTCCGCTCCGAGGGCAGCCCCAACGGCATCTCCGTACGCCAGCAGGCCATGCAGCGTCCCGCCCAGCCGCTGCCGCCGTCGCGCCGATGACCGCCCGCTTCGAAAGGGACCGAGGATGAAGGCCACCGCCTGGATGGGCACCGACACGGTCAAGGTCATCGACGTGCCCGACCCGAAGATCATGAACGCCCGGGACGCGATCGTCCGGATCAGCACCACCGCGATCTGCGGCTCCGACCTGCACCTCTACCACGGCTATATCCCCGCGATGCGCAAGGGCGACATCCTCGGTCACGAGTTCATGGGTGAGGTGGTCGAGGTCGGCCCGCAGGTGCGCAACCTCAAGCCCGGCGACCGGGTGGTGGTGCCCTTCCCGATCGCCTGCGGGCACTGCTCGTCGTGCCAACGCGGCCTCTACTCGGTCTGCGAGAACTCCAACCCGAACGCCGGCATCGCCGAGAAGATCATGGGCCACTCGCCGGCCGGCATCTTCGGCTACTCCCACCTCCTCGGCGGGTACGCCGGCGGCCAGGCCGAGTACGCCCGGGTGCCGTTCGCCGACATCGGCCCGCTCAAGGTGCCCGACGAGGTCCGCGACGACCAGGCGGTCATGCTCGCCGACGTGTTCCCCACCGGCTACATGGGCGCCGAGATGTGCGACATCAAACCCGGACAGGTGATCGCCGTCTGGGGCGCCGGGCCGGTCGGACTGCTCGCCGCGGCCAGCGCCCGGTTGCTCGGCGCGGAACGGGTGATCGTCATCGACCGGTACCCGTACCGGCTGCGGCTCGCCGAGGAGCACGTCGACGCCGAGACGATCAACTACGAGGAGGCGGACGTGTTGGACACCCTCAACGAGCTGACCGCCGGCCGGGGGCCCGACGCGTGCATCGACGCGGTCGGCCTGGAGGGCCACCACGGCAACGCCGCCATGTACGCGTACGACCGGGTGAAGCAGGCCGCCCGGGTCGAGACGGAGCGGCCGTTCGCGCTGCGCCAGGCGATCCTCGCCTGCCGCTCGGGTGGGGTGGTCTCGGTCGTCGGCGCGTACGGCGGCTTCGTCGACAAGTTCCCCATGGGCGCGTTCATGAACCGGTCGCTCGTCATGCGGACCGGTCAGTGTCACGTCCAGCGCTACACCCGGCCGCTGCTGGAGCGGATCCAGCGTGGCGAGATCGACCCGAGCTTCATCGTCAGCCACCGGATGCCGCTGCGCGACGCCCCGAAGGGCTACAAGATCTTCCAGAAGAAGCAGGACGACTGTACGAAGGTGCTGCTCACGGTCTGACCGACACGCGGGGACCACCGGCTAACGCGGCCGGACCCCGGGCTCCACCGTCAGGGTCCCCGCCTCGGCGTCGATCGTGGCCCGCGCGCCGAGCGGCACGGTGAGCTGCCCGTTGCCGTGCCCCAGGCGCAGACCACCCAGGACCGGCACGCCAAGGTCGTACAGGCGGTCCTTGAGGACCGCCGCCGCATCCCACTCGCCGGGTTCGCCGACACTGTTGGTGATCTGGCCGATGACCACCCCGGCAACCCTGGACAGCACGCCCACCCGGCGCAGCTCGGTCAGCATCATGTCGATGCTGTACGGGGCCTCGTCCACGTCCTCGAAGAACAGGATCGCGCCGTTGAACCTCGGGGCGTCGCTCGCGCCGAGCGAGGTGGAGAGCAGGGTGAGGCAGCCGCCCAGCAGCGGCCCCGACGCCCGGCCGGGCACCAGCACGGGGGCGGCCGTCTCGGCCGGATCCCGCACGATCGTGACGGGTGCGGTCGTCATCACGGCCCGGCGCAGGGCTTCGGCCGACTCGGGGCCGGTGCGGCTGTCGCTCCAGTTGACCATCGGTCCGTAGAAGGTGGCCAGGCCAACCTCGCGCCAGAGCTTGCCGTGGATGCTGGTGATGTCACTGAAGCCGACGACCACCCGCGGATCCCGGCGCAGACCGGAGACGTCGAGATCGTCGACGATCCGCTGGGTGCCGTAACCGCCACGGGCGGCGAAGACCGCACGGATCCCCGGGTCGTTGAGCGCGGCGTTGAGGTCGGCCAGCCGCTGCGCGTCGGTGCCGGCCAGATAGCCGTACTTGGCGAAGACGTGCGCGCCCAGCTCGACCTCCAGGCCCCAACCGCGCAGGATCTCGATGCCGCGGGCCATGTTCGTGGGGTCGGGGGTGCTGCCGGGCGACACGACCCGGACCCGATCGCCGGGCGCCAGCGCCGGTGCCCGCAGCAGGCGCTTCGCGGCCTCCGGCGCGGCCTGCGCGGGTCCGGCCTCCAACCCGCCGGCGAGCACCGCGCCGCCGACGGCCGCCGCTCCCGCCCGCAGCATGTGCCGACGGGTCAGGGGCACCCGCGGGGACCGCTGCGTCGAAGCTGGGTCTGGTCCAGTAGTGGCCACCTGCATCCCCCGTCGTGATCAGACGATATGCGAGCTGCCACAGCCTACGACACTCATGTATGCCGTGCGGGGTCCACAAGGGACGCCGTCCATCGCGGTGAACCGCGGCGCCCCGGTGCCAGCGGACGGGCTTTCCGCACGGCCCGACCCGGCTCGGCTGGCAACCCGAGTGACGGGACTGGGGGCTTTCTGAGGCCGCGCCCGCCGATGGCGGGAAAGTCCGGATCCGCGCGTGACCCCGTTTGTGGCCAGGGAGCCTGGGAACTCGCCCCGTTCGTCCGCACGCAGCCCTGACGGCAGGTCGGGCAGAAGCGAAGGAGCGGGTCATGGAGTACGAGCAGATGATTTCCACGGTACGACAGCGAGCGGGCCTCGGTGAGAACGAGGCCGTGCGGTCCGTACAGGCCGTCCTGTCCGTGCTCGGTGAACGGCTCGCCGGGCAGGAGGCCGACAATCTGGCGGCACAGCTACCGGAGCGGTTGAACGGGTCGGTCACCCGCAATCCGCAGGGCCGCCGTTGGGACGTCGGCGAGTTCCTGAAGAACGTCGGGGACCGCGAACAGGTCGCGAACGCGGACCACGTGCGTCAACACGCCCAGGCGGTGTTGCGTACCGTCGCCGAGGCGCTCGACGACGACGAGCGACACGACCTGCTCGCCCAGCTTCCCGGCGGTATCACCGATCTCTTCGGTGTGCCCACCCCGCGAGGCTGAGCCCCGGCGGATCACCGGGTCGTCGAGCCCGGCGGTCGGGTCGACCCGGGGCGCCTACGGGATCGGCCACTCGTGCACCGGCCGGTTGGTGTGCATCAGGTCGACGTAGTGGCGGACCACCTCCCGTAGTGCCGCCGGCCGGTCCAGGTGGTCGGCGGACTCCAACCGGTGCAGCGTCTCCACCTGCCAGGTCGCGCCGTTGCGGCTGGTCAGGCAGCGCTGCTCGATGATGCCGAGCAGCCGGTCGCGTTCGCCCGGGTCGAGCCCCCACCGGTCCAGGCCGTGGTGTGCCATCGGCAGCAGCCGGCGCAGCACCAACTCGGTGACGGGCAGATAGCCCAGGCCGGGCCAGAAGACCTGCGCGTCGATGCCGTGCCGGGCGCAGTTGGTGAAGTTCTCCTCGGCGGCGCTGAACGACATCTGCGACCACAGTGGCCGGTCGGACTCGGCCAGGGCGCGGACCAGTCCGAAGTAGAAGGCCCCGTTGGCGATGGTGTCCAGCACGGTCGGGCCGGCGGGTAGCACCCGGTTCTCCACCCGAAGATGCGGTCGGCCACGGGACACGTCGTACACCGGGCGGTTCCACCGGTAGACGGTGCCGTTGTGCAGGCGCAGCTCGGCGAGATTGGGCACCTCACCGGCCGCGAGGGCCTGCGCCGGGTCCTCCGGGTCGCAGACCGGCAGCAGCGCCGGGAAGTAGCGCACGTTCTCCTCGAACAGGTCGAACACGCTCGTGATCCAGCGTTCGCCGAACCAGACCCGGGGTCGTACCCCCTGGGCTTTGATCTCTTCCGACCGGGTGTCGGTGGCCTGCTGGAACAGTGGGATGCGGGTCTCGCGCCACAGCTCCCGGCCGAAGAACAGCGGCGAGTTCGCGCCGACGGCGACCTGGATGCCGGCGACCGCCTGGGCGGCGTTCCAGTAGTCGGCGAACTGGGGCGGGCTGACCTGCAGGTGGAACTGGGTGCTGGTGCAGGCCGCCTCCGGGGTGATCGTGTCGGCGGTGACCGCCAGGCGTTCGACGCCGCTGATGGCGATCGGCAGATCCTCACCGCGTGCCGCGAAGATCTGCTCGTTGAGCAACGTGTAGCGGGGGTTGGCGGAGAGCGTCTCGGCGGTCAGGTGCTCGGGGCGCAGCGTCGGCAGGATCCCGATCATGACCATGTGCGCGCCGATCGCCCGCGCCTTGACCTCGGCGGCGTTCAGGCTGGCCCGGACGTACTCCTCGAAGTCCGCAGTGCCGGTGCCGGTCAGTCGCCGCGGTGGCACGTTGATCTCGACGTTGAACTGGCCCAGCTCGGTCTGGAAGCTCTCATCGGCGATGGCCGCCAGCACGTCGGCGTTGCGCATCGCCGGGTTCGACGCCTCGTCGACCAGGTTCAGCTCGATCTCCACACCGGTCATCGGCCGGTCGACGTCGAAGCGCGACTCGCGCAGCATCTCGGCGAAGACATCCAGGCAGCGGCGGACCTTGTCGCGGTAGCGGGCCCGATCCTCTCGACTGAAGGTTCGTACGCCGACGTCCTCGCCCATCGTCACCACCCTGTCACCGCTGGTTCCCCTAACCTCGCACGTCCTCGTCGGGCAGGGGAATACCTGAGGCTCCCTTCCTACCCACTGACGGGTCCGGTGATCCCTGTCCCGGTGAAAGTGGCGGCGTGCCCGCACCGCTACCATTGCCGCCCGAGAGGTGGAGGCGTGGCGATGCGCGACAAGGTGACCCGGCTGTTCGTTGCGGCGGCGATCGCCGAGGCCTGCTCCTGGCTGGCCCTGCTGATCGGCATGCTCGTCAAGTACGGGCCGCCGGAGAACGAGCTGGGTGTCAAGATCTTCGGGCCGATCCACGGCGGCCTGTTCGTCGCGTACGGCCTGCTGGTGCTCGCGGTGGCCCGCCTGCGCCGGTGGAGCCTGCTGGCCACCGTCGTGGCGCTGGCCTGCGCCGTGCCGCCGTTCGCCACCCTGGTCTTCGAGCGCTGGGCCCGCCGCCGGGGCATGCTCGCCACCGTCGCCGCCGGCCGGCCGACCCGCGACGCCGCCCCGGTCGGCTGAACCGCGCCCCCGCCCGGGCCGGCTGAACCGCGCCCCCGCCCGGGCCGGCTGAACCGCCGACCGGTCCCGAGGGCCCGCCGACTCGCCGTCAGGTCAGTGCGGAGCAGGCCGTGATGCCGGCGACCAGCAGCGCGCCCAGGAACGCCTGCAACAGCAGCGGCGGACCGAGATGCGACCAGAGCGTCGCGGTACGCGGGGTGAGCAACTGCCCGGTGGTGAGGTTGACGATCCGCTCGATGCGCGGCGGCAGCTCCGGGTCGCGTTGCGGGCGCAGGGTGAGCTGCACCTGGTCCGCCGGGTGCAGGGCGCTCTGCGGCAGGTGCCCGTGCAGCTCCACCTCGCAGAGCTGGCCGGCGGTGTCGCGCAGGCGCACCGGGACGACCAGGTACTCCGGGCCCTGTTTCAGCTCCTTCCACCGCCGGCGGGTGCCGCCACCGCCGAAGGAGAACAGCGAGCGCAGCAGCAGGGCGGGCAGGCGGGCGACCGCCGCCGCGGCGAGCACCGCCACCAGCACCGGCTGACCGATGCGGACCTCACGGGTGTAGCCGTCGAGCAGGCGTACCAACCGCCCGGTAACGATCTTCTCCGTCGGGTGCACGATCCGTCGGCTTTCGAGTCCGCTGTCCATTCCCACCACCGAGAGTCCGCTTGTGTGCACAGATCGTATCGACGTCCTGGGTTGAACGACGTGAATGAAACCTGGTCACGGGCTCACGGCTGCGAGGTGACATCCCGGGCGAGGAGGGTAAGCGGGGGGCCGAGCTGGAAAGGGGTCGAGCATGCAGCTGTCCTTCCTGCGCCCGCTCTACGACCGTCCCGGGCCGTGGTGCTCGGTGTACCTGGACGCCTCCGCCGACACGGAGGACGCCCATCCCGCGCTGGACCTGCGCTGGCGTGCCCTGGAACGTCGCCTGACCGAACAGGGCGCGGACCAGGCGAGCATCGCCGCGTTGGACCGGGTGATCCGTGGCCACGACCCGATGGTCGGGGACTACGGCCTCGCGGTCTTCGCGAGTCACGGGCGGGTGGTGCTCTCCGAGTACCTGTCCGCGCCACCACTGCGTGACCTGGCCAGTTTCGCGCCGCTGCCGCACGTGATGCCGCTGCTCGCCCAACGGGGCGAACAGGTGGCCTGGGTACGGGTGATCGCCGACCGGCTGGGCGCGGACGCGATGGCGGTCAGCGCCGGCGGGGTGCCCCGACGGGCGCACGTCGCCGGGCGGGACGAGTTTCCGCTGCGGCGGACGAAGCCCGGCGGCTGGTCCCAGTCGCGCTACCAGCGGGCCGCCATGGAGGCCTGGCACCAGAACGCCGGTGACGTCACCGCCGCGACGGTGGAGCTGGCCGACCGGGTCGGCGCGGACGTGGTGGTGGTCGCCGGTGACGTCCGGGCCACCGGAATGATCGCTGCCCAGATGCCGGAGCGCTGGCAGGACCTGGTGGTCCGTACCGATGCCGGGTCGCGGGCCGGCGGCGCCGACCAGACGATGCTCGACGACCTCACCGTGCAGACCATCGCCGAGGTCGCCGACCAGCGGATCAGCGCCGCCCTGGACCGGTTCGGGGTGCAGGAGGACGTGGGCGCCGGCCTCGACGCGGTCGTCTCGGCCCTGCAGCGCAACCAGGTCGACACGATGATCATCGTGGACGACCCGTCGGCCGACGGCGAGCTGTGGATCGGCGCGGAGCCCACCGAGATCGCCGTGGACGCGGGGCAGTTGGCCGCGATGTCGGTGGCCGAACCCCAGCGGGTACGCGCCGACGCCGCGCTGGTCCGCGCCCTGGTCGGCACCGACGCGGCACTGACCGTGCTGGGCCCGGAGGAGGCTCCCGAGCTCACCGACGGCGTCGGCGCGGTGCTGCGCTATGTCGACCCCAGCACACCGGGGCGCGGCAATGGCTGAGCGCCGCGTGGCGGATCTCGTGGTGGAGCGGCTCCTGGCCTGGCGGGTGCCCCGCGCCTTCGGCTATCCGGGCGAGGCGATCGCCCCGCTTGTCGAGGCGTTGGACCGCGCCGGCGGCGAGCCGGCGTTCGTCCCGGCCCGGCACGAGGAGACCGCCTCGTTCATGGCCACCGGGCATGCCAAGTTCACCGGCGGCATCGGGGTCTGCCTCGCCACCCAGGGGCCCAGCGCCGTCCAACTGCTCAACGGCCTCTACGACGCGAAGCTGGACAGCAAGCCGGTGGTGGCGATCGTCGGGGAGGACATCTCCGGGCCGCTCGGCGGCGCGCACCAGGAGATCGGGTTGAGTCGGCTCTTCGGCGACGTGTGCAACCAGTTCGTCCGCTATGGCCGCAACCCCGAGGACGTGGCCGCGCTGCTGGACCAGGCGTTCCGGACGGCGGCGGCGACCCGCAGCCCGACCTGTGTCGTGCTGCCCCGGGAGTTGCAGGAGACACTGGTGCCCGACGTGCAGGCGTCCGCCGTCGGAGTGGTCTCGACCACCCCCGGTGAGCCGCTGGCGCGGGTGCTGCCGCACGAGGCGGACCTCGACGCCGCCGCGCAACTGCTCGGTGGCGGCCAGCGCGTCGCGATTCTGGTGGGCCAGGGCGGGCGGGACGCGGCCACCGAGATCATCGAGGTGGCCGACCGGCTCGGCGCCGGGGTGGCCAGCTCACTGCTGGGCAAGCCGGTGCTCGACGAGCGGCTGCCGTTTCACACCGGGGTTCTCGGCGAGGTCGGCACCCCGGCCGCCGCCGAGCTGATGGGTGGCTGCGACACCCTGCTGATGGTCGGCACCAACGACCCGTGGACCGACTACTTCCCGATGCCCGAACAGGCCCGTACGGTGCAGATCGACATCGACGGCCGCCGGATCGGCACCCGCTACCCGGCCGACGTGCCGCTGGTCGGCGACGCCGCGGAGACGTTGCGGGCGTTGCTGACCCGGCTGCGTGGTCGATCCGAGCAGGGGTGGCGCGCCACCGTCGAGAGTTCGGTGGACCGGTGGCGGCAGGTCGCCGCCGAGCGGGTGGCCGCGCCCGCCGACCCGGTCAACCCGCAACTCGTCCTCCAGGAGCTGTCGGCCCGCCTGCCGAGCGTCGGGGCGGTCGCGGTCGACGTCGGCTCGGTCCTCTACTGGTACGCCCGGCACCTCACCCTGCCACCCGGGGTGAACGCGCAGCTCTGCGGCACCCTGGGCTCGATGGGCTGTGCGCTGCCGTACGCGGTGGCCGCCAAGCTCGCCGCCCCCGACCAACCGGTGATCGCGCTTGTCGGCGACGGGGCGATGCAGCTCAACGGGCTGGCCGAGCTGATCACCGTGTCGCACCACTGGCAGCGGTGGGCCGACCCTCGGCTGGTGGTGCTGGTGCTCAACAACCGGGATCAGAACGGCATGGGTGGCGGGCGGCAGCCGTCGTCCGACCCGGCCAACCGCCGCCCGGACGTGCCGTACGCCGGCTGGGCCCGCCTGCTGGGGCTGCACGGTGTGCGGGTGGACCGCCCGGAGTTGGTCGGCGCGGCCTGGGACGAGGCCCTCGCCGCGGACCGTCCCTGCGTCCTGGAGGCGGTCGTCGACCCGATGGTGTCTCTGGCGCCGCCGGAGCCGGCGTTCGCCGACCTGCGGGGCCTGTACGCCGACGGCGCTCCGGCC
The DNA here is from genome assembly GCF_049841595.1 of Micromonospora sp. DT228. Lineage (NCBI taxonomy): Bacteria > Bacillati > Actinomycetota > Actinomycetes > Micromonosporales > Micromonosporaceae > Micromonospora > Micromonospora sp. DT228. The sequence continues at coordinate 199,369 of NZ_JBNCKO010000010.1, forward strand.
CGGAAGGTGCGGGAGCAGGTGGAGGTCACCGCGAACGCCGATGACCTCGTTTAACCGCTCTCGACCAGGGCATCAGTAGCGGCCCGACGACGCTGGAGGTCCCATGTCCGAGCCCGCTGACCGCCGTTACGGTCCGGCGACCCTGCCCCGGTCGCGCGGCCCGGTCTCCGCCGCGGTGCTCGACGCCTTCCGCCGCCCGCCGCACGACCTGCCGGCGGGGCTCGGCGCCGACCTCGACCCCGTCGACGCGATCACCGACGAGGACCTTCAGCTCACCCTGTTCCTCTGCTACGAGCTGCACTACCGGGGTTGGTGCGGGGTGGACGAGGCGTGGGAGTGGCAGCCGACGCTGCTCGCGCTGCGAGCCGAAGCCGAACGGCCCTTCGAGGCGGCGCTGCGCCTGCTGGTCGGCGCGCCGCGGGTGCCGGCCGCCGGGGTAGCGGCCGGCCTGGCCGAGGTGGTCGCGGCCGACGACGGCCCGCCGCTGGCCGCGACGCTGCAACGCCGCGCCGACCTGTCCCAGTTCCGCGAGTTCGTCGCCCACCGCTCCGTCTACCACCTGCGCGAGGCGGACCCGCACAGTTGGGCGCTGCCCCGCCTCGGCGGGCCGGCCAAGGCCGCTCTGGTGGAGATCCAGACCGACGAGTACGGCAACGGCCGGCTGGACCGGATGCACGCCGAGCTGTTCCGGGGCACCCTCGAACGACTGGGGCTGAACACCGCGTACGGCGCACACCTGGACGCGGTACCCGCGGTGACGCTGGCGACCAACAACCTGATGTCGCTGTTCGGGCTGCACCGGCGGTGGCGCGGCGCGCTGCTGGGGCACCTGGCCGCGTTCGAGATGACCTCCTCGCTGCCGAACCGCCGCTACGGCAGCGGGCTGCGCCGGCTCGGCCTCGACGAGGTGGCCACCCGCTTCTACGACGAGCACGTCGAGGCCGACGCGGTCCACGAGCAGATCGCCGCCAACGACATGTGCGGAGGCCTGGTCCGCGTCGAACCGGCCCTCGCCCCCGACGTGCTCTTCGGGGCGGCGGCCGGGCTCGCGGTGGACCGGTTGTTCGCCGGACACCTGCTGGACAGCTGGTCCGCCGGCCGCAGCTCGCTGCGCACACCCGCTGCGCCGACCGTGCCGCCGACCGTCTCGCTCACCGCGAGCGCGTCGGCCGCTGTGACGCCCCTGCCCGCCATCGCCTGATCCTGCCTTCTCCGGGCAAGCGGTCGGCGCTGCGGGTGACCGCGGCTTCGGCAGACCTGGACCCGCCGGTTCGCGCACTGCTGTCGGGAACAGGCAGTCTGATTTCGCTAGCATCCATTGCAAACCATGCCTTACGCTTTTACGGCAATCGTCCCACGGGTTCGCAGAGACGCGTAGGGGGATCGATAGCGTGATGCAGGGGCCAGTCCGCAATGAGTGGCAGTACGACGTTTTCGTCAGCTATGCCCGCACCGATGAGCACTTCAGTGGGAGAATTTCGGACATTACGCTCAGAATTCGCGAGGTTTTCCGGTCGCTCACCGGACGTGAACTCCGGCTCTTTCTCGACAGGGAAGCGATTTCGACGGCCTCGTTGTGGGAGCAGCGAATCATGACTGCCGTCGAGAACAGCGCAGTCTTGATTGCCATCCAGACTCCTTCGTATTTCACGTCGGAGTGGTGTGGTCGAGAGTGGGACGTCTTCACGATGCTAGAGGCGGAGCGCCGAGATCGACACAAATTGCTGCCCTACGAGTCGCTCATCTTTCCGATCTTGCTGACCGACGCGGCGTTGATGATGACAAAGTCGCCCGACACCCACCGTCGGGTGGCTGAGATGCGCAAGCGGCAGTCCATCAACATCAGCCGACTGAGCCCGCAGGCCGACGAGTTCACCGAACTCGTCACCCGGTTGGTGCGGGACCTTGTCGTGATGCTCGACAAAGTGTCGGGAAGCGGAACCACCGACGTCTTCTCGACCGACGAGCAACGTCTCGGTGCGAGCGCACGGGCGCCTGGTCGAATGATCCCACTGGTGGCCACCTATTCGGGAGCCGATCAGCAGAGGTTCACCCGACTCCTCACCGAGGCTCGCGCTGCCACGATCGTGGGAGTCGCCAACGGCTGGGTCGCCGACTGCCTGGAAGCTGCGCTGACTGCCAAACGCACGCGCGCCGGCCCGGACACTTTCTGGGATCATTTGCACGTAGTCTTTCTCGCGGATGATCTGCTCCCGTTTATTCACGACGAGTTTTCGATTGGGTTCCCGAGCCGTGCGGACGCGCTTCGGGAGCGGGTCCGACGATATGGCCAGACCAAGCGAAGAGTGATGTCGCTGCTGCTGCGATTCGGTACGGCAGGCCGCTGGACTCTCTACACCTATCCCTACCTGCTCCCGTTTGTTGGCAACATTTTTTACCTGTCCGACGACAAACGCATTGTCCAGTTGGCGATACCTCGGCCGTCGCGCGGCGAGGACGAGAACTTGTATATCGATTTCCTCGACAGAGTGGACCAGTATTTCGAATCGGCCTTCCGAGAAGTGGTGGAGGTGAGCCGAGAAGAGCATGAGGTGGTGCTGGTCGGTAGCCCAGGATGGCGGCCAGACACCTTCATCTGTCGCTCGGCCCGTTTCCGGAGAAGCGTGCTCGTGGAAGGAAGGAATAGCGAAGATTGGCTGGCGGCAGTGCTGGTTCTGACGTGGCGCCAGGGCGGCGAGGGGCCAGAACCGCTGCTTCAGGTGAACACGCCGCACAACTCGACGCGCGAGATGAGTAAGGCGTCTCATGTCAGTGGGTACGTGAATCAGCGCGATTGCTCACAGCGGCGCGGCCCGGATCACGAGTGGCTTGGTGAGTTCGAGATAGCCCCGGAGTCGATCGAGGCGGCGGTACGGAGGGAACTTGCCGCCGATTTCAGCATCGTGGAGCTTCCGCATGAACCACGTCTGACGGGAACCGTGCGCTTCTTCTACCCGGACAAGGAGAATTTATTCTTCTACGTCGTGGAGCAGGAACTTCCTCGCGCGCACCGCTTCACCGCAAATGTTCAAATGTTTCCGTGGACTGTCTCGGAACTCTTGACCGTGCGCCGAAACCAGGTCTTCTCGAACGTGCTACGGATGTTCGACGCGACGATGAGTGACAACCAGCGCGACCGAGCAGCCCGCATCGTCGGCCTCAATTTGCGCGCCCATGGTGAGCCGGGACTTGCCCTGTCCGTGGCAGATGCCATAAGTCAGAGGCAGGTGCCGTCGTCGTTGGTCGAAAGAATCCAGGCAGATCTTACCGCAACCACGGTCTACAGATACGCCGCAGGAAGAGAGCTGCACATAGACGGGCTCGCGGGCCTGCAGTACCGGGCGTTCTTCTCGCACCTTGTACCAGCCTACGCCGGCATCGGAATACCTGACTCCGCAGCCCTGCTGGCCGCGATCTCGAATGATCCTTCGCGAGCGGAGGCGGTTCAGGAACTAGGGGTCCTGTACAACGACGGCGAGTTCATGGTTTCAATTCCTATCGAGGTGTGAAGACCTTGGATCAAATCAGAGAGTTTTTCAATGATCGCTACCGATCGACGTCCAGGTATTGGTGGAACTATCCGCACGCCTACTCGGTCTCCCCTGAGGAGCATGCGGGGTCGTTGATGGCGCAGCAGATCCTCAGATTCGCGATCTCGCACGGACCGGGGCGAGTCGTGGATCTCGGCAGCGGTGAAGGGGCTGACGCGATACGACTCGCGCGGCTCGGCTGGGAGGTCGAGGCGGTCGAGCTCAGCGAGGTGGGTGCGGACAAAATCAGTAAGTTCGCCTCGGAAGTCGGCGTCTCGGTCAAGGTGCATCGCGTAGCCCTGGCGGACTTCGTTGCTGACGGATTGTTCGACCTGGTCATTTGCAATGGCGTTCTGCACTACGTCGAAGACAAGCAGGCCGCCTGCCGGCGAATACAGGATATGACAACGCCGGGCGGTGTGAACGCGGTGTCGTTGTGGAGCGACTACACGCCCGTTCCTGAATGCCACCGCGTGGTCCCGACGTTTCCGGACGCGGAAAGGGGTGTGGTGGTGGCCGAGTACGCCGAATGGCCGAAGTCGCTCATGTACTTCGAGCGCTTCCGGGGCGAGTCGGGGCATAATGACATGCCAGCGCACTTCCACAGCTATATCAAGATGATTGCCAACAAGCCGCTTGGCGAGAGTGGTTAGGGTGGGCGGGTTGACGGGGGAGTGCGGCGTGCGGCGTGCCGCTGTGAGGCCGCGCCGTTTCTGTTGTAACGTCGAGCATCTTGGTCACCCGGCGTCTCCCCTCGGCTTAGCCCAACTGGAGTGTGGATCATGCGTGACGTTGTGAACGAGCAGGACGAAATAATCGGTCGAGCCGCGAAGGAAGAATTCGGCACGCAGAACCTCATCTGCCGGGTGGCATTCATAATGCTGGCCAACAGTCGGGGCGAATTGCTACTGCACCAGCGTTCCTCGAACAAGAAAGCCTACCCCCTCTACTGGTCTGGCTCAGCGGCCGGGCACCTAGTGAGTGGGGAGGGCTATGAAGAGGGTGCGCGACGAGAACTCAAGGAGGAGTTGGGCATCGAAGTATCTCTCGAATTCCTCGGAAAGTTCTATTCCGCTCCGGATCGAGAGATGGTCGGCGTATTCCTGGGGTTCTATGACGGGCCATTGAAGATCGAGTGGCACGAAGTGGAGAGGGTTGAGCACTTCAGTCCGGCTGACCTGGAGAAGCGGCGGCCGACGATGCAGATCACGAGCTTCGTGGAACGGTCCCTGCCGATGGTCCTGCCGCGACTGTGAGGCGTTGACGTCCTTCCGCGTCGTGGCCCGGTGGTTTTCTGTGGTCTCCCTCGGTAATGGGTCTTTAGGCGGGTCTACCGTCGCGATCGGTGCCGGCGCGGAAGTTGATCGCCTTGTGGGTGCCGTCGCAGAACGGCTTGAGCGCCGACCTGCCGCACCTGCACAACGCCACTGTGCCCCGGCGCGCGTCGATGTGCTCGCCGTCCGGGGTGACGAGCGTGAAGTCGCCGCGGACCAGCAGCGGTCCGTCCTCGTACGGGGTGATCGTGGCGGCGGCTGATTCGCCTGTGTCGTCGGTGCGCATGGCCCCGGAAGTGCCCCTCCTGCGGCCGGCGAAACCGGGCCGTCCGTCGAGGTCGACCCGGGTTTGGCGGAACCGCGCTATCCCGCCCCGGTGGACACCCCGAGGTCACGGAATCCGAGTCGATCTGCCCTCGGCCGACCCGCTCCCGCCGTCCTCGGCCGATCGTCGCCGAACGGCGGTGATGACCGGCGCACCCCGCTGACCAGCGGAATGTGCCGCCGGGTGGGTGATGCCCCGTTTGAACCCCATCGGTACGGGAAGCCGGGCCGCGTGGTGAGCGAACGAGGCAAGGTGGGGCCGGTGCACAAGGTGCACAAGGGGCTCACGGCCGATGGCGCCGGTCTCGCCGGCGACCGGGTCGTGGCCGAGGGCAGCGCCGCCCGGGTGTTGGTCGCCGCCACCGCCCGGGCGCTGCGCGGGGTGGACTGTGCCGACCTCGGGCACACCGGGCCGACCTCGCGCTTCCCCGGCGCACCGGAGCCGGTACGCCGCGCCGCGGTCACCCGCGCCGCCGGTCGGGTCGCGCTCACCGTGGCCCAGGTCGACGAGGTGGACGCCGCCCGGGTGGCCCGCTGGTTCGTCGACCAGTATCCCCGCCGGCGCTACCCCGGAGTGCTGATCGGCTCGCCGCACGGCGCGACGGCACACCTCGCGGTGGCCCTCGGCGTGCCGTGGTTGCCGGCCGGCTTCGAGATGTCCGTGCACTGGTCCGACGGCGCGGTGGACCGCCCGGCGGACGCGCTCGCGCACGGCGCGACACTCGCCGCCCGGCTGCTCGCCGGCAACGCCGACCTGCACCTGCGCCAGGTGCACTGCCCGGCCAGCCGGGGCCCGCTGACCGGGGCCACGGTGTCGCTGACCGCCGCGTGGCGGGCCCTGCCGGCCGCGTACGCGCAGTTTCTGGCCGACCGGCTGCTCCCGGGCGCCCCCGTGCTGCTGATCCGTGACGCGCGCACCTGGCCGGTGCTGGAGCGCGGTCCCGGCCACAGCTTCCAGGTCGGCTGCCCGGCCAGCGGGCTGGACCCGGTCGACTTCCACCCGGACAGCCACGCGCTGCGGCAGGTGCTGCGCTCCGTCGGCGGCGACGCGGCCCGCTGGGAGCCACCGGCGGTCTCCGTCCCGTCGGGCTACGCCGAGTACGACGTCGACCCGGGCTTCGAACCGGCCGTGCGGAACTGGACCGCCCAGCACCAACACCCGCTGCACCGGGTGTTGGCGCCCCGGCCGGGGGCACTGAGCGCGGGCGTGGCCGACCTGTACCGGCGGTGGCTGCGCGGCGCCGGCAAGACCGGTGACCGGTTGGTGGTGGAGTGCGGTCGGCTGCTCGACCCGTGGCAGGTGGTGCGGGCGGGGCTGGTGCCGTACTGGTGTGAGAACGCCACCCGGCGCAGCGTGGACGAGGCCGAGTGGTGGCTGGCCGGCAGTGAGGCGTTCACCTCCGTGGACGTGCTGCCCGAGCCTCCCGGGATGCGCTCACCGGCGCTGGCCGGGCTGCCGCAGTGGCTGGCGGTGGCCGGGTTCGGGCGGCGCCGTCGGGCGTTGGACCGGACCGCCGCCCGGGGCTACCCGGTCACCTCGGTGCCGACCCGCCGAGCCACCGAGGTGCTGCGGGCCCAGCCGTACGACCTGCCCGTGCCGCCCCCGCTGGGGGCCGCAGAGGCGCTGGCCGTGCTCCGCGACAGCGGGGGCCACCAGGGGTTGCTGGTCTCCTGAGGCGGAGCACGCCGAAACTTCCTCGCGAACCCGGGGTCCCGTGATTGAGTACCTACGGAGCGGGAACATCGCTGGCTGCGACGTCCTGATTGCGCTGCGTAGACGCGGTGTCGCCCGCTGGCATCCCAGTCACTTACCCACTTTTCCGGCCCGGTGCGTGGCTCGACCACGCGCACGACCGGTTTCCCGATCCGGGCGGGGGACCTTCCTGAGGGAGGCGCGGATGTTCGGACAGACGAGCACGACCACGACCACACCACCACCACCCAACGACCGAGGTCTGGAGGACCTCGACGCGGCGGCACTGGCGTACGCGGCCCGGATCGCCGGGCTTCCGCCGGAGCGGCGGGGGGAGGCACGCGACGACCTGGTGCGCTTCGCGCTGCCGTTCGCCGGGCGGCTGGCCCGCCGGTACCGGGGTCGTGGTGAGCCGCTGGAGGACCTGGAACAGGTGGCCCGGCTGGGGCTGGTCAACGCCGTCGACAGGTATGACCCGGAACGGGGCTCGTTCACGGCGTACGCCGCGATCACCATCGTGGGGGAGATCAAACGCCATTTCCGGGACCGCACCTGGGGCGTGCACGTGCCCCGCCGACTGCGGGACCTGATCCTCGAGGTCGGACAGGCCACCGCCGCGCTGACAAGCGAACTGTCCCGGGCGCCGTCGGTGGCCGAACTGTCGGCCCGACTGGAGACACCGCAGGAGGAGATCCTCGCCGCGCTGGAGTCGGCGGCCGGCTACAGCCCGGCCTCGCTCAACGCCCCGGTGGGTGGTGAGAGCTCCGCGGAGTTCGGCGACCTGGTCGGCGAGTCGGACAACGCCCTGGAGTCGGTCGACGACCGGGTCACGGTGAGCGGCCTGCTGCACCGACTGCCCTGGCGTGAGCGGCGCATCCTGGCGATGCGCTTCTACGGCAACCAGACCCAGGCCGAGATCGCCGCCCGGTTCGGCATCTCGCAGATGCACGTGTCCCGGCTGCTGTCGCGGGCGCTGACCTGGCTGCGTCAGGCGATGCTCGCCGACGCGCCGCCGCCCTGGCAGAACGGCGCCGCCGAACCCGACCCGGGCAAGACCCGCATCTCGGTGAAGCAGAACGGCGACCGCGTGGTGGTCGAGGTCGGCGGCGAGATCGACCGCGACGGCGCGGACCAGTTGCGCCGGGCCATGCTGGAGGCGGTCACCGGCCAACCCAGCGAGGTGGTCGTCGACCTGGTCGGCGCGGGTGGGTTCGACGCCGGGGGGATCGCCGCGCTGATGGCGGGGCGCGACGCCGCGGAGCGGACCGGCGTGCCGCTGCGGCTGACCCGGGTCCAACCCGCGGTACGCCGCTCGCTCACCGCCGCCGGCCTGGCTCCCGTCCGGGACTGAGCCACCGCCCCTGGCCGGTGCTTACTCCCGTCCCGCGAGATCGGGGCGGCGCGCACACACCGACCGACACGACGAGGGCCGACACCACCGGGTGTCGGCCCTGCGCGCGTACGCCGATCAGTGGTCTTCGGGGTTGCCGTCGCTGTGCGGGTGCCGCCAGCGTTCGTGCGGCTTCGGCGCGTCGTCGGCGTCCTTGGGCGCGTCGCTCTGCTCGAAGCTCGGCCGACGGACGCCCTCGGGCTCCGGCACGTCCACCGGCCGGGCACCGGACCGCGGCGCCGGCTGGAAGTCGGTCGCCTCCCGGGCGCCGTGCGCGCCCTCGGCGGCCGGCGACTCCGGCGTGTGGTGCTCCGTCCGCAGCTCCTCGGCGAAGTGCTGCGGCGGCTTCGTGGTGCGCTGCGGCAGGTCCCGGCCCAGATCGGCGACGAGCGGGCCGTACTTCAGGTCGAAGGCGGGGCGCTCGGAGCGGATCCGGGGCATCCGGTCGAAGTTGCGCAGCGGCGGCGGGCAGCTTGTCGCCCATTCGAGGGAGTTGCCGAAGCCCCACGGGTCGTCGACCGTCACCACCGCCCCGTACCGCCAGGACTTCCACGCGTTGTAGATGAAGAACAACGTGGACAGGCCGAGGATGAACGCGAAGATGCTGGAGACCGTGTTCAGCGTGGTGAAGCCGTCGCTGGGCAGGTAGTCGGCGTACCGGCGCGGCATGCCCTCGCTGCCCAGCCAGTGGTGCACCAGGAAGGTGCCGTGGAAGCCGATGAACATCGTCCAGAAGTGCGCCTTGCCGAGCCGCTCGTCGAGCAGTCGTCCGGTCATCTTGGGCCACCAGAAGTAGTAGCCGCCGAAGAGGGCGAAGACCACGGTGCCGAAGACCACGTAGTGGAAGTGCGCGACCACGAAGTAGCTGTCGTGGGTGTGCCAGTCGACCGGCGGGCTGGCCAGCAGCACCCCGGTGAGGCCGCCGAGCAGGAAGGTGACCAGGAAGCCGATGGCGAACAGCATCGGCGTCTCGAAGGTGAGCTGGCCCTTCCACATGGTGCCGATCCAGTTGAAGAACTTCACACCGGTGGGCACGGCGATCAGGTAGCTCAGGATGCTGAAGAACGGCAGCAGCACCTGGCCGGTGGCGAACATGTGGTGCGCCCAGACCGTCATGGACAGCACGGTGATGGCGATGGTGGCCAGCACGATGCCGGTGTAGCCGAAGAGCGGCTTGCGGGAGAAGACCGGGATGATCTCGGTGATGATGCCGAAGAACGGCAACGCGATGATGTAGACCTCGGGGTGGCCGAAGAACCAGAACAGGTGTTGCCAGAGCATCGGGCCGCCGGTGGCCGCGTCGTACACGTGCGCGTTGAGCAGCCGGTCGGCGGAGAGCGCCAGCAGCGCGGCGGCCAGCAGCGGGAAGACGAGGATCACCAGCACGCTCGTGAACAGCATGTTCCAGGTGAAGATCGGCATCCGGAACATGGTCATGCCGGGCGCGCGCAGGGTGAGGATCGTGGTGATCAGGTTGACCGCGCCGAGGATGGTGCCGAGCCCGGAGATGACCAGGCCGAGCACCCACATGTTCGCGCCCACCCCGGGGCTGTTCTCGACGCTGCTCAGCGGGTTGTACGCGGTCCACCCGAAGTCCGCCGAGCCGCCGGGGGCGAGGAACCCGCCGACCACCATCAGCCCACCGAACAGGTACAGCCAGTAGGCCAGCGCGTTGAGGCGGGGGAACGACACGTCCGGCGCGCCGATCTGGATCGGCACGATGAAGTTGGCGAACCCGAACGCCGCCGGCGTGGCGAACAGCAGCAGCATCACCGCGCCGTGCGAGGTGAAGAGCTGGTTGTACTGCTCGGAGGAGAGGAACTGCATCCCCGGGCGGGCCAGCTCGGCGCGCATCAGCATCGCCTGCAGCCCGGCCAGCAGGAAGAACCCGAAGGACGTCAGCAGATACAGCAGGCCGATCTGTTTGTGGTCGGTGGTCGCGAGAAATTTGATCAACGAGCTGCCGGGGACCGGTGCTCGTACCGCTCCGGGGAACCCCCCGAAGCGGGCCGGCGCCAGGATCGCCGGGCCCCGATCGCGACCGGGTTCCGTGGTTACCCGCTTGGGCATGGCTGCTCACCCCGTCGTGACGGCAGAAAGGACGGGCGTGCCTACCCGACCCTTGCACCATGTAACCAGCCCAGAGCGGGAATTTCGGTCAGATCGCCAGTACCGGCGCGAGCACCTCGAACGCTCAGGTCGCCGGCAGCATCGCCCAGACGGCCTTGCCCGGACCGGCCGGCACGCTGCCCCAGCGCTGGGTCAGCTCCCGTACCAGCAGCAGGCCCCGCCCACCCTCGGCGTGCAGATCCGTCCCGCCCGCCCGGGCCTGGGCGCTGCTGCCGTCCACCACGGCGAGGTGCAGGTACGGCCGGCGCAGGGTCACCGTCACCTGCATCGGCGTGCCGGCGTGCCGGACCACGTTGCCGACCAGTTCGCTGAGCACCAGCGCGGCCGGGCCGGACGCGTCCGGCAGGTTCCACCGCGCACACGCGTCGGTCACCAGGTCCCGGGCCCGCCGGCAGGCCCCGGCCACCGGCTCCAGCCGGGCCCGCATCCGCAGCGTGGACGTCGTGCCGGCCAGCCGCGTCGCCTCGGCGCAGTCCGGCGACGTCGGGACCACCCGGCAGGTGGTCGACTCGGCCAGCCACCGCGCGGCCACCGGCGTCGGGGAGCAGAGCACGACCGGCACGGACGGCCACTCTTCGGCCCGGCGCGCGGTCGCGGCGAAGACCGACAGCGCCAGCCGGTCGCGAACGTCGACCTCGGCCATGTCGACCACGAGCGCCTCCGTCTGTTCGACGAGAGCGCCGTTGAGCGCCTGGTGCACCTTGCGCATGGTGCCCAGGTCCAGTGCGCCACTGAGCCGGACGACCGCCACCGGTGCCGTGGTGCGCACGTCGCAGGTGATCCGGCTGGACATCGGCGCCCTCGATTCGCTGCATGGGTCGGGATCTGCCAACTACCCGACGCCGTCCCGCGCCAAACGGGATCGGCCGCGAGGCGAGCCAGGTCACGCCGCGAAACGGGCAGGTCACGAACGGTGCCGGCCGGTGCCGATCCCCAGCGCGATCAGGCCGGCGCCGAGCCCGAGGTGCAGCCAGCCGTCGGCGTCGTTGACCGGTAGGACGTTCGCCCCGGTGTCGTGGTCCACCGCCAGCCCGTACAACCACAACACCAGGTAGACGGCGCCGCCGCCGATCAGGAACGTCCGGGCGCCGCTGACCGTGCGGGCCAGCACCAGACCGGCCACCCCGAAAGCCAGGTGTACGAGGTTGTGCAGCACCGACACCTGGAAGACGCCGAACAGGTACGCGCCCGAGCCGTGGCCGGCGAAGCGTAGGGCGTCCATGCCGCTGGTGATCCCCGGCACGAAGCCGAGCGCCCCGACGAGCAGGAACAGCACCCCCGCCGACGCCGCGGCGCGACGCACCGGCGGCCTGCCGTCGGCCGGGTTGGAGCGCGCCCGGGAGTGCGCCATCGGTCCGACCATCACCGGCTCCTCGCTGCGCGGCGGGCATGAGGCTGCGGGGCTACCCGCTGCCGCCACCGCCAAACCGCGCCACCGGTCCGGTCGCGCCGCTGGTCGGGCCGGGTCGCTGGTCGGGCCGGGTCGCTGGTCGGGCCGGGTCGGCGGTCAGGCGGGGAGCAGCCTCGGTGCGGTGGCCAGCTGGCGGACCCGCTCGTACAGCTCGACGTAGCGCTGCGCCATCACCGCGGGAGTGAACCGCTGCGCGGCGACCCGCCGGCACTCGTCGGGGTCGAGCAGGCCGGCTCCGAGTACGAGGTCGCCCAGCTCCTCCTCGTCGGTGGTGAGCAGCCCGGTACGGCCGTGCTCGATCAGCTCCGGCAGGCAGCCCCGGGCGGTGGCCACCACAGGCGTGCCCAGGGCCAGCGACTCGACGACCGCCGTGCCGCCCGGCTCCTCCCAGCGCAGCGGGAACAGCGACGCGCGGGCGCTGGCGAGCAGGTCGTCCCGCTCCTGACCGGCCACGGTGCCGACCCAGCGGACCAGGTCGCCGTCGACGTGAGGCGCCACCTCGTCGAGGAAGAAGCGCACGTCCGGGTTCTGCCGGGCCTCGTCGCCGGCCGCGGCGAGATCGGCGGGCCGATGATACGGGCCGACCGGCCCCGCCAGGACCAGCGGGAAGCCGACGCGGTGCGCGAGTCGGGCCCCCACGTCCTGCCCCTTGCCCGGGTTGATCCGGCCCAGGATGAGCAGGTGCTCGCCCTTCTCCGGTCGGGGCCGTCGGTCGGCGTCGACGGCGAGCGGGGTGGACAGGTGCACGTGGCCCACCGAGTGCTCCCGCAACGCCAGCGGCGCGCGGGCCAGCTGCGACGCGGAGACGCCGTTGACCCGGACCCGGTCGCCGCCGTCCAGAGCGCCGTAGAGCGCCGGATGCTTCGCCAGGTCCCAGTGCAGAGTGTGCAGGGTCGGCGGGCCGGCCGGTCCCATCGCGGCGAGAGTGGCCAGCCCGACCGCCTCCACGTGGTCGTGCACCAGGTCGATGTCGTCGCGGGAGTGCAGCTCCCGTACCACCCCGGCCAGGTGCGCCTGGGCGATCCCGCAGACCTGGTTGTACGGCCGCTGCAACGCGGCGAACTGCCCGTCGGCGAAGACCGACACCTGTTCGTCCACCGGCAGGGTGCTGCTGCCCACCGAGGCGAGCACCACCCGTACGCCGAGTCGCCGCAGCTCCGGCACCAGCGTGGCGATCACGTTCTCGATGCCGCCGTAACCGGGTGGCGGCACGGACAGCCACGGGCCGGCGTTCATCAGCACGGTCAGGCTCATCGTGCCCGTCCCTTCCCGGCGGCTGTGCCTCCGGTCCGCGACTGCGGGGCTCGCGCGATCGGCTCAGTCCTCGCGCTCACGGTGCCTCCGGTCCGCGACTGCGGGGCTCGCGCGATCGGCTCAGTCCTCGCGCTCACGCGGCGGCCACCCGGCGACGGGGCACCCGGTGGCTCAGCTCGGCCAGTGGTGGGCGCTCCTCGATGGACACGTCGCTGACCACGATCTCGCGGTCGAGGTTGGGCAGCGTGTCGGAGCCACCGCGACGGAACTGGGTCAGCAACGCCTCCGGTGTCAGCCCGGGGGTCGCCCAGCCGCGCCGCTGCAACCGGGACCAGGCGGTCAGCATGATCTGCGCGGACATCCGGCCGAGGGCAGCCGTGTCCTGGTGCCGGTGCTTGCGCTCACCGAGGTCGACCTGCGCCATCGCGTCCAGGCCGACCAGGTCGAGCAGGTCGATCATCATGGCCGTCTCCACCCCGTACCCGGAGACGAACGGCACCCGGGCCAGGACGTCCCGGCGGCCCGCGTACTCCCCGGCGAGCGGCTGCACGAAGCCGGCCAGCTCGGGCCAGAACAGGTTGAGCAGCGGCCGGGCCATCAGCTCGGTCACCCGGCCCCCGCCGTCCTGCTCCACGTTGGCGGCGCCCACGAGCGGGCGGTGGTAGAAGCCCTTCACGAAATCGACCGACGGGTCGGTCAGCAGCGGGCCGAGCAGCCCGCTGACGAAGTGCGGGCGAAACTCCCGCAGATCGGCGTCGATGAATGCCACCACGTCACCCTCGGCGGCGGCCAACCCGGCCCAGAGCGCGTCGCCCTTGCCGGCCAGCCGGGGCAGCCCCCGGGTCATCGCGTCCTGACTGACCACCTCCGCGCCGGCGGCGCGGGCCACCTGCGCGGTCCGGTCGGTCGACCGTGAATCCACCACGATCAACTCGTCGACCAGGGCGACCCGATCCATCAGGTGCTCCCGGATGGTCGACACGATCGCGCCGACGGTGGCCTCCTCGTTGCGGGCCGGCAACACCACACTGACCCGCGTCGCTCCCTTGGCCCGCAGCAGCCGACGTGCCGGCCAGTCCGCCGCCGACGTCGTCCGGTACGTGGCCCAGGCCTCCACCACCGGTGACACGTTCGCTGTCGTATCCCGCACGGGCACCCCTCCGTTCGTGCGTGGAAAAACCGAAAGTAGTTGTTCCCATTCGGCATCACGCTCTAACCGCTTTCCTGGCAACAGCTTGATCACAAAGGTGACATGTCAGCGTTCCCAGGTGATGAACGTTTGATTGCGCGCACCCCAGGGGACTGCTCCCGGCGCAGGATGAAAGGTCTTCGAAGGGATGTCGAATGCGTGTATGCCGGGTGGGTCTGGTCGGAGCCGGCGGAGTGGCACAACGGCACGCGCGGGTGCTGGCCGGCTTCGACGACGTCGAGCTGGTAGCTGTCACCGACGTCACACCGGAGGCGGCCTCCGCGCTGGTCGGGCGGCACGGCGGGCGAGCCTGCGCCGACGTCGCCGAGGTGCTGGCCACCGGCCCGGACGCGGTCTACATCTGTGTGCCGCCGTTCGCGCACGGTCCGGCGGAGGAAGCCGTGATCGAGGCCGGCGTGCCGATGTTCGTGGAAAAACCAGTATCGGTCGACCTGATCACCGCCGAGCGGATCGCCGACCTGGTCGCCCGCAGCGGGCTGCGTACCGCCGTCGGCCACCACTGGCGTTACCTGACGGTGCTCGACGAGGCCCGCGACCTGCTCGCCGACCGTCCGGTGCGGATGGTCAGCGGCGCCTGGCTGGACAAGGTGCCCCCGGTGGCGTGGTGGTCGCGGCGGGACCGCTCCGGTGGCCCGGTGGTCGAACAGGCCGCGCACGTGCTCGACCTGATCCGCGTGCTGGCCGGGGAGGTCACCGAGGTCACCGCGTACGGCAACGGCACCCCGCCGCCTGTCGACGGCGCCGACATCGACTCGGTGACCACCGCCGCCCTGCGCTTCGCCGACGGCGCGGTCGGCACGCTCAGCGCCGCCTGCGTGCTGGGCTGGAAGCACCGCGCCGGGTTGGAGATCCTCGCCGACGGGCTGGCCCTGGCGCTGGGCGAGGACGGCCTGTCGATCCGGGACGCCGACGGGGAACGACACATCCCCGCCGACCCGGACGCCGCCCGGGTGGCGGTGGACCGCGCCTTCGTCGACGCCGTCCGGGGCGTCGGCGACGACGTACGCGTCCCGTACGCCGAGGCGCTGGCCACCCAACGGCTGGCCCTCGCGGTGGCCGACTCGGCCCGTACCGGCGCGACCGTCCGACTCACCGCCCCGGGCCTGCCGGCGGCCCTCGGCACGGGGGTGACCGTCGATGCGTGACACGGTCGTGGTGGTCACCGGCCCGGGCCGCGTGGAACTGGTGGAGCAGGACGCCGCCCCGCTGCGCCCCGGCACGTTCCGGGTCGAGACGCTGTTCAGCGGCGTCTCGGCCGGCACCGAGCTGAGCTACGTCAAGGGCACAAACCCCTACCTCAACGTCACCTGGAACGCCGACCTGGGGCTGTTCCAACCGGGAGCGGCGAGCACGCCGTACCCGGTGACCCGACTGGGTTACATGCAGGTCGGCCGGGTGGTGGAGAGCGAGACCCCGGCGGTCGCGGTGGGCACGGTCGGCGCGATGACCTACGGGCACCGCACCGGCTGGCTGGCCGACCCGGTCGCCGAGCGGTTCGTGGAGCTGCCCGACGACCTGGACCCGCTGCTCGGCGTCTACGTCGCGCACATGGGCCCGATCTGCGCCAACGGCCTGCTGCACGCCGCCGCCGACCTGCACGGCGTCGACGTGCGCGCGCTCGGCGACGGGGTACGCGGCCGGCGGGTCGCCGTGGTCGGTGCGGGAGTCGTGGCGCTGCTGACGGCGCTGTTCGCCCGACGCAACGGCGCTGCCTCGGTGGTGGTGCTCGACCCCACCCCGCACCGCCGGCAGATCGCCGAGGCGCTCGGTCTGGACACCCTCGACCCGGACGCGGACGACCCGGCGGTCGTGCTCAAGACCCGGTGGGCGCACACCGCCGGCGACCGGGGCGCCGACGTGGTGTTCCAGTGCCGGGGGCAGGCGTGGGCGTTGCAGCTCGCCCTGCGGCTGCTGCGGCCCCAGGGCACCGTCATCGACCTCGCCTTCTACCAGGGCGGGGCGGACGCGGTCCGGCTCGGTGAGGAGTTCCACCACAACGGCCTGTCGCTGCGCTGCGCGCAGATCGGCCGGGTGCCGCGCGGACTCGCCCCCACCTGGGACCGGGAGCGGCTCTCCGCCGAGACCGTCGATCTGCTCCGCGCCTACGGAGACGTGATCCGTAAGCACGTCGTCTCCGCTGTGGTGCCGTTCGACGAGGCGCCGACCCTGCTGAACGACCTGGCCGAGCGTCGCCGCCAGGAGCTACAGGTGGTGCTCTCCACCTGAGCGGCCGCGCCGGACCGGGCACCGCGGGGTGACCGGGCCGGTTACCGTTCGCGGGATGAGCGCCTCGACGCACCGGCCGGCCGGTGGCACCTCGACGGACCGGCAAGCCGGTGGCACCGCCGGGGGCCGGCCGGTCGGGCTGACCGCGATGCTGCCGTACCTGCGGGAGCATCGCGGCACCCTGGTCGTGGTGGGCGTGCTGTCGCTCGTCGGCGCGGCGGCGTCGCTGGCCCAACCGCTGCTCACCCGCTCGGTGCTCGACCGGATCAGCGCCGATGAGTCGGTCTCCGACCTGGTGGCGGTGCTGGTGTCCCTCGTGGTGCTCGCCGCGGCGATCGGCGGGCTGCGCGACTATCTCCTGCAACGCACCGCCGAAGGGCTGGTGCTGGGCACCCGGCGGCGGCTGGCCGGGCACCTGCTGCGGTTGCCGATCGCCGAGTACGACAGCCGGCGCACCGGTGACCTGCTCTCCCGGGTCGGCTCGGACACCACCCTGCTGCGGGCGGTCGTCACCGCCGGGCTCTTCGAGACGGTCACCGGGACGGTGATGGTGGTCGGCGCCGGCACCGCCATGGTGCTGCTCGACCCGCTGCTGTTCGGCGTGACCCTGCTCGGGGTGGGGCTCGGGTTGGGCTTCGCGGCCACCTTCGCCCGGCGGGTCCGGGCGTTGGCCCGCACCGCCCAGGAGCGGATCGGCGAGATGACCTCGGCGGTGGAGCGGGCCATCTCGGCGGCCCGGACCATCCGGGCCAGCCGGGCCGAGGCCCGGGAGACGGAGACCGTCACCGGCAGCGCCCGGGAGGCGTACGTGGCGGGGCTGCGGGTGGCCCGGGTGCAGTCGCTGGTCGGGCCGATCGGCTCGCTCACCGTGCAGGGGGCGTTCCTGCTGGTGCTCGCCATCGGCGGCGCTCGGGTGGCCGCCGGGGCGATCACCGTGGGTGACCTGGTCGCTTTCGTCATGTACCTGTTCTTCCTGGCCCTGCCGCTGGCCCAGGTGCTGCGGGCGTACACCCAGTTGCAGTCCGGCCTGGGCGCCCTGCAACGGATCGAGGAGATCCTGGCCGTGCCGGCGGAGGGCGCGGCGGACCGGCCGGCGTCGGCCGTCGTGACGGCGACCCCGCGCGTCCCCGCCCCCATGATCGAGTTCGATCGGGTGGGGTTCGGCTACCCGGGCGGCGAGCCGGTGCTGCGCGAGGTCAGCTTCGCGGTGCCCGCCGGCACCCGTACCGCGCTGGTCGGGCCCTCGGGCGCCGGCAAGTCGACGCTGCTCGCGCTCGTCGAGCGCTTCTACGAGGTGAGCGCCGGGGCGGTCCGGATCGACGGCAGCGACGTGCGGGACCTGCCCCGCGACGCGCTGCGCGCCCGGCTCGGCTACGTGGAGCAGGAGGCCCCCGTGCTGGCCGGCACGCTGCGGGAGAACCTCCTGATCACCACCCCCGACGCCACCGACGACAGGTTGCGCGGGGTCCTCGACGAGGTCAACCTGAGCCACCTGGCGGACCGCACCGCCGAGGGCCTGGACGTCCAGGTGGGCGAGGGCGGGGTGCTGCTCTCCGGGGGTGAGCGGCAGCGGCTGGCCATCGCCCGCGCGCTGCTCGCCAGCCCGCCGGTGCTGCTGCTCGACGAGCCGACGAGCAACCTCGACTCGCGCAACGAGGTCGCGCTGCGCCGCGCCATCGACGCGGTGGCCGTCCGTCGCACCCTGTTGATCGTGGCGCACCGGCTCGCCACCGTGGTCGACGCCGACCAGATCGTCGTCCTCGACGGCGGTCGGGTGGTGGCCGTCGGCACCCACGCCGAGCTGGCCGCCACCGACCCGCTCTACCGGGAATTCGCCGCCCATCAGCTGCTCGTCGGCTGACACCGTCGGATCGGAGTCAACTTGCCGGCGGCCGGGCCGCGCAAGCCGCTTCGAATCGCGTACCGTTGCCGCTCATGGGTGTGTCGCAACGGTTCAAGAGTAAGTTCCGGCGGTTCCTCCAGCGCCCCGGCTCGACCGTGGATCTTGCTCCGCTGGAGAAGCTGCTGCCGGCGATCGAGGCGCGCGAGGATGACCTGGCCGCGCTCGACGACGCCGAGTTGACCGAGGCCGCGGGTGCCGCCGTCGGTTACGAGGCGATCTGCGCCGTCGGCCGCGAGGCCGCCCGCCGGGGCCTCGACCAGCGGCCGTACGACGTGCAGTTGCTCGGCGCGATGGCGCTGCTCTCCGGCAAGGTCGCCGAGATGGCCACCGGTGAGGGCAAGACGCTGACCGCCACGATCGCCGCGTACGGGCACGTCCGGCTCGGCAACGGGCCGGTGCACGTACTCACCATCAACGACTACCTGGCCCGCCGCGACGCCCAGTGGATGGAGCCGGTCTACACCCTGCTCGGCCTCACCGTTGGCTGGGTCAACGAGGCCTCCACCCCGCAGGAGCGGCGCGACGCCTACGCCTGCGACGTCACCTACGTCTCGGTCAGCGAGGCCGGCTTCGACTATCTGCGCGACCAGCTCGTCACCGACGTCGACGACCGGGTGCAGCCGGCGCTGAGCACCGCCATCGTCGACGAGGCCGACTCGATCATGATCGACGAGGCCCGGGTGCCGATGGTCCTCGCCGGCGCGGTGCCGGGCGAGCAGGACCCGGTGCACGCCGCCGCCGCGCTGGTCCGCGGGCTGCGCAAGGGCAAGCACTACACGGTCGCCGAGGACGGGCGCAGCGTGGCGTTCACCTCCGCCGGCCTGGCCGCCGTCGAGGCCAAGCTCGGCATCGACCTGTACGACGAGGAGCACGTCACCCAGCTCTCCGCGGTCCACGTGGCGCTGCACGCGCACGCCCTGCTCAACCGTGACGTGGATTACATCGTCCGGGACGGTTCGGTCGAGCTGGTCGACGAGATGCGCGGCCGGGTGGCCCAGCGCCGCCGCTGGCCGGACGGGCTCCAGGCCGCGGTCGAGGCCAAGGAGGGCCTGGACGCCACCGCCGAGGGCGAGGTGCTCGGCACGATCGCCGTGCAGGCGTACATCGCGCTCTACCCGAAGGTCTGCGGCATGACCGCCACGGCCGTGCTGGTCGGCGACCAGTTGCGGGAGTTCTTCGACCTCGAGGTCGCGGTGATCCCGCCGAACACCCCGTGCATCCGCGAGGACGAGCCGGACCGCATCTACGCCACCCGGGCGGAGCGGGACGAGGCGCTGATCGACGAGATCCAGCGCTGGCACGCCAAGGGGCGTCCGATGCTGATCGGCACGCTTGACGTCAAGGAGTCCGAGAGCCTGGCCGCCGGGCTCAACGCGGCCGGGGTGCCCTGCGTGGTGCTGAACGCCAAGAACGACGACGAGGAAGCGGCGATCATCGCCGAGGCCGGCGCGTACGGTGCGGTGACCGTCTCCACCCAGATGGCCGGCCGCGGCGTCGACATCCGGCTCGGCGGCAGCGACCAGAGCGACCAGGAGCGGGTTACCGAGCTGGGTGGGCTCTACGTGATCGGCAGCGGCCGACACGACAGCCGCCGGGTGGACGACCAGCTGCGCGGTCGGGCCGGCCGGCAGGGCGACCCGGGCGGCTCGGTCTTCCTCGTCAGCCTGGAGGACGACCTGGTCGTCCGGCACGCCGCCGACGCGGTTCCGCCGTCGCCGCGGATGAACGCCGACGGCCTGGTCACCGACGAGCAGGTGGACTACGCGGTGGAGCACGCCCAGCGGGTCGCCGAGGGCGTCAACCACGAGATCCACCGCAACACCTGGCGCTACAGCGTGGTGATCGAGCAGCAGCGCAAGGCCCTCGCCGCACGGCGGGAGCGGCTGCTGACCAGCGACGTGGCCGCGGTGATGTTGCTGGAGAAGGAGCCCGAGAAGGCCGGCGAGATGGACGAGGACCTGCTGGCCAAGGCGGCCCGGTCGATCGCGCTCTACCACCTGGACCGGCTCTGGGCCGAGCACCTGGCCGAGCTGTCGGAGGTCCGCGAGGGCGTGCACCTGCGCGCGCTGGGCCGGCTCGACCCGCTCGACGAGTTCCACCGGGCCGCCGTGCCGGCGTTCAACGACCTCGTCCCGGAGATCGAGGCCCGCACCATCGCCACCTTCAACGAGACCGAATTCGACGAGGACTGGCAGCCCGACGACGGCACCCTGGTCCGGCCCACCGCCACCTGGACCTACCTGGTGCACGACAACCCGTTCGGTTCGGAACTCGACCGGTTGATCGCCTCGATCGGTCGGCGACTCAGTGGCGCCTCGCGCTGACGTCCGCAGTCGGGCCCCTGTCGCCGCGTGTCCGGGTGGCAGGGGCTCCGATTTGCGTCGTTTCGACCCTGGTTTCGCCGGGTAGTAGCACTGATCGGTTGAGGCGGAAGAGAGCAGACGATGACACAGGTGACGATGCCCGCTGGGCAGGCGCGAGGGTGCACGGAGGCTGCGAACCGGTGAACCTCGACACGCGGGAGCCGGTGGTGCAGAGTCTCGGCGTCCTGGAAACCGCCGCCCTGTTGCGGGAGCTGACCGCCGGCCTGATCGCGCTTACCGACTTCGACGAGGCGTTGCTGGCGTTGGTCCGGGTCACCCGGGACGCGGTGGCCGGTGTGCGCTGGTGCGGGTTCACCGCCCTGCGTGCCGGCGAACCGGCCGGCGTGGCCGCCTCCGACGAGCGGCTGGCCGGCCTGGACGACCTGCGGCACGGGCCGGACTCGCCGGCGATGAGCGCGATCCACCGCCGGGAGATGATCCTCGCCGTCGACCTGGCCGGTGAGCGGCGCTGGCCGGTCTGGACGGCGCGCGCCCGCGACCTCGGCGTCCACGGGGTGATCTCGGCCCCGGTCGACATCGACGACCAGGTGATCGGGGCGATCAACCTCTACGCGGGTTCGCCAAACGTGCTCACTCCACAGCACCAGTTGACCGCGATGCTGCTCGCCGAACACGCCGGCCTGCTGCTGGCCGCCGTCCGCGACCGCGGCCGACAAACCGCTCTCGCCGGGGAACGGGACGCCGCGCTGCTCCAGGACGGGGTGGTGGGCCAGGCCATCGGCGTGATCATGACGCAGCGCGGGTGCCCACCGGTCGAGGCCCTGGAGGTGCTGCGTACCGCCGCGTCGTCCTTGGACATCCCGCTGCGCGAGGTGGCCGAGCGACTGATCCGAACGGTATCCCGCCAGCGCGACACCTGACCGCCCACCGCCCGCTTGCTGCGGCCGTCCGCCCGGTTGCCGGCTGCTGCCCGTCGTCTGCCGCCCGGTTGCGGGCTGCTGCCCGTCGTCTGCTTGCGGGCGCTGATCGACTCGGGTTCCTTGACGGCGGGATGTTCGGGGCTCGTCGATGGGCCGGTTTCCCGGAGCCCGAGTCGATCACCCGTTTCGGTCCCGTCGGGGTGGGCCACGGATGCCCGTTCTCCCTGCCAGCGGCGAGTCGGGCGGCATCGTTTCACGGTGCGTGCTCTCAGGTAGCACTCTGGGTCAGGTGCGGTGCGCCGACCCGGGGGAGGACCGATGCAGAGTCGACTACGGGTGCGCGGCCACCCGATCCAACCGATGCTTGTGACGTTCCCGCTCGGGCTCTTCGTGAGCGCCGTCGTCTTCGACCTCATCGACGTTCTCGGCGGGCCGGCGTTCCTGGGTGAGGTCGGCTACTGGACGGCCGTCGCCGCCCTCGTCGCCGCGGCGCTGACCGCGGTGGCCGGCATGGTCGACCTGTGGGACGTACCGGGTGACCGCACCCGCCGCACCGCGGTCGCCTTCAACCTGGTCAACACCGCGATGGCCGCCATGTTCCTCCTCACCTGCCTGGTCCGGTCGCACTCCCCGCAGCGCGGCGCGTCAGCCGCGATCCTGATTACCGAGCTGGTCGCGTTGGCTGTCGGTGGGGTCGGCGTGCACCTGGGCGCCCAGCTGATGCGCCAGTTCGACACCGGCCGCGCCGAGGCCGGCGGCCTGGACACGCTCGCCGGCTCCACGGTGAAGATGACCCGCCCACGCCCCTGATCGGATCGGGGCCTGCCGCACCTGACCGGATCGAGGCCCGCCGCGCCGAGCCGGCCGTGTCGGAGCTGGTCATTATCATCCGCGAATGACCTCGCCGCTGGACACACTTCCGAAGATCGGCGCGCCCGCGACGCGTGCCCTGCACGGTGCCGGCTACACCACCCTGCGCCAGCTCGTCGGCGTCCCCCGGTCGGACCTGGCCAAGCTGCACGGCATGGGGCCGAAGGCGCTCGGCATCCTCCAGGCCGCCCTCGCAGAGCACAACCTCGGGCTCGGCTGAGGCCCGCTCCTGCCAGTCGACACCCGTGACGCCCGCCAACGCCGCGCGACCGCCGGCCCGCCGCGATCGAGAGACATAGCCCGCGCCGGCCCGGCCTCCGTCCGTCCGGCTTCCGCAAGGCCGCCATCGCCGTCGCCCGCTGCGGCTGGGTCGTGACCGCTGAGCCTGCCCGGCCTCCGTCCGGCTTCCGCAAGGCCGCCATCGCCGCAGCCCGCTGCGGCTGCGTAGCGACCGCTGAACCTGCCCGGTCCGGCTGGGCCTGCACTGCCGGGCCGTGAGCAATTGGGTTGCCGGCCGCGTGGCCGGCCGGCGAGGCTGGTCGCCGTGAACGTCAAGGATGATGCCGAGGATTTGATCGCGCAGGGTGCGGCCGCGCCGGTCGACGGCTGGGGGTTCGGGTGGCTTGCCGGCCGGGCCACCGAGGAGCGTCCACCCTGGGGGTACGCGCGGCTGGTCGCTGACCGCATGGCGCGCGCCGACGCGGCACTGGACGTGGACACCGGCGGTGGGGAAGTGCTCGCCGAGGTACCGCGTCCACCGAGGCTGCTGGCGGCCACCGAGGGCTGGCCGCCGAACGTGGACGTTGCCCGGCGGACGCTGCGCCGGGTGGGCGCCACGGTGGTGGCGGTCGCTCAGCAGGGGCCGTTGCCGTTTCGCGACGCCTCCTTCGACCTGGTGGTCAGCCGGCACCCGGTGCGTACCGACTGGGCGCAGACGGCGCGGGTGCTGCGACCCGGCGGCACGTTCCTGTCGCAGCAGATCGGGGCGGGCACCATGCGGGAGTTGAGTGAGGCGATCCTCGGCCCGCTGCCGCCGCCGGCCCTGCGGCACCCCGAGCACGCGGTTGCCGCTGCCGAGGCCGCCGGCCTGCGGGTGGTGGATCTGCGTCGGGCCACCCTGCGCGCGACCTTCGCCGATGTCGGGGCGGTGGTGTGGTTTCTGCGCAAGGTGATCTGGACGGTGCCCGGGTTCACCGTCGACCGCTACCGCGACCAACTGCGCGCCCTGCACGACCGCATCGCCAGCGAGGGCCCCTTCGTGGCTCACGCCCAGCGCTTCCTCATCGAAGCGACCCGCCCCTGACCCCCCAAGCGCCGTCGATCATGGAGTTGTGGTGCCGAACAGAAGCCGCGCACCGGGGCAAGCCATCCACCACAACTCCATGATCGACGCCAGTTGGGGGGTGCGGGGGTGGGGTTAGTGTTTGTGGGTTTGGTGGTGGGTGGCCAGGATGTCGGCGCCGAAGTCGCTGGCGGGGCGGCGCAGCACGGTGTGCGCGTGGTTGCCGTCGGCACTTGTGTTGTCGTACTCGATCAGCAGGTCGTCGCCCTGTACGCGGTAGTAGTGCCGCTGTCCGGGGGTCGTGGGGCCGGCCCAGGCGAAGTGCAGGTGGCCGGCGTCCAGTCGGGCCGCCTCGCGGATGGCCAGTTCGGGTGGCAGCCGGTCCAGGTAGACCGCGACCACCTGGTCGAGCAACGCGCGGCCGGTCGGCCCCAACCGGTCGGCCGGCACGCCGAGTGGTTCCAGCGGCCCGTCGACCCGTCCACGGGTGGCGCTGATGATGTCCGCCGGGGCCTCGTCGGCGATGATCGCGGCGCCCCGCTCGGCCGGCCCGAGGGCGTCGAGCAGTGCCCGGGCCAGGTCCTCCTCGACGCCCAGCGGCCGGGAGACCGGGCGGCCGGCGTACCGGACCGCGGCCGGGTTGGCGCCGAAGAAGATCGGTGTGGGGGAGACCTGGTCGTCCACCACCGTCATGGTGACCGACAGGTGGTGTCCTTCCAGCCGCCACGCCCAGCGGTCGTCGCGCGCCGGATCGCCGAAGACGGCCACCCAGTAGTCGCCGCTGTGCCGCCCGCGCTGCCAGTCCTCGGCCCGGTCGAGCACCTCCTCCAGGGAGAAGATCGCCATCGCCTGCGCGTACGCCGAGGGGCTGAGCGCGGTGGCCAGCAGCCGGTGCGCGGCCTTGCGGCCGGCGACGTCGAGCGCGGCGAGACAGACGCCGGGTCGGGGCCGGGGCCGGTATTCCAGCCAGCGTCGGGCCGACTCGTCGTCGAACGGGTGCACGGCGCTGTCGCGGGCGGCGGGGTCGAGCGCGGCCAGCAGCGCGGTGCCGGCGGTGCGCATCTGCTCGGGCAGAGGATCTTCCACCGACCCTGTATACCGGCCGGTCGGCATCGCTGTCAGCCGGCGCGCAGCAGCCGCGTCATCTCTGGCAGGTCGAAGAACGCCGCGGTGTCCAGGGCCGACGGGTTACCGTGGGCCGGGTCGGCACCGGCGGCGAGGAGCGCGCGGACCGCCTCGGTGCTGCTGCGGAAGACCGCGGCGGCCAGCGCGGTCTGACCCCGGTCGTTGGCCCGGGAGTGGTCGGCGCCGCGACTGAGCAGGGCGGCCACCGTGTCCGGGTGGGCGTGGTACGCGGCCAGGATCAGCAGCGTGTCGCCCTTGTCGTTGGTGAGGTTGACGGGCAGGCCGGCGTCCAGTTGCGTGGCCAGCTCCTCGGTGGAGCCGGCCCGGGCCAGGTCGAACATCCGGTGGGCGAACGCCAGCGTCTCGGCGTCGAGGTGGTCGGTCACCGGTTCAGGCTAAGGCACGTTTCATAAGAACTGGCCGGCCTGCGGCGGGCCCGGACGACGACCGGCGGCGTTGCGGTTTCGCCCGGATACGACACCGGTATCCGAACGAAACCGCGCCTTGCCGGATCGCCGCCCGGACACCGCCTCGGCTCGACCGCCCTCATGAAACAGGCCTTGGTCGCCGTGGTCCTGATAGGTTGCTCGGCCGGCGTGCTGGGGAGGGTCCGATGGCGGAGACGGTCTACGTGGGCAACGCGGGTGTCGACGGTGCCGCCGACGCCGGTTGGCTGCTGGGGCACTTCGTGCCGCCGGGGGAGATCCGGCACAGCACCGAGGTCGAGGTGAAGTGGGGCGTGCATCCGCCCGGGCAGGCCCGGGCGCGGTGGGCCACCGGCGAGCGGCGTACCACCCTGCTCGTCCTCGTCGAGGGGTGTTTCCGGGTGGAGTTGCCGGACCGGACGGTACGGCTGGCCGCGCCCGGCGACTACGTGGTGTGGGCTCGCGGGGTGGACCACTCCTGGTTCGCCGAGCGCGCGTCGGTGGTGCTGACCGTGCGGTGGCCCTCCCTGCCCGGTTACCGGGTGGATCCTCCGGTGCTGCGCTGATCGTCGGAGGTGGACCGGCGTCCCACCAGGCGGTATTACCTACTAAACCTATAGGCTTTACCGTCTAGAGTACGAGGGCACCCCGCCGAACGACCCGCGAGGAACCGCCATGACGCACCGCCGCCCGGAGCCCGACCTGCGCACCGTCGCCGCCCGGTGGGCCGACCCGGCCGGCTGGCCGGTCGCGCTGCGCTTCGACCCCGCCGAGCGCTGGTACGCGCGCCTCGACGCCGGCGACGACCACGAGGTGTGGGCGCTGAGTTGGCTGCCCGGGCAGGGCACCGACCTGCACGACCACGGCGGCTCCGCCGGGGCGTTCCGGGTCGTCGACGGCGCGCTCACCGAGGAGACGATCAGCGACGGTCGGCTGCGCCCACGGCTACTGCCCGCCGGCACCGGTCGCCGCTTCGGCCCCCGACACGTGCACCAGGTGACCAACCGGGGGTCGGTGCCGGCGGTCAGCGTGCACGTCTACCGGCCGGCGCTGCTGCGGATGACCCGCTATCACCTGATCGACGGACGGCTGCGGGTCGCCGAGGTCGCCGAGGCCGGCCGGTCCTGGTGACCGCCGGCCAGCCACGATCCATACCTGTCACCGGAGGGAACCCATAATGCAGCTAACCGCCGAGCACCGCCCGGCCCCCGTGCCGCCGCCGGGCTCTCGGGGCATCGACGAGATCCTGGGCGCCGCGCGTGCCCGCCTCGACCGGCTGGACCCGGAGCGGGCGCACCTGGCGTACCGGGCCGGAGCGCTGCTCGTCGACATCCGGCCGGCCGCGCAGCGGGCCGCGCACGGCATGGTGCCGGGCTCGCTCGTGGTCGAGCGCAACGTGCTGGAGTGGCGCTTCGACCCGCGCTGTCCGGCCCGCCTGCCACAGGCTGTCGACTACGACGTGCCGGTGGTGGTCCTCTGCCAGGAGGGCTACACCTCGTCGCTGGCCGCCGCCGCCCTGCAGGACATCGGCCTGCACCGGGCCACCGACGTGGCGGGTGGGTTCGCCGCCTGGCGGATCGCCGGCCTGCCGGCCCTCGGGCCGACCCCGCTGCACCGCACCACCCCTCTCGCGCCCCCGGTCAACACCGGGCGAGCCCGCCACTGACCGCCACGCCGTACCCGGCGTGGCGGGCGTACCGCCACTCAGGAGGCACCATGTCCGTCGTCGCCATCCCCACGCGCCGTCACCCCGGGCTGCGCCCCACGCGGCCGCGCACCGCCCCGACCCTGACCATCACCCTCGACCTCGTCCCCGGGCCGCTGAGCCCGCGGCTGGCCCGGCTCGTGCAGTTGCTCGGTGAGCTGGCCGAGTCGGGGGAGGGGGAGCTGCGTACCGTCGAGAATGTCGCGCCGGGGCCGCGACCGGCGCCGAGTCCGGTCATCGCCGAGCCGGACCACGTCGACATCCTGGCCGGCTCGCGGCTGGTTCGCCGCGGCGGCCGGGTCGTTCCGCTGACCCGCATCGAGTACGAGCTGCTGCTGTTCCTGGCCGAGCGCCCGCGCCGGGTCTTCACCCGCCTGCAGCTGTTGTCCAGCGTCTGGGGTTACGAGCACGCGGTGGCCCGGACCGTGGACGTACACGTCCGCCGGCTGCGCGCCAAGCTGCCCGGAGCGGAGCTGATCACCACGGTCTACGGGGTCGGCTACCGGCTGGCCGACGACGCGCGGATCAGCGTGGACCACAACCGCTGAGCCCCGCTCCGGCGGTCCGGTGAACGCCCCGTTGAACAGGACGGGGACCCCCGTATCGGGGCATCGCGTGGGCTCTGCTGTAATCATCTGACCTCACACGCAGAGCGAGCACCTGGCTCCTATGTGTAAGTCAATTGTCACAGTCATGCAACGCGGCCGCCTCTTGACCCTCGCCCAAGCGCCGGGAAACATCGATGAAGCGGCGTCCCGGGCCGTGGGGAGATACCCGGATCAGCCCAAGGAGGACCATGTCGGTCAGCCCTGCCTCGTCGCGCGCCGGATGGCATACGTCCCAACCTCCGGTGCCCGGTCGACCTCCCGGCGGCCAGCGTCGCCCGGCGAACACCGCCGCGCCCGTGCTCACCGTGACGCTGTCCATCCCGCTGGCCTGTGAGGAGTCGCTGACCCCGGCGGCACGCCGACTGCTCGAAGCCGCCAGCGAGATGCTGGAACGGGGCGAGGGCGTGATCATCGGGGCCGTCCCGGCCGAACGCCGCCCCGACCAGGCCCCCACCAACAGGTCGCCGACCCGGGCGCTCAGCCCGACCATCCCGGCGCTGCACATCCTCGCGTCGTCCCGCTCAGTGCTGCGCGACGACGAGCCGCTGCCGCTGACCCGACTGGAGTTCGACCTGCTGCTGCACCTGGTCGCCCACCCGCGCCGGGTGTTCACCAGGCTGCAACTGCTCAACGCCGTCTGGGGCTACGAGCACGCCGGCGTGCGCACCGTCGACGTGCACGTGCGTCGGCTGCGCGGCAAGGTCGGGGTGGACGTGCCACTTGTCACCACCGTCTACGGCGTGGGTTACCGGTTGGCCGACGACGCCCGGGTCACCGTCGACCGCACCGGCTGACCGGCGTCACCGACCCGCCCGGCGCGGGGCAGGATGGTCCGGTGCGCATCCGCCCCATCTCGCCCGACCTGCTCGTCGACGAGCTGACCGGCCGGCTGGCCGACGCCGCGACCCGCGCCGCGACCGACACCACCGGGCCCGCGCGCCTGCGGGTGGCGGTGGACGGCGCCCCCGCTGCCGGCGCCGACAACCTGGCCGCCGCGCTCGTCGACCCGCTGCGTGCCCGGGGTCGTCCGGTGCTGCACGTCCGCGCCACCGACTTCCTCCGCCCCGCGTCGCTGCGCTTCGAGTTGGGCCGCACCAACCCGGACTCCTTCTACGAGAACTGGGTCGACGAGGTCGGGCTCCGCCGTGAGGTGCTCGACCCGGCCGGTCCGGGCGGCACCGGCCGGCTGCTCCCGTCGCTCTGGGACGCCGACGCCGACCGGGCCAGCCGCGCCCGCTACGTCCACCTGCCGCCCGGAGGCGTCGTCCTGGTCAGCGGCCCGCTGCTGCTCGGCGGCAGCCTGCCCTTCGACGTCACCGTCCACCTGCAGCTGTCCTCGGCGGCGCTGCGCCGGCGTACCGAAGCCACACAGGCGTGGGCGCTGCCGGCCTTCGACAGGTACGCCGAGGAGGTCGTTCCGGCGAGCTTCGCCGACGTGGTGGTACGGGCCGACGACCCCCGCCACCCGGCGCTCGTGGAGGCCCACGGCGACGCCTGAAAACCGCCGAGAAATCCTCGGTTTGCGCGGCTCGTCCGGCGGGTACTCGCCCGGCTCACAGAGCGCGGGTGACCGCCCGCGTACCGAGTGCGACCGTGACCGGGGCGCGACGCCGCCGGCATCCGGTTCACCGTGAGCCACAGGGCCAGGAAAGGCAGGCAGCGATGCTCGTTCACGACACGGTCGGCACGACCCGTCCGCAGGCGGAGATCGACCAGATCCGGCTCTCCCTGCAGGCGCGCTACGACGAGCTGACCGCCGAGTACGACCAGGCCGTGCTCCAGAGCCACGTGCTGCGACTGGTGGAGGTCGGTGACACCGCCGGCGACGACCAGGCCGACAGTGGCACCAAGACGGCCGAGCGGGACACCGCGCAGTCGCTGTTGCGCACGATCCTCGACCGCCGCGCCCAGTACGAGCACGCCCTCGGCCGGCTCGAGGAGGGCACCTACGGATGGTGCGAGGGATGCGCGGCGGCGATCCCGGTGGAGCGGCTGGAGATTTTCCCGGCCGCCACCACATGCGTGTCCTGCAAGCAGACCCGTGAACGGCGGGCGGCCTGAGCGACGCCAGCGGTTGCCGGTCGGTCCACAACGCGATGGACTTCACCCATGGGTGACATCCTGGTGGGCACCGCGTCCTGGACCGACCGCACCTTGCTGGACTCGGGCTGGTATCCGCAGACCGCGGACACCCCGGAGAAACGGCTGGCCTACTACGCCCGCACGTTTCCGCTCGTCGAGGTGGACGCCACCTACTACTCCCCGCCCGCCGAGGCGACCGCGAAGCTGTGGGCCGAGCGCACCCCGGACGGCTTCACCTTCAACATCAAGGCGTTCAGCCTGCTGACCGGGCACCCCACCCGGGTCAGCGCGCTCTACAAGGACCTGCGGCCGGAGACCGACAAGAAGAACGTCTACCCCGACGACCTGCCCGCGCAGGCGTACGAGGAGGTCTGGACACGGTTCCTCTCCGCGCTGGACCCGCTCGTCGAGGCGGGCAAGCTGGGCGCGCTGCTGTTCCAGTTCCCGCCCTGGTTCACCATCAAGCGCGCCAACAAGGATTACCTGCTGGAGGTGGCGAAGCGCTGCGCGCCGCTGCGTCCGGTGTACGAGTTCCGGCACGCCTCCTGGTTCGACGGTGACAACGCCGACGAGACCCTTACCTTCCTGCGCGAGCACAACCTGCCGTACGTCTGCGTGGACATGCCGCAGGGCCACCGCTCGTCGCTGCCCCCGGTGCTGGCCGCCACCGCGGACCTCGCGGTCGTGCGTTTCCACGGCCACAGCGACAAGTGGACGAGCAAGGACATCCACGAGAAATTCGGCTACCACTACTCCAAGCGGGAGCTGGCCGACTGGGCGCCGAAGCTGCGTGAGCTGGCCGACCAGGCCGGCCAGACACACATTTTGATGAACAACTGCTACCGCGATTACGCGCAGACAAACGCGACGACACTGGCCGGGCTGCTCGGCACCGACTGACAGGTCCCCGGCGTCGCGGTTCACCCGATCGGGGTGGTGCCGGCTCACCCGCCCCGCCGGCAGGGTGGACACGGTGGGCGGGCACCCCGAGGGTGGCCGACGCCGGAGACGAGACGGAGGTGACGGGGGATGACGGTTCGAGTGGTGACGGATCGACGGCGGGGAGCCGTCCTGCACGTGGTCGGCACGCCCGACAACGCCCGGAGCGCCCCGCAGGGCAGCCCGGTGCGGGCCCGACGCGGCCCGGCGGGGCCGCCACGTCGCACCGACGACCGACGGTGGGACACCACGGAACGGGGGGCCACCGATGGCTGACGCGATGATCTCAGCGTTCGAATCCTCGCTGGACAAGACGAACCTGATCCTGAAGGACATCGAGAACGCCTACGGCTGGCCCAAGGATCGGCGCAACCAGTCGTACGCGGCGCTGCGTACGGTGTTGCACCTGTTGCGCGACCGGCTGCCGGTGGACGAGAGCGTCGAGTTCGCCCAGCAGTTGCCGGTGCTGGTGCGGGGCATCTACTTCGACGGGTGGGTCCCGTCGGACGTGCCGATCAAGCTCAACCGGGACGACTTCCTCTACGAGGTCCGCCAGGGCTTCCCGTACGACGCGGAGGGCGGCCCGGAACGGGTGACGCAGGTGGTGCTCGACACCCTGCGCCGACACGTCACCCAGGGCGAGTGGCAGGACGTGAAGGACACCATGCCGGCCGACCTGGCCACGATGATGCCCTGACGACCTGATGTGCGCAGAGCCCGTCCGACGACCCGTCGGGCGGGCTCTCCGCCGTCGGTGGGATCCGCCTCGGCGGCGTGAACCGCCCGTGTCGCCGCGCTTCGACGTCTACGGTGAGGGTTAGAGAAGATCGCGCGTGGGGTACCACCCGCAGCACGACGGACCCCGGCGTACGGCGGGGCGGCACACCCGAGGGAGTACCGATGGCACTCAACGACGACGACATGCAGACCACGGGCGGCGGCGGCCTGGAGGGCCCGGCCGACGGTGGCGCGACCCCCGGTCACCAGGACGGTGGCGCGGACGGTGGCGCGGAGGGCCCGGCCGACGGTGGCGCGACCCCCGGTCACCAGGACGGCGGCGCCGATGGTGGCGCGGAGGGCCCGGCCGACGGTGGCGCGACCCCCGGTCACCAGGACGGCGGCGCGGACGGCGGCGCGGAAGGCCCCGCCGACGGCGGTGCGACGCCGGGCCAGCAGGACGGCGGCGCCGACGGCAGCGCGCGGTAGCGGCACACCATGACGCATCTCGACCCGCCGGGCGGCCACGGCCGCCCGGCGGTTTCGTCCGCATCCGCCGCCGCGGCACTGGCCCGTTGCGTCTCGGTCGAGCCGGCCAAGTTCGCCGCCGCGCACTGGGGCCACACGCCGCTGCTGTCCCGCGCCGCCGAACTGCCCGACCCGGCCGGCTTCACCGACCTGCTCAGCCCCTCCGACGCCGACGAGCTGCTGAGCCGGCGCGGTCTGCGTACCCCGTTCCTGCGGGTCGCCAGAGACGGCCAGTTGGTGCCCGCGGCCCGCTGGACCGGCGGCGGCGGCGCCGGCGCCGAGATCGGCGACCAGGTGCTCGACGAGCGGGTCCTGGAGCAGTACGCCGCCGGCGCCACGCTTGTGCTGCAGGGTCTGCACCGGATCTGGCCGCCGCTCGTCGACTTCGCCCGCGATCTGGGCCTCGTGCTCAACCAGCCGCTCCAGATCAACGCCTACCTCACCCCGGCCGGCAGCCAGGGCTTCGCCACCCACTACGACACGCACGACGTGTTCGTCCTCCAGGTCGACGGCCGCAAACACTGGCGGATCCACCCGCCGGTGCTGCCCGACCCGCTGGAGAAGCAGCCGTGGGGTGGCCGGGCCGACGAGGTCGGCGCGACCGCGCAGGGCCCCGCCGCGCTGGACGTGGTGCTCGCCCCCGGCGACGCCCTCTACCTGCCCCGGGGTTGGCTGCACAGCGCGCAGGCACAGGACGCCAGCTCGCTGCACCTGACCGTGGGCATCCGGGCGCTGACCCGCTACGCCCTGGTCGAGGAGTTGCTGGCGCTGGCCGCCGAGGACCAGCGGCTGCGGGCGAGCCTGCCGTTCGGTACCGACGTCGCCGACCCGGACGCCATCGAGCCGGAGCTGACCGAGACGGTGGAGGCGCTGCGCGACTGGCTGCTGCGGGCCGATCCGGGGGCGGTCGCCGCGCGACTGCGCCAGCGGGCCTGGCCGGCTGCCCGGCCGGCACCCATCCGGCCGCTCGCCCAGGCCGACGCGCTGGCCGCGCTGGACGCCGATGCCCGGGTCACCCTGCGGCCCGGCCTGCGCTGGCAGCTCGTGTCGCAGGGGTCGGACACGGTGGCGTTGCGGCTGTTCGACCGCACCATCACCCTGCCCGCCGCGTGCGAGGCGGCGGCTCGTGTCCTGCTCAGCGGCGCGGTCACCCGGGTTGGTGACCTGCCCGGCCTGCCCGATGACGCCGACCGGGTCACCCTGACCCGCCGCCTGCTCCGCGAGGCCGTCCTGGTCCCGGCCTGAGCTACCTGGCAGTGGCCGCGACCAGCTCGATCCGGAGCGTGTTCGTGATCTCGTCGGTCAGCTCGCCCTCCGCGCCGACCGAGATCGTGCCCTGATCGGTGACGCCGAAGACGAGTTCCACGGTGCCGGCCCTCAGCACCAGCGGGTCGTCGCCGCCGCTGCCAGCGGCGACCACCGCGCGGATCGTGGTGATCGCGTCTACCAGGGTCGCCGCGACCGCGCTGTGCCGCAGCTCGTGCCGATCCTGGAGATCCTCGGCGACGAGCGTGATGTCGATCGTGTGGGTCTTCTGGTGGGATCGGCTGCCGCCCACCTTCACCTTCCAGCCGATCACCGGCACCCGGAAGTCCACGCCACCGCCGGCCTTCGTGGTGGCGACCGCGCTCAGGATCAGCTGAACGGAGGCGACCCGCAGGTCCCGGCCCTCGTCGGTCGTGGAGATGCCGGCCTGTTCCACCGCGTCCTTCACCGCCGACACCAGTTCCTCGACGGGCACGCTGTAGTCGGTCACGTCCATGCCGTACCTCATCTTCTGGGGGAGTTGGGTGGCCGGCCGGTCAGACGGCGGCGGTGGCGAACGGGTCGCCGTACACGGTGTAGGCCAGCCAGGTCGGGTCGAGCGGGTCGTCCTGCTGCTCGACCCGTGCCGCGAGGGCCGCCGCGCCGAGCGTGGCGCCGTCGGCGAGGGAGCGGTAGAACGCGGTCGCGAAGCGCGCCGAGCTGTCCGAGCGCACCGCCCAGAGCGTGCCGACGAAGGCGCCCGCCCCGGACGACATGAACTGCTGCGCCCAGCCGAGCATCCTGGTGTACGTCGGGGCCACGCCGGCGCTCCGGCACGCGTTGATGAACACCAGAGGGTTGGTCTCCGACAGCAGTTGCCGGATCTTGGCCTCGGCGAGCAGGTTCGGCTTGAACCGGCCGCCGTCCATGTCGATGGACGAGCCGTCCGCCGAGAAGGTGTTGTGGCAGGCGAAGTGTGTCGCTCCCAGCGCCCCCGAATTGATCAGGGCGAGGAGTTCGTCAGCCCTGGTGATGGGCACGCTGTGGGCCGCGCCGAGGATCGCGCGGATGGCCGCGATCTCCTCGTGCGCGTCGGTCGGCGCCTTCGGCGGCACCACGAAGCGCGGGTTGTGCAGGCCGACCTTCGCGTTGCGGTGCTGCCCGTAGGTGCGACGGACCACGGGGACCTGCTCGACGAGGAAACCGGCATCGCGCTCGGCGCTGAGCGGGTAGAGCAACTCCCACGGGACCACGTCGTGGTCGGTGGCGATCGTGAAGGCGCTCATGTCGGCGCCGACCTGCCAGAACTGGTCCCGCACGTCGGCCGGCACCAGCTCGGACCACAGGTGGATGCCCGCCGACCGGATGACCTCGCGGATCATCGTCGCGGTGTAGCGGGAACCACCGCCGGCCAGCTGCTGCATCTCCCGGATGGCGTTCTCCACCGCGGCGTTCGGCGTGTTCGTGACCGACTCGACGACCGGGGCGAACAGCGCCGCGTCGGAGCGCAACTGGAACGTGTACCGGCTGCCGTCGAACCGGACCTCCATGGTGACCTCACCCGGCCGAGCCCGCGGGGCACCCATCGGCGCCGTCCTCGGCTGGCCGTCGCGAAACGGCCCACCGTCCGCGACCGAGACCTCCACCGACACTTCGGCGAGGAACGTGCCGCCGGCCCAGGCGGTCACGTCGACGCGATGCAGACCAGGGGTACGCGCCCCGAAACCGAACCGGATCGGATCCGGATCGTCGTGCGGCGTGACCAGCACCGTCTGCTGGAGTGGACCCTCGGCGTGCAGGCCGGCGGGCGCGTGGACGGTCACGGTCACCGGTGTGCCGGCCTCGGCGACGAGGAAACTCCGCATCGGTGCCGACACGGCGTCCGAAGGAACCGATCGTCCCTCGGAGACGAGCCGGACCTCGACGCTCAGCTCCTGCCCCACCGGGACCTGGGTGGGCGCGCGCGCCACCAACAGTCGCTCTGATTTCGGCATGGTCTCCGAGGAGGGAGGTCTCGCCCCTGGCGCCGATCCCGTCCTCTCCCAGGGCCCGGCGCTGCCCGTCGTACGGGGCCAGGTCGGTGGTCCGGTGAACGTCGGTGTCAGCCCGATTTCGACGTTCACCGCACGGTCCGCCTCAGCAGTCGCCCAAGAGCTCAGCCTCCGCATCTCCGATCGCTCCAAGGGGTGCTCGGCCCGTTCGCGCCTGTCGTCTGTTTGCCGCTTCGACTTGCGCTCGCGCACATAGCGACTGGTGCGATCGTCGAGGGACAGCCGGGTGCTGCTCAGGTAAAGGGTGATGCCGTCGAGCGCCGAGGTGTCGTCGGTGAGCCGTCGGTCCATGGCAGTCTGGGCCGGGAAAATCTCGTCGATGGCGTACTGCGAACTGATCGGCCGGCAGGTGTCCAGCAGAAACTCGCGGACCAGGACCCCGGCGTCCGTGATCGCGTGTCGGACGATCAGCGCCGGGTCGGTCACCCGGAGGCCGACGGTGATCGACGCCTCGAAGTGGTACGCGCCGCTCTTGGCCGGCAGCCGGAGGTTGACGACGACCGAGTGGTCGCTGGTGTCCACCTCGTAGCGCGTCGAGTAGCGGGCCACGAACCCGGGGTGTCGCCACCACATCGGCCGGTCACTGTCGGCGGCCTCCAGACCACCCCGACGGGTCGAGTAGACGATCGCCGCCGAGGGCCCGTGGCTGGGCGGCGGCATGAGCCATCGCACCGGCTCCACGCCGAGGATCAGGGGGATCGGCGGCCCGGCAGTTGCGGTCTCCGGGCCGAAGGTCGTTGCGAGGTCGTCGACCAGGTGGCCGATGTCCGCCTGGACGCTGTCCGTGTGGACCCGCCGGTAGTGCTGCTGGCGAAGCGGTGTGAGCACGTCGGGCAGCTGCCTCTCGCGGGGCAGTTCGGCGTTGTCCACAAGCACCGGAATGACCGGGACCTGCTGTCTGAGGGCGGCGGCGATCGTCCGGCGGCTGAACCCCGGTAGGCGCTCCACGGGGATCGCCGACTCGCCGTGTGAGTGAGGTTCGATCACGACGATGAGCGCCGCCGAGGCGGACAGGCGGCGTCGGAGCTCGGCGACGGGCAGGATCGCGCGGGGGTCGTCGCGAACGACGCTGTCGCCGCCGAATCGCGCGGTCAGCGCGTCATCGAGCAGGCGCGCGACGGCGTGATCGTCGTCGGAGCGGTAACTCATGAGGAAGCTGACCATTTGACGTACCGTATCGAAGATCGCGCGCTGATTTTCGCCGCGCCGACGGTCGGCTTCTCGACAACCCTTTGTGGACGCGCCGACCGGTCAGCGGCCGAGTGCCAGCAGCAGCGCGGTGGTCAGCAGGCCCGCGCCGAGCACCACGATGATCGGCCGAGGGCCGAGCACCGCGTGTCTCCGGTCGGCCAGTACGCGCGCCGGCGCCAGCCCGACCAACGGCCCGATCAGGGTCACCACAAGCGCCAGCACCGGCATCCCGACCGCCAGGTCGCCGCCGTACCCGACGCCCAACGCCCTTGCCCCGAGCCCCAGCGCGTACGCGAGCACCGCGCCGGCCACCCCGCAGAGCGCCAGCAGTGGATTGACCGAGCCCGGCAGCTCACCCGGCTGCCCGGCCCGGTCGAGCAGGTCCCGGGCCCGGGTGAGCAGCACCACCGCGTCGGTGCCTCCGCCGCTGGCCGCGGGCGCGGGCGGGCCGCCGAGACGACGGGCGCCGAGGCGGTTACGCACCTGCTGCCACAGGTGCGCCACCTCGGCGTCGACCCGTTCCTGCTGCTCGCGCGCCTCGACGAGTTCCACCTCGGCGTCCTGGACCTGCTCGGTGGCGTCGGCGACGGCCCGCTCGGCGGCCGCGCACTGCCGCTCGTACCAGGTGTGCGCCTCGGCGCGCTGCTCACCCACCCGCGCGGTCAGCTCGGCCAGTCGCCGCAACTGCGCCGCGTACGACTCACTGGCCACTGGTTCGTTCACCGTGAGGGCCCATAGGGGATGATCACCTGTCCGGTGCGGTGGACCGCCCGGTCGAAGAAGAGCCCGCGCCAGGGGCGGGGGTACCAGTCCGGGCCGCCGGTGCCCGGATAGAGCGAGGCACCCAGCTCGCCGCCGTGCGCGTCCAGCGCCACCCAGGCGCCGATCTGGTCGGTGCGGGCGGCCGGGCCACCGAGGTCGGCGCGCATCCGGGCCACGCCCCGCCACCAGGCCAGCACGTGCGTCCGTCGTTCCGGCCCGTCGTGCATGATCCGGCGTAGCTGCTCCAGGCCGGTGCGCCTCCCCGCGCGGGCGGCCAGCGCGCCGGCCGCCGCGTCGACAGCGAACAGCAGCAGGTAGTGCGGGCTGCCCGGCCCGGTCAGCCCGTCGGCCGTCTCGGCCATCAGCTCGCCGACGGTCTCCTCGTCGTACCAGGCGGCGTCGTCGGCCAGGTCGTCGTACAGGGCACGGGCCATCGGGTCGGCGTCCGCGTCGAGGCAGGCGATGGAGAACCGGGCGGTGCCGGGCGGATGCTGGCGGGCCAGTGACCGGGCCGCCGCGTCGAGCACCGCGCACGCCTCGTCCACCCGGGTGCCCAGCACCGCGAGGTTGCGCCCCGGGGCGCGCGGCAGGCGCAGCGCCGCCGAGCGGGACTGCACGTCGATGATCTCGCCGAGCAGGGCCACCGGGCTGCGCGGCACGCTCCCGTCCGGCGGCGCGGTGAGCGCCCGGAAGTCCGGGGCGTCCGGCAGCCGGGGGATCGCGTCGCCGTCGAAGAGCCGGGCCGGGGCCGCGTCGGGTGGGCGCATCCGCCACAGCCGGTGCTGCAACCCGCTCCACGTCTCCCAGTCGCTCGCCGACGGGATCCGGGCGACCTCGTTGCCCTCCACCATGCCCGACTCGGCGTTGACCACCGCGTGCCAGCGGGGCAGCGACTGCGCCGCGTCGTTGCGTTCGGCGAGGATCCGCAGCGCCTTGGGCAGCGCGATGCGCAGGGTGAACTGGGCGACGAGCGCGGGCCGGCCCCACAGCGCCTCGATGCCCCGCACGTCCTGCGAGGCGAGCACCAGGTGGATGCCCTGCGACCGGCCGCGCCGGGCCAGGTCCTCCAGCAGGTCGGCCGCCTCCCGGGCGACCACGTCCCGACCTGCCAGCAGCATCTGGAACTCGTCGACCACCGCGACGATGCGGGGCCAGTGCCCGGTCGGGTCGACCGCGCGCAGCTCGGCCAGCTTGGTCACCTCGTGCTTCTTGGCCGCGTCGGCCCGCCGGCGCAGCTCCTCGGCGAGGAACCGCAGCAGCGCGAGCCCGAACTCCCGG
This sequence comes from Micromonospora sp. DT228, assembly GCF_049841595.1. Taxonomy (NCBI): domain Bacteria; kingdom Bacillati; phylum Actinomycetota; class Actinomycetes; order Micromonosporales; family Micromonosporaceae; genus Micromonospora; species Micromonospora sp. DT228. The sequence continues at coordinate 237,766 of NZ_JBNCKO010000010.1, forward strand.
TCGGTGTTGACGTTGATGCCGACCAGGCGCATGTGCGGCAACCAGCTCGGGTCACGCCGGCCCTGCGCGAACCGCGCGAAGGACACCCCCTCCTTGAAGTCCAGCAGGTAGAACTCCAGCTCGGCGGGGGAGTAGCGGGCGGCGAGGGCGCCGATCCACGCGAAGATCAGGTTGGTTTTGCCGGTGCCGGACGGCCCACCGATGAGCGCGTGCGGCGGGTAGTCGCCCAACGTCAGCCGCACCGGCCGGCCCTGCGGCCCCTCACCGATCGGCGCGGTCAACCCGTCGGCGGAGTCCTCCCGCCACATCAGCTCGGGCGCAGGCAGCAGGTCCGCGAACGGGGTCGGCGGCGGGCCGGCGTTCACCTGGGCGGCGATCTCCCGGCAGGTCTCGGTGACAAGCGTCGCCGGTGGCGGCGGGTCCAACCGGACGGGTAGCCCGGCCGACCCGCCGATCCGTGCGCCGGACGTCCCGGCCACCACCCGGGTCACCGTCGGGTCCTCCGGCACCGGCACACCGTGCACCACCAGGTGCACACCGCAGGCCGCGCCGGCGCGGACCACCCGGTCCAGCTGGCCGCGTTCGTGCCGGTTGAGCTCGTCGCCGCCGAGCAGCACCGCCACCCGCCACGGCTCGGGGCGTCGGCCGGTCGCCGCGGCCAGCTCACGCAGCGAGGCGTACTCGCCGGCGAGCACCGTCTCGTTGATCCGGCGGATCTGCTCCACCAGGTCGTCGAGCAGGGGACCCAGCCCGCCGGGTCCGACGAACGTCAGCAGCCCCGCCGTGCCCAGCGGCGCGAACCCGGCCAGCCCGCCACCGAGCTGCTCCGGGTCGTACCCGACCAGCCGTACCGCCCCGGGGTCGGCGCGGCCGGCGGCCCGCAGCAGCAACGCGGACACCACCGCGTCGCAGCCGGCCCGGTCGTTCCCGGAGAGGTGTACGTGGCCGGCGTCGAGCAGCGGCACCAGCGCGGGCACCGGGTCGACGCCGTCGATCCGGACCGTGCCGACCCGCAGCGCGCCGGGCGGCTCCGCGCGCCGGGTCGGCGTCGGTGCCCACCCCGTCCAGTCGGCCCCCGCGCAACCGGGTGCCTCCTGTCGGGCCGCCTCGGCGGCACGCCGGGCCAGCTCGGCGATCCGCGCGGAGTAGCGGGCGTCGATCTCGGCGATGCGCCGGTCCCGCTGTGCGCCCACCCGCTCCGGGACGGCGGCCGCGGCCCGCTGGACCCGGGCCAACCGTTCCCGCCCGGAGGTCAGCTCCGCCTGGGCGGCGGACAACCGGGTACGGGCCGCGCCCAACGCCTCGGCCAGGGTGTCCCGGATCCGCCCGGCCAGCTGACCACGCCGGTCAGCCATCGGAGCCCCGACGGATCGGCGCGTCCCGCCACGGGCTGCCCGAACGCGGCGGCAGCCCACCGGAGTGCTGTCCTCCCGCGTCCCCCGGCCGCCGGACCGCACCACCGGGGCGGCCACCCGCCCCGCCGGGCTGGCCCGCTTGTTGGCCCGCTCCGCGTTGTTGACCCGCTCCGGCTGGTTGGCTCGCTCCGCGTTGGCCCGTGCCGGCTGGTTGGCTCGCTCCGCGTTGGCCCGTGCCGGCTGGTTGGCCTGGGCTCGCTGGTTGGGCCCGGTCGCCGGAGGGCAGGTCCCGGCCGAGGCGGGCGAGCAGCAGCCCGGCCGCCACACCGGCGGTCACCGCGGAGTCGGCGGCGTGTGGCGGTTCCCCGGAGGCGCGCGGCGGCGGCATCCGGCACACCCGGGTCAGCAGCGTCTCCAGCACCGGTGGCGGCAGCCCGGGCAGCAGGTCGCGGACGCGCCCGTCCAACTCCCCGCGCAGCCGAGGAAGGTCGGCGGCGCGCGGCGGGTGCCCCAGCAGCTCACCGGCCAGCTCGCGCAGCAGCGGTGGCGCCAGCGCCGCCATTCCCAGCCCCACGTCGGCCGGCGCCCGGCGCAGCTCCTTGCGGAGCCGGTCGCGGTCGCCGGAGCGGACACCACCCACCACTCGGCGCAGCAACTCCTGGGAGTCGTCCACCCGCCCGTCCGGCTCGTCGTCGGTGCCCTCGCGCCCGCCGGTGAGCTCGGCCACCCGCACCGACCACCAGCGGCTCATTCGCACCTGCTCGGCAGACTCTGGCGCCACTGCGGTGGGCCCGGCGCCCGGCGGCGTGTCGTGTCGGGGAGCGCGCTGGTCAGGGCGGGGCGCCGGAGCGCCGTCCGCGCCCAACCCGATCGCCGCCAGGTACGCCGAGAGCTGTTCCTGGGCCACCCGCAACGCGTAGCCGGCGCTCTCGGCGTGCTCGGTCGCGGCGGACAACTCGGGCACCCCCATCGGGTTCGCCGACTCCTGGCGGACCCAGCGCAGTCGCTCGGAGGCCAGGCCGAACTTCTCCAGCGCCTGCCCGAGCAGGGCCACCGGGAACTCCTCGGTGGCGGCGCGGACCTGCCCACCGACGTCCTCGATGATGGACACGGCGGCCTACAGGGTCGCGACGTAGAGCTGCGCCTGCTCGACCGCGACAAGTGTCGCGGCGAGACACTCCTCCAGCTCCTGGCTGGCCTGTGTCAGCGACGCCTGGGCCGCCTCCACCGTCTCGTGTCCGCTGCCCTCCAGCGCGCCGGCCAGGGTCTGCTGCGCCTCGGCCAGTTTCTCGCCGGCGGCCTGCACGGCTGTCTGCCCGTCACCGATCTGTTGGAGGGCGACATCGATGGCAGCCTTCAGCTCGGCGACGCTCGCCACGGCGGAACCTCCTGGGGGCGGGGAGATCTCCATTAGAGCCTATCGGCCGCCGCGAAAGAACATCCGCCCTGTCGGTGTTCCTGCCCGCCTGTCCGGTAGGCCCCCGGAAGTGCCGGGAGTCCGTTCTGTGGGACTCCCAGTGTGAGAACTTCTCAATTATCCCGGAGCCAGCGGGGTCCGTACACCTCCGCGCCCAGGGCGGTGACCCGCTCGCGCAGCTCCCGGTCCGCGGTGACCACCAACCGGCGTCGCTGCGGAGCGCCCGCGACCAGGTCGACCACGCTGTCGTCGCCGGAGCCGGGGGCGGAGACCACCCGCACGCCGTCGGTCCCGGGCACGTCCCGCGCGGCCCCCTCGACCACAAGCACCACCTCCACCGGGGCGGGCAGCCGGGCCGGCAGCCCGATGGTCGCCACCGGCGCGAGCGAGTCGCGCAGGCGGGCCGCCGCCCCGGCACGGTCACGCCACCACCCGTTCGGGCGGGAGCCCACCACGTTGGCGCCATCCACGATCAGCAGCGGGGTCTCATCCATCCGGTCAGCCTGCCACCAACCGCCGGCCCCGACCCGACGCCACTCCCGGGATACCGGTACGCCGTCTCCCGGGGCGTTTGTCGGGGCGCGCGCCGGGTAGCCCCTGCCGACCGTGCCGCGCCCGACTGCGGAGGACAGACATGATGGGACCCGGTGACACCGGCTCCGACCCGTGGGACGAATTCCTGGCCAGGTACTTCGGTCGGGGCGAGGGAGGACGCCGACCGCCGCACCGGGTCGACATCACCCGACTGATGACCGCGGACGCCCGGGAAATGCTGGCCGACGCCGCCCGGCGGGCCGCGCAACGCCACAGCAACGACCTGGACACCGACCACCTGCTCTGGGCGGCGCTGCAACGCGAACAGCTCCGTGACCTGGTACGCCGGGCCGGCGCCGACCCGGACACCCTGCTCAACGCCCTCGGCGGCAAGGGCGACGGGGCGCCACGCGGAGAGGTGCCGCCCAACCTGTCGCTGACCCCAGCCGCGAAGCGGGCGCTGCTCGACGCCCACCAGCTCTCCCGGGCGATGGGCGCCAACTACATCGGCCCCGAGCACATCCTGATGGCGCTGCCACTCAACCCGGAGTCGCCGGCCGGTCGGATGCTGGCCGCCGGCCGGATCCAACCCGAGTCGTTGCAGGCCGCCAACGCCGAGCGTGGACCGATGACCGGACCGAAACCGGATCGCGGCACGCCCACCCTCGACCAGTACGGGCAGGACCTCACCGACCTGGCGCGGATGGACCAGATCGACCCGGTGGTCGGCCGCGCCGACGAGATCGAGCAGGCCATCGAGATCCTGTCGCGGCGTACCAAGAACAACCCGGTGCTGATCGGCGAGGCCGGTGTCGGCAAGACCGCCATCGTCGAAGGACTTGCCGAACGGATCTGCGACGGTGACGTGCCGCAGACCCTGCTCGGCAAGCGGGTCGTCCAACTCGACCTGGCCGGCCTTGTCGCCGGCACCCGGTACCGGGGGGACTTCGAGGAACGGCTCAAGAAGGTGATCGACGAGATCCGGGCGCACCGGGACGAGCTGATCATCTTCATGGACGAGATCCACACCCTGGTCGGGGCGGGCGGCGCCGGCAGCGAGGGCGGGATGGACGCGTCCAACATGCTCAAACCCGCCCTCGCCCGCGGCGAGCTGCGGGTGATCGGCGCGACCACGCTCGACGAGTACCGCAAGAGCATCGAGAAGGACGCCGCGCTGGCCCGGCGCTTCCAACCGGTGCTGGTGCCCGAGCCCGGCGTCGACGACACCATCGCGATCCTGCGCGGGCTGCGCGACCGCTACGAGGCCCACCACCAGGTCCGCTTCACCGACGAGGCGCTTGTCGCCGCCGCCGAGCTGTCCGACCGGTACGTCACCGACCGGTTCCTGCCCGACAAGGCCATCGACCTGATCGACCAGGCCGGCGCCCGGGTGCGGTTGCGGACCCGCACGCCCGCCGCCGACGTGCGGGAGCTGGAACAGGAGCTCGACGAGGTACGCCGGGACAAGGAACAGGCCGTCACCGACGAGCAGTACGAGCGCGCGTCCGCGCTGCGCGACCGGATCTCCGAGCTGGAGGAGGAGATCCGGCGGGCGAACGGCGACGACGGCTCGTCCTCGTCGCAGGTGCCCGAGGTGGGTCCGCAGGAGATCGCCGAGGTGGTCTCCCGGGCCACCGGCATCCCGGTCAGCCAGCTCACCGAGGAGGAACGGGACCGGCTGCTGCGCCTGGAGGGGCACCTGCACCAGAAGGTGGTCGGTCAGGACGACGCGGTCACCGCGGTCGCCGAGGCCGTCCGGCGCTCCCGGGCCGGGCTGGCCGACCCGGAACGCCCGATGGGCAGCTTCCTGTTCCTCGGCCCGACCGGTGTCGGCAAGACCGAGTTGGCCCGCGCCCTCGCCGAGGCGTTGTTCGGCGAGGCGGACCGGATGGTCCGGGTGGACATGAGCGAGTTCCAGGAACGGCACACCGTCAGCCGGCTTGTCGGCGCGCCACCCGGATACGTCGGCTACGAGGAGGCCGGCCAGCTTACCGAGGCGGTGCGTCGCCGCCCGTACGCGGTGGTGCTGCTCGACGAGATCGAGAAGGCCCACCCGGACGTGTTCAACATCCTGCTCCAGGTGCTCGACGACGGGCGGCTGACCGACAGTCAGGGCCGCACGGTGAACTTCAAGAACACCGTACTGATCATGACCAGCAACCTCGGTTCGGAGCTGATCACCGGCGCCCAGCGCTCGGTCGGCTTCGGCAGCGGGGACGTGGGCAGCGAGCAGGAGAACGACGAGCTGCGCGAGCGGCTGATGCGCCGTCTGCAGGAGAACTTCCGTCCGGAGTTCCTCAACCGCATCGACGAGGTCATCATCTTCCGCCGGCTGGAGGCCGAGCAGTTGCGCGACATCACCGCGCTGCTGCTGGAGGAGACCCGCCGCCGCATGCACGCCCAGGATCTCCAGGTGGAGTTCACCACCGCCGGCATCGACTGGCTCGCCGAGCACGGCTACCAACCGGAGTTCGGCGCCCGTCCGCTGCGTCGGGTCATCCAACGGGAGGTGGACAACCACCTGTCCCGGATGCTGCTGGAGTCGGCGATCTCACCGGGGCAGAAGGTCACGGTGGACGTCCGGGACGGGGCGCTCACCTTCGACGTGTCCGCGGGCGAGCGGGGGTACACCGCCGCCACGACCACCCACCCGCGATGAGTGGGCCGGCGCGACGAGACGAGCACGAGGACCCACACGAGCCCGAGAGATCCCGGGACGAGGACGACCATCCCGACCCGATCCTGGCGCCGCCCACCGCGAACCCCCGCCGGACGCGGGTGCCCGCGGAGGGCCTGCACCCCAAGCCCGACAAGGACGACCCGGAGACGTCCGGGAAACCGCCCGGAGAGGAGACCTGATGGTACGCGAAGCGCGGCTCGACCCCGAGGTGGAAGTGCTCTGGGAGGACTTCCACGCCGAGGTCAACGTCCCGTCGGAGCAGCTGCGGACGTGGCTGCTGACCCGGGGTTCCGGGGAGGAGTCGTTCAGCCCGAACCCGAACCTCGACCTGCCCCAGCCGGGCCGGGAGATCCTCAAGGTGCTGAACAAGCGCAAGGTCGACCTCACGCCGGAGGACATCGAGGTGATGCGGGAGGCGGTCGAGCGGATCCGCGAGCTGATGGACGCCAAGCCGTCGCGCGGCAACGCCGACGACGACTGGCGGCACTCGCTGCTCGACCTGGGGCACGACCCGCTCGTCGAACTCTGAACGACGCCACGCGCGAACGGTGCCGTCCCAGGCGGGGACGGCACCGCTCGCGTCTGCGCTACTGGCCCTGGTCCGGTTCCAGGCTGGCGATGGTCAGCCCCGCCGCGTCGGCGGCGGCGTCACGGTCGGCACGGGTCTGGTCCTCCCGGGTGAGCAGGTTGGCGTACTCGGTGACGGCGGCCGGGTCGGGCACCTCCGGCAGGCGGCGCAGGAACGCCTCCACCGCACGGGTGGCGGCGGTGTGCGCGGCGGCCGCCGCACGGAGCAACTCGCGATCGTCGGCGGGCGGGTAGAGGTCGGTCATGTCCGCCAGATACCCGGCCAACGGCGGTTCGCACCGCCACCGGCCGGTTACCTCCCACTCAGCCCGGTTGGCTGCCGGACGCCGAACGCCGGGTGGCGCAGCAGCCAGTCCAGGTACGCGGGATGCGGCGCCAACGAGTCGACGTACGCCGCCTTCGCCGTCTCCACCATCAGGTCGGCCTCCCGGGCGGCGGGGGAGTCCGGGTGCCAGCCGAGAAGGAGCCGCCAGCGCAGCGGTATGCCGGCGAGGCGGCGGGTGACCAGACCGCCCACCGGACGGAACGTCGCCTGGCACAGGGCCACCGCCACGCCGGCCTCCACCAGGTCGACGCAGCCGCGGATGTCGGTCTCGTACACCTTGCGGGGGGTGAAACCGGCGCGGGCGCAGGCGGCGGCGAAGCAGTCGGCGAAGCAGCCGTCACCCGGGGCGGCCACCCACTGCGCGTGCCGCAGGTCGGCCAGGCGCACCTCGTCCTGCGCCGCGAGGGGGTGAGTCTCGGGCAGCAGCACCAGCACCGGGTCGATGGCCACCTCCTGCCAGCTCAACCCGAACCCGGCCGACGGACTGGCGTCGCCGCACACCCCGGTGAGCGCGAAGTCCAGTCGCCCGCCCGCCACCAACTGCGCCAACTCGTCCACCGACCAGGAGGCGAGCGTGGTGATCTGGGCGGGCGGCTGCCGGGCCGCCAGGCGGTGCACCATCCGGCCCAGGATCGGGCTGTTCACCCCGCCGAACCGGTAGCACGGCGGCGCGTCGCCGGCCCCGGCCAGCCGCGCTGCCTCGTCCTGCAACCCCTTCATCGCCGGCAGCAGCACCCGGGCCCGAGCCAGCACCAGCTCACCGAGAGCGGTGGGCCGGGCGCCGCGCCGGTCCCGGTCGAACAACGGGCCGCCCAGGGTCCGCTCGATGCGCTGGAGCTGGGCGGTCAGCGCCGGCTGCGCCAGGCCGAGCGCCGACGCCGCCTTCGTCACACTCCCCGTCTCCGCGATCGCGCAGACCACCCGCAGGTGACGCAGCTCCAGGTTCATACCGTGACGGTAGGACTACGCGTCGGCCGGCGGAATAGCCCGAGCGGATCGGTGATAATGAATGCACTTGGGATCGTCGCCGTCGGTCAGTCCCGCGGCGACTCCGGCAGGTCCGCCAGGTACGTCGGCCGGCGGGTCACCGCGTCGAGCATCTTGTCCACCACCCCGACCGCCGGCTCGACGATCCGGTTCCACGGAGGGGTCGCCGGGGTGCCCGGGTGCGGTCGGGTCGGTGCCGCCTCCTCGGCGATCTCCAACCGGTTACCCAGCCGGATCAGCTCCTCCTCGGTCGCGACCGCGCGCAGCTCGGTGACGAGCGCACCCACCCCGTCGACGTGCCGGCGGACCCGCTCGGCGACCTCGGCCAACGCCTCGTCGGTCAGGCCCTTCAGGGCGCTGAGCAGGCTGGCGTCGGCGCTGATCTCGGCGTCCACCCGCTCGGCGGCGGCCGGCAGCGCGGCGCGTACCGCCGGCAGCAGGTACTGCTCCTCGGCGGAGAGGTGCCGCGACAACGCGGCGGTGAGCACCGGCAACCCCTCCTGCGGCGTGGCGCCCGGGCCGGTCAGCTGGTCCAGCAGCGCCACCAGTTGACGGTGCTCCCGGTCGACGATGTCGGCGATGTTGCGGCCACCGGGTCGGTAGCCCTCCGCGGGCGCGGGTGCGGGTGGCAGCGGCGGCAGGGGAACGGCGGACATGGTGCCCTCCTCGACTGGCGGGCGGAAGCTCCGGCAGGGATGTGCGGTCGTGGGCGGCGGTACCCGAACCCGGTCCCGGCGAAACCGGGCCCGTCGATGCGCCGGTCCCCGCGCACCGGTGCGCCGGCGCCTCCGTGCCGGTGCGCCGGCGCCTCCGTGCCGGTGCGCCGGCCGGCCGGCCGACGCCGACTGGTATGAAGAGGCGATGACGAGCGATGCGGCCTCCGCCCGACCCGACCCCAGCGCAGAGGTCGTGGACCTCTGCCGCGACCTGCTGCGCATCGACACCACGAACACCGGGGACAACGACACGAGCGTCGGCGAGCGCCGCGCCGCCGAGTACGTGGCGGAGAAGCTCGCCGAGGTGGGTGTGGAGTCCGTCCTGCACGAGTCCGCGCCGGGCCGGGCGAACGTGGTGGCCCGCATCCCCGGCACCGACCCGAGCCGGGGAGCGCTGCTGGTGCACGGCCACCTGGACGTGGTGCCCGCCGACGCCGACGAGTGGTCGGTGCACCCGTTCTCCGGCGAGCTGCGCGACGGTTACCTCTGGGGCCGCGGCGCGATCGACATGAAGGACTTCGACGCGATGGTGCTCGCCGTGGTGCGGCACTGGCAGCGCACCGGCGTACGGCCACCGCGCGACATCGTGCTCGCGTACACCGCCGACGAGGAGGCGGGCAGCGACTACGGCGCGCGGTTCCTGGTGGAGAACCACAGTGGCCTCTTCGACGGCTGCACGGAGGCGATCGGTGAGGTCGGCGGCTTCTCCTACTCGGTGAACGACAGCCAGCGGCTCTACCTCATCGAGACCGCCGAGAAGGGCATCGACTGGCTGCGACTGCACGCCAAGGGCCGCCCCGGGCACGGCTCGATGGTGCACGACGACAACGCGGTCACCGCGCTCGCCGAGGCGGTCGCCCGGATCGGCCGGCACCGCTTCCCGGTGGTGGTCACCGACACCGTGCGGGCCTTCCTCGAGGAGGTCTCCGACCTGCTCGGCGTCGAGCTGGACCCGGAGGACCCGGAGACGGCCATCGCCAAACTCGGCCCGATCGCCAACATCATCGGGGCGACCATCCGCAACACCGCCAACCCGACCCGACTCGACGCCGGCTACAAGGACAACGTCATCCCCGGCCGGGCCACCGCCACCATCGACTGCCGCAGCCTGCCCGGCCAGTCCGAGCTGCTGGAGCGGCAGCTACGGGAGCTGGTCGGCCCGGACATCGCGATCGAGTACATCCAGCGGCAGCCGGCGCTGGAAACGACCTTCGACGGCGACCTGGTCGAGGCCATGTCGGCGGCGCTGCGCGCCGAGGACCCGGGGGCCCGACCGGTCCCGTACATGCTCTCCGGCGGCACCGACGCCAAGGCGTTCTCCCAGCTCGGCATCCGCTGCTTCGGGTTCGCGCCGCTGCGGCTGCCCGCCGACCTGAACTTCTCGGCGTTGTTCCACGGCATCGACGAGCGCGTTCCGGTCGACGGACTACAGTTCGGCGTGCGGGTTCTCGACCGGTTCCTCCGCACCTGCTAGCCGCGCCCGGCGCTGCATCCGGCGCGCGACCTCCCCAACGTGAAGGGACTGCCCCACATGACCGACCAGCACGGTGAGCTGGACGCCGCTCTCGAGCGGGTGATCGAAGCGGCCCGCCACCACCTGGCCGCCGTTCGCGCCGCGCAGGGCCGCGTCGACGACGACGACGTCTGGCAGGCGTACGTGGCGTTGAACAACGCCTCCTTCGCGTACGACGAGCGGTTGCTCGACGCCTTCGGCGAGGTGACGCCGTGGGATGTCGACTCGATCGACCCGGACGAGGCCGACGAGCGCTTCGGTGTTGGCGAGGGCGCCGAGGCCAGTGACCCGCACCCTCGGGTGATCTCGGTGCGCCAGCGTCGCGACTACCGGGTGCCGAGCGTCGCCGCGCTGCTGCGGGTGGCCGACGCGGCCCGTCGCGAGAGCACCCCGGAGGACGACGAGCCGGCGCCGGTGGAGGGCGTCGGCGAGGCGGTGCTGGAGCTGCTGCAGAGCGGCGACGGCTCGCTCGGCGCGCTGGACGTCCCCGAGTTGGAGCCCCTCGACGGGGTGGTGATGGTCAGCGAGGTGGGCACACCCGTCGATCTGGAGTCGTTCGACGACGACGACGCGGTCGGCCCGTTCCAGCCGGCGGTCGACGACCGACTGGTCGGCCGGCTCGACGAGCACCCGTTCCTGGAGCTCGACGACGACCACGACCACGCCGGGCACCAGCACTAGTGCCGTTCGACGCCCGGGGCCCAGTTGGGCCCCGGGCGTACGGCGGTCAGTACGACAGGCCCGGCTGCGGCTGGTTGACCCGTCGCCGCCGCAGCACCACCTGTCGTGTGCCGTCCCGGTACAACCGCACCCGGGCCAACTCCCATCCGGAGAACTCCGCCTGGATCGCCAACTGCGCCGCGGCGGTCAACCGGTCGACGTTCGGCGGCAGCCGCAGCGGCGCGTACTCGTAGTCCATACCTTCCATGCTGCCCAGCCCAGCGCCTGTTCGCCACCCCTCTGGAGTGACCAACGACGCTGCCGTGGGCGGTTCGTCCCGCCCAGTGCCCGCCCACCCGCTCCCACGCCCACCCCGCCCGGCCCCCACCGCCCCGTCAGGCCGCACTCCCTCGTCGACCATCGAGTCGTGTGGGTGACGAAGCACCCGTCAGAGCTTCAAACCGGGCACCACAGCTCCATGATCGACGAGGCTGTGGGGCGGGGCGTCAGCCGGTGGGGACGTTCGCCGTCAGCACTGCGGCGAGGGCTGGCGCGGCCAGGGCGACCGCCCGGGCGCTGCCCGGGTCGACCGCCAGCCCCCACGACGGGTTCGGCCAGTCCTCGAACAACTCGGCGCAGGGCAGCGCGACGAACGGCACCCCGGCCCCGGTGAACGCGGTGAGCGCCCGGGGCGAGGTGAAGACCGGCAGCAGCGGCGCGCCCGTCGCGTCGCCGACCACCGTCCAGGGGAAGTCGGCGTCCGGCTCCGGCTCCCCGGCCAGCGGGACACACACCGTGGCGCCGGCCAGCGCCCCGAGATAGCCGGGCAGGTCACGCCGGTCGACAGCCGCGGCGAGCGCCGCCACCACCGCCGGCTCCGCCACCTCGGCCGGTCCTGCCGCCGCCGGAGCCGCCGCCGCCTCGGCCGCCGCCTCGGCCGCCGCCTCGGTCGCAGCCGCCTCGGTCGGGGCCGGCTGGGCGACCGACAGCGCTGCCGGGTCAGGGTCAGCGGCCGGCGGCACCGTGGGGCCGGGGGCGGACGGCGACACCGTCGGGCCACGGCGGGCGACCGGCGGTACGACCCGACAGGAGAGCGCGCCGGGCTCGTCGGTCAGCACCTCGGCGGCGGTACGGGCCACGAACACGCTGAGCCGCTCCACCTGCTCCGGGGTGCGCGCCGACTCGTACCACCAGCTCTCGTCACCGGTTGGGCGGTGCCAGCCGAGCGCGGCCAGGCGTGCCTCGTCGTGGCCCGGGCAGAGCGCCCGGACCACCTCGCGGCGCACCAGCAGCCGGATTCCGCGCGGGCCGGCGGACAGCTCCAGGTCGGTGTCCCGGTCGCAGCGGGCGACCGTGTCCCGCAGCCGCGCGACGATCTCCGGCCAGGTCGGCGAGCTCACGCGGGCGGCAGTCGGTCAGTGAGCCGCCCGAGCCGGGCGACGGTCTCCTCCAGACGCCCCAGCGCGGAGAAGTCGCCGGGCTTGCCGAACAGGTCGGTGAGGTCCGCCCCGATGGCGGCCTGCAACCCCTCGGCGTGGTCCTCGACGTGCTCGGTGGCGACCGTGCGGGCCTTGCGGTACGCGTCGAGCACCAGCTCCGCCAGCCCTTCGGTGCCGGCGCGCAGGGCGGCCGGCGCGAGGGTGAGGCCGGTCAGCGCGCCGGTGGCGTCGACGGTCGCCGAGACCAGGCCGCTGTCGTCGAGCGCGGTGCCGGACAGCTCGGCCAGGTCGTCGCCCAGGCCCGCGTACCGGCCTTCGATGTCGGCGATGCGCCCGGCGAGCGCGTCGAACGCGGACGTCGGGTCAGTCATGAGAATCCTCCCCCGTGGACAGTGCCACGGGGTGGTGCCCGGTGGCCGGGGAATCGTATCGTCGGTGCGCTCGACTCATGGGGGAGGAACGGCATGCCACCGGATATCGATGTCGACGTGCAGGCGGTGCGTCGACTGGAGACAGTCGCCAAGCAGGTCGCCAGCTCGCTCGCCGCGCTGGAGGGTCAGATCGTCTCGGCCGGCGACGTGCCGTCGGGCGCCTTCGGTCACCTGCCGTTCGCCAGCGACCTGCTCCGCGCGAAGTACGCCGAGCAGGTCACCGGCGGCCGCGAGCTGTTCGGCGCCGCGAACGCCGCGTTCGACCGGGTCACCACGGCGCTGGCCGACACGGCCGAGGCGTACGAGCGCAACGAGCAGGACCTCGACGCCGGGTTCAAGGCCATCCAGTCGGGGCTGCCCGGATGAGCGGCCCCGCCGGCAGCGCCGTCGAGTTGTGGAACGGCCTCGACGGCGCGCTGTCCGGGGTGGAGGACGCCGTCAACAGTGTCTGCCGGACCCTGGCCTGGCCGCTCATCCAGCTCGTCGACCTGGTCGACGGTGAGCCCGAGATCCTGCGCGCGAAGGCCGCCGAGTGGGACGCGCTGGCGACCCAGGTGCGCGACCTGGCGCAGGGGCACCGCGGTGTCCGCGAGTCCGCGCAGCCCGGGTGGCGCTCACCCGCGGGCCTGGCGTACGGGCAGCGGCTGACCGAGGTGGAGCAGCAGATGCTCGACGTCGCCGACCAGTTCGCGGCGACCGCCGAGTACCTGCGGGGTGTCGCCGACGGCCTGCAGACGGTGCACGACGTGCTCGTCGACCTGTGCGTCGAGTTCGTGAACTGGATGCTGGTGACGCTCGTGACGGCGTTGCTGATGGCCCCGGTGACGATGGGGGCGTCCTGGGCGGTGGGCGTGGGCGTGACCGTGACCCGGGCCCTGACCGTGGCCACCCGGATGCTGAAGGTCATGCGACCGCTGGCGGCGCACCTGCAGAAGGTCATCCGGCTGCTGCAGCGGGTCATGTTGTACCTGCGCAAGCTGCAGGCACACCTCGACAAGCTGGTCGCGATGCAGGGCAAGCTGCGCACCGGCAAGAAGTACGCCGACAAGCGGCACGCCGCCGGCAAGGCCGACAAGTGGTTCCACAAGATCCTCGACCCCTCGAAGGGCACCTACAAGCTGGGCAAGTCCGGTTCCCCGTTCGACATGGGCGCCCTCGACCGGGCCGCCGCGCTGCGGACGCACGGCGTCACCGACGGCGCCCGGGTGATCGCCCGGGACTGGGCGACGAACCTGCCGTGGAACGTGCCGAACTCGGTCGTGCACGGCGTCACGTGGGGGACCGTCGCGTTGACGAGCGGGCTCTCCGTTCCCGGCAGCGACCAGGTCGGCGACCAGGTCGACAAGGCGGTGCAGGGCGGGGCGGACTGGATCGACCAGAATGTCTTCGGGCAACCGCCGGCGGGCCAGCCGGCGGGCCGATAGGGAGGAACGCGTGATGTCAGGGGAGCGAGGCCGGCTCGGTCGGTTCACCGACGCGGTGCTCGGCGGCGCGCGGGCCGCCCGGGACAAGGCCCGTGAGCTGCGCGACGAACTCCGCACCAGCGACGAGCCCGAACGCGCTCTCGTCGCGCCGCTGCTGCCCGGGCAGGAGCTGCGCTATGTGGGGCTGGGCCCGGTCCGCGTTCCGTCGACCCACAAGGCCGGTCGGCAGCTCGCCGGCGTGATGGCCGACGAATTCGTCGACTCGCTCGACCCGAAGGTGCTGTTCGGGCTGCTCAACATCGTCAACCCGGTGGTGTGGGTGGACGCGGTGCTGACACCGGTCCGGCTGGCCGCGGGCGTCCTGCTGCTGCCCGGCAAGGCCGCTGCCGTCGCCGCCGGTGTGCCGGAGGTGGCCGAACCGGAGCCGGGCCCACCACAGCAGCGGGTGCAGCGGGATCCCATCCCGCTCACCGAGGAGCAGGAGGCGTTCCGGGCCTTGTTCCGGCTCAGCCTGTACCGCCCGCTGGCCGAGCAGCTCGCCGAGATCGCCTACCGTCGCCGGTACGTCTTCAGCGGCGACCTCGCCACCCTCGCCGGCAGCCTGCTGCTCTTCCTGGAGCGCTACAACGGCACCCCGCTGGCGGTGACCGACACCCACCTGCACCTGCTGCGGATGGGCCCCCGCCCGGACGCCGACCGGCCCGACCGGCGGCAACCGCGGGTGCTGTGGAGCGTGCGCCGCGACCGGGTGGCCCGGGTCGACTCGGAGCGCGGCGCGACCGGGCTCGTGCAGCTGACGTCCACGATCGTCTTCGACGACGGCTCGTGGATCCGGCTCACCCAGCCCGCGGTGCGCGACGACCAGTCGCGCTTCCTGACCGCGATCCTCGACCTCCCCGGGCAGCGCCCCCAGCCGTGACCCGGCCGGCGGCTCAGCCGTCGCGTTCGGGGTAGCCGAGTGGCACCGCCGAGACGTCGTCGAGCGCGGTGGTGATCTCCGTCGGCAGGGTGATCCGTTCCACTCCGAGCGCGCCGAGCAGCTGCCCGACCGTCCGCGCGCCGAGGATCGGCGCGGTCACCCCCGGCCGGTCCCGGATCCAGGCCAACGCCACCTCCAGCGGCGACACGCCCAGGCCGCCGGCCGCGGTGGCCACCGCCTCCACGATGCTGGAACAGCGCGGCTCCAGGTACGTCGAGACGAACCGCTCGAAGTGCGGCGACGCGGCTCGGGAGTCCGCCGGACGGCCGTGCCGGTACTTGCCGGTGAGCACGCCCCGACCCAGCGGCGACCAGGGCAGCAGGCCGAGGCCGAGCGCGTCGCACGCGGGCAGCACCTCCCGCTCCACGCCCCGTTCCAGCAGCGAGTACTCCACCTGGGTGGCGACCACCGGCGCCCGCCCCGGCCAGGCGGTCTGCCAGGCGGCGGCCCGCGCGGTCTGCCAGCCGGAGAAGTTCGACACCCCGACGTAGCGCACCTTGCCGCTGGCCACCGCGTGGTCCAGCGCCGCGAGGGTCTCCTCCAGCGGGGTGTCCGGGTCGTACCCGTGCACCTGGAACAGGTCGACGTGGTCGGTGCCGAGCCGGCGCAGCGACGCGTCCAACGTCCGCAGCAGGTGCCCCCGGGAACCGTCGCGGCGTCGGCCACTGCCCGGCCGCAACCCCGCCTTCGTGGCGATCAGCAGCTCGTCGCGGGGCACGAGGGAGCCCAGCAGCGAGCCGATCACCGACTCGGCGTCGCCGTCGCCGTACACGTCGGCGGTGTCGATCAGGTTGCCCCCCGCGTCCAGGTAACTCTTCAGCTGGGCGGCCGCGTCGTCGGCGTCGGTGTCCCGGCCCCAGGTCATGGTGCCGAGCGCGAGCCGGGAAACCGCCAGCCCGCTTCGGCCGAGCGGTCGCTGTTGCATGGGTGAACCTTATTTCGAACCTGCCGCCACGGATATCCTCGCTCCCGTATCTCTGCCGGTTCTGCCGGTTCCGCCGCCCTGGGCTGCCCCGATGGAGGGGGGAGCAAAGGGGTCGAGCCGGTGATCGAGTCCGTTATCGGCATTGCGTAACCTGGTGCGACCTGTGCCACGGATGGGGGAGGACCAGTGCGACTCGGGCTCAGTCTCGGATACCAGACGGCGTGGAGCACACCGGCCGACCACCTGGCGCTCGCCCAGGAGGCGGACCGGTTGGGCTACTCGGTGGTGTGGGCGGCGGAGGCCTACGGCTCCGACTCGCCCAGCATGCTCGCCTGGATGGCCGGCCAGACCGAACGGATCGACGTCGGCGCCGCGGTGATGCAGATCCCCGCCCGTACGCCGGCCGCCACCGCCATGACCGCCGCCACCATCGACGCGCTCTCCGGCGGGCGGTTCCGCCTCGGCCTGGGCGTCTCCGGCCCGCAGGTCTCCGAGGGCTGGCACGGTGTGCGGTTCGCCAAGCCACTCGCCCGGACCCGCGAGTTCGTCGATATCGTGAAGTTGGCCATCGCCCGCAAGGAGGTGGCGTACGAGGGGCAGCACTACACGCTGCCGCTGCCGGACGGCCCCGGCAAGGCGCTGCGACTGGGCTTCCACCCACCACGCGAGCACATACCGATCTATCTGGCCGCGGTCGGCCCGAAGAACCTGGAGCTGGCCGGCGAGATCGCCGACGGCTGGCTGGCCGTGTTCTACGCCCCGGAGTTCGCCGAGGAGCAGCTCGCCTCGGTCCGGGCCGGGCGGGCCAAGGTCGGCAAGGACCTGGCCGGGTTCGACGTGGTGCCCTCGGTGCCGGTGGTGATCGGCGACGACGTGGCCTCCTGCGCCGAGTTGGTGCGCTGGTACGCGGCGCTGTACGTGGGCGGCATGGGCAGCCGGGAGCAGAACTTCTACAACCAGCTCGCCACCCGGATGGGTTACGGCGACGCCGCCCGCGAGGTGCAGGAGCTGTACCTGGCCAAGCGGCAGCGCGACGCCGCCGCGGCCGTACCCATGGAGTTCATCGACCGCACCTCACTGCTCGGCCCGAAGGAGCGCATCGCCGAGCGGATGCGGGAGTACGCTGCCGCCGGCGTCACCACGCTGTCGGTGACCCTGTTCGTGGCCGACCGGGACAGCGGTGTGCAGACCCTGCGTACCGTCGCCGAGGCACTTGATCTTTCGGGAGTCGGCGAGTGACCTGGGTTGAGGCAATCGTCCTGGGCATCGTCCAGGGACTGACCGAGTTTCTGCCGGTCAGCTCGTCGGGGCATCTGCGGATCACCTCGGCGATCTTCTTCGACCGGGACGCCGGCGCGTCGTTCACCGCGGTCACCCAGCTCGGCACGGAAGCGGCCGTGCTGATCTACTTCGCCAAGGACATCTGGCGGATCACCCGTACCTGGCTGGTCGGCATCCGGGACACGTCGGTCCGGTCCAGCCTGGACTACCGGATGGGCTGGTACGTGATCGTCGGCTCGATTCCGATCGGGCTGTTCGGTTTCCTGTTCAAGGACCAGATCAAGACCGCCGGCCGCAATCTCTGGGTCGTGGCGACCACGCTCATCGTGTTCGCCTTCGTGCTGGCGTTCGCGGAGTACTGGGGGCGGCAGACCCGCACCCTGGAGAACTTCCGGATGAAGGACGGCATCGTCATGGGCTTCGCCCAGGCCATGGCGCTGGTCCCCGGGGTGTCCCGCTCCGGCGGCACGCTCACCGCCGGCCTGCTGCTCAACCTCACCCGGGAGGCGGCGGCCCGGTACTCGTTCCTGCTGGCCATCCCCGCGGTGGTGATGTCCGGCGTGTTCAGCCTCGGGGACGTCTTCGAGCCGTCCGCCCCGGGCACCTCCGTGCCCACGGTGGCCCAGACGATCGTGGCCACCCTGATCGCCTTCGGCATCGGGTACGCGGCCATCGCCTGGTTGCTGCGCTACGTCGCCCACCACACCCTGTACGTCTTCGTGCTGTACCGGGTCGCGTTGGGCACGCTGGTCCTGGCGCTGCTGTTGACCGGCGCGATCGACGCCACCTGACCGACCCGTCGACGGCCCCCGGTCCTGCCTTCGGGCGGGGCCGGGGGCCGCTGTCGTCTCCCCGCCGCCCACCTGAGGTGGTGCCTGCGCGGCCCGCGACGGCCCGGCGCGGGACCCAGGTCATAGGGTGGTCCCGTGGCGACCCTTCTGCTTCTGCGACACGGCCGAACCACGGCGAACGCCGACGGCGGCCTCGCCGGCCGGCAACCGGTCGAGCTGGACGACACCGGACGCGCCCAGGCCACCGCGGTCGGCGAGCGGCTGCGGGCGGTGCCGCTGGCCGCCGTGGTGACCAGCCCGCTGATCCGGTGCCGGCAGACCCTGGAGTTGGCGCTCCCGCAGGCCGCCCCGGTGGTCGAGGACGGGCTGATCGAGTGCGACTACGGCAGTTGGGAGGGGCAGCCGCTGAAGAAGCTCGCCAAGGAGCCGCTCTGGCCGGTCGTCCAGCAGCACCCCAGCGCGGCGGTCTTCCCGGGTGGGGAGGCGATGGCGGCGATGGCGGCGCGTGCCGTGGCGGCGGTGCGCGCCTGGGACGCCCGGGTGAGCGCCGAACACGGGCCGGAGGCGGTCTGGCTGGCCTGTAGCCACGGCGATGTGATCAAGGCCATCGTGGCCGACGCGCTCGGCGTACACCTGGATGCCTTTCAGCGGATCGTGGCCGACCCGGCGTCGGTGACGGCGATCCGGTTCACGCCGCTGCGTCCGTTTCTGGTGCGACTCAACGACACCGGCGGCGACCTGGCGGCGCTGGTGCCGCCGCCGGCAAAGCGGCGTCGGCGCGCGAGCCGCGTGGCCGACTCGGACGCGGCCGTCGGCGGTGGGGCGGGTGGGTCGCGGTGAGGCGCGTCACGACACCGCCCCCGATCGGGGCGTCAGCGCACGCCGCAGAGGCCGCCACGCCCGGTAATCGCCCCTGCTCCGCCGGGCGCGGCGTGCCTCGGGCGATTCGGGTCGGTGGGGTGCGCGGTGCCATGGCTGGCCGGATAGGGTCGTGGGTATGACCCACCAGGTGCACGCCTTCGAACCGCCGGAGCGGTTCGTCGCCGGGACTGTCGGGCCGCCGGGGGAGCGCGCGTTCTTCCTGCAGGCCCGCGGCGGCGGCAGGCTGGTCAGCGTCGCGCTGGAAAAGGTTCAGGTGTCCCTGCTCGCCGAGAAGCTGGAGGAGCTGCTCACCGAGGCGCAGCGTCGCTTCGGGGTGGACCTGCCCGAGCTGGCACCGGTGATCGGTGACAACGAGCCACTGGACACCCCTGTCGACGAGGAGTTCCGGGTCGGGACCCTCGGGCTGGCCTTCGACGTGGACACCGCGACCGTGGTGATCGAGGCGATCGCCGCGGGCGAGGTGGAGCCCGAGGTCGAGCTGGACGACGAGGACGACGAGGACCCCGACGACGACGATGTCGAGGACGACGAGCCGGACGAGGACCTCGACCGGCTCCGGGTCCGGCTCACCCCGCAGGCGACCCGCCAGTTCATCGAGCGGGCCCGGCGAGTGGTCAACGCGGGTCGGCCTCCGTGCCCGCTCTGCGGCCAACCGTTGGACCCCGCCGGGCACCTCTGCCCGCGGCACAACGGTTATCACCGGTGACCTCGTCCGGCCTCCAGCCTCGCCAGGACGGCGACGCGGCGCTGCGGCTGCTGCAGGACGGCTCGCTCGACCTGGAGGGTCGGCTGGTCGACGCGTCGAACACCACGTTGCGCGGCATCCTGACCCTGGACGGGGCCACCGCCCGCTGCGTCTACAAACCGGTCCGGGGTGAGCGTCCGCTCTGGGACTTTCCCGACGGCACCCTGGCCGGCCGGGAGGTCTCGGCGTACCTGGTCTCCCGGGCCACCGGCTGGGGCCTGGTGCCGCCCACGGTGTTGCGCGACGGCCCGTTCGGCCCCGGCTCCTGCCAGCTCTGGATCGACGAGCCGGAGGACGCCGAGCCGCTTGTGGGCTTCCTGCCCGCCGACGAGCTGCCGCCACGCTGGTTCCCGATCGCCGCGGCCCGCGACGACGACGGCGCCGCCTACGCGCTCGCGCACGCCGACGACCCACGGCTGGCCCGTCTCGCGGTGCTCGACGCGGTGCTCAACAACGCCGACCGTAAGGGCGGCCACGTGCTGGTCGGCGCCGACGACCGGATCTACGGGGTGGACCACGGGGTCAGCTTCCACGTGGAGGACAAGCTGCGTACGGTGCTCTGGGGCTGGGCCGGCAAGCAGTTGCCCCCGGATGCCGTGGAGATGCTCGACGGGCTCGCCGGGCAGGTCGCCGGGGCGCTCGGCGCGGAGCTGGCCGACCACCTCACCATCACCGAGGTGACCGAGGTGGCCTCCCGGATCGACAGGTTGCGCGAGACCGGCCGCTTCCCGCAGCCACCGGAGGACTGGCCGGCGATCCCCTGGCCGCCAATGTGAAACGTTGTCATCTTGATCACCCGTGGGGCGCTCCGACGTGGTCGTCTGGCTGGCTAGGCTGATCCCATGGAGTCTTGGGCGGGACACGAGGTGCCACGGCTGCCGGGCAGGGGCGAGCCGCTGGCGTTGTACGACTCGGCACGGCAGGGTGTCCACCCGAGCGAGCCGGCCGACGCGGGCAGCATGTACGTCTGCGGCATCACCCCGTACGACGCCACCCACCTCGGTCACGCCGCCACCATGATGACCTTCGACCTGGTGCAGCGGATGTGGCGGGACGCCGGCCGTCCGGTGCGCTACGTGCAGAACGTCACCGACATCGACGACCCGCTGCTGGAGCGGGCCGCCCGCGACGGCGAGGACTGGGTGGTCCTGGCGATGCGCGAGACGGCGCTGTTCCGGGAGGACATGGAGGCGCTGCGGATCATCCCGCCGGCGCACTACGTGGGTGCCGTCGAGTCGATCCCGGACATCGCCGACAAGGTCGAGGTGCTGGTCAAGGACGGCGCCGCGTACCGGCTCGACGACGGCACCGGCGACGTCTACTTCGACATCTCCGCCACCGGCCGGTTCGGCTACGAATCCAACCTGACCCGCGAGCAGATGCTCGAGATCTTCCCGGAACGCGGCGGTGACCCGGACCGGGCCGGCAAGCGCGACCCGCTCGACCCGCTGCTGTGGCGCGGCGCCCGCGAGGGCGAGCCGTCCTGGCCGGGCGGCGAGCTGGGTCCGGGCCGCCCGGGCTGGCACATCGAGTGCGCGGTGATCGCGCTGAACCTGCTCGGCGACCGGATCGACGTGCAGGGCGGCGGCAACGACCTGCTGTTCCCGCACCACGAGGCGTCCGCCGCGCACGCCGAGCGGCTCACCGGTCAGGCGCCGTTCGCCACGCACTACGTGCACGCCGGGATGATCGGCCTCAACGGCGAGAAGATGTCCAAGTCCCGCGGCAACCTGGTCTTCGTGTCCCGGCTGCGCGCCGACAAGGTCGACCCGATGGCGATCCGGCTGGCGCTGATCTCCGGGCACTACCGCAGCGACCGCACCTGGACCGACGAGCTGCTCACGGCCGCGCAGGAGCGCCTGGCCCGCTGGCGTCGGGCCGCCGCCGCGCCCGCCGGGCCGTCCGGGGCCGAGCTGCTGGCCGGGGTACGCGAGCGCCTCGCCGACGACCTCGACACCCCGGGCGCCCTGGCGGTCGCCGACCGCTGGGCCGACGCCACCCTGGCCGGCGCCACGGATGACCCCGAGGCTCCCGCCCTCTTCGCGAAGACGGTGGACGCCCTACTGGGAGTCCGCCTCTAAGGCCTGCCCTCCCGGCGGAGCACGCCGCACGTCCCGTCCGTGCCGCCCCGGGAGGGTGATCGACTCGGTTTCCGGGATGTCGCGGTGTCCCGACGGGTGCGACACACCGACTTCCAGGAAGCGGAGTCGATCACCGCGTCACGGAATGAACGTCACCTCCGGGAAGGACCGGCTCGGGCCGCTCAACAGGTGGCCGCCGCGGTGCCGGAGGTGCAGGTCGAAGAACGCCAGCGGGTACGCCTGCCCGATGCGGACCGCGCGGGCGGGGTCGAGAGTGCCGATCCAGTCGGCGAGGTCCTCGTCGCTCATCCCGACGACCCGTGCCAGTTGCGGCACCAGCCACTGGTTGTCGCCGTATGACACGTGGATCGCGCCCTCGGCCTGAACATTGAGCCGCCACCCGCGCAGGTGCGTGAAGAATTCGGCGACCGCGGGTTCGGTGGCCCGGGTGTAATCCGCCGTCATCAGCATGAACGGCCGGTACAGGTCGGTGGCGGGCAGCGGCTGCGACACCATCGGGCCGTCCAGGCTCAGCCCCGCGCGGATCCGCCGGTCGGTGCCCATGGTCAGAGCCGTCGCGGTGCCGCCCTTCGACCAGCCGAACATGCCGATCCGGCTCAGGTCGAGGGCGGCGCCCAGCCCGGCCGGCAGCGGAGTGTGGTCCACGTCGGGGTTGCGCCCGTCGGCGAGGTCGGCGATCTGGTCGAGGACGAATCGGACGTCGCGGGTGTAGGTCCACGGGGTGGAATCAACGTTGTCCTCCCGGACGGTGACCCGGCCGTCGGGGAACTCGCTCAACCCGTCGTACGTGTGGTCCACCGTGACGACCACGTAGCCGTGGCTGGCCAGTTCCTGCACCACGATCGTGGTGTCCGAACGGTGGCTGCCGGCGCCGTGCGAGTACACCACCACAGGCAACCGTCGGCGCGAATGCCGTACGGGTGCACCCTCGTGCCCGGCCGTCAGGGGCGCCAGCGCGGCGTCGGGTGCGAACCCGGCGGAGTCCAGCAGCGCGCGCATCGACGCGGGGGTCATCCAGGGGGCACGCGGGTACCGGCGCACGTCTCGGGCGGGATACCAGACGCTGACCATCAGCTCCCGGTACCGGCCCGGGCCGGCCAGCGGATCCGGCTGCGAACGGTCGACCAGGTGCAGCGACACCGTTCCCACGCGGTACGGCCCGGTCGGCTGGGGCAGAGTGAGCCGGACCAGACCCGGATCGGCGGTGGCTGCGGTGGCCCGGCCGGCGATGCCCAGCGGCAGGCTGACCCCGGTCGCCAGCGCCGCTCCGACGAGGCCGCGGCGCGTCATTCCCCGTCCACCCATTGGCTGCACGGTTTTCATTTGTCCTCCCCTGGGTTTCTCGACGCCGCAACGGAGCGCTCCGGCCATCGATACAATCGCAGTGTATACACTGAGGGTGTAGTTGCGGCGGCGTCAGCGCTCTTCGATGAGGAAGACATCAGTGCTCCGATGGTGGAGACACCGGGCCTGCCCGTGGCCGGGCGGACGGACCCGTGCGGCACCGGATCCGGTCCGCGCACGTCGGCTGGCCGTCGGGTCACCGGTCGGCGGTCGGCGCCGTCTCCGCTTGTTCGACCTCATGAATGAGTTGCTTGAGGTGGGCGATCTCATCGCGCAGGGCTGCCTGACCGGCAGCGGTGAGAGTTACCCAGGTGCGTGGGCGCTTGCCCTCGTAGCCCTTCTCGATCTCAATCAGCTCGGCCTTCTCCAGGACGGTCAGGTGCTGCCCGAGGTTGCCGGCGGTCAGCTGCAGGGTGGTGCGCAGGAAGCCGAACTCGACCTGGCGGGCCTCGTGCGCGATGGCCAGGATTCCCAGTCGGACGCGCTGGTGGACCACGTCGTCGAGGCCGTTGGTGGGATGGTCGGTCATCGCCCCGGAACCTCGGTGGTCGCCCGGATCAGGGCGAAGGCGCCACTGCCCAGCAGCAGCAGCGCCGCCGGGACGAGCAGGTACGGCAGGAAGAACCACGGCGAGGTCGAGTGGATGACCTGGCCGCCCTGCACCAGCACGATCGCCAAGTAGACGAGGCTGTACGCCAGCAGCGCCCAGGTGCGTTCGACCCACGCGAGCACCAGCAGCGCAAGCGCGATGACCGCTATGGGACTGGCCAGCCCGTTGACGAGCCACGCCGCCGGCCCGACCTCGATCTCGACCGGGCCGGTGGAGAAGGGGTCGGTGGGGACGGGGATGAGCGGGTGGAACGTCAGCCAGATCGACACGGCTGCCATCAGCACGGCCAACGCGACGCCGACGACGACGTAGGGGCGGATCGGGGTGCCCACGCCACGCCGTCGGGACTGCCTGACGTAGAAGCCCGCGATCGCCGCGTAGGCGAGCACCAGCGCGACCGTCCAGTACCCGAGCTGCGCGGGGTTGGGAGCCGTGCAGACCGTGTGCTGCGGCCGGGATCGGCAGGTGTCGAAGAGATCGAGGTAGGGGGCGTACCGGTAGACGGGTATCGCGACCAGGGTGATCACCGCGAAGACCAGCAGTGGAAACCAGGTGCCGCGCTGGGCGACACGGACCTGGTGTGTCAGGTCGCGCACGGCCGCCAACAGCTCGTGAGGCCCGTCCGCCTGGGAAGCGGATTCGTGTGTCATGCAGTCAGCTTTGCATTACAGACCCATCCGCGCAAGAGAGTTAGTCGCCCTCAATCGCGTCGTGGCCCTGGACGTGGCCACGCGCCATGCCCGGCGGACATGATCGGCGAGCCGGACCTAGCCCAGGACCAGGCCGGGGTCCGGGTCCTGCTCGGGGGTCGGGGCGGGGATCTTGTACTCCTCGGTGAGGGTGGTCATCGGGCCGGGCCAGGTGGCCTGGGCTACCTCGATGGGCTTGCGGCGGGCGTCGTACGCGACGTGCAGCAGGTGCAGCACCGGGGTGTCCGGCCGGATCTGGAGCGTCTCGGCCTCCTCCCGGCTGGGCTGGCGGGCGCTTATCGTGTCGGTGGCCGACACGTAGCGCCGCCCGGTGACCTCCTCGGCCTCCTGGTAGAGGGGGCGGCCGAACGCCTCGGCGCGCTCCAGCGAGGTGCCCACCGTGTCGGTGGGCAGGAACCAGGAGGCGCCCACCTCGACGGGGGAGTCGTCGGTGCGGACGAGGTGTCGGCGGCAGAGCAGGTCGGTGCCGTCGGGCACGCCGAACGCGTCGGCGACCTCGGCGGGGGCGGGGGCGCGACCGACCGAGACGAGTTGCTGACGGTAGCGGGCGGCCAGATCGGTGTGGTAGCCGCGGAAGCCGCCGTACCGGCCTCGGGAGAGGCGGTTGAGTCGGCGTCGGGTGCCCCGGACGTACGTACCGGAGCCGGGTTTGGTGATCAGGATGCCCTCGACCCGCAGCTGGTCGACGGCGCGTTGCACGGTCTGCTTCGCGACGCCGAACATCTCGGCGATGGCCGGGATGGACGGCAGTCGCTCGCCGGGCCCCCAGTCGCCGCGGCGCACCTGGGCCTTGAGCTGTGCGGCGATCTGTCGGTGTGGGAACTCGGCGGCCCCGGGATTGATCTGCACACCCGCCTCCTTGATCACATCTAGGTTCCTAGGATGCCTTAGAGGGTGTGTCGGCGCTACCCCGGACACGCGAAAACGGGCCCCCGGACCACGAAGGTCCGAGGGCCCGCGATGAGCAGTGCTACCAGGAGCCGGCGGTGGGGCCTGCCGAACCGCCCCGGCGGCGTAGGTACTTCTCGAACTCCTGAGCGATCTCGTCACCGGTCAGCGGGGTGATGCCCTCGTCGCCGACCCGTTCCTCCAGCTCACGGACGTACTCGCCCAGCTCGGCGTCCTGCTCGGCGGCGCTGCGGACGCGCTGCTCCCACTCGGCGGACTCCTCGGCCAGGTCGGCCATCGGCACCGGCAGGTCGACGACCTCCTCCACCCGGTGCAGCAGGGCGAGGGTGGCCTTCGGGCAGGGCGGGTTGTTGGCGTAGTGCGGCACGTGCACCCAGAACGAGACGGCGTCCACGTCGGCGCGGGTGCACGCGTCGTGCAGCACGCCGACGATGCCGGTCGGCCCGTCGTAGCGGGTGGGGGTGAGCTGGTAACGCTCGGCGGCCTGCGCGTCGGAGGCGCTGCCGCTGATCGGCAGCGGCCGTGTGTACGGAACATCGGCCAGCAACGCGCCGAGCAGCACCACCCGTTCCACCTCGAGGCTGTGGCAGATCTCCAGCACCTGCTCGCAGAACGTGCGCCAGCGCATGCTCGGCTCGATGCCGCGGATCAGCACCACGTCACGGTCGGTGCCCTCCGGGCTGGCCACCATGAACCGGGTCGTCGGCCACTCCACCCGGCGGGTCTCCCCGTCGGCCATCGTGATGGTGGGCCGGCTGACCTGGAAGTCGTAGAAGTCCTCCGGATCCAACTCGGCGATCTGCCGGGCGTTCCAGACCTGCTCAAGGTGCTCCACGGCGGCGGTGGACGCGTCGGCGGCGTCATTCCAGCCCTCGAACGCGGCGATGGCCACCGGGGACCGCAGCACCGGCAGTCCGTCGAACTCGGTCACGCCGTCACCTCACCCTGCTCGTCGCGGCCGGCGCCGGGATGGCGCCCGGTCGTCGTACCGTGGTGCACGGCGGCGTCCCTGTTGTCCTTCACGTCCGTCAGCCTACGTCCCGGGCGGAGGTACGGCCTGTCGGCCGCGCCGGTCGGCCGCTTCCAGGCCCGGTCATACACGAACGGACCGGACAGCGTGATCCCGCTGACACAATGTGGGATCGGGTGTCGAGGGCCGATGAGCGGGGCGGCAGCCGCACTAACCTGGACAGGTGCGGATTTCGTTTATGGATGTGCTGGCCGAACGGATTCTCATCGCCGACGGGGCGATGGGCACGATGTTGCATGCCGCGGACCTCACGCTCGACGACTTCGACGGCCTCGAGGGATGCAACGAGATCCTCAACGTCACCCGGCCGGACGTGGTGCGCGGGGTGCACGACGCCTACCTGGCCGCCGGCGCGGACTGCGTGGAAACCAACACCTTCGGCGCCAACCTCGCCAACCTCGGCGAGTACGACATCCCGCAGCGCATCCGGGAGCTGTCCGAGGCGGGCGCGCGCATCGCCCGGGAGGCCGCCGACGCGGCCAGCACACCGCAGCGGCCCCGCTTCGTGCTCGGTTCGATCGGGCCGGGCACCAAACTTCCCACCCTCGGGCACGCCGCGTACGCGACCCTGCGCGACGCGTACCAGGAGAACGCCGCCGGTCTGATCGTCGGTGGCGCGGACGCGTTGATCATCGAGACCTGCCAGGACCTGCTGCAGGTCAAGGCGGCGGTGGTCGGGTCGAAGCGGGCGATGGCCGAGCTGGGCCAGTCGGTGCCGATCATCTGTAACGTGGCCGTGGAGACCACCGGCACCATGCTGGTCGGCAGCGAGATCGGCGCGGCCCTGGCGGCGATCGAGCCGCTCGGGGTCGATCTGATCGGCCTCAACTGCTCCACCGGCCCGGCCGAGATGAGCGAGCACCTGCGCTACCTGTCGCAGCACTCCCGCATCCCGCTGTCGGTGATGCCGAACGCCGGCCTGCCGGTGCTGACCGCCGACGGGGCATATTTCCCGCTGACTCCCGTGGAGCTGGTCGAGGCCCTGGAGCGGTTCATCACCGAGTACGGCGTGGGTCTGATCGGCGGCTGCTGCGGCACCACCCCGGAGCACATCCGGGTGCTGTCCGAGCGGCTGCACGGCGTCACCGCCCCGGCCCGTGAGCCGCGGCACGAGGCGGGCGTCTCCTCGGTCTACCACCCGGTGCCGTTCGCCCAGGACGCGTCGGTGCTGATGGTGGGGGAGCGGACCAACGCCAACGGCTCGAAGGCGTTCCGGGAGGCGATGCTCGCCGGCGACTGGCGGGCCTGTGTGGAGATCGCCCGCAGTCAGGCCCGGGACGGCTCGCACCTGCTCGACCTGTGCGTGGACTACGTGGGCCGCGACGGCACGCAGGACATGCGCGAGCTGGCCGGCCGGTTCGCCACCGCGTCCACCCTGCCGATCATGTTGGACTCCACCGAGCCGAATGTGGTGGAGGCCGGCTTGGAGATGCTCGGCGGTCGCTGCGTGGTCAACTCGGTGAACTTCGAGGACGGTGACGGCCCCGAGTCCCGGTACGCGCGGGTGATGCCGATCGTCCGTGAGCACGGCGCGGCGGTGGTGGCGCTGCTCATCGACGAGGAGGGCCAGGCGCGTACCCAGGAGTGGAAGGTCCGGGTCGCGGCGCGGTTGATCGACGACCTGACCGGCCGCTGGGGCGTGGACCGTTCCGACATCCTGATCGACGCGCTGACCTTCCCGATCGCCACCGGCCAGGAGGAGACCCGCCGCGACGGCATCGAGACGATCGAGGCGATCCGGGAGATCGCCCGCCGCTACCCGGGTGTCAACTTCACCCTGGGCATCTCGAACATCTCGTTCGGGCTCAACCCGGCGGCCCGGCAGGTGCTCAACTCGGTGTTCCTGCACGAGTGTGTGCAGGCCGGCCTGTCCTCGGCGATCGTGCACGCCAGCAAGATTCTGCCGATGTCGAAGATCCCCGACGAGCAGCGCGAGGTCGCCCTGGACCTGGTGTACGACAGGCGTCGCGAGGGCTACGACCCGGTGCAGCGTTTCCTGGAGCTCTTCGAGGGTGTCGACGTGACGAGCGCCCGGGCCAGCCGGGCCCAGGAGTTGGCGGCGCTGCCGCTGGACGAGCGGCTCAAGCGGCGGATCGTCGACGGTGAGCGCAACGGCCTGGAGGCCGACCTGGACGAGGCGATGGCCGGCGGCCGGTCCCCGTTGTCGATCATCAACGACATCCTGCTGGACGGCATGAAGGTGGTCGGTGAGCTGTTCGGCTCCGGCCAGATGCAGTTGCCGTTCGTGCTCCAGTCCGCCGAGGTGATGAAGACCGCGGTGGCCTACCTGGAACCACACATGGAGACCATCGAGGACGGCGGCAAGGGCCGCATCGTGCTCGCCACCGTGCGCGGCGACGTGCACGACATCGGTAAGAACCTGGTCGACATCATCCTGTCCAACAACGGCTACGAGGTCGTGAACATCGGCATCAAGCAGCCGATCAGCGCCATCCTGGACGCCGCCGAGCAGCACCGCGCCGATGCGATCGGCATGTCCGGGCTGCTGGTGAAGAGCACCGTCATCATGAAGGAAAACCTGGCCGAGATGGCCACCCGCGGGGTCGCGGAGCGCTGGCCGGTCCTGCTGGGCGGGGCGGCGCTGACCCGCGCGTACGTCGAGGACGACCTGCGGTCGGTGTTCCCCGGCCAGGTGCACTACGCGCGGGACGCCTTCGAAGGGCTGTCCCTGATGGACAAGGTGATGACCGCCAAGCGTGGTGGCGCGCCGGTGATCGACCCGGAGCGGGAGGCGGCCCTGGCGGCGCGGCGGGCCCGCCGGGAACGGCAGCGGTCCATGGTGACCGAGTCCCTGCCGGAGCTGCACGACTCCTCGGTCCGCTCCAACGTGGCCGTGGACGTGCCCGTGCCCACCCCGCCGTTCTTCGGCACACGGGTCGTCAAGGGCGTGCCGATGGCCGAGTACGCGGCGTTGCTCGACGAGCGGGCCACGTTCCGCGGGCAGTGGGGGTTGAACGGCGCCCGGGGCGGCAAGGGTCCGTCCTACGAGGAGCTGGTGGAGACCGAAGGCCGGCCGCGTCTGCGCTACTGGCTGGACCGGCTGATCGCCGACCAGGTCCTTGAGGCAGCCGTGGTGTACGGCTACTTCCCCGCGTACTCCGAAGGCAATGACCTGGTGGTGCTCGACGAGAACGGGCACGCGGAGCGCGCCCGGTTCTCGTTCCCCCGGCAGCGGCAGGAGCGGCGGCTCTGCCTGGCGGACTTCTTCAAGCCCAAGGGCGACCAGCTCGACGTGGTCGCGCTGCAACTGGTCACCGTCGGGCAACCCGTGAGCGAGTACGCGGCGAAGCTGTTCGCCCGCAACGAATACCGCGACTACCTGGAGGTGCACGGGTTGTCCGTGCAGCTCACCGAGGCGCTCGCCGAGTACTGGCACCGGCGCATCCGGGCCGAGTTGACGCTGCCCGACGGCCGTCCGCTGAGCACCGACGACCCTGGGGACCTGGCCGGGATCCTGCGCAACGACTACCGGGGCTGCCGGTACGCGTTCGGCTACCCGGCCTGCCCCGATCTGGAGGACCGGGCGAAGATCGTGGACCTGCTCGGGTCGGAGCGGATCGGCGTGGAGTTGTCCGAGGAGTTCCAGTTGATGCCGGAGCAGGCCACCGACGCGATCGTGGTCCACCACCCGGAGGCGAGTTACTTCAACGCCAAGTAAGCCGCATCAATGGCCCGCCGCGTGCGGGGTTGAGCTGGCCGGCGCAAGGATGACCCGTTGAGTGTGATCCAGATGCCGGGTGACGGTGTACCTGCCGGTGGCGCCAACCTTCGGGGCCTGGCTGTTCCATTCCAGGGCTGACCAGCAATCCGCGAACCGCACCACGTACTCCCGGTTCGAGGTGAAGACGTGAGTGACGGTCGCGGTGACCACGGAGCCGATGGGGAAGCGCATCCTGATGGACAGCCACTCCTGGTGGCTCAGGCTACTCGGCTGATAGGTCTGTGAGCGGAACTGCTCGTCGAGAGGCAGAAGGCGGACCTGACCTGGCCGGTGCTCGAGAACCTCGAACGTCATCACTGCGCCAACGGGAGGCCAGTCGGCCGCGTCGTGCGGTAGGACCAGGACGTCGACGAAGCCCTCTGGCTCCTGGCCCAGATCCACCAACAACCCGATCGCTCCGGGCCTCGGTATGCGGACGACCTGACCCACGACGTGCGCGCCGACGGGGAAGCGACGGCGAGCCGTGTTGAATTGGTCCAACTCCACCCGCGGAAACCTCCTCGACCGCCCTGGATCCATGTCCTCGGTCGATGGTAAGTCGGGCTCCTGAGTGGTCCTGGTCCGGTCAGCCGTCGCGCCCGTAGGATCTGCTGATGATCGAACCGTGGCCGGTCACCCGGTCGACGTTGCGGCAGGTGTTTCCGATCGTGGCACCGATGCCGATGCCGATGGCCGAGCTGCCGACCCGCACGTGGTCCGACGGGCAATGGGATCGGATCAAGCTCGGTTACGAGGCTCGCGGCATGGACGAGAAGTGGAACGTGTTCGTTGAGGACCAGGTCGCCTTCCTGCATCGCAGCTGGACCGGCAACGGGATATTCGAAGCGTCGTTCTCGCCCGTTGGTGGCGGTGGTTGGCGTATCTCAGCGGCGACGGTGGAGTCCGACCCGTCGCGTTACCGTCGCAGCTCTGAACGATATGACCGAGTGATGGTCGAGCTTGTGATCAGCGCGATCGTGCTCGGTGAACCTGCCGTGGATCTGCGCGCCCAGCTCGTCGCGCTGACAACGCAGAAGTCCGGACGCACTGACCTTCCCGCAGGCCTCGTCGAACACAGTGCGCTCGGGTCGAGGTCAGGCTCATAGCCGACGACGAGTTGCCAGGTCACGCACAAGGCGAAGCTGCCGAGCCTGGCACCCCATACCGGGCGGTGCCGAAGGCGGCGGGGACGGTCCGATCTGCACCGCCCCCGCCGGGGATCATTCGGGGATGATGAACTGGGCGGTGCTGGTGGTGTCGTAGCTGACACCGTTCTTCTCGGCGTGGTGGATGCAGTTGATCGTGGCCGTGCGGGACTGGACGGGAACGCCGGTGACCGGGACGGTCGGAGACCAGAAGGTCACGTCGACGAGGGCGCCGTTGTTCTCGGAGTCGTAGTCGTGGGTGGAGTAGTTGAGCACGGTGGCGGAACACCGGACGTTTATGTAATTGGCGTCCACCCGGTCGTTGCCCCAGGTGGCGAGCCGGGAGTAGCCGCGGACCTTGATGCCACCCTGACGCAGTGGCCAGCTTCCTTCGTGGCCGGTGTCCTCCAACTGGATGACTCCCTGCAGGTTGTAGGCCGGGGTGGGTGGCGTCCCGCCGCCGCCACCCCCACCGCCATCACCGCCACACTCCGAATCGATGGGGCACTCGCCGACCCACGCCTGCGCCGGCACGGCGGCCACGCCGATGAACGCGAAGCAGGCCAGCAGGGCAACCCCCAGCGTGGAAGCGCGTCTGAGCACGTCATCTCCTGTCAGCAGACGCCCGGGTATGTCACCCAGGGCATGCGGTTGGACGCGTAGAGTATGGCGCGGCATCGGGAAGCGCGATAGGCATTGCGCGCGACGACGCCGCAGACCGACCCTTGTGTGTTCATCGGTTGTCGTCGGACTAGCCCTTGCCGGTCAATGGGATCTCGACAAACCCTCGATCGTTGTGCAACATCATCCTTCGCGGGAAACGGCGTCAGTCGAATTACGAATTGACCGATCAGCATGCGTTGCGGAGTGGGCGGAACGGCCTGAGGTGGTGGGATGAGTCGACTCTCTCGGGGAGCGAGTTCCAGGTTTGGGTCGGTCGAGCGTCTGGCAACGTCGGCCCGATCGATGAGTCCGGCTCGGTTGATCAGGTGGCGGGCAACCTCGCGGACCGTGGTCAGCAGAGCGGTGGCGATGCCTGGGCTCTGGGTCGGTGCTCAGTTCGTGGGGGACAGCCGGCCGGTTTCCTTGCCCTGAGTGTCGAGGAGCACGAGAACCTTGCCGTCGAGACCGGCTCGTCGGGCCGTGGTGACCCATTGTCCGATCGGCACGCTGTCGGCGCAGAACGCCAGCGTGGCTGCTCTCGTGGTGGCGAGCAGGGTGCCGCCGGCAGCGGTGATCCACCGACCGCTCTGGTCGTTGCAGCCGTCGGATCCGTGCCACTCACCGTCCGCCGTGAACTCCAGGTACGCCGCCCTGTGCCCGCTTGTGGGTGCCCAACGCCCCGCCGGCTGCCGCTGGTCGAAGGGTACGAGCGCCGCCGGTAGTGCGACGGCGGGGGCCAGGTTCCGTCGAGCCTCGTCGGTGACCACCGGCGGCGCCAGGACGGAGGCGTCCATGTCGGGCTCGGGGGTCGGTGTAGCCCCGGGGATCAGCCGGGCGACCGGTTGCCGCCGGCGGTCCAGAAGGAGAGGTAGCCCTGTGCCGTCGAAGCGGTAGGCGGTCACGCTCCGCAGCCACCCAGGTGTCTCTCGACTGGCCTTCTCGCAGCCAGGGGTGCCTTCGACGACGGCGCTGGAAGCCGACCAGACGTCGGCGAGGAAGACACCTTCGCTGTTGGCCCGCCAGTTCCCGCCCACGGTGCCGCAGTGGCTGCCGATCAGGTGTAGCTCACTGTCTGCGAGCCGCAGGATCGTGCCCGCGCCGGGGTCAGCGACATCGACGAGTGTCCAGGAGTCGATCAGCCTC
Source organism: Micromonospora sp. DT228 (assembly GCF_049841595.1). Taxonomy (NCBI): domain Bacteria; kingdom Bacillati; phylum Actinomycetota; class Actinomycetes; order Micromonosporales; family Micromonosporaceae; genus Micromonospora; species Micromonospora sp. DT228. The sequence goes on from NZ_JBNCKO010000010.1 coordinate 270,815, forward strand.
TCCGGTGCCAATGGCACCGCTGCCCCCGTGGTGCCGGAGATCGGCGGTCCTGGGTCTGGGGAATCCCGCTGGCCCTGCCTCGCGCATCCGGTGAGAAGCACAACCACCGCAACTACCGTCGCGAGGGGTCCCCGGTGTGCCTTGTGGCTTCTCATGGTGAGGTCTCCCGGTTCCTCCGGCCACGATCGGGCCGGGGCTCGACGGCACTCGGCGAACAACGGACGCACCTCCTCTAACAACGGCTGGTAGGGAGAAAAGTTGCCGCGATGGCGACCTATGGTGCTGCCGTGCCGTTGGGACTGGATCGGATGGTGGCCTGGTCGCCGTCGGCGAGGGCGCGGGCCCAGTCGCCCGACCACCGCACGAGGGGGCGCAGGGCGCGGTAGGGCGTCCTGTCCGAGTGGGGCGAGGGCATAGGCGCTGTCTGGTTGCTGCGCCACGATGCGTGCCGCGCCGCGCGCCGGCTCAGGTGTTGTCGAGTACGAACGCCCGCATCAGGTCGGCGCATTCGGCCGCGTGTGTCTCCAACAGGAAGTGCCCGCCGTCGTAGATGTGCGCGTCCATCCGCTCCAGGGCGCGGTGGTAGGCGAGGACCTCCTCGACGTCGAAGAACGGGTCGTGCCGTCCCCAGAGGACGAGCGCCGGCGGCTGGTGGGCACCGTGGTAGTCGGCCAGCTCGGCGAAGCGGGCGACGTGGTTGGCGTAGTCGGTGAACAGCGCGAACTGGGCGTCGATGTTGCCGGGTCGTCGCATGCGCTCCCAGTCGAGGTGCCACGACTCGGGAGGTTGCAGCGTGCGTACGCCCTCGGGCAGCCCGGCGAGGTATTGGTCGCGGGTCCCGGTGAAGGTCAACCAGTCCGGCAGTGTGGCGCGCCGTTCGTCGGTCGGGTCGGCCCAGTACGCCTTGGCGTCGTCCCACTGCTCGCCGAGGCCGTCGGAGTGCGCGTTGCCGCTCTGGACGATGAGGCCGCGGATGCGGTCCGGGGCGCGGGTGGCCAGGTGGTATCCCACCGGTGCGCCGAAGTCGTGCAGGTAGACGAAGAAGCGCTCGACGTCGAGCTGGTCGAGCAGGCTCTCGATCGTCCGGGAGAGGTTCTCGAAGGTGTAGTCGTACTCGTCGACGGTTGGTGACGACGACATGCCGAAGCCCGGGAGGTCGGGTGCGACCACGTGCGCGACGTCGGCCAGTGTGGGCATGACCTCGCGGAAGGTGTGCGACGAGCTCGGGAACCCGTGCAGCAGCAGTACGGTTGGCTGCCCGGCCCGTCCGGCCTCGCGCAAGAACACCTCCAGGCCGTCGACGTCGGCCTGTCGGTGGCGGACCTTGTGGATGGCCTGCATCGCGTCCTCCTCCTGGAACGGGTGGCGAGGCGTCGATCGGGGTGTGCGTCGAGCGGCGGCGACGCCCATCGTGCCCGGCCCGGCCGACACTGCCGATCCCATCCCAACCTAGTGATGAGTCGTCGCGCCCGTACCCGTTCCCCCGCGACGGAACAGCAGACTGCGGACCGCCACCGGCGCCGCCGGGTGGGCAGCCGCGAGTGGGCCACTGTGTTCGACCAGTTCGGCGTACGCGGTCTGCTGATTCCCGGAATTTCTGGTACGGCCAGCCGCCGGACGTCGACAATCGGGCGACGACAATGATCCTGCGGTATTCCACCACCTGTTTCCTTGGGGTCCAACTGTCCCCGATCAGTGGTGTCTGCCCACAACCCCGTCGCGCAGACTCCGGAGGGTGACCACCTATCCTGCGAAGAAGAAGAACGGGAATCTCGGTGCCGTCGGTATCGCCGCCGCCATTTCCGTCTTGTTGTGCTGCGGCGTCGGCACCATTGGCGCGCTCACCGACGACGACAGTGACAAGAAGCCCGTTGCGGTGGCCACCGCGACCGCTTCGACGGTCCGCGACCGTATTGTCGACAACGCGACTGTCACCGCCAGTCCGACGCCCAGCGCAGAGGCGTCCACCACCCCGTCGCCCGCCCTGATCCCGACCCCGGGTCCGCAGCGCACCATTGGTGCGCCGACATCCCGACCGGTCGCCAAGCCGACGACGAGCAAGCCGAAGGCCAAGGCGACGACGCCAGCGCCGAAGCCGAAGACAACAGCGCCGAAGCCGAAGGCGACGACAACAGCGCCGAAGCCGAAGCCGACCACCGCGAAACCGAAGCCGCCCGCCGTGTCGACTGTGCATCCCGGAGCGTTCTGCTCGACCCAGGGGGCGCGTGGCGTGACGAAGACCGGTAAGCCGATGGTGTGCACGACCACCGCGACGGATGCCAAGAAGCGGTGGCGGGCAGCGTAATCGACGGAGGCGACGAGGCCCGGCCGCCGAGAATGGTGCCGGGCCTCGTCGGCGGTATGTTTCCCGCGGAGGGTACGGCCGCAGGCCGTGACGATGCGCGCAAGCCGGATAGCGGGCCGAGAACTCCGGGTGACTCCGTCTCCCGGACGTGAGCGGCCGGCACGGCCGCACCACCGAAGGGGAAGATCCGGCATGACGATCCAGCGGATGGACAACGCCCTCATCGTTGTCGACGACCTTGACGCGGTCATCGCGTTCTTCGTCGAACTCGGGATGGAGTTGGAGGGCAGGGGGCCGGTCGAGGGGCGCTGGGTGGAGCGGGTGATCGGGCTCGAGGACGTCCGGCAGGAGGTCGCGATGCTGCGGACCCCGGACGGTCACGGCAAGGTCGAGTTGGCGATGTTTCACACGCCGGAGGCGATCAGGGCCGAGCCGACCGACGCGCCCGCGAACACGCTGGGCATTCGCCGGATCATGTTGGCCGTCGACGACGTCGAGGACGTCGTCGCCCGCCTGCGGACGCATGGGGCCGAGCTGGTCGGGGAACTGACGCAGTACGAGAACGTCTACCGGCTCTGCTATGTCCGTGGCCCGGAGGGCATCATCGTCGGATTGGCCGAACACCTCAGCTGAGGGCCAGCACGGCGAGCGTCAGGCGTGGATGTCGGCGACCATCGTGTCCGCGTTCTCGAACGACTCGACCGTGCGGAACCCTTCCGCGGCGTAGAGACGCGCGGCGATGTTCGCACGCTCCACACTCAGCGACACCCGACGGATGCCGCGTGCGCCCGCGGCGTCCAGGACCGCGCGCAGCAGCATCCGGCCCACACCCCGACCCCGCCACGACTCCACCACGCCGATGGTCAACTCCGGCACGTCGTCGCTCACGTACCCGTAACCGGGGTCAGCGGCGGTCAGGTGCCGACACCAGGCCGCGCCGACCGGCTGACCGGCCGGCTCCACCGCGACCACCCCGACGTCGTCCGGCCGCATCCACCCGGTGACATAGTGCGCCAGCGCGGGGTCGGCCAGGATCCGCTCGCGCGACCAGTCGCGCTCCGGCAGCCAGTTGATGGCCTCCACAAGCATGTCGACAAGGAATGCGAGATCAGTGGGGGTGGCCGCGCGGACATCGACGTTCTGCACCGCCGCATCCTGCCACAGGACCACGCCCGCCACCGTTGACCGCGCGGGAAGGCGACCTCCTCCGGTTGGCCCACCCGGCCGAGCGGAAGTAACTCGCTGAGCTGAGCGGTCGTACGACCAACTGATGAGGTCCCTTTCGTTCCCGCTGTCGATGGCACGGCCGAATCTCGGGGCCAGAGTGGATATGGATGTCGCCTCGCTGTCCGCGGTGCCCCGGCCGCCGTCGACGGCCGAGGGTCCGACACCCATTGTCGAAAGGGGTCTTTCGTGAGCGGGAAAGAGGAACAGAACGGCAGGTGGGCGCCCTGGTGGGTCTACCTGTGCGTCATTCTCGGCAGCAACTACGTGAAGCAGTATCTGGTTCAGGACCTGCCCGTGGCGGTCAACGCCGCGATCACCGTCGTGCTCGTCGGCACGCTCTTCGTGGTCATCACCGCGGTGTATCGCGGTGTGCGGGGCACCGACCGTTAGCGGCGCCTGCGCGGGCCGGCGCTCCTGGCGTTCTCGTTACGCTCGGGGCATGTTCCGTGCGGCTCGGCCCGATGACTTCGCGCAGATCATCCGTCTCTACCGGCAACTCAACCCCGACGATCCGGTGCTCGACGATGGATCCGACGAGGTGGTGTTCCGGCAGATCGTGGCCACACCGGGGCTGCGCCTGTTCGTTCTCGAACTGGACGGGGTCGTCGTCGCCACGACGTACCTCAATCTGATCCCCAACCTCAGCCGGTCGGCGTCGCCGTACGCCGTCATCGAGAACGTGGTCGTCGAGGAGTCGCGGCGCGGCACCGGGCTCGGCCGGCAGATCATGGCCGGCACGCTCCAGGCCGCCTGGGACGCGGGCTGCTACAAGGCGATGCTGATGACTAGCTCGCGTACCCCCGCGACGCATGCCTTCTACCGCGCCTGCGGGTTCTCGGCCGACGTCAAGACCGCGTTCTTGGCGCGACCACCGGCAGCCGAGAGCTAGAGCCGCCCTCTAGGCGGGGAAGGTCTCGCGCAGCGCGGGGTCCAGTGACCGGCCGGTCGTCGGCTCGACGAACAGCTCGGCGAGCAGAAGGCCCGCGAGGTGGGTCACGTTGATGCCCGACTCCTTGCCCGCGAGGCCCTGCAACGCGCCGCCGAGTCGGAACGCGGCCTTCGCCGCGCCGGCCGGCAGCCGGCCCACCCGGCGGCGTCGGCCGACCGCCTCGGCGATGCGCCCGATCATGTCGTCCCAGGTCAGGTTCTCGTCGGCGACCGGTATGTCCGCGCCGCTGGCCTGCTCCAAGGCGTCCGCCGCGACCTCCGCGACGCTGCGCACCGCGACCGCGGCGCTTCCGCCCGACGGCACGACAAGGGGGGTACGCGACCGCGCCCACCGGTCCAGCGGCCCCGCCCAGTTGGGCAGCCGGTCACCGGCCCGACCGAAGACGAAGGGCAGTTCGAGGACGGCGACCGGCAGGTCCGGGCCGGCGGCCGCCCGTCCCTCCCGGGCCTGCTCGACACGGCACCTGATGTACGTGTGCCGCTCGGCCAGCCGCCACTGCGGATGCAGCCGGTCGAAATAGGTGTAGTACGAGCCCATGACGACCGCGCGGGTCAGACCCTCCTGGCGCGCGGCGGCGCACAGGCGTACCACCGGTTCGACGTTGTCGCGGCGGAACTCCGGGTAGATCGGCTTGGGCAGCGGCCGCTGCTCGTCGGTGCGGGTGGCATACACGACACCGTCGTGACCGGCGAGCAACGGCCGCAGGTCCTCGATCGAGGCGGACCCGGCATCGAGGAGGTGGTCGACCCCCGGCTGGGCGGTCCGTGCCACAGTGGTGGTGGCGTGGCCGCGCTCGCGCAGCACGTCCACGACATGAGCGCCGATCAGGCCACTGCCACCCACCACGAGAATCCGCACGGTGCATCGTCCACTCTGGACAGGGGTGGTTGTCAAGCCACCGGACCGGCGCCGGTCACTGCTTGTTCTTCGCGACGTTGTAGATGTCCAGGACGTCGTCGTCGAAGTAGGGGCCGTACATGTTGCCGGAGAACTTGTACGACATCACCGAGTTGACGTACCCGAATCGGAGGTCGTTGTCCCAGGCGCGCAGGAACGGGCCGCCGCTGGAACCATGGTTGAGCGGGCAGTTCTTCAGCTTGATCCGCTGCGCCCCGGCGGCCTTGAGGGCGCCCTGGGCGTAGTACTGCGACAGGCCGTCGTACGGGGCCTCGGCCGGATAGCCGAGCAGCATCGCCGTGAGCGTCTTGGACTTGTTGACGCTGAGCCCCTGCCCGCCGGTGACGTGCACGAGCCGGTCGCCCTTGAGTGGGTGCATGGTGACGAACGCGAAGTCCCACCAGAGGTAACCCCAGTCGACCCAACCCTCGACGGAGGTGAACTCCTTGGCGAACCAGAGGTCGTGCAGCTCCTCACCCTCGGTGTACTCCGGCGCGTACGCCCAGTTGTCGTGCCAGACGGATCCGCCGTCACCGGGGTGTACGCAGTGCCCGGCGGTGGACACCATGTTCGCCTGCGGGTTGTTGATGGTCCCGCCGGAGCAGAAGAAGTTCTCGCCGTTGTGGGTGAAGAAGACGCGACCGACCCCGGGTGAGGCGTTCACCGCCTGGGTTTCCGCGCCGGCCGCGGTGGCGCGCACACCGGCTGCCAGGGACCGGGGTGTCGCGGGCGTGGCCACGTCACGTGCCGCACCGATCCGGCCGGGGCGGTCGGCGGCCTCCCGGTCGAAGGTGTCGGTCCCCTGCGGCATGGGGGCGGGTCGTGCCGCGCGCATGCGCTCCGGCGTCCAGTAGGCGCGGCCCGCCGCCGCTGCGGTGTCCGCGTCGGTGGGCACCCGTCCGTGGATGGTGGCGCGTGCCTCGGTCACGGTCGCGGACGAGGTGGGCGCGCCCGCCGCGTCCGCCTGGGCCGGCGGCTGAGCGACGGCCAGGCTGGCCAGCAGCATGACGCCCACCGAGACGAAGCCGAATTTCCTGCGCACGAGACCCCCTGAGGTTTGGCGGTCGGAGCCACTACGCTCCGACGTCGTACCGCCCACGCTAGGCGTGGGCGGTCCGTCCACCGTGGTCCTGTCGTGTACGTTCGGTGACGGTTGCCTGACTGCGAAACGGGTCGCGTCGTGCCTGAGAAACCTTCACGAATTCGGGGGTAGGGAATGCCTGAGCCGCGCGCCTTCTGGCTGGACGAGCAGTTCGACCGCGAGCACGGCACCGCCGGGGGTGGCCGCTACGAGGCCGAGGTACGCAGGCGGCTCGACGACTTCGCCGACACCTGGGGCGACATCTCGCCGGTCGGGTTCGCGGCGACCGCCTGGCGGGTCGCCGCCGAGCTGTCGCCCGGCTTCGTCCGCTGGCACCGGCGGATCGTTTCGGCGACCTGCACGAGAAGCCCGTGGGACGGCAGCATGGTCTGCGCCGTGACGGTGATCTCCCGCTGGCCCGCCGAACTCACCTGGACCAGGCAGTGGCAACGCGACCGCGGCTGGCGCGACTGGCCCCAACTGTTCGGCCAGTACACGACCCCGACCGAGCAGGATCAGACCCGCAGCCCGCACCTGCGGGCGATGCTCCAGGTCGACGCGCCGGTGCCGCTCGACCATCTGCCGCCGGCCCCGGACGGTCCGGATGACGACGTCGCCACCACGGCCCGCCGAGCCATCGTGGTCCTGGCCCGGGAGCTGAACGACCTGATCGCACCGATGATCGGCCAACTCGACGCCGGGGTGCCCGCGGACTCCTAGGGCGTGTGTCAAAGTCCTCGGTCGAGCCGAGGCGGAGTCCAGGCGGCGGTCCGGCAAGGCGGAGATTGGTC